>JBBRSN010000027.1:0-46254 GCA_038245375.1 Sphingomonadales bacterium | reverse complement strand
TCGGGCATGGGCTTCAGCAAGGTCGGGCGACACCGCAGCAAGCAGGTCGATCGCTGGTCGCAGGGGTCGATCAACCTCGTGGTCAACCGCGAGCAGCGCGGCTTCGCCCATTCCTACGACATCGTCCATGGCGCCGCAATCAGCGCGGTCGGGCTCAGCGTGCCGAACCCCGACGCGACGCTGCGCCGCGCGCGCGCGCTCGACATCCAGCGCTTCGACGACGGCGCGCGCGACACCGCCGCGATGCCCGCCTTGCGCGGGGTTGGCGGCAGTCTGGTCTATCTGATGGAAGGTGACGCGATCGACCGGATCTGGGCCAGCGAATTCCGTACGATCGAGGGCGCCGGTGACGATGCCGGGCTCGGGCGCATCGACCACGTCGCGGCCTCGGTCGATATCGATGAATTCCTGTCGTGGCAGCTCTACTGGACCGCATTGTTCGACGTTAACAAGCAGGCCGAACTCGACATTCCCGACCCCGCAGGGCTGGTGCAGAGTCGGGCGATCGAGAGCAATGACGGGGCGTTCCGTGTGACGATGAACGCGTCTGGCGGGCGCGGCACGCTGTCGTCGCGCTTCATCGGCAATGTGTTCGGTGCCGGATTCCAGCATATCGCCTTCACCACGCGCGATATCTTCGCCACCGCGCGCAAACTCGCCGCGGGCGGCGTCGCGCTGCTGCCGATCCCGGCCAATTATTATGACGACCTGGTCGCACGCTTCGGCCTCGCCGACGATTTGATCGCCGAGATGCGCGCGCGCAATATCCTGTTCGACCGCGACGAGGGCGGCAACGAATATTGGCAGATCTATACCCGCGCGTTCGAAAAGCGCTTCTTCTTCGAGATCGTCGAACGGCGCGGCGCCTATCCCGGCTATGGCGCGGCCAACGCCCCGATCCGGCTCGGCGCGCAAAGCCGCTTTCGCGCGGAGGAAAATCCGTAAGGTGAAACTGCTGTTGCCACGGGCCTGACATATCGACCTGAGGTCGGCGCGATCAGCCACGTGCCGCGAATTCTGCAAGCAGCTACCCGGAGCTACGCCGTTGCCGCGCGCGACGGGCGTCGAACCGCGCAAAGCGGGACCCGTCTTTTGACGTCGGTCAAACAGCGCGCCGCCATTTTGTTATATGCCATACTAATTGAGCATCAGGAGGCGTAGATGGCAGACCTGCGGACGATCCAGCGCGCGACGGCGGACCAGACGACGTTCCGCTTCGATCCCTATGCGCCGCAAACCGACGCTGATCCCTTCCCCGCCTATCGCACCCTGCGCGAGGACCATCCCTGCTTCTGGAGCGAAGAGGCCGGCATGTGGGTGTTGTCGCGCTACGACGACATCCTCGGCGCGCTGAGCAACTGGCGCCTGTTCTCGTCGGCGCAGGGCAATCTCATCGACGAACTGCCCGGCCGCGCCGGCGCAACCCTCGGCACGACCGATCCGCCGCGGCATGATCGCCTGCGCGGCCTGATCCAGAAGGCGGTCACACGCAGCGCGCTCGACCATATCCTCGATCCGACACGCGACCTGTGCCGTGCCCACCTCGCGCCACTCGCCGGGCGATCGAGCTTCGATCTGGTCGGCGACTATACCGCCAAGGTCACGGTCGACCTGCTCTTCCACCTGTTCGCCATGCCGCTCGACCTGCGCGACACGGTGCGCGACAAGGCGATTCTGATGGTCCAGACCGATCCGGTCACGCGGCAGAAGGGCCCGGAACATCTCGCGGCCTATGCCTGGATGGCCGATTTCGCGGCATCGCTCGTCGCGGAACGCAAGAAGAATCCGGGCAACGACCTGCTGTCGAATTTCATCACCGCGGAGATCGACGGCGAGAAGCTGCTCGATCGCGAGGTGCAGTTGACCGTCACCACGCTGATCATGGCGGGGATCGAATCGCTGTCGGGGTTCATGGCGATGTTCGGGCTGAACCTCGCCGATCACCCGGATGCGCGACGCGCGCTGGTCGCCGATCCGGCGCGTATTCCCGATGCGATCGAGGAGTCGCTACGTTACAACACGTCGGCGCAGCGCTTCAAACGCTGCCTGACCCAGGATCATGAGGTGCACGGCCAGACGATGCGCGCCGGCGACTTTGTGATGCTCTGTTATGGCTCGGCCAATCGCGACCCACGCAAGTTCGACGATCCCGACCGTTACGATATCGCGCGTCGGCCCAAGGCGCATCTCGGCTTCGGCGGCGGGGTCCATTCCTGCCTCGGTGCGATGATCGCACGGCTTGCCGCGCAGATTGCCTTTCAGGAGTTTCTGGCGGTCGTTCCCGACTATTGCCGCGTCGACGAGAAACTGTCCTGGGTGCCGTCTTCCAATTTTCGCAGCCCGACCCGGCTCGTCATCGGCGTCGGGTAAAGCAAAAGTACGAATAATTTGTTGCGTGACATAGCAATGAACGCCACAGTCCTGGCAAATAAGGAGGGGCTGATGGCAACCGATCCGCGCGCGATCATCGATCGCGAAGCGATGTCGCGATTTCAATGGGCGGTCGTCGCCGTGATGATCGGGCTCAACGCGCTTGACGGTTTCGACGTGCTGTCGATCAGCTTCGCCTCGCCGGGCATCGCCAAGGATTGGGGGATCGACCGCGCCGCGCTCGGCGTGGTCCTGTCGATGGAGTTGATCGGCATGGCGGCGGGATCGCTGCTGCTCGGCGGGGTGGCCGACCGTATCGGCCGCCGGCTGACGATCCTCGGCTGCCTGGTCGGCATGGCGTTCGGCATGTTCGGGGCTGCGACGGCGCATGACGTCACGACATTGTCGATCTGGCGCGTGGTGACCGGCCTTGGCATCGGCGGCATGCTCGCAGCGACCAATGCCGCGGTCGCCGAGGTCGCCAGCGCCGGGCGCCGCAATCTCGCCGTGGTCTTGATGGCAGGCGGATACCCCGTCGGTACCATCATTGGCGGTCTGGTTTCGGCGCGGCTGCTGGCCGATCATGGCTGGCTCGCCGTGTTCGTGTTCGGCGGCATCGCTACGACCTGCTTCATCCCGCTGGTCCTGCTGTTCGCCCCGGAGTCGATCGCGTTCCTGATGGAGCAGCGCCGCCCCGACGCGCTGCTGCGGATCAACCGCACGCTGGCGCGCATGGGTCATGCCGCGATCGACGCCCTGCCCGAGGTTACGGCGAAGCCGCGTCGCATCCGCGTGGCGGAGCTTTTCGCCCCTGCGTTCGTACCGCTGACCACCGTGTTGACGATCGCCTATCTCGCACACGTCATGACCTTCTACTTCATCCTCAAATGGATTCCGAAGATCGTCGTCGACATGGGTTTCGCGCCGCCGCTCGCGGCAGGCGTGCTGGTATGGGCGAGCATCGGGGGCGCCTCGGGATCGCTGTTGCTGGGCCTGATGACGGCGCGCCTGCGCCTGTACACGCTGACCATCACCGCAATGCTCGTGTCGACCTTCGCCGTCATTGCCTTCGGCCAGGGACAAAGCGACCTCGGTTCGCTGTCGTTGATCGCCGCGATCGCGGTCTTTGCCACCAATGCCGGCATCGTCGGTCTCTATGCGCTGCTTGCCGCGTCTTTTCCGACGCATCTGCGGGCGACCGCAACCGGCTTCGTCATCGGAGTCGGGCGCGGCGGATCGGCGCTGGCGCCGGCGCTGGCCGGGTTCCTGTTCGCGGCCGGCCATGGCCTGGCGACGGTCGCCGTGCTGATGGCGATGGGCTCGCTGGTTGCGGCGTTCGCGTTGTTCACTGCGCGACGGCGGCTGCTGATGGTGTCTTGAGCGCGCCATCGGCCGGCGGCATGATCGGCGCAAACGGGGAGTGGGTATTTTGGCACGCGCAGTAACGGCGAGCATCGCGGACGAGGTGACGATCGGGGATCTCGCCGGCCTGGTCGGTTATCATCTGCGCCGCGCATCGACGGTGGTCGGCAATGATTTTTCGCGCACGCTCGACGGCACCGGGATCAGGCAGGTGCTGTTCGGCATCATGTCGATCGTCAAGGCCAATCCCGGGATCAACCAGGGCGCGGCGGGACGTGCGCTCGGCATCAAGCGCGCCAACATGGTGTCGTTGATCAACGAACTGACCGATCGCGACCTCGTCGACCGCAAGGTCGCGCCGGAGGACCGGCGCGCCTTTTCGCTGGCGTTGTCGGCTGCTGGCGAGGCGATGTTCGAGCAGTGCGTGTCACGCATCCGCGCGCACGAGGATCGCTTGCTGTCCGACCTGAGCGCTGACGAGCGCACGGCGCTGATCGACCTGCTCAGCCGGATCGAGGCGCAGGACCGCTGACGCAGACTGCGCAGGCGCCAGTGACGCTATCGGTCGATCAAGCTGCC
This sequence comes from Sphingomonadales bacterium, assembly GCA_038245375.1. Taxonomy (GTDB): domain Bacteria; phylum Pseudomonadota; class Alphaproteobacteria; order Sphingomonadales; family Sphingomonadaceae; genus Sphingomonas. The sequence continues at coordinate 41,943 of JBBRSN010000027.1, read as the reverse complement.
TCGCCATAGATCAGCGCGTCGAGCGCGATGGCACCCTGCCCCATGGGATAGACCACCACCGGGTTGAGATCGATCTCGCGGATCGACGGCGCCGCTTCGAGCAAACGACTCAGCGCGATGACGATGTCGGCGACCGCGTCGACGTCAAGCGCCGGACTGCCACGCCAGCCATCGAGCAGCGCGCCGCCCTTGAGCAGGCGCAGCTCGGCGGCGATCGCCGCGCGGGGCAGGTCGGACGGCAACAGCCGCACGTCCTGCAAAATCTCGGCCTGCACCCCGCCAAAGCCGACCAGGATCACCGGGCCCCATTCCGGGTCGTTGCGCGCGCCGACAATCAGCTCGACGCCGCGCTGGCCCATCGCTTCGACCAGCACGCCGTCGAGCACCATGCCGGGCGCATGGCGCGCGATATTGGCGTGGAGCTCATCCCAGCCGCGCGCCAGCGCCGCTTCGTCGGCGAGATTGAGGATCACGCCGCCGGCGTCGCTCTTGTGGCTGAGCGCGGCGGCTTGCGCCTTGATCACCACGGGATAGCCGATCGACGCGGCGACCTTCTGTGCCGCGTCGAGCGACGTAGCAAAGCCGCCACGCGGGAACGGCACGCCGAGCGGGGCGAGCAATTGCTTGGCGCGATATTCCGGGATCACGCCGGGCGGAATCGCGTCGATCGCGAGCGGCGCATACGATGCCCGCGTGACGTCGCGCGCCGCGGCCCGCGCCAGCGCGGCCAGCGCGCGAAAGGCGCGGTCGGGTGACGGGAAATAGGGCACGCCGAGCGCGCGCAGCGCCGCGACGTAAGCCGGCGGCACCGGTGCACCGTCGTCGAGCCCGGCGAAGATCACCGGCTTGGTCGGCCGCAGCGCCTCGATCGCGGCGATGATCGGCTCGAACTTCAGCCGCGCCGTCGCCGCGTCGGTCTGGATGATGCCGAGAACGATGCAACCGAAGCGATCATCGTCGAGCAACGGCGCCAGCGTACGCCGATAAAGGTCGGGATCGACCAGCGCCTGCGCGGTCAGGTCCATCGGGTTGCTGACCGGAATGAAGTCGGGAATCGCGGCACGCAATTGCGCCGCGGTTGCCTCGGCGGGCGCCGGCAAGGCGAGACCGATCTTTTCGCACAGATCGAGCGTCAGCGCCTTGAACGCGCCGGATTCGGTCAGCACCGCGCAACCGCCGGCCGGCATCGCACCGCAGCGTAGCGCCAGATCGGTCAGGTCGCCGAGTTCCTCGAGCGTATCGGCGAGGATCACCCCGGCGCGCTCGACCTTGGTCTTCATCACCTGCCAGTCGCCAGCCATCGCACCGGTGTGCGTCGCGGCGGATTCGCGCGCGGCGCTCGACGTGCCCGGGTGGAGCAGGACGATCGGCTTGCCTGCGACGCGCGCCCGTTCGGCCAGCGCGAGGAAACGGGCCGGTTTGCGAAACTGCTCGACGATCATCGCGATGACATGGGTATGCGGATCGTCGATCAGATAATCGACATAGTCCTCGACCCCCGAGGCGGCCTCGTTGCCGGTCGACACCGACAGGGAAACCCCCAACTCCTTCGCCATCAGCGTCGTGCCGAGCACCACCGCCATGGCGCCCGATTGCGAGACAATGCCGATACCGGGGCGATCACCGAGCCGCTCCGACGAGGTCTCGACGAAGGTCAGCGCTACGCCATCGACATAGTTGGTCAGGCCGAGGCAGTTGGGGCCCTCGATGATCATGCCGCTTTCGGCGGCGATCCGCGCCAGCTCGCGCTGCGCCGCGAGGCCTTCTTCACCACCCTCGGCAAAACCGGCCGAGAAGATCACCGCTGCGCCGACGCCGCGCGCCGCCAGCGCGCGGATCGTCGGCAGCACCGCCGCGCCGGGGATCGCCAGCACCGCCGCGTCGACCCCTTCGGGAAGCTCGTCCACCGAACCGAGCGACTGGCGCCCGGCGATCACCCCGCGCCGCGGGTTGATCAGGTGGATGTCGCCGGCGAAACCATGGCGCTCAAGATTGGCGAGCACCTGGTTGCCGAGCGCGCCGGGCTTTTCCGAGGCGCCGACGATCGCCACCGATCGCGGCCGGAGCAGGCGGTCGAGCGAGCCCAGGCGCGGCGGGGCGAGCGTGTCGATGGTCATGGCGTCGGGCTCAGACCTGCTGCTTCGACCGATCATAGGCGCCAAGACCGGGCTTGAAGGTCTTGTCGTCGATGAACTGCTTGATGCCTTCCTTGCGCCCTTCATTGTCGTAGCTGTTGGCCGCTTCCTGCGCGCGGATCAGATAATCCTCGGCATCGTCATAGCTCAGCACGCCGACGCGGCGGACCGCATCCTTGGTCGCCTTGAGCGCGACCGGATTCTTCTTGAGCAGCACGTTGGCGACCTCGGTGACGCGCTCCTTGAGATCGGCGAGCGGCAATGCCTCATTGACCAGGCCCCATTCGGCCGCCGTCTTGCCGTCGACATTCTCGCCCATCATCGCATGGTACATCGCCTTGCGGAACGGCAGCAGCTCGACCGCGACCTTGGTCGCGCCGCCGCCGGGCAGGATGCCCCAGTTGATCTCGCTCAGGCCGAACTGCGCTTCCTCGGCCGCAAAGGCGAGGTCGCAAGCGAACAACGGCCCATAGCCGCCACCGAAGCACCAGCCATTGACCATCGCGATGGTCGGCTTCTGATACCAGCGCAGGCGGCGCCACCAGCCATAGCTTTCGCGCTGCGCCTGACGCGTGGCGCCGAGGCCCTTGGCTTCGGTTTCGCGGAAATATTCCTTGAGATCCATGCCCGCCGACCAGGCGGTGCCTTCGCCGGTCAGCACCAGTCCGCCGACATCGTCGCGATGTTCGAGCGCGTCGAGCACTTCCATCATCTCGCGGTTGAGCGTCGGGGACATGCAGTTGCGCTTGTCCGGGCGGTTGAACTTCACCAAGGCAATACGGTCGACGATTTCATAGGCGACGGTGCCCTGCGGGCTGGTCTCGGTCATCTTTTGTCTCTTTTTCGCCCCTCCCTGGAAGGGAGGGGTTGGGGTGGGTCGGCCTCGGGCGGTGGTGGTTGTGGCAAACACCCACCCCCGCTCCCTCCCTTCCAGGGAGGGGCAAGAAGGTCAGATGGGATAGTGGCCGGGCTGGGTCTCGATTGTGACCCAGCGCAACTCGGTGAAGCTGTCGATGCCGGCCTTGCCGCCAAAGCGGCCGTAACCGGAGCCCTTGGTGCCACCGAACGGCATCTGCGCCTCGTCATGTACGGTCGGGCCGTTGACGTGGCAGATGCCCGATTTGATCTGGCGCGCGACGCGCAGACCGCGCGCGGTGTCGCGGGTGAAGACGGCGGCGGACAGGCCATATTCCGTGTCGTTGGCCAGCGCGATCGCCTCGGCCTCGTCCTTCGCGCGGATGATGGCGACGACGGGGCCGAAGCTCTCGTCGCGGAACAGCTTCATCTCGGGCGTAACCTTGTCGATGACATGCGCCGGCATCAGCACACCGCTGCCGTCGCCGCCATTGACCTGGGTCGCACCGGCACCGAGGGCATCGGCGATCAGGCTTTTCACATGATCGACGGTCTTCTGGTCGACCACCGCGCCGAGCGGCGTCTTGCCCTCGCGCGGATCGCCGACCGGCATCGAGCCGACCTTGGCGGCGAACTTCTCGACGAACGCATCGGCGACGCTATCGACGACGATGATGCGCTCGGTCGACATGCAGATCTGGCCCGAATTCATGAACGCGCCGAAAGCCGCGGCTTTCACGGCCTCGTCGAGATCGGCGTCGTCGAGCACGATCATCGGTGACTTGCCACCCAGTTCTAGCAATACCGGCTTGAGGTTCTGTGCCGCGCGCACCGCGATGATCCGGCCGACCGCAGTCGAGCCGGTGAAGTTTATGCGCCGCACATGCGGGTTGTCGATCAGCGCGCCGACGATCTCGCCCGCGTCCGACGGCGCATTGGTGACGAGATTGACCGCACCCTCGGGCAGGCCGGCCTCGTTGAACGCCTCGATAATCAGCGCATGGGTGCGCGGGCATTGCTCGCTGGCCTTGAGCACCACCGTGTTACCGCACGCCAGCGGCATCGCGATGGCGCGCACGCCGAGGATGATCGGGGCGTTCCAGGGCGCGATGCCGAGGATCACGCCTACCGGCTCGCGCAACGCCATGGCGATGCAGCCGGGCTTGTCCGACGGGATCACCTCGCCGCCGATCTGGGTGGTCATCGCCGCTGCCTCGCGCACGATGCCGGCAGCGAGCATCAGGTTGAAGCCTGCCCAGCCCTGGGTCGCGCCGATCTCCGACATCATCGCGTCGATGAACTGGGGCGCCTTGGCTTCGAGCGCATCGGCCGCCTTGTTGAGCAGCGCGCGCCGCGCATTGGGGCCAAGTGCCGACCATGCCGGGAAGGCGGCAGCGGCGGCATTGGCCGCGGCGTTCGCGTCATCGACCGTGGCTGCGCCGGCGGTGCTCGCGACTTCGCCGGTAACGGGATTGCGGCGTTCGAAGCTGGTCAGGGTTTCATGCGGCTGTCCGCCCACGAGCATTGAGACTTGCGTTGCCATTTCGACCCTCTCCTATGATTGCTATATGGCATAGCTTATCGATCGCGTTGCTACAAGGCGTTTATGGCACGGGCGCACCATCGCGGTGCCTGTTCATGGTGCCGGCATGTATCAATGCCAGGGCGAGCCCGGCGCAGATCAGTGCGGCGGCTCGGGCCACATCGCCGCGCCGTCCGATCCTTCGCACGACATATTGGGGTCGCTGATCGACTAGGTCGAACACCGGCGCGCACCCGGCCGCATCGTCGCGACGCGGATCGTCGCCGATCGTCACCGCTTCACCCGCGCTCTCTGTCCATTCCCGGCAAGCGCGGTCTATGACGGCAAGAGTAATGCTGACGACGGGGCGTCCTATTCGTGCCGTCGCGACCCGGCACTGGCCTCGCGCTAGGTCAGTCGTTCCAGTACAGCCGCATCGGATTGTCGATCAGCAGCTTGCGCTGCAGCTCGGCGGTCGGAGCGATGCGCGGGATCATGTCGACCAGCGCGCCATCGTCAGGGATCGCGTCCTGCATATTGGGGTGCGGCCAGTCGGTGCCCCACAGAACGCGATCGGGATAATCCTCGACCAAAGGTCGAACAGCGGCTGCGAAGTCGTCCCAGGGCGGCCCCTTCGCATCGAGCCGATCGGGGCAGGTGACCTTGACGTGCACATCCGGGCGGGAGTCGAGCAGGCTGCGAAACGCACGCATATCGACGCCGTCAGGCCCCTTCGCGACGTCGGGCCGGCCCATATGGTCGATGACGAGGGGGACGGGGATAGCGTCGAGGAAGGGGCGCAATCCCCTGAGGATATCTGCCTCGAAATAGACGACGACGTGCCAGCCCGCGGGCAGCCGCCCCGCGACCGCGAGGAACTTGTCCTTGGGCGCGTCATCGACCAGCCGTTTGAGGAAGTTGAAACGGATGCCGCGCATGCCGCCCTCGTGCAGCGCGGCAAGCTCGGCTTGGCTGATCGCCGGATCGACCACCGCGACCCCGCGCGCCATGCCGTTAGCAGTGGCGATGGCGTTGAGCGTCGCGCTGTTGTCGGTGCCGTGACAGCTTGCCTGAACGATGACATTCCGGGTGAAGCCAAGCCTGTCGCGCAGCGCGAACAGCATGTCCGGCCTGGCATCCTGCGGCAGATATTTCGCCTTGGCCGAAAAGGGAAACTGCGCAGCAGGGCCGAAGACATGACAGTGCGCGTCGACCGCGCCGGGCGGCGGCACGAAATGCGGTGTCGATGGCGTTTGCGTCCAGCTCTTGATCCGGTCCTCGCTGGCGACGCTCATCCGAACACCTTTCCGTCCATCAGCTTGCGTGCGGTGCGCAGCAGGGCCGCGCTGATTACGGTGCCCGCGTCATCGAGTTCGAGCACACAGCTCATCTCGCCGGTGGGATGCTCGACCGACAATGTCTTGCGCGCGCCATCCGGAATCGACGCGACCTCGGCGGCCGGCGAGCCGGCCACGAGGCAGGCCGTCGCGACGCTGACCGCGCCGAGCACGCCGATCGTCGCATGGGCACGGTGGGGAATGAAGCTGCGTGCCGTCACCGCGCCACCCAGTGCCGGCGGGGCGACGAGCATCATCTTGGGGACCGACTTTTCGGCCACGTCGCCAAGGTTCATCATCGGGCCAGCCTTGAGGCGGATCGCCTCGATCCTCGCCTTGAGCTCGGTCGCGGCGTCGAGAGTGTCGCGGTCCTCGTAACCGGTGGCGCCGACATCGGTCGCCTTGAACACCACGCATGGCATGCCGTTGTCGATCAGCGTGCAGGCGACGCCGTCGATCACGTCCACCGCATTGCTGGTCGGCAGCAACGCGCCGCAGGACGAGCCGGCGGTGTCGCGGAATTCGAGCGGGACAGGGGCCGCGCTGCCCGGCACGCCGTCGATGCGCGCGTCGCCGTCATAAGTGGGGACGCCGCCCGGCGTCTGCACATTGGCGATGGCGATCTGCCCGGTATTGACCATGAAGATCGCCACCGACGTCTCGTCACCGGTCGCCGCGACCAGCCCGCGCTCGATTGCGAACGGGCCGACACCGGCGAGCATGTTGCCGCAATTCTGCGCATCGGTGACGATCGCCTGATCGACAAATATCTGCAGGAACAGGTAGTCGACATCGACGCCCTCGCGCGCCGATCTCGACACAACCGCGACCTTGGAGCTGAGGGGGTCGGCACCGCCCATACCGTCGATCTGGCGCGGGTTGGGCGAGCCCATCACGCGAAGCAGGAAGGCGTCGCGCGCGGTGGTGTCGGCGGGCAGGTCGTCGGCGACGAAGAAGCCGCCCTTCGACGTGCCGCCGCGCATCCACATGCAGGGAGTGCCGTTCAAATTCTCGCTCCCTGTGGGAGCGGGAGCGAGCAGCGAAGCTGCGGAAGGGTGAGGGTCGAGGCTGTCGCGCTGACCTCACCCTTCCCGTTGCTTGCGCAATGGGCCCCTTCCCTCTCCCAATGGGAGAGGGAGCAGAGAGCCTTACTCATATTTCAGCCCCATCGCCTCGAGCTTGCCGCGCATGGCGTAGATATCGAGACCGAGCTCGCCCGACGCGAGGCGCTGACGCTTCGACTCTTCATTGGCCTCGCGCGCCTGCGCCGCTGCCAGTACGGTCGCGGCATCCGCGCGTTTGACCACGCAGACGCCGTCGTCATCGGCGACGATCACATCGCCTGGAGTGATCGCGGCCCCGGCGCACACGATCGGCACGTTGACGGAACCGAGCGTCGCCTTGACCGTGCCTTGCGCGAACACGGCCTTCGACCACACCGGAAAACCCATCTGCGTCAGGTCGCGCACGTCGCGCACCCCGGCGTCGATCACCAGCCCGCGACAGCCGCGCGCGACGGCCGAGGTGGCGAGCAGGTCGCCGAGATAGCCGTCTTCGCACGGACTGGTCGGGGCGAGGACGAGGATGTCGCCGGCCTGAAGTTGTTCGATCGCGACATGGATCATCCAATTGTCGCCGGGCGGAGCGGAGATCGTCACCGCGGAACCGGCGATCCGCGCGCCAGGATAGATCGGCCGCAGCCGGCTCGCGAGCAGGCCGATGCGACCCTGCGCCTCATGCACCGTGGCGACGCCGGCCTGGCCCAGCCCGTCGATCACGTGCGGATCGGCGCGTTCGATGTTGCGCACCACACTGGCCATATCGCTCTCTCCTGCTCTGCAATCATATGCGATGGGATGGGGCGGTGCCTCGGAGCAAGTCACATTAGTGGCATGCTGATAAGTTTTTGCTATGTTTTCCGAGGTGCACCCGTTCGATCTCAACCTTCGCCACTTGCGTGCCCTCTCGGCGATCGCCGCGCGGGGCAGCATGAGTTCGGCAGCCGAGGCGGTGAGTCTGTCGCAGCCGGCGCTGACGCAGGGGTTGGCCAAGCTCGAACGCCAGCTCGGCGTCGCGCTGTTCGAGCGGCGGCCGGACGGCATGCGCGCAACGGCGGAAGGAACCATCCTCGCCGAACGCGCCGACGCGGCTCTGGGTCACCTGGCCGGCGGTGGGCGCGGATCATCCCGCAGCGCGCGAGGTTTTGCCCGACCCGAACTGCTGATGACCGCAACGCAGCTACGCGCCTTTCTCGCCCTCACCGATGCGGGAAGCTTCGTCGGCGCGGCGGGCGACACCGGGCTTTCGCAGCCCGCGCTCCATCGTGCGGTGCGCAACCTCGAACAATTATGCGTGACCCCACTGGCCGAGCGGCGCGGGCGCGGTGTTGCACTGACCGCGGCCGGACGCCGTCTTGCGCGCGGCGTACGCCTTGCCGCGGCAGAGATCGCGGCGGCCATGGTGGATATCGACCCATCAGAAGGGAAGGGCAGCGCGCGCATTGTCATCGGGGCGATGCCCTTGTGCCGCGCGCTGATCCTGCCGCGCGTACTGGCGCGTTTCGCTCGCGAGATACCGGGGGCAAATGTCGAGGTGGTTGAAGGATCGTGGCGCGAACTGGTCGATCCGCTGCGTGACGGCATCATCGACCTGATGATCGGCGCACTGCGCGAGGAAGCCCCGCCCGATATCGACCAAACCGCGCTGATGGTCGATCAACTGGTCGTGATCGGTCGCGCGGGGCATCCGCTAGCCGGACGACGCAACGTGTCGCTTGCCGCGCTGGCGGAGATGCCGTGGATCGTCGGGCAACGCGCCACGCCGCTGCGGCATCATTGGGAAGCGATGTTTGCAGGGGCCGCGCTGCCCGCCGCACCCATCGAATGCGGATCGGTGATGACGATACGCGGCGTGTTGCGCGACAGCGACTTTCTAACCTTGTTATCGCCCGACCAGGTGGCGCTGGAGCTCGACGCTGGCATCCTCACGGTAATCGATCATCGACTGGCTGGTGGCGATCGCACGATCGGCATCAGCACACGTACCGGCTGGCGCCCTGCCGGTGCGCAATCGCGCTTCGTCACGCTGGTGGTGGAGGCTGCCGGTAAAACAAGACTTTCAGAAAACTGATCGCGTCACCGGCAAAGCGATTGGCAGCTCGCCATAGCCCCGGTCTAGGCCCGGGCGATGGAGAGCAGCGTCGCCTTTATCGGCTTTGGGGAAGCCGCGGCCGCATTTGCCGGTGGCTCGCTGCGCGCTCGAGCCTATGATCTGAAAACCGATATGGTTGAAATGCGCACCGCCAAGCTTGCCGATTATGCGCGGGCCGACGTGATCGGCGTATCGACCGCCGCAGAGGCATTGCGTGACGCCGATACGGTATTGAGCCTCGTCACCGCTGATCAGGCATTGCCCGCCGCGCAACATGCCGCGGACCTGCTACGCGCGGGCGCATTGTGGCTCGATATGAACAGCGTGGCACCCGAGACCAAGCGCGAGGCCGCACAGGCAGTCGAGGCGGCCGGTGGGCGCTATGTCGACGTCGCGGTGCTCGCGCCGGTCCATCCGCAGCGCCTTGGCGTACCGTTGCTGGTCAGCGGCCCACATGCCGAGGCCGGCGCGGCGCAGTTGCGCGCGATGGGCTTCACCAATGTGAGTGTCATCGCCGGTGGCGTGGGCAAGGCCTCGTCGATCAAGATGATCCGTTCGGTGATGGTCAAGGGCATCGAGGCGCTGACGGCAGAGTGGATCCTCGCGGCGGAGGCGGCGGGCATTCGCGAAGAGGCAGTCGCCGCGCTCAATGCCAGTTGGCCCGGTACGGACTGGGCCGCCAAGGCGGACTATAATCTCGAGCGCATGATGGTGCACGGTCTGCGCCGCGCCGCGGAGATGGAGGAAGTGGTCAAGACGCTTGATGCGCTTGGCACCGGTAGCGCCATGACGCGCGGCACGGTCGAACGGCAGCGTGCCATCGGGCTGCTTGGGCACAGCGCGCCGCAGCCGCTCTCCGTCAAGCTCGAGCTCCTGCTCGGCAACAAGCAAGCCGCATGACCCTGATCATCGACTGCCACGGTCATTACACCACAGCGCCAGCGTCGCATAACGACTGGCGCGACGCGCAGAAGGCTGCGTTCAAGGCAGGCGATACGCCACCGCCATATCCGGCAATCTCGGACGATGAGATTCGCGAGACGCTGGAGAAGAACCAGCTCCGGCTGCTGCGCGAGCGCGGCGCGGATATGACGATCTTCTCGCCCCGCGCCTCGGCGATGGCGCCGCATGTCGGTGACGAGGGGGTCAGTCTCGCCTGGGCGCGCGCCAACAACAATTTGATCGCGCGCTGTATCGACCTCTATCCGGAGATCTTCGCGGGCGTGTGCATGCTCCCGCAATCGACCAAGGCGGATATGGCAGGGTCGGTCGCCGAACTGGAGCGCTGCGTGACCGAACTCGGCTTTATCGGCTGCAACCTCAACCCCGATCCCGGCGGCGGCCATTTTACCAGCCCCCCGCTCACCGACCGCTTCTGGTACCCGTTCTACGAGAAGATGGTCGAGCTCGACGTGCCGGCGATGATCCATGTCTCGGGCAGCTGCAATCCGGGCCTGCATGCGACCGGCGCTTATTATATCGCAGCGGACACTATCGCCTTCATGCAATTGATCGAGGGGGACCTGTTCAAGGATTTTCCGTCGCTGCGCTTCATCATCCCGCATGGCGGCGGTGCGGTGCCCTATCATTGGGGGCGCTATCGCGGGCTCGCCGATATGCTCAAGCAACCGAGCCTTGACGGGCATGTCATGAACAATGTGTTCTTCGACACCTGCGTTTACCATCAGCCGGGCGTCGATCTGCTCGCCAAGGTGATCGACACCAAGAACATCCTGTTCGGCAGCGAGATGGTCGGCGCGGTGCGTGGCGTCGATCCCGGGACCGGCCAATATTTCGACGACACCAAGCGCTATGTCGATGCGTTGGCGATCACCGACGCGCAGCGCCATGCGATCTTCGAGGGCAATGCCCGCCGGGTCTTTCCGCGGCTCGACGCGAAACTGAAGGCAAGAGGCTTATGACCGTGCCGCGTGACATCCATGCCTATCTCGCCGAGTTGGAGGATATTCCGGGCACACGCGTCTTCACCGCTGCGCGGGCACGCCAGGGATATCACCTCAACCAGTTCGCAATGAGCCTGATGAAGGCGGAGAATCGTGAGCGCTGGAAGGCCGATGAACGCGCCTATCTCGATCAATGGAAGCTAAGCGACGAGCAGAAACAGGCTGTGCTCGACCGCGATTACAACCGGCTGCTCGATCTTGGCGGCAATATCTATTTCATGGCAAAGGTGTTCTCGACCGACGGCAAGAGCTTCCTCCAGGCGGTTTCGACCATGTCGGGCATGAGCCTCGAAGATTATTCGGCGATGATGCTCGCCGGCGGCCGGTCGCCCGATGGGCAGCGGTCGAAGAATGCCAACAGCGCTGGCGAAGTCGCCCACGACAACCACAAGGGAGCGGAGTGATGGCGCGCATTACCGCCGGCATCGCGACTAGCCATGTTCCCGCGCTAGGCGTGGCTTCCGATCTCGGCAGGACTGGCGAGGATTACTGGAAGCCCGTCTTTGCCGGTTATGACTGGACCAGAAAGTGGGAAGCCGAGCAAAAGCCCGACGTCGTGATCCTAGTCTATAATGACCATGCCTCGGCCTTCGACATGAAGATCATCCCGACCTTTGCGATCGGCTGCGCGGAGGAATTCGCCCCGGCCGATGAGGGCTGGGGACCACGGCAGGTGCCGACAGTGATCGGCCATCCCGATCTCGCCTGGCACATCGCGCAGAGCCTGATCATCGACGAGTTCGACATGACGATCATCAACGAGATGGACGTCGACCATGGCCTGACGGTGCCGCTGACGATGGTGTTTGGCACGCCCGAGGCATGGCCGGTGCGGGTCATCCCGATCGCGGTCAACGTCGTCACCTATCCGCCGCCCACGGGCAATCGCTGCTGGGCATTGGGCGAGGGGATCGCGCGTGCGGTAGAGAGCTTCGGTGAGGACCTCAACGTCCAGATTTGGGGCACGGGGGGCATGAGCCACCAGCTCCAGGGCCCGCGCGCCGGACTGATCAACGCGGAATGGGACAATCGCTTTCTCGACCGGCTCGAGGGCGACACCCAGGTACTGCGCCATATTCCGCATATCGAATATCTCCGCGAGGCCGGCTCGGAGGGGATCGAGATGGTGATGTGGCTGATTATGCGCGGCGCGCTCGGCAAGACCACGCGGACGTTGCACCGGCATTATCACGTGCCGGCGAGCAATACCGCGGTCGGTCATGTCGTGTTGGAGCCTGTCTAGCTTCCCCCTCGCGCGAGCGGGAGGGGGCAGGGGGTGGGCTCGCGCTCTCCTCCGACATTATCGCCTGTCGATGGCAGGCGCCCACCCCTAGCCCCTCCCGCACGCGGGAGGGGAGGAGAACGCGAATGAAAATCGCCCTCGCCGGCGCTGGTGCCTTTGGTGAAAAGCATCTCGACGGCCTCAAGAACATCGACGGCGTCGAAGTCGTCAGCCTTGTCGGCCGGCGCCTCGAACCAACCCAAGCGATCGCCGCCAAATACGGTATCGGCCATGCCTGCACGGATCTCGCCGACAGTCTCGCGCTGTCGGGAGTCGATGCCGTCATCCTGTGCACGCCAACACAGATGCATGCCGACCAGGTAATCCAGTGCATGGATGCCGGCAAGCACGTCCAGGTCGAGATCCCGCTCGCCGACAGCCTTGCCGATGCCGAAGCCGTTCTTGCCAAGCAGCAGGCGACCGACCTCACCTGCATGGTCGGGCACACGCGCCGCTTCAACCCGAGCCACCAGTTCATCCACAACCGCATCGCGGCCGGCGAATTCGCCATCCAACAGATGGACGTGCAGACCTATTTCTTCCGACGCCAGAACATGAACGCCAAGGGCGAAGCGCGCAGCTGGACCGATCATCTGCTTTGGCACCACGCCGCGCACACCGTCGATCTGTTCGCCTATCAAGCGGGGCCGATCGTCAAGGCCAATGCAATCCAGGGGCCGATCCATCCCGAGCTCGGCATCGCGATGGACATGTCGATCCAGCTCAAGGCGGAAAGCGGCGCGATTTGCACGCTGTCGCTGAGCTTCAACAATGACGGGCCGCTCGGGACGTTCTTCCGCTATATCGGCGACACCGCGACCTATCTCGCACGCTACGACGATTTGTTCACCGGCAAGGAAGAGCAGATCAACGTTTCGCAGGTCGATGTCTCAATGAACGGCATTGAATTGCAGGACCGCGAATTCGTCGCCGCGATCCGCGAAGGCCGCGAGCCGAACAGCTCGGTCGCGCAGGTGCTGCCCTGCTACCGCGTGCTCGACGCGCTCGAAAAGGAGTTGCGCGCATGAAGACCCAGGTTGCGATCATCGGTTCCGGCCCGGCGGGGCTGTTGCTGGGGCATCTGCTGCGGGCAGAGGGGATCGACTGCATCATCGTCGAACGCCAGACGCGCGACTATGTCGAGAGCCGCATCCGCGCCGGCGTGCTGGAAAGCGTGGCGACCGACCTGTTGCATCGGCTCGGCATCGATGCCGGACTGAACGCGCATGGCATGAACGAGGAGGGGTTCAATCTTGCTGATGGCGAGAAGCTGATCCGCATCGAGATCACGCGGCTGACCGGCAAGCATGTCGTCGTTTACGGCCAGACCGAGGTGACCCGCGACCTGATCGACGCGGCGCCCGGGCGTGGGCTGGCGATCGTCTTCGAAGCGAGCGACGTCGCGCTTCACGAGGTCGATGGCGCGAACCCCAGCGTCACGTACTGCAAGGACGGCATCGATCAGCGTATCGAAGCCGACTTCATATGCGGTTGCGATGGTTTCCATGGTCCGTCGCGCAGGATTATTCCGGGCGGTACCATGCACGAGTTCGAGCGCGAATATCCGTTCGGCTGGCTCGGCATCCTGGCCGACGTGCCGCCATGTCATGACGAACTCATCTACGCCAATGGCGAAGAAGGGTTCGCGCTCGCTTCGATGCGCTCGCCGACACGCAGCCGCTATTATATTCAGGTGCCGCTGACCGAGAAGGTCGAGAACTGGCCGGCGGATCGCTTGTGGGACGAACTGGAGCGCCGCTTCGCGCCGCTCGCCAGCAGGCCAGTGGTGCGCGGCCCGGCGCTCGAAATCTCGATTGCGCCGCTGCGTTCCTATGTTTTCGAGACGATGCGGCACGGGCGTTTGTTTCTTGCCGGCGACGCCGCGCACATCGTGCCGCCGACCGGGGCCAAGGGCCTCAATCTCGCGGCGTCGGACGTCGCCTATCTCTCCGAGGCGCTGGTCGCGCATTACCGTCGGCAGAACGAGTCAGGTCTGGCGGGCTATCAGGCGCGCGCGTTGGCGAGGATCTGGAAGGCCGAACGGTTCAGCTGGTACCTCACCAAGCTGATGCACCGCTTCCCGGAAGACGGCGCGTTCGAGCATCGCATGCAAAGCGCTGAGCTTGATTTTGTCGCGTCGTCAGAGGCGATGCAAAAGGTCATCGCCGAAAACTATGTCGGTCTGCCGTTGTGATTGCGACGGCCCAACGTCGTCAGGATCGTGCTCGCCGAGCGGCTGCATGAGCCGCTCGGCCGTACCATGATCGCAACGGAATGGGGCTCAAGCGGCATAGGAACTCCATTCATCACGGATATGACTGGCCGACCGCAATGCGAGTGCCGTCACCGTAAATGTCGGCGAGACGCCTCCGGTAGATGGAAACAGCCCTGCGCCGCTCAAAATCAGGTTGGACACACCGTGCACACGGCCGAACGGATCGGCGACCGACTGCGCGGGATCATTACCGGCGATCGTCCCGCCTGCGAGGTGACCGCTGACATAGGGGGCCGCCCAGCTTTCTGAAGCTCCCGCCGCCTCCAGCACGCGCAGGCCTTCGCCGCGGCAATGCACCCACATGGCTTCCAGATGAGCCCCGACGCGGTGCTCGACCAGTGCCATCGGCATCCCGTACCGATCCCTGTCGGGCGAGAGTATCACCCGGTTCGAAGGATCCGGAAGCTGCTCGATCATCGCGACCATGCTCGCGATCGAGCGCGTCGCCTTGACAATGAACGCCTCCAGGGCGGGACCGAAGAGGTCCGGGCGCGTTGCCGCGACACCGAAGATGTCATTCGGCTTCATGCTCGGTGCGATCTGCCACTGGTAACTGCCCGGCGGCGCACCGGGGCGATCATCGGCCCCCCGCACACGATTGGTCAACTGGCCGGCAGAGACGCCGAGATGCGGCTCGGTCGGCTCGTCGAATAGGCCGTAGACCAGTGCCGTACCGTCCATCATCAGGTTGCGCCCGAGCTGGTCGTGGTCGTTCCCTGGGCCGCTCGGCCAGGTCGGCGACGCGGAGTTGAACATCAGCCTAGGGTTCTGGATGACCGATGCCGCGAGCACCACGAGACGCGCCCGCCTGGTCCGCCGCGTGCCCGAAGCGTCGATATAGTCCACACCGCCGGCGCGAGTCCCCGTTGCGGGTAGAATACGCAATACGCTCGCGCCGCTCTTAACCTGAGCCCCGGCCGCGATGGCGCGCGGCTGCCACGTGACGAGCGGGTTGGCGAGCGCACCGATCGGGCAGCCTGCATCGCACCAGCCATCATAGAGGCAGGGTGGCCGCCCTTTGTATGCCGTGGACGTGATCGCCACCGGAAGGGGGGCGGTCGGCAACCCGAGTGCGGCAAAGCCACGTTCAAGAACACGGGCCTGCGCGAACCTGGCCAGTGGCAGCATGGGATAGGGGGCCCCCGGGGGCCGCCAAATCTCCGCCGCCGCATCCCCCGAAATGCCGACCTCTTCCTGGACTCGATCGTACCAGGGACGGAGTTCGTCATAATCGAATGGCCAGTCGATGCCCCTCCCGGTCAGCCTCTTGCTCTGGAAGGCGGCAGCATGAAGGCGCGGCCATGTCGCGTAGTGATGGAGCGCCGCGCCACCCAAGCCGGAGCCCGTATTCAGATTGTGGCTGAAGCCAGGCCGGTCCCCACGGAAGCGGACTGGTGGTCCGCCCCATTTCAGCCGGCGCGCCCAGATCTGCGACGAAACCAGCTTGTCGAGCGTCCAGCCGCGGCCGCTTTCGAGGAGCAGGACCGACCGCCCCGCTTCCGCCAGTACCGCCGCATAGACACTGCCTGCCTGTCCGGCCCCCACGATTACGACATCGACGGGATCTTCTACCACTTAGTTTCCGGTAGGATGTGCGGCATATAGGGGATGCCGAGCTTCTCGAATCCATCCTCGGTGCCATAGACCACGTCGACCGCGTCGCTGCGGATTGCAAAATAGAATAACGGTGAGGGTGGAGCGGCCCAGTCCGGCGCCGGCGCGACGGAGATGGCGCGCACCATGGCAATTGCTTTGTCGGGTGCCAGGTCGACGAAGCGTCCGCCGCTGGTCTTGATGCTGTGGCGGTCGAGCGCGGCAAGGCCAGCGCGGTAGAAATCCAGATAGGGCGGGACCACATCCAGGTAGCGCACCATCAGCAGGCTTTCGGCCGAGGCTATGGTGACATGATGATCGACGAAATGCGCAATGCCTGCCTTGGCTGCACCGGGCAGCAGAACCTCGCCAAAGGCCTCCAGGGTGAGCGCTTCGCTGTGCGTGAGCGAGGTGAAGCCCAGGTGCTTTGCCCGCGCTTCGGCCGGCGACAGCAGGAACGACTCGCCGTCGATCACAAACGGCAGTGCAGCGAGTCCGGCCAGCGCCCCGCTACGCCCGAGCAGGGCTCGCCGCGTCAGCGTCACGGTCTAGAAAACGCAAAGGCTTCCCGCATGGCGGCAAGCACGATGATCGGCGTGATCGCTGCTGCGAGCAGGACCCCGTAGATGATCTTAAACAGCATCACGGAGCCGTAACGCCATGGGTCCGGCCCCAGCATGCCGAGCGCAATTATGCCGGGCGGCACCAGAATCAGCGTGAGCACGACTGCAAGCAGGAGCGCCCGCCAGAAAAGTCGGCGCGGTAGTCGGGTCGCCCCCGCACAGGTCGGTGCGCGACCCGTAGCGCACCGCCAGCGCGTAAAGACGGTAAGGCCCAGCGTCATCATTAATGTGATCATGAAGGTCGTCGGAACGAGATCGAAGGCAAGTCCGTGCATCCCCCACAGCGGGACTTGGGCCACCCCGCCGAACATCAGCCACACAAAGACGGCCGACAAGATCCCGCTGGCGATCGCGTTGATGACGATCTCTACCGCCAGGAAGCGGCGGAGAGCGGCGCCCTCTGCGGGACCCAGGGCGCTCGCCGTCATCAAAATTTGAACCCCGCTTCGACACCCCATTCGGCAGGTGCGCCAATCTGCGCGAAGGCCACGCCGAGGGGCCCTCGGACATCCTGGGCATTCGACCAATATCGCACATTAGTGACGTTGAGCCCGAATGCCGCAAGCGAGAACCGATCGCTCCGGTCCGTCCAGGTCACCCTGAGATTGAGCAGGCCATATCCGGCCTGATGCTCCAGCGGCGCGTTGGCGGCGCCATATTGGACGGCGCTGCGATAATTATAATCGGCGCGCGGCGCGATCGAGCCAACGCCGGTATGGATCGTATAGCTCGCGCCAAGGCCCAGCGTCCATTTGGGTGTAACCGGCAACGGGCTGTCGGCCGGAATCCCGGCGCGCGGATCGAGATAGACGTAATCCGTATGTGTGTAGCCGACATTTGCGTAGAGTTCGAAGTCGTGGCTCGGCTTGACCGTGGCCTCGATTTCGAAGCCGTTGATATGATTGCGGCCGGCATTGGCATTGTTGAAGAAGCCGGTGGCTGCATCGAGCACGAGGAGCTGGATGCCATCATAGATCGAGTGGTAAACGGCGGCGTTGAGCCGCAGATGCCGGTGGAACAGTTCGGACTTGAAGCCGATTTCATAGGAATCGAGATGTTCGGGGTCGTACGGCAGAATCAGGTTGAAGCCTCCGGACGCATTCGCCGTGGGCCGTCCGTTGAAGCCTCCTGATTTGAAGCCGCGCGAATAGGAAGCGTAGAGCAATAGATCTGCGTTCGCCTGATAATTGATGCCGGCCTTCGGTGTGAACTCCTTCCACGACTTTTCGTACGTCGTGGGCACGCCGACCCCAGGGTTGCGCGGCGACAACGTCGGAATGATGATCGGCGGAAAGCCGAAGAAGCTGAACACGCCTGCGGTATTGTCGATGAAGAAATCGAATGACTGCCGTTTGCGCTCGTAAGTGAAGCGCCCCCCCAGCACGATCCCAAGCTTGTCCGTGAGGTTGTAGGTCAGGTTTCCGAAGCCGGCATAGTTGTGGATACCAAGGTTAAACTGCTGATTGTTACGAAGGCAGCCACCCTGATTGCGCTGCGGACCGAACGGCCCAAACGGCGCGCCGAGATTGGTACCCAGGCATATAGCATTGTCATTGTAGATGTCTTCTTTGTAGGCGTATCCACCGAGGATATAGTTGAGCTTGTTGTCGAGGGCGTGCCCGATGAGCTGCAGCTCTGCGCTGTACCCGTTGGAGCGAGTATTGAAAAAATTGTCGTACAGTCGATAGCCGGTTGCGTCGAAGTCGTTGTTGGCGAGCTGGCGGACATGGCGATAAGCAAGTATCGCCTTTACCTCTAAGGCATCGCTCGCATTGTAATCCAGCGTGGCCGAACCGCCATAGTTGTCGGTTTCGTTCTTCGGATCGATCGAGGCGTAGCTTCTGTCGACATTGGGTGAGGTGTCGGCAAGCAGGTCGGTTGGCAGCGGAACCCCGGTTGGCGTCGTGCCGGGGATGACGCCTGCGTTGTAGTTCACGCCGGTCAGGATCGTTTGCGGCGTACCGTCCCGGGCGCGCACGCCGTCGGCTGACAAGGTCAGTTTGAAATCATTGCTTGGCTTCCAGACCGCCTTCAATCGGCCCGCAATGTCTTGAATATTTCCGAAATGCTTGCCGGTATAGACGTTGGTGCCCCAGCCATGCTGGTTGCGGCTCGCCGCAGACAGGCGGACGCTAAACGTATTGCTGAAGGGTAGGTTGAGCGCGCCAAAGGCGTCGAGATGCTCACGGCTGCCCCCTGTCAGGCGGCCCGTGAACCCGAAGTCGCTGCCTGGATCGATCGACGTGATGTTGATCGCACCACCTATCGTGTTGCGGCCGAACAGGGTGCCTTGTGGGCCGCGCAATACCTCGACCCGCGCAATATCGCTGGTGTCGAGTGAAGCGCCCTGAAGGCGGCCCAGATAGACACCGTCAATGTAAACGCCGACGCCAGGGTCGTTCGCCGGGTTGGAATCCACCTGGCCAATGCCGCGGATGAAGAAGAACGCGTCGTTGCCGCCCGATGGCCCGGACGTGCGTGCGAGATTGGGCGTGGTCGCGGCAAGATCACCAACGGTCCGGGTCGACAGGGCGAGCAGCGAGTCCGCCTGGTAAGCGGTAACGGCGATCGGCACATTCTGCAGGACTTCAGCCCGCCGCGTTGCGGTGACGATGATATCTGAAAGCCCGTCGCCGGGAGGCGCTGATGCGGCCCCGTTTTGGCCTGCACCGACCGGCGCTGGCACCGGCGCGGTCTGGGCGTGCACGCTGGATGCCGAGGCAAGCAGGCCCATGACGAAGAGCCCTCGCCCAACTTCGGATCGCGTCATATTTCCCCTCCCGGCTGTTGGCCTGTTCCCTGATCCCATCCTTGTGCATGAGGACGGCGGTGACGAGGGCGAAAAGGTGCCCGCCCTCATGAGCAATGGTTATGCGCACCGTGCCCGTGCGCGACACCAGGCTTCCAATGTGCTGGTCGCGGGACCGACGAGCCGGTCGGCGCTGATGCGCTCGCCGGTCTCGGGTAGCCGGCGGAACGCCTCGAACAGGGTGGTGACGAGCCTGAGCTGAGGATTACGCGTTAGGGCCGCAACCAGCTTCACCAGGGCCAGCGGGCTCTCCACGACTTTGAGATCGGGGCGCGCCAGACGCAAGTAGAACTCCAGGGCTTCACGCATCGTAAAGGCTTGAGGACCCAGCAAGGTGAGTTCCGGCGCCTCCGCGTCCGGCATGTCGAGCAGTCGAGCGACCTGTGCGGCATAGTCGTCGGCGGCGATGTAGTGAAAGCGGTGCGGCTGCGGGCCGAGTAGCTCGGCTTTCCCGCCGCGCACGAACAGATCGAGCGATTCCATGAAATGCGTGGGGCGGAGAACCGTGAAGGGTACGCCTGAGGCTCGGATCGCGCACTCGGCCGCAGTCTTAATACGTACCGGCAGCAGATCGGGCGGGCCGTCCTGGATGCCCGCGCCAGACAGATAGGTGAGCCGCTCGACGCCTGCGCGTGCCGCAGCCGCCGCAACGGTGGTCGTGCCGCCCACTTCGATTCGCTCGATCTCGGCGAGGCTGGTGCCCCGCAGGCTGACATGAACCGCGCGCGCGCCGCGTACGGCGCTTTCCACTGACCCAGCATCGAGTACATCGCCGCGGACCAGGTCGACGCCCGGCCCGAGCAGCGCGCGGGCGCTCTCCACATCGCGAACCAACGCCCGCACCCGCTTCCCCTCGCGCACCAGGCGGCCGACGACAGGTCGCCCCAGCATTCCCGTGCCGCCGATGATGAGGATTGGCCGCGGGTCGCTCACTTGCGTGCGTCCGGGCCCGGCATAACCGAATAGGAGCGATCACCACGATCGCGCCGGCCCTTCTCCATTTCGGCATTGGCATCAAACCAGCTTGGATCAGCCTGCCGCTCCTCCCCCCAGTCGATTACTTCGCAGTGATAGACAATTCGCCATATGCCGTCGCGCTGTTCGGCGCGGGTCAGGTATCGGCCGAGCACTTCGAGGGTACGGACGCCTTCAGGTGTTTCGAGCCGGTGCCAGGCGGTGACATAGCTTTCCATCGCCGCGCGCATTGGCGTTTCGAGTTCGACAAGGGTGTTGCCGATCTGGTGACGGGTTGCCGCCATCGCGCCCATGAACCCGATCGCGACCTCTGCGAACCCAGACGGGCCGCCGCGATAGATGGTGCCGAGTTCTATCACCGCGTCGTCCCAGAACACCGCACGCACCAGGGCTTCGTCGAGCCGGTCGACGCCGCGTGCATAGGTAAGGATCAGGCGGCGCAGTGCCGCTTCCGCGTCCGCCAGGGGGCAACTCAAAGTTCGTCCTCCACTACCTGCTCGATCGCACCGACCTTTTCGATCTCGATCCGGATGCAATCACCAGGTTCGAGAAAGCGCGGCGGATTCATTCCGGCCCCGGTACCAGCGGGTGAGCCGGTGGCGATGATATCGCCTGGCAGCAGCGTCAGGCCTTCGCTCAGCCAGGCAACCAAGGCGAAACAGTCGAAATGGAGATCCCCGGTGCTGGCTTTCTGGCGCAGAGCCCCGTTGACCCACGTGCGGATCAGGAGTGAGTGAGGATCTCCGACCTCGTCGGGCGTAACCAGCCAGGGTCCGATGGGCGCATGACCCAAGCCACCCTTGGCCCATATTACGGTGTCGGGGGAGACGCGCGCGCGCACCGTCACGTCGTTCACGACGATATAGCCGGCGATGAAGGCAGCTGCGTCGGCCACGGCAATTCTGCGACAGCGCCGGCCGATGACGATGCCGAGTTCGCCTTCGTAATCAAGTGAAGGGGCTGCGGGGTCGCGCAACACGGCGGCAAACGGCGATGCGATGGCACTGGCGGGTTTCATGAAGATCGCAGGACGATCGGGTAATGAGCGGCCCATCTGTGCAGCATGGGCGCGGTAATTGAGGCCGACCCCGATGAACGCGGCCGGATCGGGAATCGGTGCGAGCAGCGCGCGGGGCTCGAGCGGGAAGCGCATTGCTTCGCCGAGGGCCGTTGCGGCCGCCGACAGCCCCTCCGGCCCACGCTCGAGAAAGCCGCGCATGTCCGTACCGGCGACGCCACGCAGGTCGACGATGGTCTCGTCCACCACTGCACCAATGCCGATTCCGTCGGCAAAGCGATAACGCGCAAGCTTCATGCGCGCAGCATCGCTCTCGGGCCCGGCCCGGCCTAGTGGCAAAGCGAGCGCGTTAGACAAACAAATGGTTATGCCGCATGATCGTGCCATGCTGGAATCCCGCCGTCTCCGCCATTTCCTCACCATTTTTGAGCTGGGCAGCATTGGACAGGCCGCCGACAAACTGCTGTTGACGCAACCGGCGCTCTCAAAGAGCATGCGGCAGCTTGAGGGCGATCTCGGCGTCCGGTTATTCGACCGAACGGCACTCGGTGTGGTGCCGACCGTGTTTGGCAACGCGCTTGCGCTCCACGCCAAGGCGATCGTGGCGCAGGTCCGTGAGGCCGAAGCACAGATCTCCTCACTGCGCGGTCTCGCCAAGGGCATCGTGACGATCGGCATTGGGCCGAGCGTTGCGACGGGGCTAATGTCCCACGCGACGATTTCGCTGCAGAAACTGCAGCCCGACATTGATCTGTCGGTGACCGAAGGCTTGGTCGATGATCTGATTCCAGCGCTCCGGCGCAACGAAATTCGGCTAGCGGTCGGTGCGTGGCCGCGGGTCGCCGACCCGGCATTCACGACCGAGGTGCTGCTGACTGACGTGACGCATATCTGGGCGCATGCCGGCCACCCGCTGGTTGGCCGCCGTATTGAGCCGTTCGAGCTCATTGAAGCGCGATGGGTATCGCCGCCGGCCAGCCAGCGGTGGCGTCAGCAAATGGAAGAGCAGTTCTTCGCGCTTGGGCTGTCCCCCCCAAAGCCGCTGGTGGTCAGCAACTCCGCGACCTTCCTGAAGGCGTTGCTCCGTGGCGGCGACTATTTGGCGATGCTGCCGAGCCACCTCATATCAGAAGAGGACGGACTGGTGCCGCTCGATGTCGCGCTGGAGCCACTGCGACCCGAAATCACCCTGACCTACAAGGCGCGCAGTCTTACCGATCCGGCCGTACTCGAGGTTGTGCAGACCCTGCGCGCCGTCGCCGCAGAGATGGGCCGCGCGTCCCAGGGGTGAAATCATAACATCCGTGCGATGCCGAGATGGAGCACGTCGCGGGTGAAGTCGCAGCTGTAGCCGATCCAGGCATCGTTCAGGAACCGGCCCGCTTCGTATTCGCGCGTCACGCCGTAACCGCCGAGCACCTGAACGCAGCCTTCCGCATTGCGGATTGCTGCGTCCACTGCCTTCGCCTTCGCTGCGGGTCCTTTGAAGATAGCTGCCGCCATTGGATCGGTCTCGCAGGCCCGCGCCGCGTCCCATACCATCAGGCGCGAGGTCTGAAGTTCCACCGCCATGTCCGCCAGCTTGAGCGCCACGGCCTGGTGCTCGATCAGCGGGACGCCGCCGCTTTTTCGCTCCTTGGCATAGGCGAGCGCGTAATCGTAAGCCGCGCGAGCAAGGCCGACGAAGCAGGCTGCTAAACAGATTCCCATTTCGGGGAGACCGGCGAAGATCATTGCCGCGCCCCCGGGCTCCCCCACGACCGCATCTGCGCTCAAATGGACATCATCGAACGAGAGGCCGGCATGATGGGTAAGCGGCCAGCCAATCAGTGCGGTATTGCCGCCCGTCGTCAGCCCGGGCGTGGCGGCGGGAATGTGAAAGATCGTCAGTCCTTCGATCGGCGCCTTGTCGGCGTCGGTCCGCGCGATAATGAAATAGGCATCCGCGACGCCGGCATTGGTAATGAACGCGGATTTCTCCCCGGACAATACCCAGCCGTCACCGTCCCGCCGCGCCGCGAGGCGCGGCCCGCAGCCGGTCTCCAGCCCGCTCATCATCAGCTCAGAGCCGGCGACATTCGCTTCGCTCTGCGCCCCCGCCAGCACCATCGGTCGCGTAGCGAAGTCAGCAAGGAAGCGTCGTCGTTGCTCGGTTGAGCCAGCTCGAAGAAACATCAGCGGCATGGTCATGGTCAGCGCGAAATAATCCGCGGCGATGCCGACGTCGGCGGCGCCGAGCTCTTCGAGCAACAGCACCGCGTCCAGCGCATTGCCGCCCAGGCCCCCAAACTCTTCTGGCACCAACAGGCGCGTGAAGCCGAGCTCGATCCCGCGTTCCACCACCGGCCGCACGAGCGGCCAGACGTCCTGCGACGCGATGCCGCTTCGCGCACGCTCGACCAGCGGACGAATCTCGTTCGCGGCGAAGTCGCGCGCGGTGCGCTGAAGAAGCTGCTGTTCTTCACTCGGTTCGAAGGCGATCATCTAGCGCACCTTGAGGATAATCTTGCCGAGCGTGTGGCCGCTCTCGATGCGGCGATGTGCCTCCGACGCTTGCGCCAGCGGCAGGACCTCGATCCGTGGCGGCTTCAGGGAGCCGTCTTCAAAGAGTTCGCGCAATCGGTCGAGTGCATCGGGTGCGGCGCTGAACGCGACCACCTTCGTAATGACGTCGTGCTTCTTCATCAGCCGCTCGCGATTGGCCATCTCGACCTGATCGCCGCGCAGCACGACCAGCAGGGTTCCACCCGGACGCAACACTTCGTACGAGCGCAGGTTCGTCTCGCCTCCGATCGGATCCAGGACGATGTCGATATCGCTGACCAGGTCGCGGAAATCTCCGGCCTGATAGTCGATCACGTCATCGGCGCCGAGCGAACGCACATATTCGGTCTTGGCCGCAGAGGCGGTGGCGGCGACCCACGCGCCGAAATGCTTTGCAATCTGGACCGCGAAACCGCCGACGCCGCCGGCGCCGGCGTGGATCAACACGCGCATGCCGGGCTCAATGCGTGCAAGGTTGACCAAAGCCCACCAGGCGGTGGAGCCCGCCATCGGCACGGCCGCCGCTTCCTCGAAGCTAAGATTTTTGGGGGCCCGGCGGATACGGTAGGAATCGCTCGCCGTATATTCGGCATAAGATCCCCAGCGCATAGCGTCGGTAACGCCCCACACGCGGTCGCCCACCTCTAGGTCGAGATCTGAAACATCGAAACCCTTCTCGACGAGGATACCGGAAACGTCGGATCCAAGCACATGACCCTCGCCCACCGCCGGAAAGATCGGCGCGAGCCAGCCGCGGCGGAGCTTGGTCTCGAACGGATTGACGCCGGCTGCATGGGTCTCGATCAGGACGTCTGTGTCGAGGCGGCGCGGCGGCAATGCGACGTCCCGCGCCTCGATCACTTCGGGAGGACCAAAGCCGCGCATCGTCATCGCCCGCATGGTTTGCGGCAGATCGGGCTTCGGATAATCCATCTCTCGTGCTCCTCGTTCTATGCCTGAACCGCGACGATCTGCTTGCCGACCGGCGCTTCGCCGAACAACGCGCAAAAAGCTTCGGGCGCCTTGTCGAGCCCTGGCCAGATCGTCTCGACCGCATCAATGGACCCCGCACGTTCCCATCCGGAAAGTGCGTCCAGCGCTTCGCTGAAACGATCGACCCAGTCAGCAAGAAGGAACCCTTCGACGCGCGCGCGCTTGAACAGGATCGGAGCGGCACCGCCATAGTGCGGCGGGCCCGCGTCATTGTAGCCAGAAATGAAGCCCAGCATCACCACGCGGGCGCGGGCGTTGAGCCGTGTCATGACCTCGTCGTGCAGCGCACCGCCCACCCCGTCGAGGAACAGGTCGACGCCCGCGGGCGCTGCCTGCGCGAGGGCGTCCCGATCCCGGTGGTCGATGGCCCCAGCGAAGCCCAGCCGCTCCGTCACGAAGTCGGCCTGCGCCTGGCCCGAAACGACACCGACTACCCTGGCGCCGGCGCGGCGGGCAATCTGTCCTGCAATCGCTCCGACCGATCCCGCCGCAGGGGCGACGACTACGGTCTCTCCGGCTTTGGGATGGCCTAGGACAGCCATCGAAAAATAGGCGGTCATGCCCGATGGGCCAAGCAAGCTCAGATGGCGGGGCGGTGCCCCGAGCGCCGGATTGAGCTTGGCAAGATGCGCTCCGTCGATGGCTGCCTCGCTGCGCCAGCCGAAATCGCCCGAGACGAGATCGCCTTCGCGAAAGCCCGGATGACGCGAGGCGAGTACCTGCCCGACACCGCGGCCCTCCACCACCTGGCCGAGAGGCAGCGCCGGGCCCACCGGCGAGGCCGCGCGCATCCTGAGGCGCGGGAACGGGTCCATCGAAAGGTGGCTCACTGCCACTAGCACTTCGCCTTCACACGGCTCTGGCCGGGCAAGGTCGGCGAGAATGAAATTGCCCGGAGTGGGCGCACCGTCGGGATAGCTGTCAAGCAGCACGGCACGGGTCATCGTGCCGTACTTTCGAGAAACTGAGCCAGCGCATCGTTGAAAGAGGCGGGACTCTCCACGTTGGCAACGTGCCCCGCGCCTTCGATCAGCACCAAATGCGCGCCGGGTATGGCGTCCGCCATGGCGCGGGCGAGGTACGGCGGGGCAACTCGGTCCTCCGTTCCCGCGATCACCAGCGTCGGGACTCGGATTGTGGCTAGGTCGGGGAAATCTGTGAAGCGGGTCACTGCTTCCAAAGTCTTCAAATAGCTTTCCGTATGAAGCGCGGCGAGGCTGGCGAGGAGCTCTGCGCGTGCGCCGTTATTTGCCTCTGGTCCTATGAGCGCCTCGACCAGCTTGGGTGCCAAGTCTGCCGGAGTGAGCCCGTCGAGCAGCGGTTTGCGCCTTGCCGCGAGAAAGGCGTCGATCCTTGCAGGATCCTGCGCCTCTTTCGAGCCGGCGCTGGTGTCAGCGAGCGTCAGGCTGGCCACGCGCGCGGGATAGCGCCCCCACAGATCGAGCGCGATGCGGCCCCCCATCGATAGACCGACGACATGTGCCCGTGGCGCTCGGAAATAATCCAGCAGGCGGACAACGTCGTCGGCGAAATCCGTGAACGCGAGCGGGCCGGGATAGTCGTCGCTGGCGCCATAGCCACGCGCGTCCCAGGCAATCGCGTGAAAGACCTTACCGAAACGGGTAAGTTGCTCACGCCAGTTCTGCCGTCGGCCGCCGACGCCGTGCAGGAAAAGGAGCAACTCACCTTCGCCGGCGTGATCGATACACAACCGCGGCGCGGCGCCAACATGTTGCGTTCGGATGGTGACCCCGCTCACGCAAGCGCCGGGGCGAGCCGGCCCTTCACCACCACTTCTTCGCCGTCGAGCGTGATCGTGGTGTTGCGCACCGGCAGGTCGAAGTGCCCGAGCGTGTGGCGATTGGCGAAAGGATTCGCGCCGGTTGAGAAAAGGAAGTTCCCGGCAAAGGCGCGCTGCTCGATCCCGTTGGTCTGTGCCTTGTCGTAGAACATCATTGATTCCCAGCGCGCACCGGTATTCATTCCCCAGCCCACATGGCTGGTGCCATAGGCCTCGCGGTCCTTCCACGCGGCGAAATATTCGCGCATCAAGTCTGCATCGAGGCCCTTCCCTTCCACGGCCACCACATAATCGTCCTCGATTACCAGACGCACCGGCTTTTCCAGGTAGCGCTTGAAGGTGATGTTGATGTCACCCTCGTCCAGCACCAGCACCCCGTTTACGGCATGGGCGGCGGGGAAGCAGGAAGCGATTCCGCCCGGCCAGGTCGCAAGCGTGCCGGGCTCCATCGCGGCGCCAAGATTGCCCCCGATCCTCGCGCCTGTCATCATGATGCGAAGATCGGTGCCAGCGTCTGATGTCACGGCCATTTCGCGACAGGCACGCAGCATCTCGCGCGCCTTCAGAACGCGCGGGATGAGGGTCTCGTCCGGCGCCAGCCGTTCCAACGCGTCCGGATGTTCGTCGCTTATGTAAAGACAGCGTGAACCTGCGCCCATGATTTCGGGCGTTTCTTCTGCATGCATGAGCCCCTCTACCGTCATGTCGGCAATGAAGATCGCAGCTTTGAGAGCGGCCAGGGCAGGGCGGTGATGTTCGATCGCGTTGCTGGAACCCGTCGATCGGACGGGGACGGGTGCCTGCTGCGCGGGCGTCGGCATGACGATATGAACAGGGCGGGCGCCGAGGCGCAGCAGTGCCAATTCGGCCAGTTCGATATTGACCCGACGCGATTGCGTTTCGGACAGGATCACCACCTCGTCTCCGGGCTGGACCCTGCTCAAGCGGAAGGCGTGTTCAAACACGTCAATCCAGCGGGCTTCGATTCTTTCGCGCAGCATGTCCGTCCTTCGTCAGCATTCCCACAGGATAGGTTCGGAGCGCGCCGTTTCGCCCTTCATTTGCGACGAACAGGCATAACTTCGGATCGCTCTGGCCAGTGCGCTGTGACCCTGCCGAGCGGGCCGAAACAGGCGACGACGGTATCTCCCCGGCCAAAAGGGACAGCGCGGGTAATCGCACCGCTGGCGACTAGTTCGCCGGGGCGAAGGTCTACGCGACCGGCGAGCCAGGTGAGCGACTGGCGGGGGTCACCAAGCACGGCGTCGGCGGAGCCTTGACCAGCGGGCTCGCCGTTATGCTGCAGGATGACGCGGATTGCGGCCGGGTCCGAGAGCAATTCAAGCGGGATTTCCGGGCCGACCACCAGTGCGACATGGGCGGCATTGTCGGCGACGATGAACCCTGGTCCCAATGCCAGTGCGTCGTCGCGGCTCGGCCGATTGACCTCGATGCCAAGGAACGCGCGCGCGGCAACGCCAGGTTCCGGCCCGCTTTCTAGGACGATCTCCGGCTCGGCCTCGCAGGCACGGTCGCCTTGGGGCGCGAAGTCGGCCGGCGATAAGAGGAGACCCGAACGAAAGACGCGGCCCCGGATTGGCTGCCGCACGCCGAGCACAGACTGGGCGCCCGGACTGGTCGCACCCACCTTCCACCCGACGGTCTCGCCCAGCATCGGTGCGAGACGAGCGGCGATGCGGTAGCCTTGGCTGAGGCTCAGCCGATGCGGCTCAGCAAGTGGCTGCCCGGTCTGGCGCGCGCGCGCGAGTTGCTCGAGCAGTGGTTCAGTCATGGAAGTCGCCGGGGCTATGCGCCATGCGATCGAAGCTCCGCTCGGCGAGGGCCAGGATGGTGAAGGTCGGGCTGACAGCACCGATAGATGGGAAAAGCCCGCCGCCCGCAATCACAACGTTGGGCGCTTGATGGAGCTGGCCGTAGCTGTTGGTCACCGACGTGGCCGGGTCAGCTCCCATGACGGTTCCACCCGCCGGATGCGCGAAGGCGAGTGTCGGCGCAGACCAGGCCTCCTTCGCGTCCGCGGCGCGCATGACGTCGACGCCCTGCCGGTTGGCGAAATTCCAAAGGGCTTCACTGTTCGGGTGGAGCTGATGGGTGAGGCGGGCAAGCGGCACGCCGAAGCGGTCTTTCCTGTCACTCAGCGTGATGCGGTTGTCCGCAAGCGGAACACTCTCCACCAGCCCGTTTAGGACGCCCATCCGGCGGCTGGCGCTTCGAAGAAAGGCGTCGAGCTCGGCGCCGAACAGCTCCGGTCGCGTATTCGCGATCCCGAGCAGGTCATTCGGTTTTAGCGCGGGTGCGATACCCCAGGTGACGCTTCCAAAGGGTCCGTCCTTGCGCTTTTTGGCGTAGCCGTCCTGGCATGTCAGTGTGCCTGCGCTCAGCCCCATATGGCACTGGGTCTCCTCCGCGAAGATGGCATATGTATTGGCGATCGAATGAGCGTTGAAATAGCGGCCGACCAGTCCGCTACCGTTTCCGAGCCCGTTTGGATGACGCGGCGAGGTAGACGCGAGCAGCAGGCGCGCATTCTGAACGGGCGCGCCGGCGAGGATGATGAGCTCAGCAAACAGGCGTCGCTCCTCGCCGCTAGCATCGACGTAGCGCAGGGCCTCTGCGCGTCCACGCGTATCGATGACGATTCCCGTCACGGTCGAACGCGTGCGGATTTCGGCGCCGGCGGCCTGCGCGGCGGGGATGTGGAGTACGAGTGGGTTGGCGAGCGCGCCGATGGGACAACCGGCATCGCACCATCCGTCATAAAGGCAGGGTGGCCGGTCCTTATAGGCGATTGACGTGACTGCCATTGGCGCCGGCGCCACCCGCATCCCGAGCTTTTCAAACCCTTTGGTGATCAACTCGCCCTGTTTGAAACTCTTGAGCGGCGGCATTGGATAGGGTGCGCCGGCGGGACGCCAGACTTCTTGCACGGCATCGCCGGAGAGTCCGACCTCGGCCTGGACCAGATCGTACCACGGTCGCAGTTCGTCATAGCCTAATGGCCAGTCGAGACCGTGGTCGAAGGCGGAGCGGAAGGCGAAGTCTTCCGGCTGCAGGCGCGGCCAACCGGCATTATGGTGCAGAGCGCTACCCCCTGTGCCCCAACCGACTGCCATATTATAACCGACACGGTGCTTCCCGCCGCTTTCGACTGGCGCCCCGCCCCATTTGAGCCGCCGGGCCCAAATCTGCGAGGAAACAAGATCTTTCATTTCCCAGGCCGGACCGGCCTCCAGCACGATCACCTTGCGGCCCTGACCGGCTAGTCGCGCGGCAAACAATGCCCCGGCTGCTCCGGCGCCCACGATTGCGACATCGACCTTCTCGTCCATGTTCACCGGGCCTCATTCGCGACTGCGACATCAGTGGCGAGAATGGGCGCCTGCCACTCGTCACGGACCGCTTCAGCATTGCGCTGCTTTACGTGGCCGTAGCCTCGGATAAGCATCGCGGCTTCAGCGCGCTTCACCGCGCGCGACAAGGTAGCCGGTCCTAGCTCTGCCAGTTCGGCTTCGACTACGCCGCGATATTCCCCGATCAGGCTCCGCTCGCTGCGCCGCTCTGCAGTATAGCCGAACGGGTCGAGTTTCGTGCCGCGCAGACGCCTCATCTTTGCAAGCAAACGGAAGCCGTGCCGCAGCCACGGACCGAACCGCATCTTGCGGGGCTCACCGCGGACGGGATCACGTCGCGCGAGAAAGGGCGGGGCGAGATGAAATTCGAGACGCGGCGCGGCTTCGAAAGTGTCGGCGAGCTGTGCCGCGAACGAGGCGCCGCTATACAGCCGGGCAACTTCATATTCGTCCTTATAAGCCATAAGGCGGAACAGCCCGCGCGCGACGGCGTCCGACAAGTTTCCCTCGCTGCCAATCGCCGCCCGTTCATGCGCGCGGACCCGATCGACGAACTCGGCATAGCGAGCAGCGTAGCGCGCATCCTGATATGCAGTGAGAAAGGCGGTCCTCCGTTTCACTACCTCATCCAACGTATCCGACAGCCGCAGCTGGGAGCGATCCTCGGGGCTCGCCGCCCGAGACAAGCGTTCCAGCGCACCCGGATCGGCGTAAGCCAGTCGTCCGAGCCGGAAGGCCGCCTTATTCATCATCACCGCCGCGCCGTTGAGTTCGATCGAACGCATGATGGCATCTTCGCTGAGCGGGATGAGACCCGCTTGCCAAGCGTGCCCGACCAGCATGAGATTGGCGCCGATAGCATCGCCGAGCAGGCGCCGGGCGAGCGCGGTAGCATCGATTGTGGAGACATTGTCCCCGCCCACGATATCCGCGACAATCCGCTCCAGATACCGGCCCCCGATTCGGAAGTCGGGCTGGCGCACGAAGGCGCCGGTCATGACTTCCTCGCGATTGAGCAGCACGCTTGTGCCCGATCGCATCACCACTAGTGCATCCTTGCTCGCCGTGCCGACGAGATCGGCCCCGATCACGAGGTCGGCCGAAGCTGGGCTGAGTTTGACGGCCGGAATAGCTCCGGCCTGCTTGGCGAGCTTGAGGTGTGTGGTGACTTGGCCCCCTTTTTGCGCAAGACCGGTCTGATCCAGCGTCGTCACGGCGCCACCTTCGAGGTGCGCCGCCATCGCCAGAATCGCACCGATAGTCACGACGCCGGTGCCCCCGATCCCGGTAACCAGAATATTGACCGGATCGCGGTGCGAACTTGGCTTGGGAGGCGGGACAGCGATCGCCACAATGGCGTCAAGATCGGTGCTCTCGCGCCTGCGAAGCGTTCCGCCGACGACGGTGACGAAGCTGGGACAGAAACCGGAGACGCAGCTCAGGTCCTGATTGCAGTTCGACTGGTCGATGGCGCGTTTGCGGCCCCACTCAGTCTCGACCGGGATGACCGAGAGGCAGTTGGACTTGACCGAACAGTCGCCGCAACCTTCGCACACGAGGTCGTTGATGATCACGCGCCGCGGCGCTTCGGCAAAGGTCCTGCGTTTGCGCCGGCGGCGTTTCTCCGTCGCGCATATCTGGTCGTAGATCAGCAGCGTCACACCGGGAAGGTCGCGCATCTCGCGCTGTACGATTTCGAGGTCCTGGCGATCGTGGAATGTTACACTAGGCGGAAAAGGGGGAAGCCCGTGATATTTGTCGATGTCGTCGGAAACGACCGCGATGCGCTCGACCCCCTCAGCGCGGACCTGCTCGGCAATTTTCTGCGGCGACAAGGGGCCGTCGTGACTTTGTCCACCCGTCATCGCCACCGCGTCGTTGAAGAGAAGCTTGTAGGTGATGTTCACCTTCGCCGCGACCGCCGCGCGGATCGCCAGAAGGCCGGAATGAAAATATGTCCCGTCGCCCAAATTCTGGAAAATGTGCGGCGTTGTGACGAAGGGCGCCTGACCTATCCAGTTCGCGCCTTCGCCGCCCATCTGCATGAAGACATCGGTTGATCGCTCCATCAATTGGGCGAGCCCGTGACACCCGATCCCGGCAACCGCTCGACTCCCTTCGGGTACGACTGTCGAACTGTTGTGCGGGCAGCCCGAGCAGAAATAGGGCGTACGCCGGACCGGCGAGAGTGTGGCGAGACGATCAGGATCGATAGCCGACAGGCAAGCGATCCGGTCAGACAGAGCGCGGTCGACCACAAGCGGCAAGAGGCGCGCCGCAATCACGCGGGCTACATCAAGCGAGGAAAGGTCGCCGAAGGCCGGGAGCAACTGGCGATTCTCGCCATCCTTTTTGCCCAAAACGCGCGGGCGGCTCTGGCGATCGAACAGGACAGCCTTGACCTGATCCTCAATCAGCGGCCGCTTCTCCTCGATAACGAGCAGTTCCTCATAGCCGTCAGCGAAGGCAACAAGCCCTTCCGGCTCGAGCGGCCAGACAAGGCCGACCTTGTAGATCCCGATGCCGAGTGCTGCTGCGGCGGCATCGTCGAGGCCGAGATCCGAGAGCGCCTGGTTCGTGTCACGCCAGCTCTTGCCCGTGGTCACGATGCCAAGGCGCTTTTGCGCAGGAATCAGCGTTATCCGGTCCAGGCGATTAGCCCGCGCGAACGCCTGCGCGGCCGGGAGCTTCTGCGTGAGGAGCCGTCGTTCCTGGTCCTGCGGGGTATCGGGCGTACGGATATGGAGACCGCTCGGTGTCGGGCGCGCCTCTGGAATCGTGGGGTGCGGCAAGGCCGAAAGATCGACAGTGGCGGCGCTGTCAACCAGATCTGTCACTAACTTCAACGCAACCCATGCGCCCGAGAAGCGCGACATCGCCCATCCGAGCAGCCCGTAGCTGACGATTTCCTCGATCGTGGCGGGGTGCAGGATCGGGATGCTCGCATGGACCAATGCGTATTCACTCTGGTGCGCCGTGGTCGACGATTTGGCGACGTGATCGTCGCCGACCGCAAGGAGCACGCCACCATTCGGGGCGGTGCCGTAAGCATTGCCGTGATGGAATGCGTCGCCCGAACGGTCGACGCCCGGTCCTTTTCCGTACCACAGAGCGAAGACGCCGTCCCGCGTCGCCTCACCGTTCAACCCGATCTGCTGAGTGCCGATGATCGCCGTCGCCGCGAGATCTTCGTTGACGCCGGGGTGGAAGCGGATTGCGGAAGCTGCAGTGAGCCCGCGCGCGGCCGTGAAGGCGCTGTCCACGCCGCCTAACGGGCTGCCGCGGTAGCCGGTGACGTAGCCGGCCGTGTTGAGTCCTGCCGCCTTGTCGCGCGCGGCTTGCTCCAGCGCCAGCCTCACCAGCGCCTGCGTGCCGTTCAGCAGGACCTCGCGCTCGGCGAGGTCATAGCGATTCTCTAGTGCGACGGCACGCAAGGCTGATCTACTCTCCATTTCGCCTGCCTAGAACATTGCGCGCCGATGGAAGCATATCCGCTGGTTGGAACAGCCGAAAAAAAGTCATGCCCCTTGCGCCTGGGCACGATTGGGGGTGCATAGCCGTCGGCTAGGGGTGGTGGCCAACTTTCCATGTCTGCCTCCCCGCGAGGGACGGCTAGGACGAGTGCGGGACGGCGGCGGTGTAAAGGCGGCGGATTTTGTCAGATCGGGGCTTTGATGCTCCCAGCATCGTTACTCGAACCCTAGCGTCGGCGCGGGGGGTTGTGAGCGGACGACCACGGGTACAAGTCTTTTGCTTGGACGGGAGATACATGATGAAGGCGTTGACGCTGAAGCTGCTTGCCGCGAGCGCATTGGGGATAGCAGCGCCTGTCTTGGCACAGGATGTCGCTGCCGGCGCGCGCATATTTCGGCAATGCAGCGGCTGCCATGCGGTGGCCCCCGGCAAGCCCAGCGGGGTAGGCCCCAATCTCGCCGGGGTGGTCGGCCGGATGGCGGGAACAGTGCCTGGCTTTTCATATTCGCCAGCTATGGTTGCGTCCGGCATCGTGTGGAAGAGGGACAAGCTAGACGCGTACCTGACCAAACCCCAGGCCGCGGTGAGGGGCAATCGGATGCCATTCTTCGGCCTTGCGAGCGCAAAGGATCGGGCCGACCTGATTGCTTATCTCGAGACACTCAAGAAATAGCGGCGCTTCTTCCGCATTGTCCGCTGGGTCACCGCAGTCGTGTCCGTGCGGTATCGCAAACTCTGACCCGCACGGCGTATCGTAGCGGATATCTCTAGGCCTGACCACCCGCCCGAGCGGCATTGCGCGGCAATGAGGTGATCGCCGACGATCCCCACGTTCGGCATTGCTTGCTAAAGGCGACCCGATTTAGGCAATCACTCCTGCGACTCACCATCCTACTGAAAAAGCTCAGAAGGGATAGTGACGCGGCTCCCGCTGGATGGAAATCCAGCGTAGCTCGGTAAACGCGTCTATACCGGCGCGCCCGCCGAATCGACCAAAGCCCGATGCCTTGGTGCCCCCAAACGGCATATGGGCTTCATCCTGCACGGTCGGGCCGTTGATGTGGCACATCCCGGTCTCCAGCCGTTCCGCAACGTTCAGCGCGCGACCGATGTCGCGGCTGTGCACCGCAGCTGTCAGCCCGTATTCTGTATCGTTGGCGACGCGGATGGCCTCCTCGTCGCCTTTCACACGAATGATACCCACGACAGGGCCGAAGCTTTCTTCACCATATAATCGCATCGTGGACGTGACATTATCCACCAATGTCGGCTCCAGCAGCGCGCCTTCACCCCGCCCGCCGGTCACGACCGTAGCGCCTTGCGCCACCGCATCGTCCACCAACGCGTGCACGCGGGAAACGGTCGCGGTGTCGACGCAACTCCCAAGCGGCTTGCCCTCAGCAGGCTTGCCATGAGCGATACCGGCGAGCTTGACCATCAGGCGCGCTGCGAACTCGTCCGCTACACTCGCGTCCACGATCAGCCGCTCGGCGGACATGCAGATCTGCCCGGAGTGCATGTAAGCACTGAACGCCGCAGCGTTGACGGCTTGGTCGAGGTCGGCGTCGTCGAGGACGAGCAGGGGCGACTTCCCGCCGAGCTCGAGCACGACCGGCTTCAAGTGGCGTCCGCAAGCCTCGCCAATAATGCGGCCGACCCGCGTCGAGCCGGTAAAGTTGACGCGGCGAACTGCCGGGTGCGCGATCATTGCCTCGACGATAACGGCGGCGTCCGCCGCCGCGTGGGTGATCACGTTGACGACGCCGTCGGGGACGCCTGCTTCCATCAGCACTTCACCGATGAGGGCATGTGTAGCAGGGCAAATTTCCGAGGCCTTCAGGATGACGGTGTTGCCGACCGCAAGCGGCACCGCAATCGCGCGGACGCCGAGTATGATCGGCGCATTCCACGGCGCGATGCCGAGACTAACACCTGCCGGCTTTCGCATAACAAGAGCAGTTGCGCCGTGATCGGATGGAACGATCTCGCCCGTCACCTGGGTGGTGAGCGCCGCGGCCTCGTCCAGAATGGAGGCGCCGAAATGAACGTTAAATTGTGCCCATCCTTTTGCGGAGCCAGTTTCGGCGATCATGCGCTCCACGAAATCGCATGCTCGTGCGCGGATGCGCGCCGCTGCCTCCTGAAGGATTCGGCGGCGCGCGTTTGGCCCAAGCGCCGACCAAGCGGGGAAGGCACGCTGCGCCGCCTCCACCGCCCGGATGGCGTCCGACGCGTCCGCGGCTGCGGCGCGCGTAGCGATTTCGCCGCTGACCGGGCAGCGCCGCTCGAACTCGCGGCCCGCGCGCGCGCCGGCAACTGAACCTTCAATCAATAGCAATGCTTCGTACATTCTTGTTCCTCGTGATCGGCCGCCACCGATGACTTTGTTTGCGCTAGAACCTCGGTCAGAAGTGAGCGCGCAGCGTCGCTCCGACCGTCCTGGGCCTGGTTGTGAATACGGTTGCCGGCGCCCCGTCGCGTTGATTCAACTGTCGCGTGACACCGAATTCGTCGAACAGGTTGGTGACGAAGAGCGCAATATCGACGTTCTTGCTGATATCAGCCCCAGCGCGTAGATTGACCTCGCTGAAATCTCCCGTGGAGAAGGGCGCCCGCGTCGTCACGAAATCCAGCGGAATATTGTGAATCTTGCCGGTATAGCTCCATTCCGCGCGGAGGTATCCGCGTCGCGGCCCGATATCGAAACCATATTGTAGCGCAGTGAAGGCCTGAAGATCTGGCGTTCCCTCGATCGGTGTTCCACTCGTCACATTGAGGGTGGGCACGTTGCTGGCGTAGCGTGAATGGTTGTAAGAGAATGATGTCTCGATGCGGAAATTCCGCGATACGTTGACATTCATCTCAACCTCGGCCCCGTCGATCTTTGCGTTGCCAACATTAGCAACCTGGAGCGACGTGCACCCACCGGCGACACCGCCGGGCGTGAGCGACGCGAGCACGACCTGCGTCTGAAGGTTGTTCCAGTCGATGTGATAGAGAGAGGCGTTTATCTGCACGGCGCGGTTCGCGAAGCTCGTTTTCGCTCCAATCTCGTAATTCCATACCGTGTCCGGTTTGGTAGGTGGCACATTCTGCGCGCCGGGATCCGCGCCCAACGCTGTCAGCGCTACCGAGCAGGCCGGCGTCGGCACCGGAAAGTTGATGATGCCCGTACGATAGCCTTTGGATACGGTCGCGTAGAGAAGCTTGTCTCGGCCGGCCTTCCAACTGACATTCAGCTTCGGGGTAAATACCTTGGTCGTGTTCCGATCAGTGAAATGCCCAGGGCCAACGAAGGAGAAGCCCGACTGGTCGGCGGTTGCTTCCTGATGAAGGTTGAAAGCACGGAAGCTGAGATCACCTGTGAGGTTTTCGACGGGTGAGTAAGATAGCTGCCCGTATATCGCCTCCTGGTCATCGATGAAGTGTGAATCCTGCAAGCTGGGGGTTTTCGTCGTGGGTGCCGGCAGCCCAAGGAACTGGTTCTGGAGCACCGTGTAATTATAATAGATGTCGAGGTTGCTCTGGTCGCCCAGCGCCTGAGAAAATCGCTGATCGATCCGCTGTACGAACACGCCTGCCAGCCAGTTGAAGCGTGGGTCCGGCCGGGAGGTAAGTCGCAGTTCCTGGCTGTAAGACTTGGGGTGGTCTGTGCGGAGCGCGACGAGCGGAAAACTGTCCGCGACGCCTGTCACCAGACCCGAGATCGGTCCGATATTCGTGTTGAGTTGCTCCTTGCGCTCCCAATAGGCGGTCGAAGAGGTCAACTTTGCGAATGGCAGATCATAGTCAATGACGAGGTTGGCGAGGTAGATCTGATCATGCGTGTCTACGCGCGCGGAGTCGGAATATTGGTAGCGTCTGGCCGAGGACGCGTAGGGCACGGGAAACGGTGAGGAGGCAATCGTGTTTGGAAAGCTGCCGGGGGCGCTCGGAACGTCCACCGCCCAGCCGGGCCCATCATACTGTTTCCGCTCATAGGCGAGCAGCAGATTGACGTCGAGGCCGTCACTGGGGTGCCAGCGGATTATTCCACGGCCGCCAGTGACGGTCTGATCGTTGGACTCGTGGACGGCCGGGGCGGAATAGGCGCCGATCGTCGGGTTCGCGGCGACGATTCGCGACAGCAGTCCGCCGGGGACCCGAGCGAGCACTGGGGGTGGCAGGGGCAGGTTGCGGGCGAGCGACGAAAGGACCGGGCCGCCATTGTAGACGTTGGTATACCAGCCGCTTTGGCGTGAAGTGTAGGCGGTGACCCGGATCCCGAAGGTATCGCTGAGCGGCAGGTTGATCGTGCCGTCAAAAGCATAGTTCCCGCGCGCATGTGCTGTGCTGGAACCGGACGCCGAGCCCGAGATCGCCAACGCGTCAAGCCGGACGGGGTTGGGAATATTTCGGATCGCGCCGCCGAGCGAATTTGCGCCGAAAAGCTGTCCTTGTGGGCCTCGGAGGATCTCGACACGCTCGAGATCGATCAAGGCGAAGTTGTAGCTCGAGTTGATCGACCGCCCGGTGTGGACGACGGGGACTTCGCCGAGATACACAGCGGTCGTCGGAGAGAGCTGTGCGGTCCCGTTGCCGACGCCGCGCAGCTTCACTTCGCTGCCCTGGGAAGCGCCGTCATTGAAATATGCGCTTGGCGTCTGCCGCAAATAGGTGTTGAAATCGGTGGCGCCGCGAGCCTGGAGATCTGCGGTGCCGAGCGCCGTGACAGGAACCGGTACATCCTGCAATCGCTGCTCGCGCCGTTGTGCCGTGACGATGATGTCCGGTTGCGCGCCGCCCTCCTGTACTCCCGTTCCGCGAGTGACGCCAGCGCCCGAAGTTTGCTGGGCCAGTGCTTGGTTGCTGGACATCGTCGCGAGCGCGATTGTCAGGGCAGAAAGCGATACGCGGCGGAGCTGCGTACGGCGGGGCACGCTGCCCCACGGGCGATTGTTCCCCTGCGGCGTCTCGACCAGTGCGCCCGCTTCGGCGAAAGTGCTTTGCTTCATGTTCCCCTCCAGCCACCCGGCGACGGACCGCTATCCGGCGCTCTGTGTGCGGCGACATAATGTATGCAGGCTCGCCGACAGAGCCAAAGGGAAAAGGAATTATGGGGCATAACCGCGTTAGCAATAACGTCAGGTGATGGCCGGCAAACGAATGTGTCTATCGATTTCCCACCCCGGGCATTACTCCTCCGCTCGAAGTCATAGGAGTCTGATCGATGCCGAAAAAAGTGTACAAGGCGCGCTATGAGGATCTGCCGCGGCAGCTCCGCTACGGCGGTGCGTTCGGCGAATCCGCGGTGGTCATGGACGGCGCGATCTTGAAGTTCGCCTGGGGTAAGCCCGTACCCGTCGCAATGACGGGCCGCGCGGCCGAGGCCGGGAAGCCCGACGTTCACCCCTGGGATCAGCTCATGCTCATGCTCAAGGGCAAGGTCGAGGTGACGCTGGGCGAGAATGGTGATCTCGGGACGTGGGAAGTCGAGGCAGGCGAGTTGATCTATATACCTGCAAATGTCCCGCACATCGGCCGCACGCTGGGCGACGAAGAGGCAGTGGGGGTCGAGATATTTGCGCCGGTGCGCGAGGATTATCTCGATATGGCCGAGCAACAGCTGGCTTATGAGCGCGGCGAAACGCCGGCTCCCTGCGGGCCGCGAGATCCCGGCGCCAAGACCAACGATTGAAGCAGAGGTTATGATGAGCAACCGAGTAAACAAGGCCGACCGCAAGGCGTGGGCGCGTGAGCATTTCCGCGGCATTGAAAATGTGTTGATTCCAAGCTTTAATCCGGATCTGACCGAACTCGACGAGGAAGGAATCCGCCTCGACGTGAGGCAGTCGAAGAAACATGGCTTCTTTTCCTCGCTCTGTGCGGTCGAGACCGGTCTCGATCCCGCGGAGAAGGTCCGCTTCGTCGAAATTGCCTGCGATGAGGCGGGCGACGATTACGGCATTGCCGTCAGCCTGTCCGGCGACACGATTGAAGGCGATCTCGACCTGCTTCGCGCCGCCGAAAAGGCGGGGGCGACGCACGGCCTGCTGAGCTTTCCGCAGGCTTTTGTGCCAAAGAGCCAGGACGACATCTACGACTATGGCAAGCGGCTCGCCGACAGTACGGATATGGGCCTCTACCTGTTCGTGTCCGACAAGTTTGGGTTTGGTCGATTTCATCCCTCGGGCGTGCCTTTCGATGCGTTCGAGAAGCTAGCGGATCTACCCAACGTCGTCGCGATGAAGGTGGGCGGCATGGACGCCGGGATGATCTATGAGTGTTTCGAGCGCTTCTCCGACCGCCTGCTCGTCACCACGGTCAATATCGGCCTAATCCCGCTGCTGCGAAAGAGCTTCGACGTTCGCTGGACGGGGGCGTGGACAGCTGAGGCGCTGCAGAGTCCGGAGCACCCGCACGCGGTGAACATGATGAATCTGCTGATCGAAGGTAAGACCGACGAGGCGATGCAAGTCTATTGGCGCATGACGCCTGCGCTTAGGGCGATGATGGCGATCATGGCGCCGTTGATGCCGACCGGGGCCTATCACTGGCCGCTCCTCAAGTACCAGCAGTGGCTGTCAGGCGGGAATGGCGGTCTGACCCGGCAGCCGGCAATGCGCGTGTTCCAGCAGAATCTGCAGATGATACGCGGTGGCCTTGCGGCCGTTGGTGTCCAGTGTCCTGACCCCGACGAGGATTTTTTCCTCGGCCGCGCCAATGTTGCGCGGATGCGCTCGGGTGAACGGCCATCGCAGGCGGCCGAATGACCGTCAAGCGGCACGAGCGCAAGGCATGGGCGCGCGAGGCGCTGGTGGGCATCGAGAACGCGATCATGCCGAGCTTGTCAGCGGACATGGCCGGTCTCGATGAAGAAGGCATTCGCTGGGATGTGCGCCAGGCGATTGCCCAGGGCTTCTTTTCGACGATGTGCGCCGTCGAGACCGGCCTCAGCACCGAGGAGGCCAAGCGATTTATCTCGATCGTGTGCGACGAGGCGAGGGGCAAACTCCTCGTCTCGTTCACGCTCCTCAACAACAGCTTCGCTGAGTCGCTCGAGCTGCTCGCTCACGCGGAAGCGGCGGGATGCAGCCACGCCCTGCTCGGGTATCCCGCAACCTTCCGCCCTCGGGCGGAAGAGGAGATTTACCAAAAGACCGCGATGCTAGCAGAGGCGACAAATCTCGGCTTGGTAATGTATGCGAGCGACAAGTTCGACTTCGGACGCTTCCATCCGTCACAAATTCCGTTTGCCATTTACGACCGCATCGCCGATCTGCCCAACATCGTGTCCATCAAGGTGGGCTTTGGGGACCCCGCGATGACGTTCGAGGCATTCGAGCGCTACGGTGACCGCGTACTGGTGAATGTCGGCACTCCCTGGTTGATCGGTCTTTTCCCGATGTTGCGGGAGAAATACGGTGCGCAGTGGTTCGGCGGCGGGGCGTGGGAGATGTGGCAGTCGCCCGAAAAGCCTTATCTTGTCGAGTATCACCAGGCGGTGATGGCCGGCGATCGAGAGGCGGCGCGCCGCATCTATTGGCAGATAGCGCCTGCAACACAGATAATGATGGGTTCGATCGCCCGCGGGGGGGACGCGGGGATGTATCATTGGCCGTTTGCAAAATATCTCAGCTGGTCGGTGGGCGGCAACGGCGGCGCGATGCGCGACCCTGCGCAGCGCCTCAACCCCATGATGATGCAAAGCCGAACGGCGGCGTTGCGTGCAATCGGCATCGAATCGCGCGAAAACGTCGATGAGTTCTGGGCGGGGCGCGCGCGCTGGGCGCGCGAGCATGGCGAGCCTCTCGTCTGATCGGTGATTAAGACCAAGGTCGAGCGTGCCGGCGTAATTCTGGCCGACAATCTCGAGAAACTGCGCGACCTGACCGATCTTGCTCCGCGTTGCGGCCCGATCCCCGCAGGCGGTTTTGCGGTGATGACCGAATCATACCAAATCTCGTGATCGCTGACTCATAGGGGATTGAACGAACCCGCTGACGCGGGATTGGCGTGAGTGTTTGGCCGGAATGGCCTCCTGATGGGAAGGTTTGGTTGCTGATACCAACCCCTGACCAGGAGACCATCCCATGGCTGATGCCACGGCAGCGGTAAGCCCGCTGCGTCGTCGCATGATCGACGACATGAGCTTGCGCAACCTGTCGCCCGCGACGCAACGATCCTATCTGCATGCGGTGACGAAGTTCAGCCGCCATTTCGGCCGATCGCCGGATCGGCTG
>JBBRSN010000026.1:0-46627 GCA_038245375.1 Sphingomonadales bacterium | reverse complement strand
CGATGATTTCCGGCACTTAGCGGCGATCGTCGGGCACGATTGTGTAGAGAACGTGTGGGATTTGGACGTTTAGGAGATCGTTTTTCCAACGATTTCCCTGATATTTCAGTCTCTTGAAGAGACTTGGTGCCCAGAAGAGGACTCGAACCTCCACGACCTTGCGATCGCCAGCACCTGAAGCTGGTGCGTCTACCAATTCCGCCATCTGGGCACGGGGTAGGGGGCGCGCCTTAGGGGACGGTCATGCGGCTTGTCAACTCGGGCGCGGCGCGGCAAGGCGGCGGCGCGGCAACGGACTGAAGGCAATATGAAGAACAAGCTCGTAACGCTGATCGGTGGCGGGGGATTTCTCGGCCGCTATGTCGCGCAGGATCTGCTTGCTGCGGGTGCCAGGGTGCGCATCGCGCAGCGCGATCCGCGCGCGGCCTATTTCCTCAAGCCGCTCGGCGGGCTGGGGCAGACGCAGTTCGTCGCCGCCGATCTGCGCAAACCCGAATCGATCGCGCGCGCCGTCGCCGGCGCCGATGCGGTGGTCAATCTGGTCGGCATTCTCAAGGGCGATTTCACCGCGATCCAGGCCGACGGCGCGCGGATCGTCGCTGAAGCCGCCGCGCGGGCCGGGGTTAGTGCGCTGGTGCATGTCTCGGCGATCGGCGCCGATGCCGGGTCGGCTTCGGGCTATGGTCGCAGCAAGGCGGCGGGCGAGACAGCGGTGCGCGCGGCCTTCCCGGGCGCGACAATCATGCGCCCGTCGATCGTGTTCGGGCGCGAGGATGGTTTCATCAACCGCTTCGCCGGCATGATCGCGGGGCCGATGCCGGTGGTGCCGGTGCTGCGCGCAGGCGCCAAATTCCAGCCGGTGTTCGTCGGCGACGTCGCCGCCGCGATCGTCGCCGCGCTGGCGCATCCCGACAGCGCCGCCGGCAGGACGTTCGAGCTGGGCGGTCCCGATATCATCACCATGGGCGCGCTGATCCGCTGGATTGCGGGCGCGATCGGCCGTCATCCGGCGATCGTCGAGCTGCCCGACCTGGTCGGCGGGATGATCGCGCTGGGCGGCTTCCTCCCCGGCGCGCCGATCACGCGCGACCAGTGGCGCATGCTGCAGGTCGACAATGTCGTCGCCCCCGGCGCGGTCACGCTGGCCGATCTTGGCGTCGCGCAGACGCCGCTCGACAGCGTCGCGCCGGGCTGGCTGGTGCAATATCGCCGCCACGGCCGCTTCACGACCACCGCGACCGCCTGAGCGGCGACCATCAACCACGGTGCGGGGCCGGGAGCCGCGTAACAGGGGACCAACGTGCACGATCTGCTGACCATCATCCTGCTCGGTATCGTCGAGGGGATTACCGAGTTCCTGCCGGTTTCGTCGACCGGCCACCTGATCCTTGCCGGTGCGCTGCTGCACTATGACGCGGCGCGCTGGGACGTGTTCAACATCGTCATCCAACTCGGCGCGGTGCTCGCCGTCGTCGTGCTCTACTGGCGGACCTTCTGGACGGTGCTGCGCGGCGTGCTGCGGGGCGAGGCCGGGCCGGTGCGCTTCGTGCGCAACATCATCATCGCGTTCATCCCGGCGGCGGTGGTCGGCGCGCTGTTCCACAAGAAGATCGAGGCGCTGCTGCTCCAGCCGATCGTCGTCGCGGTGGCGTTGGTCGCCGGCGGCTTCGCGATCCTGGCGATCGAGTGGCTGGTCAAGCCCGGCACGACGCGCGGCGTCGCCGAGGTCAGCGCCCCGACATCGGCCGGCATCGGTCTGCTGCAGTGCCTTGCGATGATCCCCGGCGTGAGCCGGTCGGGCGCGACGATCCTCGGCGCGCTGAGCCTCGGCGTCGAGCGCCGCACCGCCGCCGAGTTCAGCTTCTTCCTCGCCATCCCGACGATGCTCGGCGCAAGTACGCTCGAGCTGGTGACCAAGCGCCATGAGCTCGCCAATGGCGAGAGCATCGGGCTCGGCGGGATCGCGATCGGCTTCATCGTCGCCTTCATCGTCGCCTTG
Source organism: Sphingomonadales bacterium (assembly GCA_038245375.1). Classification (GTDB taxonomy): domain Bacteria; phylum Pseudomonadota; class Alphaproteobacteria; order Sphingomonadales; family Sphingomonadaceae; genus Sphingomonas. Next base: position 44,628 of record JBBRSN010000026.1, on the reverse strand, counting down.
CTGGTGGTGCGCTGGTTCGTCGGCATCGTCGGCCGGCGCGGCTTCGCGCCGTTCGCCTGGTACCGCATCGTCGTCGGTGGCGCGGCGCTGGTCTGGCTGCTGACGAGGTAAGGCCGATACGGCCATATAAACCCGGCGAGAAAACATCCAGACATTCCCCGGGTTGAGAATCGGCCGATATAAGACAGCTATTCTTACCTTTATGTCGGTTTTTGCGTGACTCCATGCCCATCCTCGGCTAGCCGGCGGGGAGGCAGCATGGGGCGAATCGAGATGGCGGGCGGGCAGACATTGCAATTCGTCGATCGGACGCAGGCCTTTCCGGCCAAGCGACCCGCGACGGCGCGCGCCGAGGATTTTCGCGAGATCGCCGATCGCTACGCGCCGCAGGCGGCCGAGGATCAGGCCGCGCGCTGCTCGCAATGCGGCGTGCCCTATTGCTCGGTGCATTGCCCGCTGCACAACCACATCCCCGACTGGCTGCGGCTGACCGCCGAGGGCCGGCTGCGCGAGGCCTATGAGCTGAGCAACGCGACCTCGACCATGCCCGAGATCTGCGGCCGCATCTGCCCGCAGGACCGGCTGTGCGAGGGCAATTGCGTGATCGAATTCTCCGGCCACGGCGCGGTGACGATCGGCTCGGTCGAGAAGTTCATCACCGACACGGCGTGGGAACAGGGCTGGGTCACGCCGATCGTGCCGGGGCCGGATCGCGGCATGTCGGTGGGCATCGTCGGTGCCGGCCCGGCCGGGCTCGCCGCGGCGGAATATCTGCGCGGCTATGGCTATGACGTGCACGTCTATGACCGCTACGACCGCGCCGGCGGGCTGCTGACCTATGGCATCCCGGGCTTCAAGCTCGAAAAGTCGGTGGTGATGCGCCGCGTCGACCGGCTCGCCGCCGCCGGCATCGTATTCCATTACGATTTCGCGGTCGGCCGCGACGCCAGCCTCGACGAGCTGCGCCAGCGCCATGACGCGGTACTGATCGCGACCGGCGTGTACAAGGCGCGCGGGATCAAGGCGCCGGGCGTCGGCAGCGACGGCGTGGTCGAAGCGCTCGACTTCCTGATCGCCTCCAATCGCAAGGGTTTCGGCGACGCGGTGCCGGCGTTCGACGATGGCAGCCTCGATGCCGCCGGCAAGCATGTCGTGGTGATCGGCGGCGGCGACACCGCGATGGATTGCGTGCGCACCGCGGTGCGCCAGGGCGCCGCCTCGGTAAAGTGCCTGTACCGCCGCGACCGCGCCAACATGCCGGGCTCGCAACGCGAAGTCGCCAATGCCGAAGAGGAGGGCGTCGAATTCGTCTGGCTCTCCGCGCCGCAGGCGTTCGAGGCGGGCGCCAGCCAGGTCAGCGCGGTGCGCGCCACCCGCATGCGGCTCGGCGCGCCCGATGCGAGCGGCCGCCGCGCGCCCGAGGAGGAACCCGACAGCGCCTTCCGGCTCGACGCCGACCTGGTGATCAAGGCGCTCGGCTATGACGCCGAGGAATTGCCCAGACTGTTCGCCGCGCCCGAGCTCGGCGTGACGCGCTGGGGCACGGTGCTGGTCGACAACAAGACGCTGATGACCAGCCTCGACGGCGTGTTCGCCGCCGGCGACATCGTGCGCGGCGCGAGCCTCGTGGTGTGGGCGATCCGCGACGGCCAGGATGTCGCGAAGAACATGCATAGCTGGCTGAAGGCGAAGGCAAAGGGTGGAAGGAAAGCGGCATGACGACCTCACCGGAGCTCTCCTTCGTTCATGACCAACGCGAGCGCCTCGCCCGTGAGGGCATGTACCGTCCCGAATATGAGGGCGACGCGTGCGGCGTCGGGCTCGTCGCGGCGACCGACGGCACGCCGTCGCGGCGCGTGGTGCAGGCGGCGATCGATGCCCTGAAGGCGGTGTGGCATCGCGGCGCGGTCGATGCCGATGGCAAGACCGGCGACGGTGCCGGGCTGCATATCGACCTGCCGTACAAGTTCTTCGACGATGCCATCGCCGCCTCGGGCCATCGCCCGATGCCCAACCAGCTGGCGGTCGGCATGATCTTCCTGCCGCGCACCGATCTCGGCGCGCAGGAGGCGTGCCGCACGATCGTCGAAAGCGCGATCATCGAGGAAGGCTATACCATCTATGGCTGGCGCCAGGTGCCGGTCGACGTCTCGGTGATCGGGCAGAAGGCGCAGGCGACGCGCCCCGAGATCGAGCAGATCATGATCGCCGGGCCGCTGCCCGGCGAGGCCAGCGCGGCCGAGTTCGAGAAGAACCTCTATCTCGTCCGCCGTCGGATCGAGAAGCGCGTCATCGCGGCACAGATCCAGGGCTTCTACATCTGCTCGCTGAGCTGCCGCTCGATCATCTACAAGGGGCTGTTCCTCGCCGAGAGCCTGTCGGTGTTCTACCCCGATTTGACCGACCAGCGCTTCGAGAGCCGCGTCGCGATCTTCCACCAGCGTTATTCGACCAACACCTTCCCGCAATGGTGGCTGGCGCAGCCGTTCCGTTGTCTCGCGCATAATGGCGAGATCAACACGGTGCGCGGCAACAAGAACTGGATGCTGAGCCACGAGATCCGCATGGCCAGCCTCGCCTTTGGCGAGCATAGCGAGGACATCAAGCCGGTGATCCCGGCGGGCGCCAGCGATACCGCCGCGCTCGACGCGGTGTTCGAGGCGATCTGCCGCTCGGGGCGCGACGCGCCGACCGCCAAGCTGATGCTCGTACCCGAGGCGATGGCGCCCAACAGCGACATGCCGGCCGAGCATCTCGCCATGTACCAGTATCTGGCGAGCGTGATGGAGCCGTGGGACGGCCCCGCCGCGCTGGCGATGACCGATGGCCGCTGGGCGGTCGCCGGCATGGATCGTAACGCGCTGCGCCCGCTGCGCTATACGCTGACCGCCGAAGGGCTGCTGATCGTCGGCTCGGAGAGCGGCATGGTCGTGGTGCCAGAGGCGAGCATCGTCGCCAAGGGCCGGCTCGGACCGGGCCAGATGATCGCGGTCGACCTCGACGAGGGCGTGCTGCTGCTCGATCGTGCGGTCAAGGACCGCATCGCCGGCGAGGCCGACTATGCCGCGATGATCGGCAATTTCCTCAAGATCGACGACCTGCCCGCGCCCGCCCAGACGATCACGCGCTTCGAGCGTGCCGAGCTGACGCGCCGCCAGGTCGCCGCCGGCCAGACGCTCGAGGACATGGAACTGATCCTCGCGCCGATGGTCGAGAGCGCCAAGGAAGCGATCGGGTCGATGGGCGACGATACGCCGCTTGCCGTGATTTCCGACAAGCCGCGGCTGATCAGCCAGTTCTTCCGGCAGAATTTCAGCCAGGTGACCAACCCGCCGATCGACAGCTTGCGCGAACGCCATGTGATGTCGCTCAAGACGCGCTTCGGCAACCTCGCCAACATCCTCGACACCGAGGACCGGCGCGACGGCGTGCTGGTGCTCGATTCGCCGGTGCTGACCAGCGCCGACTGGATGCGGCTCAAGACGCATTTCGGCCCGCAGGCGGCCGAGATCGATTGCACCTTCGCGGCCGGTGACGGTCCCGACACGTTGAAGGCGGCGATCGCACGGATCCGCGCCGAAGCCGAGCAGGCGGTGCGCGAGGGGCGCAGCGAGCTGTTCCTCAGTGACATCGGCATCGGCCCCGAACGCGTCGCGATCGCCGGCGTGCTGGCGGCGGCGGCGGTGCACACCCACCTCGTGCGCAAGGGGCTGCGCTCGTTCGCGAGCATCAACATCCAGACCGCCGAGTGCCTCGACACGCATTATTATGCCGTGCTGATCGGCGTCGGCGCGACGACGGTGAACGCCTATCTCGCCGAGGCGTCGATCGCCGACCGCCACGCGCGCGGGCTGTTCGAGGACCTGACGATCGAGCAGTGCCTGGCGCGGCATCGCACCGCGATCGAGGAGGGTCTGCTCAAGATCATCTCGAAGATGGGGATCGCGGTGATCTCGAGCTATCGCGGCGGCTATAATTTCGAGGCGGTCGGGCTGTCGCGCGCGCTGGTCAACGACTTCTTTCCCGGCATGCCGGCGAAGATCTCGGGCGAAGGCTATGCCTCGCTGCACCTCAACGCACAGCTGCGCCACGACGCGGCGTTCGACACCGGCGTCGCGACGCTGCCGATCGGCGGCTTCTACCGCCAGCGCGCGACCGGCGAGGCGCATGCCTATACCGCGCAGCTGATGCACCTGTTGCAGACCTCGGTCGCGACCGACAGCTATTCGAGCTACCTGCAATTCTCGCGCGGCGTCGATGCGCTGCCGCCGATCTATCTGCGCGACCTGTTGCAGTTCAACTTCCCCGACGAAGGCGTGCCGGTCGACCAGGTCGAGGCGATCACCGAGATCCGCAAGCGCTTCGTCACGCCGGGCATGTCGCTCGGCGCGCTGAGCCCGGAAGCACATGAGACGCTGGCGATCGCGATGAACCGCATCGGCGCCAAGGCGGTGTCGGGCGAGGGCGGCGAGGACCGCGCGCGCTATTCCCCCTACCCCAATGGCGACAATGCCAATTCGGGGGTCAAGCAGATCGCCTCGGGCCGCTTCGGCGTGACGGCGGAATATCTCGGCGCGTGCGACGAGATCGAGATCAAGGTCGCGCAGGGCGCCAAGCCCGGCGAGGGCGGGCAGCTGCCCGGCTTCAAGGTCACCGAGTTCATCGCCAAGCTGCGCCATGCAACACCCGGCGTGACGCTGATCAGCCCGCCGCCGCACCACGACATCTATTCGATCGAGGACCTGGCGCAGCTGATCTACGACCTCAAGCAGATCAACCCGCGCGCGCGGGTCTGCGTCAAGCTGGTCAGCTCGGCCGGCATTGGCACCGTCGCGGCGGGCGTGGCCAAGGCGCATGCCGACGTCATCCTCGTCTCGGGGCATGTCGGCGGCACCGGCGCCTCCCCGCAGACCAGCATCAAATATGCCGGCACGCCGTGGGAAATGGGGCTGAGCGAGGTCAACCAGACGCTGACGCTCAACGGCCTGCGCGGCCGCATCAAGCTGCGCACCGATGGCGGGCTGCGCACCGGGCGCGACATCGTCATCGCCGCGATCCTCGGTGCCGAGGAATTCGGCATCGGCACGCTGAGCCTCGTCGCGATGGGCTGCATCATGGTGCGCCAGTGCCACAGCAACACCTGCCCGGTCGGCGTCTGCACGCAGGACGAGCGGCTGCGCGACAAGTTCACCGGCAACCCGGAAAAGGTCATCAACCTGATGACCTTCATCGCCGAGGAAGTGCGCGACATTCTCGCACGGCTCGGCGTGAAGAGCCTCGACGACATCATCGGCCGGACCGAATTGCTGCGCCAGACCAGCCGCGGCGCCGAGCATCTCGACGATCTCGACCTCAACCCGATCCTCGCCAAGGTCGATGCGCCCGACAGCGAGCGGCGCTTCAGCCTCGACACGTGGCGCAACGAGGTGCCCGACAGCCTCGATGCACAGATCATCAAGGATGCCGGCGCGGTGTTCTCGCGCGGCGAGAAGATGCAGCTGACCTATACCGTGCGCAACACGCACCGCGCGGTCGGCACGCGGCTGTCGAGCGAGATCACGCGCAAGTTCGGCATGTCGACGCTGGCCGACGGCCATGTCACGGTGCGGCTGCGCGGCTCGGCCGGGCAGAGCCTCGGCGCCTTTCTGTGCAAGGGCGTGACGCTCGAGGTGTTCGGCGATGCCAACGACTATGTCGGCAAGGGCCTGTCGGGCGGCATCATCGCGGTACGGCCGGCGGTCAGCTCGCCGCTCGCCAGCCAGGACAATACGATCATCGGCAACACCGTGCTGTACGGCGCAACCGCCGGCAGCCTCTATGCCGCCGGCCAGGCCGGCGAACGCTTCGCGGTGCGCAATTCGGGCGCGACGGTGGTGGTCGAGGGCTGCGGCGCCAATGGCTGCGAATATATGACCAACGGCATCGCCGTGGTGCTCGGCGCGGTCGGCGCCAATTTCGGCGCCGGCATGACCGGTGGCATGGCGTTCATCTATGACGCCGATGGCAGCTTCGAACGCCGCGCCAACCCCGAGAGCATCACCTGGCACCGGCTCGCCTCGATGCACTGGGAATCGGTGCTGCTCGGGCTGGTGCGCGCGCATCACGCCGCGACCGACAGCAAGTGGTCGGCGGCGCTGCTCGACGACTGGGGCCGCGCGATCGACCGCTTCTGGCAGGTCGTGCCGCGCGAAATGCTCAGCCGCCTGTCGCACCCGCTCGACGATTCGGCGCACCTCGTCGCGGCCGAATGAGTGATCCGAATTCCCTGCCGGGCGATGTCCGGCAGGGAATTTGGCAGGGAATGCGAACATTTTTCGTGCGCCGATTTTCGCGGCCGACGCCGGCCGATCAAAAGGGAGGATCAAGCTCATGATCCGACCCAAGCGCTTTTCACCCGAGAATTGAATCAGGCCGTGCCGGTTTGCGAAGAGGTGACCTAATCCGGTCCCTCTTCGCGCCTTCGCGCCGGCGAGGCTCGAAAAAGCGGCTCGACTCTGCTATGGGAGTCGGGTCACCGTGTCTTTTCGAGGTGTTCGATGCGTAGCTTTCTTGTCGTGCCGCTGATGTTGCTGGCGACCCCTGCCCTCGCCCATGAGCGCGCCCCTGCCCCGCCGACCGACCAGCGCGTCGCGGCGGTCGGCGAGGCGCTGTCCAACCCGGCCGTACAGGAGAGCGCCGCAGCGTTCGTCAGCGCGCTCGCCGATGCGCTGCTCGACACGCATGTCGGCGCGGCCGCGCATTATACCGATCCTCGCGACGATGTGCGGCCGAGCGACACGCTGCGCGATGTCATCACGCGCGACGACCCGAATTTCGAACGCCGCCTGCGTGACGGCACGCGCGGCGCGGTCGCGGCGACCGGCCAGGCGGCGCGCGAGGCCGCAGCGATGACGGCGGAGATTAACGCGACCGCAACACGGCTACGGCGAGTGCTGGGCGCGGCGACGGCGGCACTGGACGAAACGCACGCAAATTGAAAACTCCTCCCCGGCACGGGGAGGGGGACCAGCGAAGCTGGTGGTGGGGTTGGCCTGGCGGTACCGTGCCATGATCGAAACATCGCCTCGTTGTGGCAAAACCTCCCCCGATCAGCCCCTCCACCGCCTTCGGCGGTTCCCCTCCCCGTTCCGGGGAGGAATTGTTGCCCTTCCCCCGCGGCACGCGCGCCTCTAACAACACCGCATGTGGCAGCTTCATCAATTTCCGCTTTGCCCCTTTTCGCGCAAGGTGCGCATCCTGCTGGGCGAAAAGGGCGTCGGCTACGAGCTGGTGCGCGAATCGCCGTGGGACCGGCGCGACGAGTTTCTCGACATGAATCCGTCGGGCCAGACGCCGGTGATGACCGACCCCGAGCGCGGCATCCTGTTGATCGATTCGATGGCGATCTGCGAATATCTCGAGGAGACGGTCGACAAGGCGGCGATGATCAACGGCACCGCGGTCAACCGCGCCGAGATCCGCCGGCTGGTCGCGTGGTTCGACACGCAATTCTACCCCGACGTCACCGCGCCGCTGCTCCACGAGCGCATGGAGAAGCGTCTCGTGCACCGCGCGACGCCCGATTCGCGCGTGCTGCGCGAGGCGATGAAGGCGGCGGTGCGCCATCTCGACTATACCGACTATCTGCTCGACCATCGCAACTGGCTGGGCGGCGCGACGATGAGCCTTGCCGACCTGGCGGCGGCAGCGCAGATCTCGATCACCGACTATCTCGGCGGAATCGACTGGAAGAACCATGAACAGACCGCGCGCTGGTATCGCGGGTTCAAGAGCCGGCCGAGCTTCCGCCCGCTGCTCGCCGAGCGGATGGAGACGATCAACCCGCCGGCGCATTATGACGACCTGGATTTCTGATGCATGTGGCGCATGACAGCGACGCTGCGGCCGCCGCACCGATCGGTTTCGACGATTTCCTCGCGGTCGACATTCGCGTCGGCACGATCCTCAAGGCCGAACCCTTCCCCGAGGCGCGGAAAGCCGCCTATCGGCTGGCGATCGATTTCGGGCCGGCGATCGGGGTCAAGCGTTCGTCAGCGCAGATTACCGAGCATTACACGCTGGACGAACTGATCGGCATGCAGGTCGCCGCGGTGGTCAATTTCCCGCCACGCCAGATCGGTCCGATGATGTCCGAAGTGCTGACGCTGGGGTTTCCCGATGCCGCCGGCAAGGTCGTGCTGGTGACGCCGAGCATGCGGGTGCCGAACGGCGGAAGGTTGTTCTGAACTTCAATACCTCCCCGGCACGGGGAGGGGGACCATTTGCTTCTTCAGCAAATGGTGGAGGGGGATGGCCACAAGCGCTACGTTCGCGGCACGCCCCCTCCACCACGCCGCTTTGCGGCGCGGTCCCCCTCCCCGTTCCGGGGAGGTATTTTTGAATCACCCCTCCAGGCTTTTCGAGGCCTGTTCGAACATGTCCTTGGACAGACCGGGCACCGCGATGATCCGCTCCAGTTCCGCCCGCATCAGCGCCGCACGTGCGGTATCGAAGCGGCGCCAGCGGCCGAGTGGCGGGAGCAGCTTGGCGGCGGTCTGCGGGTTGAGCTTGTCGAGCGCGATCAGCTGGTCGGCGACGAAGCGGTACCCCGCGCCGCCCGCGACGTGGAAGGCGCGCTGGTTGACGCTGAATGCCCCGACCAGCGAGCGCGCGCGGTTGGGGTTGGCGAGCGTGAAATCGCGGTGTCGCGCCAGGTCGGCGACGACCGTGGGCGTATCGGCGCGGGACGCCAGCGCCTGGGTCGAGAACCATTTGTCGAGCACCAGCGCGTTGTCGGAATAGCGATTGTAGAAGATGTCGAGCGCGGCAATCCGTTCGGGCGCGTCGCTGTTGACCAGGGTGGTCAGCGCGCCTTGGCGATCGGTCATGTTGTCGGCCGCCTCGAACTGGGCGAAAGCAAGGCCGGCGACATCGGGCGCGCCGCTGGCCGCAATATAGCCGAGCGCGACGCTCTTGAGCCGGCGCAGGCCCTTGTCCTCGGGATTGTAGCGATAGGCCCCGACGCCCTTTGCCGCGACATAGGCGGCGCGCCAGCGTTCATCGAGCGCGCGACCGAGATCACCGCGCAGCGCCTCGCGCGCGCGATAGATCGCCTCGGGATCGACCAGCGCCATCTGGTCACCGATGAAGCTTTCCGACGGCAGCAGCACCGCCTCGGCGGCGAAGGCGCGGTCGAGTGCTGCGTCGTCGAGGGTGTTGCCGACCGCTGCGATGACTGCGGCGTGATCGGCCAGGCGACCTTCCGCACCGGCGACGAGCGTGTCGAGCATCAGCTGCTGCATCGCCTCGTAGCGCGCGAACGGATCGTCATCATGCGCCGAGAGAAAGGCGAGATCGGCCGCGCTGCGATCGGTCTCGACCACCACCGGTGCGGAAAAGCCGCGGTTGATCGACAGCACTGGGCGCTCGGGAATATTGTCGAAGGCGATTTCGGCGGTCGGTTGATCGAAGATGAGCAATTGCTCTGGCACGAGCGCCTGGTTGGTCAGCGTGCCGAACAGGCGCAGCTTGAGCGGCAGCACCATCGCCGGCTTGGCGCGCTGGCCGGGTGTCGGTGCGGTGCGCTGGGCGAGGCGCAGCGTGGCGCGCGCGGTGTCCGCGTCATAGCCCAAAGCGGCGGTGACGCGCGGGGTGCCGGCTTCGCTGTACCAGCGGCGGAACTGCGCCAGGTCGATGCCGGCGGCATCTTCCATACAGGCGACGAAATCCTCGCACGTCGCCGCCGTGCCGTCGAAGCGATCGAAATACAGATCGGTGCCGCTGCGAAAGCGCTCCGCCCCGAGCATCGTCGCCATCATGCGGATGACCTCGGCGCCTTTGTTGTAGATGGTGGCGGTGTAGAAATTGGCGATTTCCTGATAGCTTTCCGGACGCACCGGGTGTGCCAGCGGGCCGGCATCCTCGGGGAATTGCGCGGCGCGCAGGCCGCGCACGTCCTCGATCCGCTTGACCGCGGCCGAGCCCTGGTCGGCCGAGAAGCTCTGGTCGCGATAGACGGTGAAGCCTTCCTTGAGGCTCAGCTGGAACCAGTCGCGGCAGGTGACGCGATTGCCCGACCAGTTATGAAAATATTCGTGCGCGACCACCGCGGCGATCGCGTCATAATCGTAATCGGTCGCGGTGTCGGGATCGGCCAGCACGTAGCGCGAGTTGAAGATGTTGAGGCCCTTGTTCTCCATCGCGCCGAAGTTGAAATCATCGACCGCGACGATGTTGAACATTTCGAGGTCATATTCGCGGCCATAGACGCGCTCGTCCCACGCCATCGCGGTCTGCAACGCGGCGAGCGCATGGCCGGTGCGCGACAGGTCGGCCGGGCGAACCCAGATGCCGAGCGTGACCTCGCGCCCCGAGGCGGTGACGAAGCTGCCGCGATTGGCGACGAGATCGCCGGCGACCAGCGCGAACAGATAGCTCGGCTTGGGGAAGGGATCGTGCCATGTCGCCCAGTGGCGGCCATCCTCGAGGTCGCCCGAGGCGGTCGGGTCGCCATTGGCGAGCAGCACGGGGAAGCGCGCCTTGTCGGCGGTCATCTTCACCGTGTAGCGGCTGAGCACATCGGGGCGGTCGGGGAAGAAGGTGATGCGGCGGAAGCCTTCGGCCTCGCACTGGGTGCACAGATTGCCGCCCGAGGCGTAGAGCCCCATCAACTGGGTGTTGCGATCGGGCGCGATCTCGACCTCGGTCTCGACGACATGCGCCTCGCCGCCGATCGGGATGACCAGCGCCTCGTCCTCGATATGCCAGTCATTGACCGCGACACCGTCGACCGTGACCGACAAGGGCGTCTGGCCGCCGCCGTCGAGCCGCAGCGGCAGATCGTGCGCGCCGTTGCGCAGGATGTGGAGCGTCGCGCGGACCCGCGTCGCGGCGGGATCGAGATCGAAATCGAGCGCAATCTCGGGCACCAGCCATGCCGGCGGGCGATAGTCCTCACGCCGGGTGACGACAGGGATAGCGGAGGCGTTGTGTAGGTCGAGCATAGGCCCCGGATGTAGGCGGTGGCTTGCCGCCGTGCCACCCAAATCGCGCCATCGCTTGCACGTGCCCGCCGCTGTGATAGCCCGGCGACACATGAGCGGTGAGGATATGATGCGGCGGATATGGGCGGGGCTGGCGTTGCTGGCGGCAAGCGCGGCACCGGCGCAGGACGCGCCGACCCGCGACCTCGCGGCGATCAACGCGCCGCTGCCCGACGACCAGGCCGCGCTGAAGGCGCATGTGCTGTTTCTCGCCGACGACGTGATGAAGGGCCGCGAGGCGTCGAGCCCGGAATATATGATCGCCGCGCATTATGTCGCCGCGCAATTCTATGCCGCCGGGCTGCGACCGGCGGGCGACAAGGGCGGCTATCTGCAGGATGTGCCGCTGGTCGCGTTCCGCGCGGCGGACCATGGCGACGTCGTCATCACCGGCAAGGGCGCCGCGCCGCAGCCGCTGATCTTCGGTGAGGATTATGTCCCCGGTGCGGTGGCGGGACGCGCGGCGACGACGCTCGACGCGCCGGTGGTGTTCGTCGGCCAGGGCATCGTCGCGCCGACCTACCACCGCGACGACTATGCCGGCGTCGATGTGCGCGGCAAGATCGTCGCGATCCTCGGCGGCGCGCCGAGCCGTTTCCAGAGCGAGGAGCGCGCGCATTTCGCGAGCCCCGCGACCAAGGCGGCGATCGCGGCGGCGCGCGGCGCGATCGGCATCGTGCAGATCTTCCCGCGCGCGCTGGGACGGGCGGCGACCGGCTGGGAGCGCGAGCGCACGGTGTGGGCGAACCCCGATGGCACCGGCTTCGACCCCGGCGCGCCGCTGCTCGCCTCGCTCAGCGCGAGCGGCGCGGCCAAGCTGTTCGCCGGCGCTGCGACGCCGTGGTCGACGATCGCGGCAGCCGCGGGCAAGGACGGCGCGGCGTTTCGCGCGATGCCGCTGCCGGGCACGCTGACGGTGTCGCTGCACACCGCCTTCGAGCCGTCGCACAGCGCCAATGTCGCCGGCCTGCTGCCGGGCAGCGACCCTAAATTGCGCGACGAGGTGGTGGTGCTGTCGGCGCATCTCGACCATCTCGGCGTCGGTCGCGCCGACAAGAATGGCGACACGATCTATAACGGCGCCGAGGACAATGCGGTCGGCATCGCCGCGCTGATCGAGGAAGCGAAGCGCTTCAAGACGAGCGGCACGCCGCCGCGGCGCAGCATCCTGTTCCTCGCGGTGACGGCGGAGGAGAAGGGGCTGGTCGGCTCGGACTATTTCGCGCGCCACCCGACACTGCCGCTCGACCATATCGTCGCCGATGTGAATCTCGACATGCCGATCCTGAGCTACGCCTTTCAGGACATGACGGTGTTCGGTGCCGACCGCTCGACGCTCGGGCCGGTCGTCGGCAAGGCGGTGGCGGCGCTGGGCGTGACGATGTCGCCCGACCCCGACCCGGGCGAGGGGCTGTTCGTGCGGTCGGACCATTATCGCTTCGTCCAGCAGGGCATCCCCGCGGTGTTCCTGTGGCCGGGCCAGGCCGGCGAGGGCAAGGCGGCGTGGGCGGACTTCTTCGCGCACCGCTATCACCAGCCATCGGACGAGATCGGGCAGAAGATCGACTGGGCGCAGGCGGTGCGGTTCGTGTCGGTCAACTATGCGATCGCACGCGAGATTGCCGATGGCGACGCCCGGCCGCGCTGGAACAAGGGCGATTTCTTCGGGCTGCTCTATCACGGTTTTGGCGCCAGGTAGCGCCGGCAAAAGGGGGAAAGATGAGCAACAGACTGATCGGTGCCGGGGTCGTGCTCGCCGCCATGTTCGCGCCGGCGGCGGCCTTCGCCGCGCCGCATCCGCCGTTCGATGTCGAGACGGCGACGCACGCCTATCTCGCCTTGTTGCAGGGGCCGGCGCGGGCCAGGTCCGACGCCTATTTCGAAGGCGGCTACTGGCTGCCCTTGTGGGGCACGCTGGTCGCGGTGGCGATCTACTGGCTGATGCTGCGCACCGGCCTGTCGGCGCGGTTTCGCGACATGGCGGAACGACTGGTCACATGGCGCTGGCTGGTGCCGGCCGCCTATGCCGTCCCGTTCGTCGTCGCCTCGACATTGCTGGCGTTACCATGGACGATCTATTCGGGCTTCGTGCGCGAACGCGACTATGGCCTGATGAGCCAGCGCTTTCCGGCCTGGCTCGGCGAGCAGGCGATCGGGCTGGGCATCGCGATCGTCGTCAATGCGCTGATGCTGATCGTGCTGTTCGCGGTGATCCGCCGCTTCCGCCGCACATGGTGGCTGTGGGGCGCGGCGACGATGAGCGCGTTCGTCGCCTTCGGCCTGCTGCTCTTTCCGGTGTTCGTCGCGCCGTTGTTCAACCATTATACCGAATTGCCGGCGGGGCCGATCCGCGACCGGATCGTCGCGATGGCAAGCGCCAACCATATCCCGGCCGAGCACATCTACCTGTTCGACGCATCGAAGCAGTCGAAGCGCATCTCGGCCAATGTCTCGGGGCTGGGGCCGACGATCCGCATCTCGCTCAACGACAATCTGCTCAACCGCACCGGCCCGGACGAGATCGCCGCGGTGATGGGGCATGAGATGGGCCATTATGTGCTCGGCCACATCGCGCGCGCCTTGTTCCTTCTCACGCTGATCTTCCTCGCCGGATTCTGGATCGCGCAGCGCATCATTCCCGCCATCCTGGCGCGCTATGGCGCGCGCTGGGGGGTGCGCGATGTGGCCGACCCGGCGGTGTTGCCGCTGCTGGCGCTGCTCGCCGCGGTCGCCGGGCTGATCCTGACGCCGGTGCTCAACACGCTGACCCGCGTTCAGGAAAGCGAAGCCGATGCCTTCGGCCTCGACGCCGCGCGCGCGCCCGATGGCTTCGCCAAGGTGGCGATGCGGCTGTCGGAATATCGCAAGATCGAGCCCGGCCCGATCGAGGAGATGCTGTTCTTCGACCATCCCTCGGGCGCGACGCGGGTGCGCATGGCGATGCAGTGGAAGAAGGACCATGTCCCCGGCGCGACGATGGTTGTGCCCGAGCTCAAGCTCGACGGGCAATGACGCGGCGGCTGCTGATCCTCGGGCGCGGCTATACCGCCGGACGCTTCGGCACGGCGATGGCGGCGCGCGGCTGGAGCGTGACCGGGGTGACGCGCGATGGGCGCGACGGCACGCTGGCGTTCGGCGACCGCGCCGCCGTTGCGGCCGTGATCGCGCTGGCCGACGCGGTGCTGTCGTCGATCCCGCCCGATGGCGATGCCGACCCGGCGCTGGCGATTTATGGCGACGCGCTGGCCGGCGCGCCGGGGTGGCTGGGCTATCTCTCCTCGACCGGCGTCTATGGCGATGCCGGCGGCGCGTGGGTCGACGAGTGCGCGCCGACCGGGCGCGGGCGGCGCAATGCCCGCACCGCCGCCGACGCGGCATGGCTGGCGCTGGGCGCGCGGGTGTTTCGCCTGCCGGGGATTTACGGCCCCGGCCGCTCGCCGCTCGAGCGGGTGGCGCGCGGGGTCGCCCACCGCGTCGACGTGCCGGGCCAGGTGTTCAGCCGGGTGCATGTCGACGACATCGTCAGCGGGGTGATCGCCGCGCTCGATGCGCCGCCCGGCGCCTACAACCTTGCCGACGATGGTCCCTGCGCGCAGAACGACGTGATCGCCTTTGCGGCGCGGCTGCTGGGACGCGAAGCACCGGCGTTCGTCGCGCTCGACAGCCTGTCGCCGATGGCGCGGGCCTTTTATGCCGAGAACCGGCGGGTGGCGAACGGCAAGGCCAAGCGCGTGCTCGGCTGGGCGCCGCGTTACCCGGATTACCGGTTCGGTCTGCGCGCCCTGAGCGCGATGACCAGCCCGGCCCCGGCCAGCGCCGCGCCCGCCACGGCCAGCCCGGTCCAGCGATAACCCTCGAACAGCGTCGACAGCAGCATCGCGATGACCGGGACGATCACCCCCGAATAGGCAGCCTTGGCCGGCCCGATCGCGCGTACCACGCCGAAATAGAGCGGGAAGGTCAATGTCGAGCCGATCAGGCCGAGATAGACGATGCCACCAAGATAGGCCGGGCGCCATTCGATCACCGGCGGGCCACTCAGCGCCAGCGCGATCGCGCCGTCGAGCGCCGCGCCGAGCAGCATCGCCGCCGCAAGCGTCGGCACCATCGGATAGCGTTTCGCCGTGTCGGTCGCCTGCAGGACGTTGGAGGTCGAGGCGGAGAGGATCGCGATGGCCGTCAGGCCGATGCCGAGCACGGCCTCGCCCGGGCCGCGCGGGTTGAGCCGCACCTCGTGCAGAAACAGCAGCGCGATGCCGGCCATCGCCACGGCCGAACCGACCAGCAGCTGCGCGCCCATGCGCTGGCCGAGAAAGATCCGCGCGAGCACCGCATTGGGCACCAGCATCAGCGCAAAGACGACGGCGACGATGCCCGAGGTGATATGCTCCTCGGCGCGATAGACGAAGTTGAAGTTGAGGCAGAATTGCGAGAGTGCGATCAGCCCGGCAAAGCCCCAGCCGCGCGCGTCGAGCGTGAATTTCTCGCGCCGCACCAATGCGAGCACCACCATGCCGGTGCCGCCGACGAGGAAGCGATAGCATACCGACCAGCTTGGCGGCACGCTCGACACCTGGTCGCGGATCACCAGCCAGGTCGAGCCCCAGACGAGCGTGACGATGCCGAACGGGATCAGCACGGCGAGGCGGGTCGATTGCGGAGCGCTCGTTTCGGTCACGACGCAGCCTTTAGCCGTGGGTGGCGCGCTGTCGACGCGCTTTTATTGATGAGATGATAAACTGGGCTGATCGATCACAGCGCCGCAATGGCCTCGGCGAGCGGCCGGATCGCCACGGCCTGCTGGTCCCATGAAATGACCAGCCGCACCTCGCCCGGCGCCCAGTCATAGAAATCGAAGCCGAGCGCGCGGAGGTTGGCCGCCTCGTCGGGGCTGGCGCGCAGGAACACCTCATTGGCCTCGACGGGGTGGACCAGACGGTCGCCGGCGGCCTCGGCCAGCAGCGTGGCGCCGGCATTGGCGGCGCGCGCATTTTCCAGCCACAGGCCGTCGTCGAGCAGCGCGAGAATCTGCGCGGCGAGATAGCGGCCCTTGGAGAAGAGCAGCCCGGCGCGCTTGCGGCGATAGAGCGTCGCGGCGGCGAGCTCGGGCTTGAAGAAGACCAGGCATTCGGCGTTCATCCCGCCATTCTTGACGAAGCCGAAGCTCAGCGCATCGACCCCGGCGCGCCATGTCATGTCGGCAGGCGTGCAGCCGCAATGCACCATCGCATTGGCGAAGCGCGCACCATCCATGTGCAGGCCGACGCCGCGCGCCCCGGCCAGCGCGCCGATCGCGGCGACCTCGTCGGGGGTGTAGACGCGGCCATATTCGGTCGCGTTGGTGATCGAAATGGCATGCGGCTGGACCTGGTGGACATCGTTGCGCGTCGCGTCGAGCACGGCGGAAATCGTCTCGGGCGACAGCTTGGCGCCCTCCCCCTCGGCGAGCAGCAACTTGGCGCCATGGGTGTAGAATTCGGGCGCGCCGCATTCGTCATTCTGGATATGCGCGTCGCGATGGCAGACGATCGCGCCGTGCGGCGGGCAGAGCGCGGCGAGCGCGAGGCAATTGGCGGCAGTGCCCGAGGGCACCCACAGCGCCTTCACCTCGGTCTCGAACAGGTCCGAAAAGCGGCCGTCGAGCTGCCTGCTCCACGCATCGCCGTCATAGGCGGTGTCGAGCGTGTCGGCATCGGCCATCGCGGCGAAGACGGCGGGATGGACCGGGGCGGCATTGTCGGAAAAGAAGCGCATCGCTGTGCCTTGCGACGCGTCGCGCGCGGCGTCAACGGGGGGGCGGATTCCTGCGGCGTCAGGCCGCGCCGGTGACCACGAACCCGAGGAACAGCGCCGACGCCGCGATCATCACCGCGGTCGCCGCCCAGCCGAAGCCGATCTGCCAGCGCGAAACCTTCAGGCGCCCCATGGCGCGCGGATTGCGCACGATCAGCATCATCACCACCATCAAGGGGCCGGCGAGAATGCCGTTGATCACCGCCGCCCAATAGAGCGCGCGCGCCGGATCGATGCCGATGCCGTTCAATGACGCGCCGGCGAGCGTCGTCGCTGCGATCGTACCGTAGAACAACCGGGCCGAGAGCGGCTTGGCGTCGAGGCTGCCGGCGACACCCGCCATTTCGGTAACGGCATAGGCCGCCGAGCCGGCGAGCACCGGCACCGCGAGCAGGCCGGTGCCGATGATCCCCACCGCGAACATCGCGAAGGCGAATTGACCGGCGATCGGGCGCAGCGCCTCGGCCGCCTGCGACGAGGTGGCGATGTCGCGCACGCCGCTGGCGTGGAGCGTGGCGGCGGTCGCGAACACGATCGCCAGCGAGATGATCGTGCTGAACGCCATGCCGGTAAGCGTGTCGATCTGGATGCGCTTGAGCTCGGGGCCGGCGCTCTTCGCCGTCAGGCACAGCGGCTTGGCATGGTGGCGGTGCTGCTCCTCGATTTCCTGCGCGGCCTGCCAGAAGAACAGGTACGGGCTGATCGTCGTGCCGAGGATCGCGACGAAGGCGGTGGCGTAGGCGGTGTTGAACTGCAGTTCGGGCACGACCAGCGAGCGCAGCGCGTGTGGCCAGGGGACATGGGCGACCAGCACTACCGCGACATAGGTGAACAGCGACAGCGTCGTCCATTTGAGGATCGCGGCGTAGCGAGGATAACTCAGCCAGACTTCGAGCACGATGCACACGATGCCGAACAGCAAGGTGTAAAGGGCGCCATTGCCGCCGACGAGCAGCGTCAGCGCCGCGCCCATCGCACTCAGATCGGCACCGAGATTGACGATATTGGCGATCAGCAGCAGCGAGACCATGCACCACAGGATCGGGCGCGGGTAATGGCGCCGCAGGTTGCGCGCGATGCCCGCCCCGGTGACCCGGCCGATCTCGGCGGCGATCTGCTGGATCGCGACCATCAGCGGGAAGCTGAGGACAAAGGTCCAGGCCAGCCCGTAGCCGAACTCCGCGCCGACCTGGCTATGCGTGCCGATGCCGCTGGGATCGTCATCGGCCGCGCCGGTGATCAGGCCAGGGCCGAGCGATTTCAGAAATGCGCGAAAACCGCCGGGAGCAGCTTCAGGCGGGGCGGCTTCGGTCATGTCCCGATCGTCGCACGCGCCGCAGCGGGTGGCAACGCGCGGCTGGCGCGGGTGGGATTGAAGCTACTCCTCGTCGCCGCGCCCCGGTGGCGGTGCGGCGCGCTCATCGCGGCGGTCGCGCGGCGGCGGTGGCGGGTCGTTGCGCGGGGCGCGGTTGAGCTGGATGCTGCCGTCGCGGCCGATATGCAGGTCGAGGCCGAGGCCGGTGATATTGCCCTCGATCGGCAGCACGTCGTTGCCCGGTGCCTCGTCGCCATTGTCGATCGCGTCGGGATCGACCGCTTCGGTCACCGGCTGCGGCGCCTGTTTCGGCCCGACGCCGAGCGCGGACTGCATGAAATCGCGCCATACCCGCGCCGGGATGCCACCGCCCGATAGGCCACGATTGGGGGTGTTGTCGTCATTGCCGACCCACACGCCGCATACCAGGCCGTTGGCGAAACCGATAAACAGCGCATCGCGGCTGTCCTGCGTCGTGCCGGTCTTGCCGAAGGTCGCGACCGACAGCGCTGCCTGGCGCCCGGTGCCGGTCTCGGCCGAAGCGGACAGCAGGTCCATCATCTGCTCGCGCACGCGGCCGGTCAGCGGGTGCTGGCTGTTGGCGATCTCGTCATACCAGTTGCGGTCGGGCATGTCCTCGACGCCGCGGACATGGACCGGATAGCTCTCGCCGGCGACGGCGGCATAGGCGGCGGTCAGTTCGAGCAGCGAGACGGTCGAGGTGCCGAGCGCGATCGTCGCCTCGCTCGGTATCGGGGTCGAGATGCCGAGATCGCGCGCCGCCTTGATCACCGCGGCGACGCCGACCTTCTGGGTGAGGCGCGCCGCAGCCACATTGGACGAGCGCGCGAACGCCTGACGCAGCGTGATCGGCCCGAGATAGCGGCCATCGGCGTTCTTCGGGCTCCACTCGCCGATCGTCACCGGCTTGTCGTCGATCATCGAATCCGGCGTCATGCCCGAGCGCAGCGCGGCGAGATAGACGAACAGCTTGAACGCCGAGCCGGGCTGGCGCCGCGCCTGCGTCGCGCGGTTGAACGGGCTGTCGGCATAGCTCTTGCCGCCGACCATCGCGACGACGCGACCATCGGGGCGCATCGCGACCAGCGCGATCTGCGCCTGGCGCACCCCGGCGCGTGCCACGGCGCGTTCGGCGGCGCGCTGCAACTTCTTGTCGAGCGTGGTCTTCACCGTCGTCTCGGTGGCGATCTCGCCGGCATGGTCGCGCGCGGCGGGCAGCACCCAATCGGCGAAATAGGTGCCGTCGGGCAGTCGCTGGCGGTCGGGCGGTACCGACAGCCGGGCCGGGCCGACATCCGCCGCGTCGTCCTTGCTCAGAAAGCCGGCCGCGACCATCGCCGCAACGACGAGCTTCTGCCGCGCCCGCGCACCCTCGATATTGCCGGTCGGCGCGAGCCGCGAGGGCGCCTTGACCAGCCCGGCGAGCATCGCCGCCTGGGCGATCGACAGGTTTTCGGGCTTGCGGTTGAAATAATGCCGCGCCGCCGCGCTGAGGCCGTAGACGTTGTCGCCGAAATAAACGTTCGACAGATAGCGCGACAGGATCTCGTCCTTCGACAGCCACGCCTCGAGCCAGAAGGAGATCAGCAGTTCGCGGAACTTGCGCCCGGCGGTGCGATCCGAATCGAGAAAGGCGTTCTTGGCGAGTTGCTGGGTGATCGTGCTGCCGCCCTCGTGGAGCCCGCCGCGCGACAGATTGTGCATGAAGGCGCGCGCGATGCCGCGCGGATCGACCCCCCAGTGCGAGCGGAAGCGGCGATCCTCGATCGCGAGAAAGGCGTTGGTGACGTGGCCGGGCAGCCTGGCGGCGTCGACCGGCTTGCCGATGATCGCGCCGTGCCGTGCGATCGGCGAACCATCATCGGCCAGCAGCGTGATGCTCGGCGGGGTCGGCGGCTGAAGCGATTTCGACAGCGGCGCGGTGATCGCCAGCCAGGCGACCGCGACGACGAACAGCATGACCATCACCGCCAGCCCGCGCATGACCCAGCGCAGCCGGCGGCGCGGGCGCTGCACCACCGGGAGGTTGCTGGTATAGGCGTGGTTGGGAAAATCCTCGGGTTCGACGGGCTCGTCGCGCTCGGGCGGGTTGCGCCGATAATCCGAGGCATAGCGCGACGGCGGCGGCAACCCGCCGGTCAGCTCGAGCGGATCGCGACCATGGGCCGGGCCATCGGGATCGAAGGGATAGGAACGCATCGCCTGTCTCTTACTCGGCCTGCCTGTGTGTTATACAGATATAACAGCTCGTGCAAGTCGGCGTGGACGCGAGGGCGCGGTTGCGGCACATCTGCGGCGTCATACCATTGGAGAGACGCGCTTGCGAGTGACGATCAAGGATGTGTCGCGCACCGCCGGCGTTTCGATCAAGACGGTGTCGCGCGTGCTCAACAACGAGAAATATGTCGGGACGGAGACGCGGGCGCGGGTCGAGGCGGCGGTCGCCGCGCTCAATTTCCGGCCGAGCGCGGCGGCGCGCTCGCTCGCCGGCAAGCGCAGCTGGCAGATCGCGCTGATCTGCGACAATCCCAGCCCCTATTATGTCTATGAGATGCAATCGGGCATCCGCGACCGCTGCGCGCAGGATGGCGTGCGGATGATCGCCCAGCCCTATGACCGCGATTCGGCGACGCTGCTCGACGATGTCGAAAGCCTCGTCGATGCGACGCATGTCGACGGGCTGATCCTGACCCCGCCGGTGACCGACTATGGCCAGGTGCTCGACCTGTTGCAGCGCCGCGGCGTGCGTTTCGTGCGGATCTCGCCCGGCACGCAGCTCGACCTCGCGCCGTCGAGCTTTCTCGACAACGAGGCCGCAGCGACGGCGATGACGCGCCATCTGATCGGGCTGGGCCACCGGCGCATCGGCTTCATCGCCGGACACAAGAGCTATGCGACCAGCGCGCAGCGCCTTGGCGGCTATATGCGCGCCTTGCAGGAGGCGGGGATCGAACTCGACCTCGGCCTGGTCAAGCAGGGCGGCTACGACTTCGCCTCGGGGTCGATCGCCGGCGAGGAACTGCTCGCACTCGACCGCCCGCCCACCGCAATCTTCGCGTCGAACGACGACATGGCGGCGGGCGTGCTCGCGGTGGCGCATCGCCGCGCGGTCGCGGTGCCCGACGCGCTGTCGGTCGCCGGGTTCGGCGACGATGCGCTGGCCGGTTATGTCTGGCCCCCGCTCACCACGATCCGCCAGCCGACGCGACGCATGGGCTATGAGGCGGCCGACATGCTTTTGTCGCAGGAGGAACCGGTGGTCGAACGGCGCGAGGTGCCGTTCGAACTGATCGTGCGCGGCTCGACCGGGCCGCTCTACCCGATCAAGAAATAAGCCTCAGCTATTTTTCCTCCCCATCGCAGATGGCGAGGGGGACCGCGAAGCGGTGGAGGGGAAGGTCGCGGGCGCGCCGCCTGTGGCATTTCCCCTCCACCATTCGCTGAAGAAGCGAATGGTCCCCCTCCCCAAGCAAGCTTGGGGAGGAACTTTTCGTTACCCGATCAGAAAATACGCCGCTCCCAACGCCAGCACGAAGGCGACGAGCGTGGCGGCGAGGATGACGAACAGCGGGCGCGGGCCGGCCTCGAGCAGTTGCGACAGCGGCGAGCGGATCGCGGTGGCGGTGACGGCGGCGGCGAGCAGGCCGGCGGCGGTCTTTTCCGCGCCCGTCGCGATGACCGGCGGAATGTGAACGATCGAGTTGATTCCGGCCAGCACGAAGAAACCGACCACAAACCATGGCAACCCGACCTTCTTCGCCCCGCCGGCGTCCTTGCCAAGGAACATCGCGACGATCGCCAGTACCGGCGCGAGCAGCGCGACGCGGGTGAGCTTGACGATCGCGGCGATCTGCCCGGCGCCGTCGGAATAGGAATAGCCCGCGCCGAGCGCCTGGGCAACGTCGTGGATCGCCGCGCCAAGCATGAAGCCGGCCTTGAGATCGCTCATGTGCAGCGCGTGCGCGGCGAGCGGATAGAGCATCATCGCCGTCGCGCTCATTGCCGAGATGCCGACCAGCACCAGCGTGAGCTGCGCCTGGCTGGTGCGCTTCTCGCCCAGCGTCGTCGCCAGCGCCATCGCGGCGCTCGCGCCGCAGATCGCCACCGCGCCACCGGCGAGCGTACCGAATGCCGCGTCGAAGCCGAGCCGGCGCGCAACGAGGATCCCCGCGCCCATCGTCAGCGCGACGATGACCAGCACGCACAGCAGAGCGACAGGCCCGAGCGCGATGATCTGGCCGAGCGTGATGCGCACCCCGACCAGCACGATTCCCCAACGCAGCAGCGAGCGCGAGGCGAAGGCGAGACCGGGCGTGAGCCGCTCATCGGCCGACAGGAAATTGAGCGCGAGGCCGATCAGCAGCGCCATCAGCGTCAGCGGCACGCCATAATGATCGGACAGGAAGCCGGCGGCGAGCGTGCCCGCCGCGACGATCGTCAGACCGGGCCAGTAACCGCGCCACGTCGCCTGCGGCGACGGCTCGATATCGCCATAGAGATCCGCCGCCATGGGCAGCGGGCGCCTGGTGGAAAGTGCCATGTCGACCCCATGCCCGTTCGGGCTGAGCTTGTCGAAGCCCCGTCCTTTCGGGACGCGGCAACGAAGATGGAAGGACAGCCCTTCGACAAGCTCGGGGCGAACGGATAGATTTTCATTAGCCTAGCGGCCGGCAATATGACAACGCTATCGGAAAATGCGCGGGGAGAGGTTTTGATGACCGATAATCAGGCATCGCCGGGGGGCGGCGCGGCGCGCTGGATCATCGTCGCGATGATCTTCGTCGCGATCATGCTCAACTATGTCGATCGCCAAATTCTCGCGCTGCTCAAGCCGACGCTCGAGCTGCAGTTCAAATGGTCCGACGCCGATTATGCCAATATGGGCACGGCGTTCCAGGTCGCGACCGCCTTCGCCTTTCTCGGTACCGGCTGGTTTCTCGACCGGGTCGGGCTGCGGCTCGGCTTCGCGCTCGGTGTCGCGGTGTGGAGTCTGGCCGGCATGGGCCATGCCTTTGCCACCAGCGTCGCGGGCTTCTTCAGCGCGCGGATCGTGCTCGGCATGGCCGAATCGGTCGGCACGCCCGCCGCGGTCAAGTCGGCGGCGACCTATTTCAACCATCGCGACCGCCAGCTTGCGCTCGGCATCGGCAACACCGCGCCCAATATCGGCGCGATCGTCACTCCCTTGTTCATCCCGGCGCTGGCGCTGGCCTATGGCTGGCAGTCGGCGTTCCTGCTCGCCGGCGGGCTCGGATTGCTATGGGTGGTGGTGTGGCTGGCGATCCGCGTGAAGCCGGTCGCGCTCGATGCGCTGTCGCCGGCGCGCGTGCCGTGGATGGCCGTGCTGCGCAGCCGCAACACCATGGCGATCGCCATCGCCAAGGTGCTGTCGGACCAGGTGTGGTTCTTCATGCTGCTATGGCTGCCCGACCTGTTCCACCGGCTGTTCGGGATGAAGCAGGGCACGCTCGGCCTGCCGATCGCGCTGGTCTATGTCATGGCGGCGTGCGGCGCGCTGACCGGCGGGTACATCCCGTCGCGGCTGATGAAGGCGGGCTGGAGCGTCAATCGCGCACGCAAGACGACGATGCTGCTCTACGCGCTGCTCGTGCTGCCGGTCGCGACGGTGCAGTCGCTGCAGAGCCCGTGGATCGCGGCTTTGGTGCTAGGGCTCGGGCTGTTCGCGCACCAGGGGTTCTCGACCAACGTGTTCGGCGTGACGACCGACATCACCCCGGCGCGCTCGGTCGGCTCGACGATCGGCATTGCGGCGTTCTGCGGCAATCTCTGCTCGGTCGGGATGATCCAGTTCGCCGGCTGGTCGCTGTCGCATGGCTATGGCTATGCCCCGATGCTCGCGATCTGCGCGGTGTCATACCTGCTGGCGCTGCTTGCGATCCAGCTGATCATCCCGGTGATCGTGCCGGTCGACGAGAGCGAGCGCGGCGATGGGCTGGTAATGGGGCATTGAGCGGATAGTGCACGGTGATGCCCGAATCGGCGGAGTCGAAATTGCTGCTGCCTGGCACCTTGCTCAGTCCCAACAAGTATAACGTTCAGCCAGTTTGGCATTCTCGACCTTGGCGTAGCAGCCAAATGTCTCGCTCTCTGCTTCACAATGGCCAGCGACGGGGGTTCCGACGGCTATAGCTCCAGCATTGTCCGGAGCGTCGCTCAAGCAGGCGCCACTGCAATCGTCCTTTCCCCGGCAGGACTTGCCAGCATCTGCATAAGGTATCTGGCAAATTGGCGCACCGAAGGGCGCCCGGCTTTCATGCCCACCCCGAGACCGGCAAGCCTTCGCTTCCACCTCGGAAAGCGTCGGTCGATGACGCATATCGCAACCCGCCAACAAGAGCGGCGCTGCAAAAGCTGCGATTACTAGGACTGCGTAGTCTCGCATGATTTCTGATTACGGTGCTGGTGATGCTGCGGCAATGGCCGCGGCCCAGCGCGTCACGGCAAGAAAGCTGCTATTTACGAACGAAAAGGCCCGGCCGGATCGCGCCGGCCGGGCCTCACGGGGTCCCAAGGGGGCTGGGATCAGAAGGTCACGCGCCCGGTCACGCCGAAGTAGCGATCGGCGTCGCGCGAGATCTGGTAGCGATAGGCGCCGCCCGGGCCGCCATTGGTGATCAGCGCGGCGAAGCTCTGGTCGAACAGGTTGCGCACCTGCACGGTGAGCTTGAGCTTGTCGTCGGGCGTGGCGACCCCCGCCGACAGGTTGACCAGCCCGTAGCCGTGGATCGTGCCGAACAGCCGCTGCGTTGCGTCGGCCGAGAACAACGACAGTTCCGAGCTCTGGTACGATCCCTGCGCGCCCATGAAGACATCGACCGCGCCGCCGGTGCGGATGCGATAGTCGATGCTGAGATTGCCCTTCCATTTCGGCGCGAAGCCAAGCGGCGTGCCTGGCGGCACCACCGCCGCGCCGAGCGGCGCGAGGAAAGCGTCGACCTTCGCATCGGTATAGGCGAAGCCACCCGAGAAACTCAGGTCGCGCGACGGACGATAGCTCGCGTCGAGTTCGAAACCGCGGGTCGAGATATTGCCGGCATTGGTGAAGCGCGTGACGACCACGCCCGCCACGAGATCCGGGTTGTTGGCCTGGAAATTGTGATATTTGGCGTAGTAGGCGGCGAGGTTGAGCGTCAGCTTGCCGCCGAGCAGCGTGTTCTTCAAGCCGAGCTCGAAGGCGTCCGAGGTTTCCGGCGCAATGACGTTGGTGCCGGTTGCGGTCAGGTTGTAGAACACATTGTAGGCTGGGCCCTTATAGCCGCGCGCATAGGTGCCGTAAAAGGTCGAGTCATGCGACAGATCGAACTGGAAGCCCGCCTTGCCCGACAGGTTGGTATGGCTGGTACCGGTGCGGAAGGGCACGCCGTTCGACAGCGCCACCGCTTGCGTGGCGGCTGTGGTCGGCGAGACGCCAGCCGCGACGAGCCGGACATATTCGTTGTAGACGCCCTGGTCGAAATTGGGCTGGATGCCGGGGCCGGTCAGCGGCGACACGCGCGAGTGGAAGACGTCGAGATGGTCGCTGGTGAAGCGCAGCCCGCCGATCAGCCGGAAATTCGACGCGACGTTGAGCGTGCCCTGGCCGAAAAAGGCGAGGTTATCGAACACCGAGCCGAAATCGGCAGTGCCGTTGGGGAAGGTCGACGGATTGGCGAGCGGGCTGGTGCACGGCGTCAGCGTTGCCGGTGCGACACCGCTGACCGGCGTGCAGGCCTGGTCGAAGCGTGCGAAAATCCGCTCGCTGGTCGCGCGCGAATAGTAGCCGCCGAGCACATAGTCGAAGAACTGGTGCCCCGGCGAGGTCAGGCGCAGTTCCTGGCTGAACGTATGCCCGGTCTGCGGCCCGAAATCATGTAGCTGGGTGAAGCCGATATAGGCCTGGTCGAGCCAGTCGCCGTCACGGATTTCGGTGTTCTTCCAGTTGCGATAGGCGGTGATCGACGTCACGGTGTGCTGGCCGATGGTGAAATCGCCCTGCAGCGAGAAACCGTAGCCGGTCTCCTTGGTCGCGGTGACGAGGTTCTGCGCGACGGTCCGCGTCTTGTCGCCGAGCGGCGTCGGCAGCGCGGCGCTCGACAGGCTGGTGGTAACCACACCGGCGCCGGTCAGCGGCGGCGTGGCGATGATCTCGGCGCAGCAATCGTCGTTGTTGTGGTGATAGTCGGCGATGAAGCTCAGCCGGATGTCGGGGCTGGCATCGGCAACGACCTGCAGGCGGCCGCCATAATGTTCGAAGCCGTTCACATGGCTTTTGGTCGTCGTGTTGTAGATATTGCCGTCATAATTGTCGTAAAAGCCGGTCAGGCGCGTGCGCACGCTGTCGCTGAGCGGCGCGTTGATCACCGCGCGACCGCGATATTCGGCGCGGCTGTAATAGCCCGCCTCGACATAACCGCCGAAATTGTGCGTCGGCTGCTTCGAGATGATGTTGACCACGCCGGCCGAGGCGTTCTTGCCGAACAATGTCCCCTGCGGTCCGCGCAGAACCTCCATCTGGTCGACATCGACGAGGTCGCTGAACGCCTCGCCCGCGCGGCTGTAAACCACGCCGTCGACCACGGTCGACACCGACGGCTCGCCGGCGATCGAGAAGGTCGAGGTGCCGACGCCGCGCAGGAAGATCGTCTGGTTGAGCGTGGTACCGGTCTTGAGCACGTTCAAGGTCGGCACGAGATATTGCGCGCCCTCGATGCTGACCCTGCCCTGCGCGGCGAGCGCGTCGCCCGAAATGACCGACACCGCGACCGGCACGTCCTGCAGCCGCTCGGCGCGCTTTTGCGCGACGACAATGATTTCACCCGGCGCGGTGTTTTCGGGATCGGTCGCCGCCGCCGGTGCGGTGGACGGTGCCGCTGCGGTCTGCGAAAAAGCCGGTGATGCGAACGCCAGCAGCGCCGCGCCGGAGAGATAGAAAGCCTTGGTCATGATACCCTCCCTTAATCCTCAGTAATTACTAGAGATTATTCTTATGACCCGGATGCGACAGCGCTGTCGGGCCTTGCCGGTCTAGAGCCGGGCTTTTCGTCACGGCGTCGTCAGACGCCGAGGTCGTCCGCAAATTCGTCCATCGTCACGACGCGCTTCTCGCGCGCGCTCAACTCCGCCGCCGCGCCGATCGCGACCGCCATCATCCCGTCGCGCGCGGTGACCTCGACCGGTCCCGCGCCGCGCACCGCCGCGTTGAATTTCTGATGTTCGTAAAAGGTCGAGCCATGATGACTGCCGGCGTTGAGCGCGGTCTCGTCGGTATGAACGACGCGGCGCGACGCCGCCTTGGGGTTACGAAAGCCGACGCGCGGCGACAGGATGATCGCGCCTTCGGGGATCAGCACCTCAAGCCGCGCCTTGTCGCCGACAGCGGCGATCTCTTCCTGATTCTCGGCACCGTCGGCGAACATCGACAGGTCGAGCATGGCGCGCACGCCATTGGCGAAGTCGACCGTGGTGTAGCTGTTGTCGATGATGTCGGGGCGTTCACCGCCATAATTCTCGTCGAGATGGTTCACGTCCATCGCGCCCGAGCAATAGACGCGTACCGCCTCGGCCCCGACGATCAGCCGCATCAGATCGAAGAAATGGCAGCATTTCTCGACCATCGTGCCGCCAGTGTTGCGGCTGAAGCG
Organism: Sphingomonadales bacterium; assembly: GCA_038245375.1. Taxonomy (GTDB): domain Bacteria; phylum Pseudomonadota; class Alphaproteobacteria; order Sphingomonadales; family Sphingomonadaceae; genus Sphingomonas. Next base: position 16,837 of record JBBRSN010000026.1, on the reverse strand, counting down.
GTTCCAGTCGCCGACCTTTTCGAGGAACGGGAAGCGATGCTCGCGGATCGACAGCATCTGCAGCCGCCCGATGTCGCCGCCATGGATCTGCGCGATGAACTCGGCGGCCGGCGGCATGTAGCGATATTCCATCGCCGTCCAGAACACCCGGTCGGTCTGCTCGGCCTGGTCGACGATCCAGCGCGAATCGGCGATCGTCGTGGCCAGCGGCTTCTCGCACAGGATATGCAGCCCGGCGTCGAACAACGGCGCGAGCACCGAGCGATGGGTATGATTGGGGGACGCGACGATCACCGCGTCGCACAGGCCGCTCGTCGCCAGCGCCGCGACGCTGTCGAACGCCGTTGCCGCATCGGCCCGGTCGCCGAGCGCCCGCTTCGCCCAGCCGAGCGAGGTCGACACCGGGTCGGCAAGCGCGGTCACCACCGCACCTGGCGTGATCGCCAGATTGTTCAAATGTTCGACGCCCATCATGCCGGTGCCGACGAGGCCGTAACGCACTTGCTCTCCCAACACTCTTGCCCTTATGTATGACAACGATGTCCTATTTCACACTTACACCCGATTCCCGTCCGCTCGGCAAGAGCGGATTGCTGGTCAGCCCTATTGCATGGGGAATGTGGCGTTTCGGCCACGCCTCTGTCGCCGAGGGGCAAGCCTTGATCGAGGCGGCGATGGCGGCCGGCGTCACGCTTTATGATACCGCTGACATATATGGCTATGATGGCAGCGGCGGTTTCGGCGACGCCGAGACCGCGCTCGGCGCGGTGTTCAAGGCGGCGCCGCAGCTGCGCGCGAAGATGGTGCTGGCGACCAAGGGCGGCATCACCCCGCCGGTGCCGTATGATTCGAGCCACGACTATCTCATGCAGGCGCTGGACGATTCGCTGCGCCGACTCGGCGTCGAGCAGGTCGAGCTCTACCAGATCCATCGCCCCGACATTCTTGCCCATCCGCAGGAGGTAGCGCGGACGCTCGAGGCGATGGTCGCATCGGGCAAGGTGCGCGCGATCGGCGTCTCCAACTACACCGTGGCGCAAACCCGCGCGATCGAGGCGCTGCTGACGATTCCGCTGGCGAGCCACCAGCCCGAATTCTCGCCGCTGCATCTCGAGCCGATCGAGAACGGGCTGTTCGACCTGACGATGGAGCGCGACATCGCCATACTCGCCTGGTCGCCGCTCGGCGGCGGCCGGATCGGCGACCCGCAGGACGAGCGCAGCCGCCGCGTCGCCGCCGCGCTCGACAGCGTCGCGCAGGAAGCCGGCGTGTCGCGCGCCGCCGCCGCCTATGCCTGGGTGATGGCCCATCCCGCCGGCGCGATCCCGATCGTCGGCACGCAGAATGTCGCGCGGATCGCCGAGATTGCCCAAGTCTACAAGGTGCGCTGGACGCGCCAGTCCTGGTACGATGTGCTCGTTGCGGCACGCGGGGAGAAGCTGCCATGAAGCACGGCCCGTGCGAGATCGCCTGGTTCTCGGCGTTGTGCGACGACGATTACGAATTTCTCGGCGTGCCCGATGCCGGGCTCAAGTCGAGCTGGGAGCATTGCCGCGACATCGTGGTGCAGGCGGAGAGCGGCGGGTTCGACAATATCCTGCTGCCCTCGGGCTATGAGCTGGGCATCGATACCACCGCCTTCGCGGCGGCGATCGCCACCGCGACGCGGCGCATCGACCTGCTGATGGCGGTGCGGATCGGCGAGACCTGGCCGGTGCAGCTCGCCCGCCAGATCGCCACGATCGACCGCATGAGCGCCGCCAACGGCAGCGGCCGCGGGCGCTTGAAGGTCAACATCATCTCGTCCGACATGCCGGGCGAAAAGCTCGCCTCGGCGGCGCGCTATGCCCGCACGGTCGAGGCGATGCAGATCCTCAAGACGCTGCTCAACGGCGAACATCTCGATCACCGGGGCGAATTCTGGCAGCTCGACATCGCGCCGCCGCGTGTCACCACCGTGTCGGGCAAGGCGCCGCTGCTCTATTTCGGTGGCCTGTCGGAAGACGCCCGCGAGGCGGCGGCAAAGGGCTGCGACGTTTTCCTGATGTGGCCCGATCGCCAGGAAGTCGTCGCCGCGATCATCGCCGACATGACGGCGCGCGCCGCGCGCCACGGCCGCACGCTGCGCTTCGGCTACCGCGCGCACATGATCGTGCGCGAGACCGAGGCCGAGGCGCGGCTTTATGCCGACCGGCTGCTGTCGAAGCTCGACGCGGATCAGGGTGCCGCGATCCGCGCCAAGTCGCTCGATTCGACCTCGACCGGCGTCGCCGCGCAGGCCGCGCTGCGCGAGGGGGCATCGGACGACGGCTATGCCGAGGCCAATCTGTGGACCGGCGTCGGCCGCGCGCGCTCGGGCTGCGGCGCGGCGATCGTCGGCGATCCCGACCAGGTGCTCGCCAAGCTCGACGCCTATCGCGACATGGGCATCGAGGCCTTCATCCTCTCGGGCTATCCCCATGCCGCCGAGGCTGATCTGTTCGCGCGACACGTGTTGCCGAACATCGACCACGCCCCGCTCTGACGTCGTGTTCCTGCGGACGCAGGAACCCAGGGCCACCAGCGCGCCGCTCTTGACCCTGGGCTCCTGCGTCCGCAGGAGCACATTGTGGAACGGGCGCGCAGCGAACGGAGAGCAAGTTGATGGCTGACAATGAATCTCAGCCACTGGTCGTGGGTGTCGGCGGCACGATGGGCGGCATTTCCTCGACCGAGCGCGCGCTCAGGATCGCGCTCGATGCGGCCGGCCGCGAGGGCTTTCGCACCCGGCTGTTCGGCGGCGAGGATATGGCGCGGCTGCCGCTTTATGATCCCAAGGCCGCGAGCCGCACCGCGCACGAGCAGGATTTCGTCGATACGATCCGCGGCGCCTCGGCGCTGATCATCGCTTCGCCGGGCTATCACGGCAGCATCTCGGGCGTCGTGAAGAACGCGCTCGACCTGCTCGAGGAAACCGCGCGCGATGCCACCCGCCCCTATCTCGCCGACATGCCGGTCGGGTTGATCGCCACCGCCTATGGCTGGCAGGCAACCGGGTCGACGATCGCCGCGCTGCGCTCGATCGTCCATGCACTGCGCGGCTGGCCGACGCCGTTTGCCGCCGCGATCAATTCGGCCGCGACCAAATTCGACGATATTGGCGGCGCGAGCGACCCGGCGGTGGTCGAGCAATTATGCATGGTCGGGCGCCAGGTCGCGCGCTTCGCGCCGCTTGCCGCGGCGATGGCGCGCAGCCCGCGAGAAGCCAATGGTTGAGGTCGGCCGTCGCGAGGCGCTCGGGCTGCTCGGCGCCGGTGCTGGTGCTGGTCTCGCCAGCGCGCCCTTATGGGCTCAAACCCTCGTTCCGTCGCTGGTCGACCTGCGCTTCCCCGGTGGCAACAGCGCGCGTCCGACGACCGACGCCTTTCCCGGCAAGAAGGGCATGATCCTGCAGCGCAGCCGCGCGCCGCTGCTCGAAACCCCGCTCGACGCGTTCGACGACCAGGTCTTCACGCCCAACGATCGCTTCTTCGTGCGCTGGCACTATGCCGACATTCCGCTGTCGGTCGATGTCCGCAAATTTCGCCTCGCGGTGGTCGGCGCGGTCAAGCGCGACCTGTCGCTGTCGCTCGGCGAACTGCTGGCGATGCCACGCGTCGCGCTGGCCGCGGTCAACCAGTGCTCAGGCAATTCACGCGGCCTGTTCGACCCACGCGTGCCCGGCGCGCAATGGGGCAATGGCGCGATGGGCAACGCCAGATGGGTCGGCGTGCGATTGAAGGACGTGCTCGACCGCGCCGGCGTCGCGCCCGGCGCGGTGCAGCTGCGCGCCTCGGGGCTCGACCAGCCGCCGGGCGATGCGCCGGCCTTCGCCAAGTCGCTCGACATCGCGCACGCCATGGACGGCGAGGTGATGATCGCCTTCCAGATGAACGGCGCGCAGCTGCCGCTGCTCAACGGCTTTCCCCTGCGGCTTATCGTGCCGGGCTGGTATTCGACCTATTGGGTCAAGTCGCTCGACCGGCTCGAGGTGCTCGACAAGCCCGACACGGGCTATTGGATGGACAAGGCCTATCGCATCCCGAGCGCGCCGCGCGCCAATGTCGCGCCCGGCTCGAAGGATTTCCCGACCACACCGATCAACCGCATGGTGCCGCGCGCCTTCTTCACCAACATCGTCGATGGCGCGACGCTGCCGGCCGGCGCGGCGATCGCACTCCGCGGCATCGCGATGGGCGGTGACCATGGCGTCAAGACGGTCGAACTGTCGTCGGACGGCGGGCGCAGCTGGCATGGCGCCACGCTGGGCAAGGACGAGGGCCGCTACAGCTTCCGGCTGTGGCGCAAGACCATCGCCGCGCCGGCGCGCGGCCATTATGCGCTGGCGGTCCGCTGCACCAACAGCGCGGGCGAGACGCAGGTCTTCGACCCGATCTGGAATCCGGGCGGCTTCATGCGCAACGCGATCGAGCGCGTTGCGGTCAGGGTGGCATGATGCGGCGTTTCGCACTCCTGTTCGTCGGCGCCGTCGCCATCCTGCTCGGCGGCTATTGGCTGCTGCACCGCCCCCCGGCCGTGACCGAGACCGCCACCAGCGTCGCGGCGGCCGACGTCACCTTGCGCTCGCAGACATTGACGCTACCCGAGGAGAAGATTGCCTTCGCATCGGGCGCCAATGGCGAGTTGCTGACGGTCAACTGCACCGCCTGCCATTCGCCCGAGATGATCCTCAACCAGCCGCGGCTCGCCGCCGACAAGTGGCAGGCGACGATCGACAAGATGCGCAAGGCCTATCACGCGACGATCGACCCGGCCGATGACGCAAAGCTGGTCGCCGCGCTGACCGCGCTGCCGGCGCAGCACGCCGCCGGGAAGTGAACGACGGCATAAGCTGGCTCAAGGGCTATGCCCCCGGCGAGGCGCCGATCCATGTCGTCAACCGCCTCGACGCCGGCGTGCCGGCAAGTGTCGCCTGGGCTCGCCTGATCCACGCCGCGGGCTGGCCGGCGATCTATGCCAATGCGCAGGACGTGAAGATCGAGGGCGGCGGCGACGTGCTGTTCGACGGTGCGCGTTTCACGTGGAAAACATTCGGTGTGGCGCTGAAATCGCGCGTGCTCGAGTTCGAACCCGAAACGCGCATCGCCTGGCTGGCGACCGGCATCGGCGTGAAGGCCTATCATGCCTGGCTGATCACCCCGACGCCGACCGGCTGCACGATCCTGACCGAGGAAACGCAATACGGCCTCGTCGCCCGCGCCGGCCGGTTGCTGTTCCCGACACGGATGGAGCAGTGGCACCAGAAATGGCTCGAGGCGCTGGCAGCCTGAGGCTTATTTGACGTAGCCGGCGGTCGTCGCGTCTTGCGCCAGTGCATTGGCCGATTGCACGTAGAGGTCGACCCAGCTGCGGAACGAAGCGCGCGGCATGCCCTCCACCACGACGCCGGCGGAATAAGCCAGCGCGCCATCGTCGCGCACCCAGACCTTGATCAGGTCGTAATTGGCGTTTTCCTTCTCGACCCATGCGGCCGGCGGCCGGTTGATGTCGGTATAGACGCCGACCAGCGCGACATAATTGCAATCGCGATTGTTCGTGCAGCCGGCGAGCACGATGGCGAGCGTGCGATCGTCCAGATGAAGCGAGGCCTGCACCGTCGTTCCCTTGTTCTCAGCCGGGTCGAGCTTGTAGCCCATTTCGGCAAGCTGGCGCATGAAGGTCGCCGGATCGCGCTGGCTGATGGCAGACGGCGCGACGGCGGCTGCCGCGGCAAGCATCAAGGATACAAGCATGTTTGACCCCCAGGTTGTCGCGACACGCTAGCGCGTCGGCACCGGCTCCGCACCCGAATAATCGTAGAAGCCGCGACCGGTCTTGCGGCCGTACCAGCCGGCTTCGACATATTTGACCAGCACCGGCGCGGGGCGGAATTTGGGGTCGCCCGTACCCTCGAACATCACCCGCGTGATTTCGAGGCAGGTGTCGAGGCCGATGAAATCGGCGAGCGTCAGCGGGCCCATCGGATGGTTCAGGCCGAGCTGGCAGGCGAGGTCGATGTCGCGGATCGTCGCGACGCCCTCACCCAGCGCGAAGCACGCCTCGTTGATCATCGGCATCAATATACGGTTGACGATGAAGCCCGGCGCGTCGTTGGCGTGCACCACCTGCTTGCCGAGCGTGACGGCATAATCCTCGACGATCTTGACCGTCGCGTCGCTGGTGGCGAGGCCGCGGATCAGTTCGATCAGCCCCATCACCGGCACCGGATTGAAAAAGTGCACGCCGGTGAAGCGGCCGGCATCGGGCGCCGCCTGGGCAAGCCGCGTAATCGGGATCGACGAGGTGTTGGAGGCGAGCACGGCATCGGGGCCGAGCACCTTGCCGACAGCGCCGAAAATCGCGCGCTTGATCTCCTCGCGCTCGGTCGCCGCCTCGATGACGAGGAAGCACGGCGCCATCGCCTCGACGCCGGCGCCCGGCTCGATCAGCCCGAGCGTGGCATCGCGCGCCGCGGCGGTGATCTTTTCCTTGGTGACGAGCCGGTCGAGCGCCTTGGCGATCCCCGCCTTGCCGGCCTCGGCGCGCGCCAGGTCGACGTCCGACAGCAGCACCCTGTAGCCGGCCTGCGCGGAGACCTGCGCAATGCCCGCGCCCATCTGTCCCGCGCCGATGACGCCGATCTGTTGCATGTTCCGGTCCCGATGATTGCTGACAGCCGCTCTTGCCGCCGCGATCGCACGACCGCAACCGGCTTCGGCTATCGCCTGGCTTCGAGCTGGGTAAAGCTGATGGTGCCGATCGGATAGTCGGCCCAGTCGCGATAGTCGAAATGCCACCATTCGCTGTCGTTCACCGTAAAGCCTTCGCGCGCCATCGCAGCGCCGAGCAGCGCACGGTGCGCGCGCTCCGCATCGGTGCCGCCGGCGAAATCGGGTGCGGCACGCGCCGACATCTCGTCATAGCGGCTCGGCATCGCAACGATGGCGCCCGTGCGCAGGTCGTACAGCGCCAGATCGACCGCACAGCCGCGATTGTGGCGCGACCCCTTGGCCGGATCGGCGACGAAGCCGTGCTTGTCGGGCGGCACGACGTCCCAGAACAGCTTGGTGGCGAACCACGGCCGGTAGGCGTCGTAGATGATCAGGCCGAAGCCGCGCCGCGCCAATCTGGTTGCCACGCGCGCCAGCGCCTGCGCGGCGGGGCGCTGGAGATAGGCGCCGGGGCGTTCGTAGATCGGCTGGCCGGTGAAGTTGTTGGCGGTGGCATAGCGTGTGTCGATCCGGACATTGGGTACCACACCGCCCAGCGCGACCAGATCGCCGGCGCGGCGTATCGCGGGCTCGGCAGGCGGCTTGGCGGCGAGCGCTGCGGCACGCAATGCCGCCCCGTCATGGCGGACGACGGCGCGTATCGCGGCTTCCGTTTCCGCGCCGAAATCGTGACGCGGGTAGGCACGGCCATCGATGGAAATGCCGTCGGTGGCGATGACGACGATGCTGGTCCCGGCGCGGTACCGATGCCGCCCCGCAGCGATCAGGCGGACCTGCGGGGCGCCGGCGCGGGCGAGATACAGCGTGCCGCCGCGTTCTAGGATCATCGCCTCGCCCTCGGCGGCGCCATAGCTTCCGACGAGCGTCAGGTCCGCGGCGTGGCGCGGCGACGCCGCGACCGGGGTCGCGGCCATCGCCATCAGGATCGTCGCAACCAGGGCTCTCATCGTCCGCCTACATGCGGCGTCGAAGTGGGCCGGGCAACCCGCCAGATCCTAGGGCGCGGGTCGTAGCGCCTGCGCCTCGGCGAGGATCAGCGCGAACTGATCCGCAGCGTCGGTCCATTCCGCGATCGGCGTCCAGCCGCCGGCGCGAAGCAGGAGCCGGGCATCGCGCGGGCCGTATTTGTGGCTGTTCTCGGTGTGGATCGTCTCGCCCGCCGCAATCGCGAACGGACGGCCCTCGACCGTGAACGACACGTCCTCGCGTGCTTCGAGGTGCATCTCGATCCGGCTGCGTGCGTCGTTCCAGCGCGCGACGTGGCGGAAGCTGTCGAGCGGGATCGTCCCGTCGAGCTCGCGGTTGATGCGTTCGAGCAGGTTCATGTTGAACGCTGCGGTGACGCCCTGTGCATCGTCATAGGCGCGCACCAGCACCTGCTCGTCCTTCACCCGGTCCATGCCGATCAGCAGCATCGCGCCCTCCCCCAGCGACTCGCGCATCGCGCGTAGCAGGTCGGTCGAGGCGAGCGGCGTCATGTTGCCGATCGTCGAGCCGGGGAAGAAGCCGAGCTTGGGCAAGGCGGCGACCTGTGGCGGGAGCGCCAGCCGGTGCATGAAATCGCCCTCGAGCGGGAGCACCGGCAGGCCGGGAAAGGCGGCCGCGATGCCGGCCGATGAAGCACGCAGGAAGTCGCCCGAAATATCGATCGGCACATAGGCCGACGGCTCGACCGCGCCGAGCACGATCGGCGTCTTGGTCGACGAGCCCGAGCCGAACTCGACCACCGCGCGGCCCGGACCGGCAAGCGCGGCGATGTCGGCGGCGTGATCGCGCAAGATACCCATCTCGGTGCGGGTCGGATAATATTCGGGCAGGTCGGTGATCGCCTCGAACAGCTCCGAGCCGCGCCGGTCGTAGAACCAGCGCGCCGGGATCGCACGCGGGCGCGTGGCGAGGCCGTTGAGCACATCGGCGCGGAACGCCGGATCGGCGAGCGTGACGTCGCCGTCCTCGATCTCCCGTTTCAGCATTAGGGGCGTGTCCTCATGATTGGATGCGGCCGCGACGGAGCGGATTTTGCGGCACGGCTAGGAGTAAGGAGGGAGCGATGGCTTCCCCATCGTGACCGACGCGCGACGACGCTGTGCGGCAAAAGGCGCCCGCCGCTTCGCGGTTGTCCGGAGAAGGCGGTCGGTCTGCATCGCTTGCTTGCGCGGGCCAACCAGCCCGCGTCTGCGCTACGCTCCTTGCCGACCGCCTTCTCCGGGCAATCTCGGCCACATCCAGTCATTAGGACACGCCCCCCAGATCCTTGGCGAGGCGCACGCCGGTGAACTGCCAGCGCTGATGGGGGTAGAAGAAATTGCGGTAACTCGCGCGCGTATGGCCGCGCGGCGTGGCGCACGAACTGCCGCGCAGCACGCACTGCCCGCTCATGAACTTGCCATTATATTCGCCGACCGCGCCTTCCGCCGCGCGGAAGCCGGGATAGGGGCGATAGGCGCTGCCGGTCCATTCCCACACATCGCCGAAAAAACCATGGTCTTCGGTCGCCGGGCGCGGCTCGACCGGTCCGGCGGCGTCGAGCTGGTTGCCACCGGCGGGGTCGAACGGTGCGGCAGCGGCTTCCCATTCGGCCTCGGTCGGCAGGCGCGCGCCGGCCCAGCTGGCATAGGCATCGGCCTCATAGAAGCTGACATGGGTGACGGGTGCTGCGGGATCGATCGCGCGGCGCCCGTCGAGCCCGAAGCGCGTCCAGCCGCCCGCGCGCTCTTCGCCATCGCCCTGCTCCCAGTAGAGCGGCGCACCGACGGCGTTCGCCTTGACCCACGCCCAGCCGTCCGACAACCAGTGGCGCGGATCGGCATAGCCGCCATCGGCAATGAACGCGGCCCATTCGCCATTGGTAACGGTGCGATCCGCCAGTGCGTGCGGCGCGAGCAACACCGGGTGACGCGGCGCTTCGCAATCGAAGGCGAAGCCGCTGCCGTCATGGCCGATCTCGACGATACCGCCGGGATGATCGAGCCAGCCGAGCGGGCCGGGCATCGCCACCGGCACCTTGGCGCCGCCGGTCCACACCGCCGGCTCGACCGGGTTCTGCGCCATCAGGTGGAGCAGGTCGGTGAGCAACAATTCCTGGTGCTGTTCCTCGTGATGGCAGCCCAGCGCGACGAGATCGCGGATCGGCTCGGGCAGGTCGTCGAGCGCGGCGACCAGTGCGGCATCGACATGGCGCCGATAAGCCAGCACCTCGGTGAGCGACGGCCGCGTGATCATGCCGCGCCGGTCGCGCGCATGGCGGCTCCCCTCGGCCTCGTAATAGCTGTTGAACAGGAACGGGAAGCGATCGTCGAACAGCGCATAGCCGGGCACGCCGTCGCGCAGCACGAAGGTCTCGAAGAACCAGCTGGTATGCGCGAGGTGCCATTTCGCCGGCGACGCGTCCGGCATCGACTGGACGCTGGCATCGGCATCGCTGAGCGGCGCGACCAGCGCCTCGCTCAGACCCCGCACCCGCGCAAAGCGCGTCGCGAGATTGGCGTCAGCTCGCCGTAGAGAGGGCGATGTTCGCATTATGTTCGCCTTTTCCCAGAACCGATCGCCTTTTGCAACCGGATGATGGTCAGCGTGTCGCGCCCGGTCGCCACAGAACGTCGCCGGCGTCGTTCTGGTTCAATATTCGCGCTGCGACGAAAAGATAATCCGACAGGCGGTTGAGATACGACACGCAATCGGCACTGATCGGCACGTGCTGCGCCGCCGCGATCGCGCTGCGCTCGGCGCGGCGCACCGTCGCGCGCGCGACATGCATCGCCGCCGCGGCGCGGCTCCCGCCGGGAAGAATGAAGCTGGTCAGCGGACCGAGCTGTTCGTTGAACGAATCGATCTCGTTCTCGAGCCGTTCGACCTGGCCGGGCAGGATGCGCAGCGCCTCGCCGGGCGTTGCGGCCGGCGTGGCGAGATCGGCGCCGAGATCGAACATGTCGTTCTGGATCCGCTCGAGCAGCGTGATCAGCCAGAAGGCCGGGCTGGTCGTGCCGAGCGCGGCGCCGCGAATGTCGGCGATCGCGACGCCGATCGCGCTGTTGGCCTCGTCGACATCGCCGATCGCCGCGATCAGCGCGCTGCTCTTGAGCACGCGCGAACCGTCGACCAGCCCCGTCGACCCATCGTCGCCGGTGCGGGTGTAGATCTTGTTGAGCTTGACCAGGACGCCCTCAGTGCTTGCCGGCGAGGTAGAACAGGATGACGACCAGCACGATCGTGATCGCCTGGAACAGGATGCGGCCCTGCATCATCTTGTTCGACTTGAGTGCTGCGGCACTCGGCCCCTCGCCAGGATCGCGGTGCACTTCCGCGGTCGAGTTGGCGAGGAACGACACGATACCGCGCACGAGGAAGGTGACCGTGGCGATCATCGCCGCGACGATGAGGATGATGACGAGCGTGCTCATGACGCCAATTTAGGCATCCACCAGCGAAAAGCCAATGGGTGGGCGGCCGGCGCGGAGCATGCCCGTAAGGGCAGTACCATCCTGGCCGGCGGCGCGCAGATCGGCGAGCGTCGGGGCGCGGTCGCGCTTGGCGAGACGCCGCCCGTCGGCACCGCCGATCAGCGCGTGGTGGCGATAGTCCGGCGTCGGCAAGCCGAGCAGCGCCTGGAGCAGGCAGTGGACATGAGTGGCGTCGAACAGGTCGCGGCCGCGCACGACATGGCTGATGCCCTGCGCGGCGTCGTCGACGGTGACGGCGAGGTGATAGCTGGCCGGCGCATCCTTGCGCGCCAGGATCACGTCGCCGTGGATTGCCGGCGTCGCGGCGATCGTCCCGGCCAGTTCGTCATGCCATGACAGCGGGCTGGCCAGGGCGATGGCCGCCGCCATGTCGAGCCGCCAGGCATGTTGCTCGCCCGCCAGCCGCCGCGACCGTTCTTCCTGGGGCAGATGACGGCAGGTGCCGGGATAGACCGGCCCGGCATCGCCGTGCGGCGCCGACAGGCTCGCGGCGATTTCGGCGCGGGTGCAGAAGCAGGGATAGAGCAGGCCGCGCGCCTTCAGCCGATCGAGCGCTGCCTCGTAAAGGTGGAGGCGCTGCGACTGCCGCACCACCGGCCCATCCCAGCCCAACCCGAGCCAGTGAAGGTCCTGCTCAATCGCCGCGACGAAAGCTTCGCGGCTGCGCGTCCCGTCGATATCCTCGATCCGCAGCAGAAAGCGCCCGCCCGTTCCGCGCGCACGGTCATGCGCCTGGATCGCCGACCAGGCGTGGCCCAGATGCAACAGCCCCGTCGGGCTCGGCGCGAATCGGCTGATAATTTCGCTCAAACCGACTCTTGACCGCGAGTCGCGCGCTGTGCTGTCATCATGGCGTCATCCTGATCGGGTTGTAGCCGTTCAGAACGCCAAGGGGGAGCCTCGTGTATCATCCCGATCTGATCCGCCATCCCGACGGTTGCCCGGCGCTGGTGCTCAATGCCGATTACACGCCGCTGAGTTATTACCCGTTGTCGGTCTGGCCGTGGCAGACCGCCGTCAAGGCGGTCTTTTTGGATCGGGTCGACATCGTCGCGCATTATGAGCGCGAGGTGCGGAGCCCAACCCACACGCTGAAGCTGCCGTCGGTAATCGCGCTGAAATCCTATGTCCGGCCGAGCGCCTTCCCGGCCTTCACGCGCTTCAACCTGTTCCTGCGCGACAAATTCTCGTGCCAATATTGCGGTTGCGGCCGCGACCTGACCTTCGACCATGTCGTGCCGCGCGCGCAGGGCGGGCGGACGACATGGGAGAATGTCGTCACCGCCTGCGCACCGTGCAACCTGAAAAAGGGCGGGCGGACGCCGAAACAGGCCGGCATGCCGCTGCACATCGGCGCGATTCGCCCGACCAACTGGCATCTGCAGGAACATGGCCGGCGCTTCCCGCCCAATTACCTCCATGATACCTGGCATGACTGGTTGTACTGGGACGTCGAGTTGGAAGCCTGAGGCGCGCCGCGATCGCGCGGCGCCGCTCATGACGGGGCCATGCGCCGCGCGACCTCGGCCTCGACGGCGGCAACGAAGCGCGCCTTGTTCTCGACCGCCTCCTTCTCGCTCTCGCGCGCGACGTGCTGGCGGCGTTCGGCGATGATCCTGGCGATGTCGATCTCGGGCTGATCGGGGAGGCGCGCCCAGGGTTTGGGCCGGCGGATGGTGAGCCAGTGCATCGCGGCGCGCACATCGGCGGGGACATGGACCATGAACGGCATGACGATCGGCGCGCCGCCGCGCGGGGTGACGATCTTCTCCGCGACATAATCATAGCCGACCGAACGCTGATACAACGCGCGCTCGACGCGATCATCGGCGGCGTCCTTGCCGACGCGGACGGCGGCGGTGAAATCGTCGTGGAGCAGGCACCAGCGATAGAAGGTTCTGACGCTGATGCCGAGGATGTCGGCGACCTCGATATCGGTCGCGCCGTTGCGGCAGAGTCGCCGGGCGACTTCGGCGCATTCTGGCTTGTAGGGGGTGGGGCGTCCGACGGGCATGGCGGCGGGGAATAGTGGGTGCGCGCGGGATGTTGAATCACGCTGTGGGGTGAGGGTGGCGTGAGGTCGGGGAATTGGCTGGCGGCTGTTTTCGCGGCGTTGGGGCGAATTTGACATAACTGCTCACCGGAGGTTGGATAGTTTTGTCAGGGGTCCGCGGGAGGATTATATTTCTCGGTGCTGCGGAATGCGGGTTTGGGGGTTGTTGCACCTGTCCCCGAAATTCCGAAATTCCACAAATATTTTGCGAACTCCGTTTCGAGATGAGCAAGCGATTAAGGCTGAGAATATCTACAGAGCAGCCTTAGGCGAGGAACGTCATGGAGCAAAGGATTGGTGAACCATGACACGTAAGTATTTGATATCGATAATACTGCTCGCATTTCTCCAAGCCTGCGATATGGGTAGAGATGAATGCAATTTAGTTGATGGACAATATCGTAATTTTGTAGGAAAAATTAATGAACGGGATTATATCAGGATTCCGCCAAATAAGGATATAATTAAAAAAATAGATATTTGCTACAGTAAGATGCCCTATAAGAACTCGCCAGCCACATTTTCTTATGCGGTAAAATATCGTTCAGGCAATATATATTATGTTTATTTACCTCGTGATTATACGGATTTAGAAATAGTTTTCGAAATAGGTCGGAGAGGAGACATGGTACAGGCTTCCAAGTACCCTCATATTTAGCTGGAAATGTCCGTTGACCGTGGCCATGCCGCAGTGCAGCATTACCCCATGGCTACCCTCCCCTCGATCGCCAATAACGCCGATGTGCGCTTTCTCGGGCGCCTGCTCGGCGACGTGATCCGCACCTATGGCGGCGAGGCGCTGTTCAAGCGCACCGAATATATCCGCTCCACCTCGGTCGACCGGCATCGCGGCATCGCCGGCGAGGGCGCGGTCGATCTCGGGATCGATCGGCTCAGCCTCGACGAGACGCTCGATTTCGTGCGCGGCTTCATGCTGTTCTCGATGCTCGCCAACCTGGCCGAGGACCGCCAGGGCATCGCCGCGGAACAGGGCGCGACGGTCGAGGCGGCGCTGGCCAGGCTGGCAGGCGAAGGCATCGACCATGACAAGGTGATTGCGCTGCTCGACCGCGCGCTGATCGTGCCGGTGCTCACCGCGCATCCGACCGAGGTGCGGCGCAAGTCGATGATCGACCATCGCAACCGCATCGCCGAACTGATGGCGATGAAGGATGCCGGCCGCGCCGAGACACCCGATGGCGACCTGGTCGAGGAGGCGATCCTGCGGCAGATCGCGCTGCTGTGGCAGACGCGCGTGCTGCGCCGCGAGCGGCTTTACGTCACCGACGAGGTCGAGACCGCGCTGAGTTATCTGCGCGACGTGTTCGTGCCGGCGCTGCCCGCGCTCTACCAGCGCTGGGACCGCGCGCTGGGGGCGCGCGTGCCGGCCTTTTTGCGGCCCGGCAGCTGGATCGGCGGGGATCGCGACGGCAACCCGTTCGTCACCGCCGACTCGCTCGCCACCGCGCTGGCAAAGGCGAGCGAGGCGGTGCTCGTCGCCTATCTCGACGGCGTGCATGCGCTCGGTGCCGAGCTGTCGATCTCGACCGAGCATGTCACGGTCGATGCCGAGGTGACGCAGCTTGCCGAAGCGAGCGGCGACACCGCGGCGAGCCGGGCTGACGAGCCCTATCGCCGTGCGCTGTCGGGCATTTATGCCCGGCTCGCCGCGACGCATCTCGCGCTGACCGGAAAGCCCGCGCCGCGCCCGGGCAAGCTCGATGGCGCGCCCTATGCCGACCCGCAGGCATTTCGCGCCGACCTGAAGGATGTCGCCAAGGGACTGCGCGACGGCGCGCTCGGCACCGGCGGGGCGCTGGGGCGGCTGATCCGATCGGTCGAGATTTTCGGTTTCCATCTCGCCACGCTCGACCTGCGGCAGAACAGCGCAGTGCATGAGCGCGTCGTTGCCGAGCTGCTCAAGGTCGCCGGCGTCGAGGCGGATTACGCCATGCTGTCCGAGTCGCAGCGCGTCACGCTGCTGCGCCACGAACTGTCGAGCGCGCGGCCGCTGGCCAGCCCGTTCGCGACCTATTCCGACGAGACCGCATCGGAACTCGCCATCGCACATGCCGCCGCCGCGGCGCACCGCCGTTACGGCGCGGGGTGCATCACCAACTATATCGTGTCGATGGCGCAGTCGGTGTCCGACCTGCTCGAGGTGCATGTGCTGCTCAAGGAAGCCGGGCTTTACCGGCCCGGCGACCAGCCACACGCCGCGATCATGGCGGTGCCGCTGTTCGAGACGATCGGCGATCTGGAAGCGGCGCCGGGCATCATGGCCGAATGGTTCGCGCTGCCCGAGGTCCGCGCGCTGGGGGCGCAGCGCGGCTATCAGGAAGTGATGATCGGTTATTCCGACAGCAACAAGGACGGCGGTTACCTGACCTCGACCTGGAGCCTGTCGCGCGCCTCGACCGCGTTGAAGCCGGTTTTCGAGGCGGCCGGGGTGGCGATGCAACTGTTCCACGGGCGTGGCGGCGCGGTCGGGCGCGGCGGCGGATCGGCCTTTGCGGCGATCCGCGCGCAGCCGCCGGGGACGGTGCAGGGCCGCATCCGCATTACCGAACAGGGCGAGGTGATCGCGGGCAAATATGGCACGCGCGAGAGTGCGGCGGTCAATTTGGAGGCGATGGCGTCGGCGACGTTGCTCGCCAGCCTCGAGCCCGATGCGCTGTCGGCGAGCGACACGCGACGTTTCGGCGCGGCGATGGACGCACTGTCGGCGACCGCGTTCGAGCAATATCGCGCGCTGGTCTATGGCACCGAGGGCTTCCGCACCTTCTTTCGCCAGATGACGCCGATCGCCGAGATTGCGGGGCTCAAGATCGGATCACGCCCGGCGAGCCGCACCAAATCCGACCGGATCGAGGATCTGCGCGCCATCCCCTGGGTGTTCAGCTGGGCGCAGGCGCGGGTGATGCTGCCGGGCTGGTATGGTGTCGGGCAGGCGATCGCCGCGTTCGAGGACAAGGCATTGCTGGCCGACATGGCGCAGGGCTGGCCGTTCTTCGCCGCCTCGCTCGCCAATATGGAGCAGGTGATCGCCAAGTCGGACATGGGCATCGCCGCGCGCTATGCCGAGCTGGTCGAGGACGGCGCGCTGCGCGAAGCGATCTTCCCGCGCATCCGCGACGCCTGGCACGAGGCGCAGGACGGGCTGCTGCAGGTAACGGGACAGTCGCATCTGCTGGAGAACCACGCCGCGCTCGACGCGTCGATCCGGCTGCGGTTACCCTATATCGAACCGCTCAACCTGCTGCAGATCGAACTGATGAAGCGCCACCGCGCCGGCGAGGACGATCCGCGTATCGCCGAGGGCATATTGCTGTCGATCAACGCGATCGCGACGGCGCTGCGGAATAGCGGGTGAGCTCTTGTTCCTCCCCAAGCTTGCTTGGGGAGGGGGACCGCCGGCGCAGCCGGTGGTGGAGGGGCTTGGAGCGAGCGGCGCGGGCCTCTCGCTCCAAGCCCCTCCACCGCCTTCGGCGGTCCCCCTCCCCGTTCCGGGGAGGAATTATACCAACGGGCGAAAGGTGTGACTCGGCGGGGATTCCCAAGGGGCTAATTTTCTG
>JBBRSN010000025.1:0-46687 GCA_038245375.1 Sphingomonadales bacterium | reverse complement strand
CCAGTCGCGCAGGCTCTCGAAGCCACTCGTCTTGCCGATCTCACAGACGATGTTCTGGATCGTCTCGGCGTCGGCATCCGCCGGCAGCGCGGCCAGCGCCGCGTCGAGCTTCTCCCGCGCCGCCACCTCATTGCCCTCGGGTGCGCGGCGCTTCAATGTCGGGGTGACGATAACATTCCGCCCACAACGGCCTGGATTGCAAAATGACGACCACTCAGGGTTTCGGGTCTCAACGCGTCCCTTCGCCACCCTCCAAGACCATCGGCGGCACCCGCGGATTGTCCCAATAGCCTATATGCGCGGGATAGGGGTTCTCGACGAGCCCAAAATAGGTTTTGTCGTTGCTGACGATCACGTTGAAGAGCGCCAGCCGCTTGGGGTCCTCGCCCAGGCTGGCATAGGTCAGGCGATAGCTGAACTGATCGTTGGGGTCGGTGAAGGCAACGACCTGCAGCGAAGGAGCGACTGCAGCGACCGCGCTCCTCTCCTCGGGCGCGGCGGCCGGTCCGAACCAGCGCAGTTCAGACTCCATCACGCGCGATGTGGCGACCCCCGTGCGCGCTTCCGCCAGCCGCAGCAGCGGCAACTGGTTGGCGAGCATATAGATTGCACGCGTCTTGCCGAGGGCATCCCGCAAGGGTGTCACCGCTCCGATGTCGCGCGTGGCGAGATGGTTGACCGCGTCGAACAATATCTTGCTGCCCAGGCTCTCCGTGATGAAGGCACGATCAGGCGCGCTGTCGCCGCCCTGACAGGTGCCGGGCTGCCACTGGCCGCCCATGAATCGGCAGACTACGCCCGCCATGTCACGGCGGATACCTTCGCCCACGGAGCCCGGCGCTAGCGAGCCCGAATATATGACGGGATCCGCAAAACAGTCGTTGATCAGCATCGATTTGGCGATGTCGTTGAATTTTGCTCGCTTGTACGGGAACGACGAACCGGAATCATAGGCCAGCGACTGTTTCGGCAGATCGGTCGCGGGTGACCAGAGAGCGAAGGTCACTTCGACGGTGCGCCCGTTATCGTTGAAGTCGAAACGGGCAGTCTGGATCGCGCCGACGGGATCACTCGGCCGCGAAACCGCTGCCGATCCGAAGGCGCGACCCATCGCTCCGGTCCACTTCAGTACCCAGTTGAAGTCGTGGCTACACATGCCATGCACGACCAGAACCTTTAGTGGCTTGCCCGGCACGATCGAACGCAGACCTTGGAAAGCACCTGTCGTCGGCGCCATTGCCTCTATCACCGGCGTCTTGTAAGGCAGGCTGGTGCAGGCACTTGTTGCCAATGCCAGAGAAAACGAAACGGATCGTATCCAGCCAGTCATTGCCTACTCCCCAAGCAACATCTGTCTTAGATGATCTATCGCCGCGTGGAAATTGTCCAGCGCAATATTCAATCCGATGTGATATCTATTTACCACTATTATAAGGAGTCGACGGTTAATGGCTTTGTTACGGCAAGGGTTAGTCCCTACCGCCGCAAAGCCCCCGCAATCAGCCCGCGCGTATTCGCCACCCCATACAGCGCGATGAAGCTGCCCATCCGCGGCCCCTGGCTCGATCCCAGCAGCGTCTCGTACAGCGCCTTGAACCAGTCGCGCAGGTTCTCGAAGCCGCTCGTCTTGCCGATCTCGTAGACGATGTTCTGGATCGTCTCGGCATCGGCCTGCGCCGGCAGTGCGGCCAGTGCGGCGTCGAGCTTCTCCAGCGCCGCCGCCTCATTGCCCTCGGGCGCGCGGCGCTTGAGCGTCGGGGTAACGAAGTCGCGGCCATAGGCCAGCGCGCGGTCGATCAGCCGGTCGAGCTCGGGAAAGCGCTCCGGCGTCGCATCGGCCACGTAATTGCCGAGATAGCCCCACACCTGTTCCTTGGTCGCATCGCCCATCACCCCGACCAGGTTGAGCAGCAGACCGAACGTCACCGGCAGCTCGCCCGTCGGCAGGCTGCCGTCATGGATATGGTGCACCGGGTTGCCGAGCTTTTCCTTCAGCTCCTGCCCGGCATAGCTACCACGGAACTGCCAGTAATCGTCCACCGCGCGCGGAATCACGCCCATGTGCAGCGACTTGGCCTTTTTTGGCTCGCGATAGGCATAGAAGGCCAGGCTCTCCTCGGGGCCATAGGTGAGCCATTGCTCCAGGCTCAGCCCGTTGCCCTTCGACTTGGAGATCTTCTCGCCCTTCTCGTCGAGGAACATCTCATAGGTCAGCCCCTCGGGTGGGCGGGCGCCGAGCACGCGCGTGATCTTCGACGCCTGGATGACGCTGTCGATCAAATCCTTGCCCGACATCTCGTAATCGACGCCCAGCGCGACCCAGCGCATCGCCCAGTCGACCTTCCATTGCAGCTTGGCCTGCCCGCCAAAGATGCTCTGCTCGATCCGCTCGCCCTCATCGATGAAGGCGATCATGCCCGTGGCGGCATCGATCACCTCGACCGGCACCTGCAGCACCACGCCCGACCTGGGGGATACCGGCAGCACCGGCGAATAGGTCGCGGCGCGCTCGGCGCGCAGCGTCGGCAGCATCACGTCCATGATCGCGGCGTAGCGTTCGAGGATCAGCTTCAGCGTCGCATCGAACCGGCCCGAGGCATATTCGGTCGTCGACGACAGGAACTCGTAATCGAAGCCATAGCGATCGAGAAAGTCGCGCAGCATCGCATTGTTGTGCGCCGCGAAGCTCTCGAACTTGCCGAACGGGTCGGGAATGCGGCTCAGCGGCTTGCCGAGATATTCGGTCAGCATCGCCTTGTTGGGGACATTGTCGGGCACCTTGCGCAGCCCGTCCATATCGTCGCTGAACGCGATCAGCCGCGTCGGCGTGTCGCTCAACGCGTGATAGGCGTTGCGCACCATCGTCGTGCGCAGCACCTCGTTGAACGTGCCGATATGCGGCAGCCCCGACGGGCCGTATCCGGTCTCGAAGATGATCGGCGCGCCGCCCGGCTTGCCGTCGGGATACCGCTTCAACAGCTTGCGCGCCTCCTCATAAGGCCAGGCCTTGGAGTCGAGCGCGTGCGCGCGGAGGGTCGATGCGTCTTCCATGATGGTGCTCGGGTCGATGCTGCTGATGGGTGGTGCGCAGCGACTGCGCGAACGCCGCCATTTTTGCAACCTTACGCCTCTTCTTGGCCCCTCCTCCAACCGTCGTCGTGCTACGCGTTCGGCTCGTGTTCCTTCCCGACAACCATCGTGCTCCTGCGGACGCAGGAGCCCAGGGTTCCTCGCGCAACGCCCCGGGCTCTGGGTTCCTGCGTGCGCAGGAACACACGGCCTCGTCCCGGCAGGACAAGCGCCAGATACGTGCAGGGTGACGGACGGGCGCCAAACTGCGCTGATTCAACCCACCCGCAAAACCTGCCACGCCCGTTCCCCGCCAGCGCAATCCCGCGCCGCGCGCCGCGATTTTCACGCCCGAACAGGGAGAAGCAGGGAGAAACAGCGAGTGACCACGACCATAACAGGGAGCCCATCTCCCACTTCCCGCACCAAAACAGGGAGCGATCAGGGAGCATACAGCGCGCGCTCAGCGAGCCCCCGCTTAATCCGTCATGCCGGACTCGTTCCGGCATCCACGGTGCCGCAAACACGCCGTCCCTTGCTCATGCCGAACGGTGGACCCCGGAACGAGTCCGGGGTGACGGAGAGTGAGGTGGCCGTTCCATCATGGCGTTGGCGCATGACGAACCTGCCCATCCCTGGGCGCTCCCGCCTCGCGCCTGAACCGCTCTTCTTCACGGGTAAGGTTCAAACCCACCCTCGCCGAAAATTCCCTGCCACCGCGCCCAAAAAAGTACAAAAATTCCCTGCCAATTCCCTGCCGGCAGGGAACTTGCCCGTACCGCCTCACGCCCCGTTCCCCCGATGTTCCGACTGCGCTAGGATCGCCCCGATGCCGCCGCTCCCCCCACTCACGCTGCCCTGGCCCGCGCTGCACGCCAGCCACGGCGGGATCTGGATCGCCCAGCCCGATGGGGCGTGCCGCACGGTCGGGCGCGGTGAGGCGATCCGGCTGGCAGCCGACACGCCGATGATCATGCTCGGCGCGCCGTTGATCGGGCAGCGGCTCGGTCATGCCGAGCTGTCGGGGCTCGATCTGCTCGAGCTCTACGCCTTCCTCTTCCCGGCGCGCTTCATGGTGCCGACGCCGCGCGGCCTCGCCCGTGCCACCGGGCTCGAAATGCCGACCCGCGACGAGGAGGTCGCGCCCTTCCTGCTGCGCGCCACCGCCGCGTTGCTCGATACCGCGGCGGGCGAATGGCCCGAGCGCGAGGGCGCCTGGACCTCGCTGCAATCGCTGCTGCGGCTGCGCTGGCCATGGACCCCGGCGCTGATCGACCGCATCCGCAAGCCCGTCACCGCCGAGCGCTGGCTGTTCTCCAGGCTGCCCGAATGGTCCGAGGTCGCGCCGCGCCCCGCGCCGCGCACCATCGTCGTCGACCCGACGCAGACCGCCGAGCGGCTGGCAAAGCTGGTCGGCAGCGGCGCCGAGCAGCGCCCCGGCCAGCGTGCCTATGCCGAGGCGGCGATCGAGGCGTTCGCCCCGCGCATGATGCGCGACGCCCCCAATCTCGTGCTGGCGGAAGCCGGGACGGGGATCGGCAAAACGCTGGGTTATCTCGCCCCCGCCTCGCTGTGGGCCGAACAGGCCGGCGGCGCGGTGTGGGTGTCGACCTTCACCAAGGCGCTGCAACGCCAGCTCGCACAGGAGACGGTGCGGCTGTTCCCCGACGCCGCCGAGCGCCGCGTCAAGGTCGTCACGCGCAAGGGCCGCGAGAACTATCTCTGCCTGCTCAACCTAGAGGATGCGCTGCAGGGCGGTTTCGCCGGTCGCGCAGCTATCCTCGCGCAGCTCGTCGCGCGCTGGGCGGCGTACAGCGCCGATGGCGACATGATCGGTGGCGATCTGCCCGGCTGGCTGCCGACGCTGTTCCGCCGCAACGGCTCGACCGCGCTGACCGACCGGCGCGGCGAGTGCGTCTATGCCGGCTGCCCGCATTACCGCAAATGCTTCATCGAGCGCGCCGCGCGCGCCTCGGCCGAGGCCGACATCGTCATCGCCAACCATGCGCTGGTGATGGTCAATGCCGCGCGCGGCCGCGAGCTGGCGACGCGCCCGACGCGCTATGTCTTCGACGAGGGGCACCACATCTTCGACGCCGCCGACGCGATGTTCTCGACCGCGCTGACGGGTCAGGAGACGATCGAGCTGCGCCGCTGGATCCTCGGCCCCGAATCCGGCGGGCGCGGGCGGCGGCGCGGGCTCGCCGCGCGGCGGTCCGACGTGGCGAGCTATGACGAGGCCGGCGGCATCGCCATCGCCGACGCAGTCCATGCCGCCCAGGCCTTGCCCGGCGATGGCTGGCTGCAGCGCGTCGGCGAGGGGCAGCCGTTCGGGCCGGTCGAGGCGCTGCTCGGCGCGGTGCGTGGCCTCGTCTACGCCCGCGCCGAGGCCGAGGGCGATGCCGGCTATGGCCTTGAGACCGAACTCGCCGAGCCCGACCCGACGTTGATCGAGGCCGCCGGCCCCGCCGCGCACGCGCTCGACGCGCTGGTCCGCCCGCTCGTCACGCTCGGCCGCCGGCTCGAGGCGGTGCTCGCCGAGGCGCCCGACTGGATGGACGGCCCGGCGCGTGCGCGGATCGAGGGCGCGATCGCCTCGGTCGGCTGGCGCGCCGAGACCGTCGCCGCCTGGCTCTCGTTGCTCGCGCGGATCGGCGGGCCGGTCGCGCACGACTTCATCGACTGGCTCGCGGTCGACCGCGTCGAGGGCCGCGAGTACGACATCGGCCTGCACCGCCACTGGCTCGATCCCGGCAAGCCCTTCGCCGACACCGTGCTGCGTTCGGCGCATGGCGCGCTGGTCACCTCGGCGACGCTGCGCGGCGGCGAGGACTGGGCGGTGGCCGAGGCGCGCACCGGCGCCAACCATCTCGCGCGGCCCGCCTCGCGCTTCGCCGCGATCAGCCCGTTCGACTATGCCGCCCAGGCCGAGGTGCTGATCGTCACCGACGTCAAGCGCGGCGACGTGGCGAGTCTCGCCAATGCCTATGCGCGGCTCGCCATCGCTTCGGGCGGCGGCATGCTCGGGCTGTTTACCGCGATCCGCCGGCTGCGCGGCGTCCATGCCCGCATCGCCGACCGGCTGGCGCGCGAGGGGCTGCCGCTGCTCGCCCAGCATGTCGACCCGATCGACACCGGCACGCTGGTCGATATCTTCCGCGACGATGCCCATGCCTCGCTGCTCGGCACCGATGCGCTGCGCGACGGCGTCGACGTGCCCGGCGGCTCGCTGCGCCTCGTCGTGCTGGAGGGCGTGCCGTGGCCCAAGCCGACCGTGCTCCACGCCGCAAGGCGGCTCGCCGGCGGCGGCTCGGGCTATGACGACCGCATCGTCCGCGCGCGGCTCGCCCAGGCGTTCGGCCGGCTGATTCGCCGCGCCGACGACCATGGCACCTTCGTGCTGCTGTCCGCCGCCATGCCCTCGCGCCTGCTCACCGCCTTCCCCCCCGGCGTCGGCATTGCCCGCGTGACGCTCGACGAGGCGGTATCGCGCGTGGCACGTCTTCCCTCCGCGCCGCTGCTCGGGCATGGGGCGCCCGGACGCCTGACGGAGACGCCGACGCCATGAAGACGCTCACGCTGCTCCGCCACGCCAAGTCGGGCTGGGACGACACCGCGCTGCGCGATTTCGATCGCCCGCTCAACGCCAAGGGCAAGCGCGCCGCCGCCGCGGTCGGCCGCCACTGGCGCAGCCTCGGGCTCGACTTCGACCATGTCATCGCCTCGCCCGCCGTGCGCGTCGCCGAGACGCTCGAGCATGTCGCGATCGGCTATGGCTCGGATCTCCCCGCCACGCCCGACCGCCGTATCTATCTCGCCTCGGCGGTGACGCTGCTCGACGTGGTGCGCGAACTGCCCGACAGCGTCACCAGCGCGCTGCTCGTCGGCCACAATCCCGGCCTCGAGGATCTCGTGCTGATGCTGGTGCCCGACAACGACCAGGCGCCGCTGCGCGACGCGGTCGAGGAGAAGCTCCCGACCGCCAGCACGGTGCGGCTGACCTTCGCGATCGATCGCTGGGCCGATGCCGCCGCCAATGGCGCGGCGCTCGACCTGTTCGTCCGCCCGCGCGACCTCGATCCGGCGCTCGGGCCCGACCTCGACTAGCGCTCTTCCATCTTCGCCTTGAGCCCGGCGAACGCCTTCATTGGCCCCGCCTCCTCCTCGCTGACGACACCGGCGGCGCGCAGCGCGGCCGCCGCACCCGGGCCGCGCGGATAGGGGTTGAGCGCCAGCGCCATCGTCTCGGCCGCCGCCTCGCCGAGGTCGATCGCCGCGCCGTCATAGCGCATCGTGTCGAGCGCATCCTCGTCGAGCTCGATCTCGCCCTCCTCGGCGACGTCGTCGACGACGAAGCGCAGCGCGACCGGCTCGTCGATCGTGCCCGGCACCGGGTCGTCGGTGATGACGCAGGCCTGCACCACCTGCGCGCGGACATGACCGTGCGCGATCACCCCGGCCGCGTCGCGGCGCAGACGGAACTCGGCCTCCAGCGACTCGACGCGGTGAAGGTCGAAGCGCTTCGCCAGCGCGGCGCGCTCGGCCGCGTCGGCGGCGATCCGCACGGTGCGCTCGCCCTCGCCGATCGTGTCGGCGCGTTCGATGCGGGAGAACTCGGGCGCGCTCATGCCGGCAGCGTGCCGTCGAGCAGCGCGGCGGTCGGCGTCGCGGCCAGCGCGTCGCGATAGGCGAGCAGCGCTGACTCGACATGCGCCAGCGCCGCCGTATCGGGCGTCGCGCCGCGCCACAGGTTGCGGACCAGCGCCGCGCCGAGCGTGCCGTCGGTCAGCGCGGTGCGATAGGCGCCGAGTCGCCCGCCGAGCATGCCCATCATGTTGCCGATATGCTTGCCGACGACGATGTCGCCGATGCCGATCTCACGCAGCTGCCCGTCCATGTCGTCGACGAAGCGCTCGGTAAGCCGCGCGCTCGGCAAGGCGGTGTCGGGATCGTCCTCCAGCCGCAGCAGCACCAGGGCGAGGATCGTTGCGACCATGTCGAAGCGGCCGTCGACCGTATCCGGCACGGTGCCCGCTTCATACCAGTGCGGGGCGCGCGCCTGGGCGACGATCGCGGTGTATAAAGGCAGCGCGGTCTCGTCGCGCCGGCCGAACAATCTGGCGATGAAGCCCATGCTATTCCGTCTCTGCAAGGCGGCGCCCTTGTTTGGCCGCGTTCATCCGCATATTGAGCGGACGGGCGGATGATGCAATGCGCCTTGATGACGATCGCGCCCGCGGTGGAGAAGAGTAGAATGCGTATCAAGTCCGCCCGGATGACCGCCCTGATCGCGCTGGCCGCGCTCGGTGCCTGCACGCCGCTCCACACGCACCAGGGCTATGTGGTCGATGCCGATCTGGTCAACTCGGTCCAGCCCGGCGTCGATACCCGCCAGTCGGTCCTCGCCGTGCTCGGCAAGCCGAGCTTCGCCAGCCAGTTCAACCAGGGCGACTGGTATTATGTCGCGCGCGATTCGCGCAACTTCGCCTACAACAAACCCCGCGCCAAGGAGCAGATCACGCTGCGCGTGACCTTCAACCCGGCGGGCGTCGTCACCGGCGTGTACAAGTCCGGCGTCGAGCAGGTCGCGTCGATCAGCCCCTATGGCAAGAAGACGCCGACGCTGGGCAAGGAGCGCAGCTTCTTCGACGAGCTGTTCGGCAATATCGGCACGGTCGGCGCGGTCGGTGCCGGGGCGAGTGGCGACAGCGGCGGTCGCGACACGCCGTAAGCGGCGGGCGCCTCGTCGCACCCGACCTTTCTCCTTGCTGACGATCCAGTTCGCGACGCGTTCATCGCCGATGCGCCATTTTCGCTGTCATGGTCATGGCGCGGGAGGGCGCTGCGTTGGCCAGGAATGGAGAAACAACATGCGTAAGACGATTTTGATGGCCCTCATGGCCGCCGCCGCCCTGCCGGTCGGCGCGCAGGCGCAGTCCAATGCCGAACTGCGGCACGATCGCCGCGATGTCCGCCAGGAACAGCGCGAATTGCAGGATGCGCGGCGCAGCGGCAACCGCGGCGACGTCCGCGAGGAGCGCCGCGACGTGCGCGATGCGCGGCAGGAATATCGCGAGGACCGGCGCGATCGCGACCGTGCCTGGGCGCGCGACGACTGGCGCGGCTGGCGCGACCACAATCCGAGCTTCTACGCGCGCGGCAACTGGAACGCGCCGTTCCGTTACAACGCGTTCCGCGCCGGTTTGCGCATCGCGCCGCTTTACTATGGCGACCGCTTCGTGATCGCCGATCCGTGGCGCTATCACCTGCCGCAGCCGGGCTGGGGCCGGGTGTGGGTGCGCCACTACAACGACGTGGTGCTGGTCGATAAGCGACGCGGTGTCGTCATCGACGTGATCCGCGGCTTCTACCGCTAAGCGATCGCAGCAATGGGCTCGGGCGGAGGAGACTTCGCCCGGGCTTTTGCGTGGCCGAATCGACGATAGGAAAGAGCGCGGGTCACTGCTGCCCGAAACCGCGCGCCAGTTGAATCATCGTATCGTGAACAGCGTCTGGTCGACGACATGGCCGCTGGCATCGAGCAGCCGCAGTCGGTGCTGGCCCGGCGCGGCGAGGATCTGCGGCACGGTATCGGCGCCGCCGATGTCGCGCTTGTCGAGCATCAGCCGGTGGGCGATCGCCGCGCCGGTCACGGTGACCGCGAGCCGCTGGCGATCGGACGGAATATCGGGGTCGATCGCATAGACGCTGCCCGACACCGGGTTGGTGATGCGCGGACGACGCGATTCGGACGGCGCGAAGGCGATGCGGCTCATCGCGGTGCCGGTGAGGAAATATTCGTGGCGCGGCTGCTCGATATGGTCGGCAAAGGTCACCGCGCGCTCGTCGATGCCGGCCGGGCGCGCCGGTGGGAGCGGATGGCGTTCGGCCCCCAGCGCCAGCATCAGGTCGCGCCACACCGGCGCCGCGCCGCTGGTGCCCGAGACGGCGCGCATCGGATCACCCTCGAGATTCCCCACCCACACCGCGACGGTGTAGCGGTCGTTGAAACCGATGCACCAATTGTCGCGCATCGCCTTGGAGGTGCCGGTCTTGACCGCTGCCCAGAAGGGCAGGCGCAGCGCCGAGTCGAGCCCGAAGGTGGCGGCGCGGGCATTGGGATCGGCGAGCATGTCGCCGACCAGCCAGGCGGCCTGTGGCGTGGTGATCGCGCGCGGTACCGCGACCGGATCCTTTACCGTCAGCCGCAGCGGCGCCCAGCGGCCGGCATTGGCGAGGCTGCGATAGCCATTGGCCTGTTCGAGCAGCGTCACTTCGGCCGAGCCGAGCGCGAGCGAAAAGCCGTAATAGTCGCCATCCTCGACCAGTCCGCGATAGCCGGTGTCCCAGAGCCGGTCGCGGAACGGCGAGACGCCGACCAGCATCAGCGTGCGCACCGCCGGCACGTTGAGCGACCCGGCCAGTGCGGTGCGCGCCGAGACCGGCCCCTTGAAGCCGCGATCGTAATTTTGCGGGACGTACAGGCCCGAGGCGGTGTCGAGCTGGATCGGCGAATCGTCGAGGATCGAGGCGGGAGTGAGATAACCCTTCTCGATCGCCTCGGCGTAGAGGAAGGGCTTGAGCGTCGATCCGGCCTGGCGATAGGCATTGGCGCCGTCGACCGAGGCGGCGGTCGAATTGCCGCCGATGCCGCCGACATAAGCGAGCACGTCGCCGCTGGCATTGTCGATCACCACCACGGCGCCGTCGCGCGCGCGGCTGCCGCCCAGCCCCTGCAACTGGCGGCGCAGCGCGATGATCGCGAGCTTCTGGATGTCGTAGTCGAGCGTCGTCGTGATGCGCAGCCCGGGCTTTGTCAGCAATCGGGCGGAGAGATGCGGGGCGAGGCCGGGGTCTAGCTGGAGGCTGCGCGTCGGGCCGAGCATCGACGCAGCCTCCCCGGTCAGGCGGGCACAGTCGTTGCGACGGGCGAGCGCGCAGGCGCGTCGCGCGACGCCTGCCACGCTGGCCTGGGGCTCGGGGAGGAGCGCCGCCAGCAGCAGTGCGTCGTCCTTGGCCAGCGCGTCGGGGGTCTTGCCGAACAGGCCGAGCGCGGCGGCGCCGATGCCCTGCGCCTCGCCGCGAAAGCCGGCGAGGTTGAGATAGGCCTCGAGGATCTCATCCTTGTCCCAGCCGCGCTCGAGCGCCCAGGCGGCGCGCATCTGGCGCAACTTGTCGAGCCAGCCGCGCGCGCCGGGGGTGGCGATGCCGGGGGCGAGGAAACCGGCGACCTGCATGCTGAGCGTGCTCGCGCCGCGCGAATGATGCCCGGTGACGCGGTCGCGGGTTGCGCCGGCCAGCGCAAGCCAGTCGACCCCGCCATGGCTGTAGAAGCGGTGATCCTCGGCGCCGACCAGCGTTTCGCACGTGACCCGCGACACCTTGGCGAGCGGCGTCCAGCCGAGCCGCCGCGCGGCGAAATCTACCCGCGCCGAATCGAGCAGCCGGCCGTGGCGGTCATAGAGCCATGCCTCTGACGGGTGCCAGTCGGCGACGACCTGGCGGTAGGAAGGCAGTGGCGGCGGCATGGTGATATAGTCGGCTACACCGAGCAGTAGGGCGACGACGCCGATGCCGGCAAAGGCCTTGCCCTCGCGCGTGCCGAGCGCGGCCAGCCAGCGGTCGGGGTCGATTGCGGCGAGGCGCCAGAAGCGGGCTTCGAACAATGCTCGGCTCCGCCTTCCGAACTCCGCCAATGCCGAAAGCCAATGTTGCCGCATATAGTCAGGTTATCATGAGGAGGCCGGGAGGGAAGGGTCTTGGATGGAAGGCGTGGGTCTTCCAGTCTGGACATGGAGCCGAACGCGGGAAATCGTAGTGGAAGACACGCCTTCGCATCTGGCGCATTTCCCGCAGCATGAGGCGGGCATTCGGTACGTTGAAGGACTTCGGCCTTGGTGAGCGCCTGCCGGCCGTTGCCGGATAGTCGGCGGGCTGCAACTCATGTTCATGGTCGATGCGAAACCGACCTGATTTTCTCCGATCGGGACATTGGGCATGAGTGGCTCCCCGCTGGCGGACCACGTGGAGCGCGCAGGCGGCAGGGGGGATCGGGCATTGGCGGGCAAAGTTGAACCATTACACGGTGCTGAGTGCGTTGGTCTGTGCGGATGGTTTTGTGCCAGTAGTGCCGCTGCCAACGAGGGAGAATCACTTGATCCTTCCCCTGCCCAGCGGTAGAACAAGGCATGAACACGCCTGTCAGCCCGCGTCGTGATTTGGCGAAGACGGTATACCCGATCTTGCCGCTTCTACTCTTGCTGTCGGCCTGCGATCGCGACATCCCTTCGGACGAAACAGTCCGGCACATCGTATCTGAGTGCGGACTGACGGTCGACCATATCGAAGGGGTGTCCGGATTCGATTATTACGGGATAGGAATCTACGTCAAAAAAGTTCCTGAAGCGGAGTACAATCGAAAATTGCGCTGTATTAGCGCGATTTTCTTCATGCGCAGGTTACGGGCGGATATTTCGAACGGCGACGACATACCCGCCCATTACGATTCCATCGGCTAGTCAATAGCGCGCCCCGGATCGAACACCCCGGCCAAAATAATAGCTTTCGTCGTTTGATCCATCCAGGAAGTCGTTTGTATGGACGGCATTGATGACGAAGTGCACATCCGGATAAAATTTCGACATCGCGACATCCAGGTTCGTCGGCCCCTGTCTGGCCGTGGTGGTGCGGAAAGGGTCGTACCAGGGCAACGGGTGTGTATGCTCGGCGATAATCAGCCTGAATCCCTTTAGCTGCGGCAAGCGGCCGAAGGGCAATTGGTGCCCTGTCGCGAAGTCCTGGAAGACGAGACCATTTTGATCCTTTGCCATGACTGTTCGTGTCGTGAATGTGTGCCGGTCATGCAGACTCTGATAGACCAGCAGCGCATGCTCAAGCGGTGGCTCGGTACTTTTCGATGCCGCGAACACTGCCTTTTCCCGTCGCAGGAAGTCCGGCACAGCGCGCCGAAAGCGCGTGATGAAATCGGGCGGCGAGTCGATGACATATTGGTCCCCGCCTGCCGGGGTTCGCAGCCAGCGCCACAGCGCGGGCGATGGGCGCATGTCCTGATGGATTGTCCTGGGGGCGCCGCCATCGCCCGCGGCGATCGAAGACCGGGCTAGCGTCGGGTCGTCATCGCCAGACGTCAGTTCGCCCGAGAAAGGGTCGCGCGCCCCTTCTTCCGCAGTCCACGCGGCAGTGGTGAAATGCCGCTCTGCATCCGATAAATCGACGCCTTCGCCAGACGGGCTGGCTTGAAAGGTGTTGCCGACGCGTGGATCCGTGCTGCTGAAATAGCTAGCAGGACTAAAGCGGTTGGGGCGTTGGTCCGGTTCGTCGCCCAAATCCCGATTGGACGGCGCGGCGGCAGCACGCAACCCGGCGACCGCCGCGCGCGTATCGGACGAAGTCGCCGCAGCCATTTGATCCTCGCGCTCGGCCGACGTGAGAGTGTCTACGCTTGGGCCAATCGCACTCGGTACGGCTTCGACAGAAGTACTGCCGCTGGGTTGGTCGTCTCCCGGGCCGCGCCTGGACTCCACGTTCGGCCCCGCAATATCATTCCCCGATATGGAGAGCGGCAGGTTCCCGATCCCCTCTAGCGACTGACGGTGAATGTTGCGCGTCGCTCTCACGACAAGGCGATCGGACGCTTCCTTCGAAAGTTCGCGCCGAACTGCCGGCGGAATCTGCGCGATCGAGGTAAAGGCGTCGCCCAGCTCGTTTGCCAGCGCATCGGCCTCGGCGGCGGCATCCGCTGACGCCGCCTGACGCGTCCGATCGGCCTGCATCATCCGCCAGTTCAGTTCATCGAGCGCCTTCTGCCGGCGCTCGTCACCGACGCCCGGCTGGTTGACGATCCGCATTGCGGCCGCTGCCGGATCGGCAGGGAGCGCCCGCTTCGAGCCGCGTGCGCCGAGCAATGCCATATGCTGCGCCACATCCAGCCGTTCCGCGTCGGGCAGCGCCGGGTACCAGCCGTCGCCGTGCCGCGCGATCAGCGCGTCGAGTTTGTCCGGCCCCAGCGCCGCCGCCGCCCAGCTACGCGCCGCGTCGCCCTTGTAGCGTTGCAGCAGTGTCGGAAGCACGGCCTGCTGTTCGTCGGGGCTGATCGCCAGCATGCGGTCGCGCAGATTGGCGGGCGCCATTTTCGGCACCAGCGGCGCGAAAGGCGCGGCGGCGAGGTCGCCGGCCTCGACGTCGGCGATCGCGCGCTCGTCGGCGAAGCGCGGGGCGATGCCGGCGAGCGCCTTGCGCCTGTCGTCGGGACGCATGTCGGCACCGTGGCGCCTGATCGCGACCAGCGCGCCGATCGCGTCGTCGGTCGCGCGGGCATCGACATGCGCGAGATGGATCGCGGACTGGTAATCGTTCGCGGCCGCCTCGGCCTGCGCGTCGGGCTGGCCGGCGAGCCTTGCCTGTAGTCGTACCGCGCTCTTGCCGGTTTCGATATGGTGGGCGTAGCGATCGGGCGCGTCGATATGGTCGAGTGCCGCGCGCCCGCTCCGCGCGGGTGGTGCGCGATCGCGATCCATCTGCGCCACGGCGGCGTCGAGCGCGGCCAGACCCCGCGCCGCGGCGGCGCGGTGGCGCTGCTGCCCGGCGAGCGACGGCGCGGGTTGACCGTCGTTGATGGCAAGATCGGCCGGTGTGGCGTCCGGCATTGGCAGGGCTTCGGACTCATTCGCTGGCGCCGACATTGTGTCGGTGGTCGGCGCGAGGCCGTACGGGTTTTCCTGGGGTTCGAGACCGGGCATGAACTGCTCCTGCTGCCGGGCGCGTACGGGACGCGGGGAGCAGCAGGACTAAGCGCGGAGGCGGATTGTTGAATCACGCCGTGGCGGGGAATGCGTCAGCATGCCGGCCGCGACGCCGGTAGTTACGCGGACCGTGCCCGCCTCCTCCTTGTTCTCCCGCGAACGCGGGAGTCCAGGGTCACGGACGGCGCGCTCTGTTATCCTGGGCCCCTGCCTGCGCAGGGACACATGCGGCCACCGGGCGACCGTCAGTCTACGGGCCTGGCCGCCGCCTTGGCATCAGCGCGCCCCTCATCGCGCCGCCACCGTCACCATCGCATTGGGCCATTGCGCGCGGATCGCGGGCGAATACATCGCCTCGACCCGCGTCGGCGGCAGGTTGAAGCGGCCCGGGGTGTTGAGCCGCAGCACATAGCTGACGCTGAACGCCCCGCGCGGCACCCAGGCGAAATAGGCGCGCCATGAGTCGTTGCGGCGTTCGACATAGGCCGGCTGGGCGCCCGACTGGATCTCCCACAGCTTGCCGTCGGCGTCGCGCGCCAGCGTGTCGGTACCGCCGCCCAGGCTGCCTTGGTCGCCGAGCATCTTCGACTGGCCGCCCAGGTCGCCGACGATCGTCGCGCCCGCCGGGACGGGATCGTTGATCACCACCCAGTTGCGGTCGGCCGAGGCCTGGACGTTGATCGTCACCTTGATCACGTCGCCGCGCGTCAGCACGCCCTTAGTGCGTGCCTGCACGACCTCGACCTTGCGGTTCATGACATAGCCGGCGTTGAGCGGCTTGAGCAGCGGAACCGCCGCCGAGACCGACACGCTCGCCCATGGCCCCGCGCCGCCCGACTGCGACAGGCGCAGCGGGGTCTGTGTGGCGGGCAGCGGGAAGCTGACCAGCCGCTGGTCGGCGGCAAGCGGCCAGCCGCGGCTCGCCGCCGCGCTGCCCAGCCCGAGCGAGGTGGTGCCGGTGATCGCGGTGGCGGGATAGAGCGATGCGAACTTCTTCGCCGCGATCGTGCCCCAGGCATTGGCGGTGGTGGTGTCCCACCGGCCATGCGACTGGCGCAGCGCCACGCCGACCATCATCTTACCGGCATCGTCCTGCCAGCCGGGGCGGCCGAGCGTCGCGATCAGCGCCTTGATCGCCGATTCGTCGCTCGACACCATCAGCCACCAGGCCGAATTGGACGCGTCCGACAGGTCGAGCCGCGTGCCCTCATAGACGAGCCGGGTGCGCAGCACGCCTTGCGCGACATTCTTGAGCGCGGTGGCATTGGCCAGGCCGGGGATATGGTCGAGCGCGATGAGATAATCGGCCAGCGTATCGGTCGGCATCTCCGACGGGTTCATGCCGATCTGGCCGAGCATGTCGGGCGTGGCGACGCCGTTGCGCGCCAGCGCGGCGAGCGCGACGACGCGTTGCAGCCGGACATCGCCATATTCGTCATGCCGCAGCCGGCCGTTGAGCACGTCCTTGAGGCCCTGGATCATCCGCGTTTTGGGCGCCTCGGGGATCGGCAGCCCGGCATCGGCGGTCAGCGACAGGACATAGGCGGTGAGCACCTCCGAGCCGTTGAGCGTGTCCGACGGCCAGTAGCGCAGCAGCCCGTCCGACGCCTGATAGGTCGGGAGGTCGCCGGCGAGCCGCGCCCAGCCGGGCCCATCGCCGAGCGCGACGATCCGGCTCAGCCGCTGCTCGAAACAGTCATAGGGATAGGCCGCCATGAAGGCGCGCACCCCGGCGAGCGGCGGGGCGAGGTCGTCGCTGAGCCGGATATCGACCACGCCGCGCCCCGCGATCGCGCCGGCGGGCGGCGCGATGGTGATCGCGGAATCGGTCCCGATACGCGCCAGCGTGCCCGCCCACACCTCGACCGGGAAGAGCGGCACGACGCTCTGGCTGATGGTGACCTGATCGGTCGCCTTGCCGGCTTCGTCGCGCGCCGACACGTGCCACGACACGGCGCCTTCGCTGTCGGGGGCGGTGAGGTTCCAGGCGATCGGCACCGCGCCGCCGGCCGGCACCGTCACGGTGATCGGCTTGCCGGTGGCGATACGCGGCGTCAGGTCGACATTGGCGGTGACCGTCATCGGCCTGGCCGAGCCGTTGCGCAGCGTGAAGGTGGCCGCGAAATAGTCGCCGCTGCGCACCAGTTGCGGGATGCCGGCATAGATCGACAGGTCCTGCGCGGTGCGGACCGACGCCATGCCGGTGCCGAATTGCTGTGCACCGTTGGTGGCGATGGCGACGAGCTTGAACGACGACAGCGCGTCGCTGAGCGGCACGGCGATGCGGGCATGGCCATTCACATCGAGCGCGACATGGCCCTGCCACAGCAGCACGGGCTGGAAATTCTCGCGGTTGAGCCCCGAGGCGTCGCCGCCGCCGCCGCCCGCCTCGACCGCCTTGCGGCCATAATGGCGCTTGCCGACGACCTGGGTCTGCGCCGTCGAGGTCAGCACCGAGATCGGCCGTTCGCCCATCATCGCGGTGAGCACGTCCCAGCTGTCATTGGGGGCGAGCTGGAGCAGCGCCTGGTCGACCGCGGCAAAGGCGAGATCGGCGGACTGTGCCGGCTTGCCGTCGGGGGTGTTGACCTGGACATCGACCTGCGCGGTGTCGCGCACGGCATAACGCTCGCGATCGGCCTTGACCGCGACCTTCAGCTGATGCGCTTCCCAGCCGACCTGCACCTTGGCGATACCGATGCGGTAGCTCGGCTTGGCGAGATCGACCGTGGCGGTCGGTTCCTGCCCCTCGGGCGGGCCGCCGGCGAGGCCCAATGACTGGGCGATGCCGTGCAGCCAGCTCCACATCCCGCCATGGGTGCGGCCGCGCACCACCATCACCGAGACGAACACATCGGGCGCGTAGCTGCCCGGCATCGCCACCTCGACCACCGGGTCGGTGCCGGTGAGGTGCGTGGTGAAGCTCGACAGCACGCCCTCGCGCTCGACCGTGACCAACGCGGTCGCCTCGCGGAACGGCATGCGGACCTGGAAACGCGCGGTCTCGCCGGCGGCATAGCTGAGTTTCTCGGGCACGAGGTCCATGCGGTCGCCATTGTCGCCGCCGAACCACCAGTCGTCATTGCCGGCGAGCCATACCGAGGTGGTGGCGCGCGCCTCATGGCCGTTGGCGTCCTGCGTCGTCGCGACGGCATAGACCTCGCCCGAGACGCCGGGATCGATCGCGCACAGCGCATAGCCTTGCGCATCGGTCGTCGCGCTGCACGTCGCCGACAATCTGGTCGTCTTCATCTGGTTGTCATAGGCGTAGAAGCCGCCGATCAGCCGGCGCCGCGCGGTGAGGATCTGGCGGCTGTAGAGCGCGACCGAGACGCGCTGGTTGGCGAGCGGCTTGCCCGACGTATCCAGCGCAACGAGGCGCAGGCGCAGATCGTCCTGCTTCATCAGCCAGCCATCGGTCTTGATGCCGAGCTGCACCGCCGAGGGAAAGATCGGGATGGTGCGCGACGCCGTCAGCGTCTGGCCATTGGCGTCCTGATAATCCATCTCGACCTGCATGTTGGTCGCGGCATCGAGACCCTGGGGCACGTCGATATTGTTGTGCGCGGTGCCGTCGGCGCCGAGCGTCGCGGGGAGCGTCTGGGTCGGCGGCGGCGGCGCGCTGGTTTCCTCGCCATCGCCGTTGAGCGGCTTGACGCCTTCCTCGATCCTGTTGCCGCCAAAGGCATAGCCTTCATAGCCGGCCGGCGCCGACTCGCGCGGGAAATAGCCGACGCGCAGGTCGACCGGCAGGTTCGACGCACCGCCGCCCGAGAGATAGCCGACGAACAGGTCGAGCTGCATGTTGCTGGGCCTGACCGCAGCCTCTTTCGGGCCGGTGACCGTCGCGCGCATCGTCGGCAGCTTGTATTCGTCGACCTTGAACGACTGCGAGGTGTAGATCGTCTTGTCGCCGACGATCACCTGCAGGTCGTAATCGCCCATCGGCGCGCTTTGCGGTGCGGTCCAGCTGCTCTCGCCGGTGCCGTTGGCGTCGATCGCCAGCGGCATGTCGAACTGCGTGTCGGAGCCGCGATGCGACAGGCGCAGCGTGCCGGCCAGCGCCGGCGCCATGCCGAAGCCCTCGCCGAGCGGGCGGCGCAGGATGTGCTTCATGTGGATCGTCTCACCCTGGCGGACCAGCGCACGATCGAACACGGTATGGAGGATGTCGTCCTTGGCCTCATAGCCATAGGGCAGGTCGAAGTCGTACGGCTTGATGCCCTCGCCCCATTCGGTCAGCGTGAAGCTCATATCGCCGTCGGCGCGCGCCGAGACCATCAGCGGGTGGCCCTCGCTGCTGTCGCAATTGCCATAGGTTTCCGGCGCGGGCAGTCCCGGCGGCACGATCAACCCGCCCGAGCGATCGGTCCTGCCCGTGGCCAGCAATTGCCCGGTGCAGCTGTCGGAAATGCGGATCTCGGCATTGGCGACGGGCCTGGCATCGTCGAGCCGGGTGACCCAGGCGAGGCTCTTCTCGCGGCCCCATTTGAAATGCACCGCCATGTTGGTGACCAGCGCGGCCGAGGCGACGTAGCGCGGCGCATTGCGGCCGAGCAGCGCCTGGCCCAGCACCGGGCTGGCGAATTCGACGACGTAGAAGCCGGGCTTGCCCAGCGGCATGCCGACGACCTCGAAATCCTTGCCCTTGCCGGGCAGCCCGACCTTGAGCGCCGCGCCCTGGCCGGCGGCGAGGATCGGGCGGCTGCCGGTGTCGTTGATGCGCACCGTGTCCTTGCCATGCTGCACGTCGTGGCCGGTGGTGTCGTCGGCATGGTCGACGGTGCGCAGCCATTCTGCGATCTGCGCATCGCTGTCGCCGACGCGCAGCGATTGCCCGGCGAGATCGCGGCGCATGCCCTGCAGCGCCGGCTCGACATTGCGCACGGTGACCGGCAGTACGCCACCCTCGGTGCTTTCGAGAATGCCGAAGGCGGCGGCGAACTTGATCAGCGGCGGGGCCTGGTCGAAGCGCACCTCGAGCGGGAAGCGCTCGGCGTTGGACAGCACGCGGCCGCTCTCGTCCTTGACGTCGGCGGGCAGCACGATCTTGCCGGTGGTCGATTCGGGCAAGGGCGCCTTGAAGCCGACCGACGAGACGGTCGCCTTTGAGGTGGCGTCGCCATGCTCCGCATCGCCGCTATTGCCGTCGAGCAGGTTGGGCTTGATCGTCCGGCCATCGGGCAGCTGCAGCGTGATCGCGCGCGCCGTGTCGGCCGGGACCGGCGCGGAGAAACGCACCCAGGCCTGCTCGACCGGCGAACAGCCGGCCTGGGCGTTGACGCGCGAACATTCGAAGCGCGCGGTGAACGGCTTGCGGACGGTATAGTCGAAGCGCTGGTCGGCGCCGGCGGTCT
Organism: Sphingomonadales bacterium; assembly: GCA_038245375.1. Classification (GTDB taxonomy): domain Bacteria; phylum Pseudomonadota; class Alphaproteobacteria; order Sphingomonadales; family Sphingomonadaceae; genus Sphingomonas. The sequence continues at coordinate 26,499 of JBBRSN010000025.1, read as the reverse complement.
TGCCGCCCGCGCCGGATATGCCCTTGCCCCACATCAGCGCGATGTCGTGCCCGGCCGGCAGCGCGCGGCGGCAGCGCAGCGCGGTGATCGCGGCGTAGGCCTTTTGCCGGTCCTCGGCCTTGGCCGGCACGTCGGTCGGCAGGCCGGCCTCGTCGAGGAAGTTGCGGACGTTCCAGTTCTCGTCGGGCTTGAGCTGGGCGAGCAGTTCGCCCGGCAGCTCGGGCTTGAGTATCTCGACCGGGATCTTCTCGCCGATGCCGGCGACCGAGCAATAGGCATTGGCGGCGACCGATGCCGGGTCGGCCGGCAGGTTGGCGGCGACGAGGAACACCTGGTCCTCCTCGATGCCATCGTCGCTGCTGTTGCCGGCGAGCACGGCGCGCGCCACCGGGCCACCGGCATCGACCTTGAATTCCTGCTGTCCGCCGACGGCATAGCCGGCGACGCTCCTGAGCTTGTCACGCAGCTTGAAGCCGCACTGCGTGCCACCGGGCAGACCCTGTTTGAAATCGTAGACATAGGTCTGCGGGTCGACCCAGCGACCCTCGCCGGCGATCGCGCAGGTGATGTCGAAGGGCGATGCGGCGCGCGGATCGCCGAGCGGGACCATCGGCTGGCTGAAGCGCATCGTGAAGCGCTCGATCGCGCCGTCGCCGATGCCGGGGGTGGCCATGACGACGGTCGGGCTGTTGTCGCCCAGCGCCGCCACCGGCGCAATGGCAAGACCGAGCAGTGCGAGACGGATTGCGAGCTTCATCACACATTCCCCCGGAGTGATCGGCCTTCGACTGATCGCTGGCGAAGCTAGACCGGGATCAGCGGGTTGTCCAGCGCCGAGCCGTGGCAAAAATGCGACGAGCCGAAAAAGTTCGAAATTTTGCACAGTGCGGCGGAACACGATACGGCGGGGCACCCATGGACATCTATCTGCCCATCGCCAATCTCTCGGTAAACGCGATCGTGATCGTGCTGCTCGGCGGTGTCGTCGGGATTCTGTCGGGCATGTTCGGGATCGGCGGCGGGTTCCTGACCACGCCGCTGCTGATCATCTACGGCATCCCGCCGACCGTCGCCGCCGCCTCGTCGGCCAGCCAGGTGACCGGCGCGAGTGTCTCCGGCGTGTTCGCCCATCTCCGCCGCGGCGGGGTCGACTTCAAGATGGGCGGGGTGCTCGTCGCCGGCGGGTTGGCCGGCTCGATTCTCGGCGGCTGGATCTTCAAGCTGCTCCAGGCGAGCGGGCAGATCGATACCGTGATCGCGGTGATCTATGTGCTGCTGCTCGGCTCGATCGGCAGCATGATGGCGCGCGAGTCATGGGCCGCGATCCGCGCGACGCATGGCGGCCCGCCGCCGCGCGCGCGCAAGCGGCGCCACCATCCGCTGATCGCGGCGCTGCCGCTCAGGACGCGCTTCTATGCCTCGGGGCTGTACATCTCGCCGCTCGCGCCGCTGCTGCTCGGCTTCGGCGTCGGGATATTGACGATCCTGCTCGGCATCGGTGGCGGGTTCATCCTGATACCGGCGATGCTCTATCTGCTCGGTATGGGGACGCAGGTGGTGGTCGGCACGTCGCTGTTCCAGACATTGTTCGTCACCGCCGCCGCGACGATGGTCCATGCCACCACGACCAAGGCGGTCGACATCGTGCTCGCCGCGCTGCTGCTGTCCGGCTCGGTCGTCGGCGCACAGGTCGGCGCGCGCTTCGCCAGCCGGGTGAAGCCGGAATATCTGCGCATGGCGCTGGCGGTGATCGTGCTGCTGGTCGCGGTGCGTATCCTGCTCGGGCTGACATGGCGGCCCGACGAGATCTTCTCGGTCGATGTGTCATGAGGCGTGCAGCATTCGCCCTGCTGCTCGCGCCGCTGCTGATGGGCCAGGAGCGCCCGACGTCCAGGCCGATCCTCGTGCCCGACGTGTCGCAGCGCGACATCGAGATCGCCTACAGCTTCACCGGGGCCGACCTGCTGTTGTTCGGCGCGATCCTCTATCCCGGCGGGCGGCTGCCCGACGACGACAAGCCGGCCGATATCGTGGTGGTGATCAAGGGGCCGACCCAGTCGATCCTGCTGCGCGAAAAGGCCAAGGTCGCCGGGATCTGGGTCAATGCCGCGCGGCTGCGCTACAGCTCGGCGCCGAGTTTCTATGCCATCGCATCGTCGCGGCCGATCAGTCAGCTGGTCGATCCGCGCACCAAGGCGATCTACGAGCTTGGGCTCGATTCGCTGCAACTCTCGCCGTCGAGCAACGCGCCACAGACGCAGCAGGACAGGTTCGCGCGCGGGCTGGTCGATCTCAAGAAGCGCTCGGGGCTGTATCTCGAAGCGCCGCACGCGGTCGAGATCACCGATGGCGTACTGTACCGCGCGCGCATCACGGTCCCGGCGCGCGTGCCGGTCGGGCGCTTCACCGCCGAAACCTTCCTGATTCGCGATGGGCGCGTGCTCGCGGCGGCGACGCGCGACATCGATATCCGCAAATCGAGCTTCGAGCGATTCGTCGCGCGCTCGGCCGAGAAGCGCGCGATCCCCTACGGCATCTTCACGGTGTTCCTGTCGGTGCTGCTCGGCTGGGGTGCCGGGTGGATCGCGCGGCGGATCTAGGATCGACCTGCCCACGCGCACGCCATTCCCGCCAGCCCGGCATTGTCCACCGGTGGCACGAACCCAATCTTTACTTCTCTCGCGGCATAGCTGGTCGGTATTTTTCAGGGGTTCGCCGCATGACCGAGATGTTGGGTAGCCAGGCGTTCGACAGGGCTGCTCCGATCACCGCGCCGCTGCCGTCTTCGGCCGCGATCGGCACCGTGTTCGAGATTTCCGGCTCGTCGAGCCAGGTGCTGCTCGATCTCGCCGCGATCGATGCCTATGCCGGCCATGCCGATCCGGTCATGGCCAGCGCGGGTACCGTCGGCAGCCAGATCAAGATGCGCGTCGGCGCGACCTGGCTGATTGCCAATATCCGCTCGCTCAAGCTCGCCGCCGAAGCCGTCGGCAAGGTCGCGGCACAGCTCGACTTCCTCGGCGAGGGCGACGAGGAGAAGCTGACCGGGAAGCTGTATCACTTTCGGCGCGGCGTGACGCGCTATCCGAACCCCGGCGCGATGGTCTACCCCGTCAGTACCGCCGACCTGAAGCAGATCTACGCCGCCGACGACCGCGCGACGATCGAGATCGGGACGGTATTCCCGACGCGCGACATCCGCGCCTCGCTGTATATCGACGCGATGCTCGGCAAGCATTTCGCGCTGCTCGGCTCGACCGGTACCGGCAAGTCGACCAGCGCCGCGCTGATCCTGCACAAGATCTGCGAGCTGGCGCCGCAGGGCCATATCGTGATGGTCGACCCGCACGGCGAATATGCCGCCGCGTTCAAGTCCAACGGCGCGATCTACGACGTGTCGAACCTGCAGATGCCATACTGGCTGATGAACTTCGAGGAGCATTGCGAGGTGTTCATCAACACCTCGGGCTCCGAGCGGCAGATCGATGCCGACATCTTTGCCAAATGCCTGTTGATGGCGCGTGCCAAGGGGCGGCTTGGGCAGGAGATCGCCAAGCTGACGGTCGATGCGCCGATACCCTATCTGCTCAGCGACCTGACCAACCTGATCCAGCTCGAAATGGGCAAGATGGACCGCGCGGGCGACACCGCACCCTATCTGCGGTTGAAGACCAAGATCGACGAGATCAAGGCCGACCCGCGCTACAGCTTCATGTTCTCGGGGATGCTGGTCGCCGACACCATGTCGAGCTTCATCAGCCAGGTGTTCCGCCTGCCCGGCGACGGCAAGCCGATCTCGATCATCGACGTGTCGGGCGTGCCGTCCGAGATCACCTCGGTGGTGGTGGCGGTGCTCGCGCGGATGGTGTTCGATTTCGCGATCTGGTCGCGCAACGAGCCGCAGCGCCCGATCCTGCTCGTCTGCGAGGAAGCGCACCGCTATATCCCGAGCGAGAAGAATTCCGATTCCTCCTCGGTCGGACGCATTCTCAGCCGCATCGCCAAGGAAGGCCGCAAATATGGCGTGTCGCTCGGGCTGATCACGCAGCGGCCGTCCGACCTTGCCGAGGGCGTGTTGTCGCAGTGCGGCACGATCATCTCGATGCGTCTCAACAACGATCGCGACCAGGCCTTTGTCCGCGCGGCGATGCCCGAAGGCGCGCGCGGCTTCCTCGATTCGATCCCGGCGCTGCGCAACCGCGAGTGCATCATCTGCGGCGAGGGTGTCGCGATTCCGATTCGCGTCGCGTTCGACGCGCTCGAGGAGAACAAGCGCCCGGCCTCGGACGACCCGCTCTTCTCGCAATTGTGGCGTGAGGTCGGTCAGGAAGACCAGATCATCAGCCGCACCGTGCGGCGCTGGCGCTCGCAGGGACGGTAACCATCTTCAAAATTCCTCCCCGGAACGGGGAGGGGGACCACGAAGTGGTGGAGGGGCTGGTCGGACATGACCAAGGCATCCCCGTCCAGCGCGCATTTGCCATCGTGGCAATCGAGATAGCGAGTTCTTGAAGGCCCGCTTACGCCCGACCAGCCCATCCACCGCGCTGCGCGCGGTCCCCCTCCCCGTGCCGGGGAGGAGCTATGCGAAAATCAGTGCGCGCCGGGCTTGATCGAGAGTAGCCAGGCGACCTTTGCCTTGAACTGGCGCAGCGCATCGCCTGAGAGCTGGCTGACGCTCGAGAACGACATGTTGCGCGGATTGACCGAGATTCCGTTCTTCCACACTTCCCAGTGGAGGTGCGGGCCGGTCGACATGCCGGTCGAGCCGACATAGCCGATCACCTCGCCCTGGCTGACATGCTGGCCGCCGCGCACCGCGATGCGGCTCATATGGCCATAGCCCGTGCCGATGCCCCCGGCGGAGGCGAGCTTGACGAAATTGCCGTAGCCGGCGCTGCGCCCGGCGAACTGCACGACGCCGTCCATCGCGGCGTGGATCGGCGTCCCCCAGGCCGCGGCGATGTCCATCCCCTTGTGCATCCGCATGAAGCCGAGCAGCGGGTGCATGCGCATGCCGAAGCCCGACGAGATGCGGCCAGCGACGGGCATGCCCATCTGGCCCTTGCGTTCGGTCTGTCCCGAAGCCTCATACCATTGGCCGTCGTCCCACTTGACCAGCTCGGTCTTGCGGTTGCCATGGATGAGTGCTGCCATTTCCAGGTCGCCCAGCTGCACTTCACCCGTCGCGGCGCGCGCCTGCTTCATGACGAGCGTGAAGGTATCGGCGGGTGAAATGTCGCGGCCGATGTTGAGATGGGCGGCCAGCGCCTTGAGCGCCGTCTCGACCGACTTGGCGGGGGCGCCCGATGCGCGCGCCGAACGATAGAGGCTCTGCCCGACCAGCCCCTCGAGGCGCAGCGGGGTGTGGTCGATGGCGATGTCGTGGCGCGCCAGCGTCAGCGCGTTGCCGGTGCGCATCACGGACAAAGCGAGATCGAAGCGGGCGCGGAAGCTGAGCGCCTCGAGCGGGCGGGCGACGGTCTTGTCGGGACGCCGCCCCAGCGTCACGTCGAGCCGCGTGCCGGGCCTGACATCGCCCAGCGCGACCGAGCCGGCAATCATCTGAACGGCGCTGGCGGTATCGGTCTTCGACACCCCGGCGCGCTGCAGGACATTGGCAAGGCCGTCACCCTGGCCGAGCGTCGCGACGAGTTCGACGCGCGGGCGTTCGGGCGCCTCGGCGAGCGGCGCGACGAGGTCGGTTGCCGCCATGTGCTGGCCGGTATTGCCACCCCAGGCGAGCGGCCCGATCGATTGCGCGCGTGCCTCCTGCCATTGCTGGCCGGCCAGTGGGGCGGGGACGTCGCCGATGATGGGATGGTCGAAGCCGGGCGACAGCGCATAGCTTGCGGCACACAGGGCCGCGCACGTCGCCGCGCCGCGCCACCAGGTCGGCGAGCCGATCTGCGCGCCGAGATCGGGCGCCCAGTCGGTACGGGCGATGAAGATGCGGATTCGGTCGAGCGGCGAAAGCTGCGCGGCGGGCACGATCGCCCGGCCGAACGACATCGTCGCCGTGCCGCCCGCCTGGTCGAGGCCGTGATCGTTGCGCTGGAACAAAGGTGCGCTGTCCCCAAAAAAAGCGCCGGTTGAAATCGCTCAGCCCCCCGGCGAAGAGGCGAAACTACTGTGTCGGTGATATCCTAAAGTCAAATTAACCGCTGTTCCGCAATGATACGGTCACGATGAGCCGTGGGGTTACTGCGACAAAGGGCATGCTTAACCGAATCCGCTAACCATATGATGTTCTTAAGGGCGCTTTCGCGAAACCATGGTTGCGCATCGCGCGTTGCGCGACGATGTTGGCTGGCGTGACGCATCGTTCCGCCGTGACCGCCGTGCTCGGCCCGACCAACACCGGCAAGACCCATCTCGCGGTCGAGCGGCTGTGCGGTCATTCCAGCGGGATGATCGGCTTTCCGCTGCGGCTGCTGGCGCGCGAGGTCTATGACAAGGTCGTCGCGATCAAGGGTGCGCATCAGGTCGCGCTGATCACAGGCGAGGAGAAGATCGTGCCCGCGGGCGCGCGCTGGTTCCTGTGCACCGCGGAAAGCATGCCGCTAAGCGCAAGCCGGCAGGCCGGAAGCGCCGACAAAAGCGCACGGGATCTGGCGTTCGTGGCGATCGACGAAGCGCAGCTCGGCGCCGATGCCGAGCGCGGCCATGTCTTCACCGACCGATTGCTGCGCGCGCGCGGGCGCGAGGAGACGATGATCCTGGGGTCGGAGGCGCTCAGGCCGATGGTCCGCGCGCTGGTGCCCGACGCCGAGATCATCGGCCGGCCGCGCTTCTCGAAGCTTAGCTATGCCGGCGCGCGCAAGATCTCGCGCCTGCCCAAGCGCTCGGTGATCGTCGCCTTCTCGGCCGAGCAGGTCTATGCGGTGGCCGAAATGCTGCGCCGGCTGCGCGGCGGAGCGGCGGTGGTGATGGGCGCGCTGTCGCCACGCACGCGCAACGCGCAGGTGGCGATGTTCCAGGCCGGCGAGGTCGACTATCTCGTCGCGACCGATGCGATCGGCATGGGGCTCAATCTCGACGTGTCGCACGTGGCCTTTGCCGCGCTCGACAAGTTCGACGGGCATCGCCAGCGCCGCCTGACCGTCGCCGAGATGGCGCAGATCGCCGGGCGCGCCGGGCGGCACCAGCGCGACGGCACGTTCGGCGCACTGGTCGAGCAGGGGCCGGGGGCATTCACGCCCGAGGAGGTGCTGGCGATCGAGGAGCATCGCTTTCCGCGGCTCGACTTTCTCTACTGGCGAGATGGCGAGCCCGATCTCGGCAGCATCGAGGATCTCGTCGCCAGTCTCGAGTTGCGGCCCGACGATCGCGCGCTGCGCGCGGCACCCGAGGCGGTCGATCTCGCGGTGCTCAAGCGGCTGGCCGGCGAGGACTGGGTGCGCGACCGCGCGCGCGACCCCGCGATCGTCGCGCGGTTGTGGGCGGCGTGCGGATTGCCGGATTTCCGCAAGACCGGGGTCGATCCGCATGCACGCTTCGTGTCGCGACTGTTCGGCTATCTCAGCGAGAGCAACGGGCATGTGCCGCACCGCTGGTTCGCCGATGAGGTCGCGCGGCTCGACCGCGTCGAGGGCGATGTCGAGACGCTTGCCGGGCGGATCGCGGCGATCCGCAGCTGGGCCTATATCGCCAACCGCGCCGATTGGCTGGCCGAGCCGGGGCACTGGGCCGAGCGCACGCGCGAGATCGAGACGCGGCTGTCCGACGCGCTGCATGCCGGTCTGACGCAGCGCTTCGTCGACAGGCGCACCACCGCGCTGCTGCGCGGGCTGGGCAAGGGCGCCGGGGCGTTGCCGGTGGTGATCGGCGCCGAAGGCGAGGTGATCGTCGAGGATCAGGAGATTGGCCGGCTCGACGGTTTTCGCTTCACCGTTGCGCCCGACGCGCGGCATGCCGACAAGCGGCTGCTGCTGGCGGCGGCGGAAAAGCGACTCGGTGCCGAGCGCGCGCGGCGCGGTGCGCTGCTCGCTGCGGCGGCGGATACGGCCCTCGCGCTGCATGATGGCGACATGCCGGCGATCCGGTGGGAAGCCGTGCCGGTGGCGACGCTGACGGCGGGGCCCTCGCTGGCGCGGCCGCGCATCGTGCTCGATCCGTCGCTCGATTGCCTCGACCGCACGGGACGCGCGGCGGTGGCGACGCGGCTCGATACGTGGCTGACGCAGCAACTCGCCAGCCACGTGCCGGTGCTCGTCGCGCTCGACACCGCGACGCGCGATGCGGCGCTGACGGCGCAACTGCGCGCGGTGGCGGGCGGGCTGCTCGACGCGGGGGGGATCGCGCCGCGCCGGCCGCTCGCCGCGATGATCGAGGCGCTCGATTCCTCGGCGCGCAAGCGGTTGCGCGCGCAGGGCGTGACGATCGGGACGCTGGACCTGTTCGATGCGCGGCTGCTCAAGCCGGCGGCGGCGCGATGGCGGCGGGCGCTGCTCGCCGCGCGCGATGGCGCGGTGGCGGCCGGGGCGGCGCCCGAAGGCGCGACGGTACTGCCGCGCGACCATCCCGGCGCGCAGCTAGCGCAGGGGTTCCGGCCGCTCGGTGCGCAGGCGGTGCGCGTCGATCTGGTCGAGCGTATCGCCCGCCTCGCGCATGACGCGCGTGCCGGGCGCAAGTCGTTCGCGCCCGATCCGGCGCTTGCCACCTCGATCGGGATGACGGCGGAGACGCTGGCGCGCCTGATGGCGGCGCTGGGCTTCCGTGCCGCGCGGCGCGAGGGCGATGCCCCGCGCTGGATCTGGCACGGCCTGACCAAGGTGGCGGCGGACAAGCCCGCGCCGCGCGACAATGTTTTTGCAGCGCTGGCCGCGCTCGGATCGGCGCGTGGCTGACGGCGGCGGTGGTGCGGCCGCGATGCGGCTCGACCGCTTTCTGTGGTTCGCGCGCTTCGCCAGGACACGCTCGGCAGCGCAGCTTTTGGCGGAAGATGGGCATCTCAGAATTACCGGACGCCCCGCGACGAGCAGGCACGCCCCGGTGCGCGTCGGCGACGTGCTGACCTTCGCACGCGGGCCGCATGTGCAGGTGATCCGGATCGAGGCGCTGCCGTACCGTCGCGGGCCGGCGCCCGAAGCGCGCGCCTGCTACACCGACATGGCTGTTGCGAACGTCTCGCAGCAAGCGCCACCCGATTGACGACGCCAAGCGCCGCGCATAGCAGGAGCCGTTCGCTGCCGGATCAGACCGGCCCAGGGGAGTTGCCAGAATGACCTACGTCGTCACCGATGCCTGCATCAAGTGCAAGTATATGGACTGCGTCGAGGTCTGTCCGGTCGACTGCTTCTACGAAGGCGAGAACATGCTGGTGATCAACCCCAGCGAGTGCATCGACTGCGGCGTGTGCGAGCCGGAATGCCCGGCCGAAGCAATCCTTCCCGACACCGAGAGCGGCCTCGAAAAGTGGCTCGAACTCAACAACACCTTCTCGGCGCAGTGGCCCAACGTCACCCGCAAGAACGACCAGACCCCGGCGGACGCCGACGAATTCAAGGGCAAGCCCGACAAGTTCGAGCTGTTCTCGCCCGAACCCGGCCAGGGCGACTGAGCGCGCAACGATAGCGCCTGCGCCGGAATCCCGGAATGGGTAACGGACGGGTGGCGTGCCACATTGCTCGTGCTGGTAATTTTATTACGAACGTGCTAAGCACTGCGTGACGCAGGACGCGGACTCGCGCGTCCTCCGATCTGGAGATGTTCGTAATCAACCCCGCCGCCGCGCTCGAGCAGCTACATGCTGCGCTAGACGCGGTTCTCCGCGGCGGGTCAGTTCACGGAAAGGTTTGACGGAATGGCTGCCAAGGCGCTGTCCTTCGACGTTGGTGATTATGTTGTCTACCCAAAGCACGGTGTCGGCCGTGTTATCGAACTGCAACGGCAGGAGATCGCCGGCATGCAGCTGGAACTCTATGTGCTGCGCTTCGAGAAGGAGCGGATGACGCTCCGCGTCCCGACCAACAAGGCGGAAAGCGTCGGCATGCGCAAGCTGTCGTCGGACAAGACGCTGCGTGAGGCGCTCGACACGCTGACCGGCAAGCCCCGCGTCAAGCGCACCATGTGGTCGCGCCGCGCGCAGGAATATGAAGCGAAGATCAATTCGGGCGACCTCGTGTCGATCGCCGAAGTGGTGCGCGACCTGTTCCGGGCCGAGGACCAGCCCGAGCAGAGCTATTCGGAACGGCAGATCTTCGAAGCGGCGACCAGCCGCCTCGCGCGCGAACTCGCCGCGATGGAGCAGGTCGACGAGCCGACCGCGCAGGTCAAGATCCTCGACATCCTGCGCGCGGCCGCGGCGATCCACAACAAGGACAAGGTGCCGGCCTGACGTCTGTGCTTTGCTGAAATGCAAAAGGGGCGGTCCGCAAGGGCCGTCCTTTTTGTTTGCATCAATTCCAGCGTGTGTTATGTAACCAATACACATAGGGAGAAGATCGATGCGCATTCTCACGCTGGGCATGTTGATCGCCGCTCTGCCACTCACCGCCTGCCACGGGCACGGCTTCGGCGCCGACTCGACGCCGGGTATCAAGGGCAGCGGCAGTGGCGACGCGCGGAGCTATCAGGTCGCCGATTTCACCGGCGTCGATTTGCGCGGCTCGGATGATGTGACGGTAACGACCGGCGCGGGCTTCGCGGTCCGCGCCGAGGGGCCGTCGGCCGAACTCGACAGGCTCAAGATCACCCGCGTCGGCGATACGCTGCGCATCGGCCGGATCAACGATGGCGGCTTTCACTGGAACAGCGGAAACCATCCGGTGAAGGTCTTCGTCACCCTGCCGCGCCTCGCCGCCGCCAGCATCGCCGGCTCGGGCGACATGTCGGTCGACAAGGTCGAGGGCGCGACATTCACGGCCAGTACGGCAGGTTCGGGTAATCTCGATATCGCTGCCGTCGCGGTCGACAGCGTCGATCTCTCGATTGCCGGTTCGGGCGACATGCGCCTGAAGGGGGTCGCGAAGCAGCTGCGGATCGATATCGCCGGATCGGGCGGCGTCGAGGCTGGCGGGCTCAAGGCGCAGGGCGCCAAGGTCTCGATCGCCGGCTCGGGCAACGCCCGCGCCGACGTCACCGGGCCGGCCAGCGTCTCGGTGATGGGCTCGGGCGATGTCGATCTCGGTGCCGGCGCGAAATGCTCGACCTCGAAGATGGGCTCGGGCGAGGTCCATTGCGGCAGTTGATCCGGCAAAGCCCGCGCTTGGCTTGAACCGCGAAGGATGCGATGCCGGGCGGATGATCGCCCGGCTCCTCGCAATTGCCCTGCTCGTCCTGCCCTTTGCCGCGGAGGCCGCCGAGCATCGTTATGCCTTCGGCAGCTATGATCGCGTCCGTGTCGAGGGACCGTTCGAGGTTCAGATCACCACCGGCGTTGCGCCGGGGGCGCTGGCCACAGGCGACGCGCGGATGATCGACGGGCTGGACATCCAGTTGCAGGGCACGACGCTGATCGTGCGCATGGGCCACCAGGGCTGGGGCGAAACCCCGGTCGGCAAATCGATCACGCCGCCGGTCATCACGCTGACGACGCCGGGGCTGCGCGCGGCGTTCATCAATGGCGGCGCCCGCGTGACGATCAAGGGCATGAAGGCACAGCGCGTCGACCTGTCGGTCAATGGCAGCGGCACGGTGACGGTGAGCGGCGCCGATACCGACCAGCTGTTCGCGACGATCGTCGGTGCCGGCACGATGACCTTGTCGGGCCGCGCGGCGCGCGCGCGCCTCGTCACCAACGGTGCCGGCAATGTCGATGCGACGGCGCTGGTCGTCAACGACCTGTCGATCCTGCAGGACGGCAGCGGCGAGACGCGCGCCGCCGCCCGCTACACCGCGCAGATCAATTCGACCGGGCTCGGCCATGTCGTGGTGACGGGCAATCCTAAGTGCCTGGTCAATGCCGCGGCCGGCGGCCCGGTGGAGTGCGGCGGCCCCTGACGCCGCTCGGCTGGAGCATCCCTCTCCACCGGAAGATAAGCGACCCCCGCGATTCAACAGCCTGGCGGACATGTCATGATCGCCCCGGCTCTTTCTTACCGTGAAGCATGAACCTCGGGCGCGGGCGCGACCCTGTCGTCGCCGCGTCTCGCCCTGTTTCGGCGCCCGCTTTTTCCCTGCCAATTCCCTGCCAGCGTTGCGCCAAGCCACGGGAATAAAACGACAAGTTGGATTTGGCAGGGAAAACAAAAAATGCGAGGCCGATGGCAGGGAAAAAAGGGGCGGATTCAGAGCAGGATGCGTGAAATCTGAACCGCGAAACGCGTGGCAGCGCTATCTTTCTGGCTTCCCCGGCGAAGGCCGGGGTCCAGTTGGGGGACGCTGCGACGGGCGTTGCCGCGCATCATATCCGCTATCCCGGCTGGGCCCAGGCCTCCGCCGGGGAAGTGAGGAGAGATGCGACGATATAGGTCAGATTTTCTGCGGGATGCTCCAGCCCCGCCTCACACCAGCCCCAGCGCCGCGAGCTTGCCGATCAGCGCGGCGGGCAGCGCGTCGCCGCTGCTGATGTCGCCGCCGAGATCGGCCGGCGCGTCGGCGTCTTCGAGATAGCGCCAGCCCTGGTGCGCGCGCTTGGGGCGGCCGTGAGTCAGCACGAGATGCGGATCGAGATGGATCGCGACGCGGCCGCCCTCGGCCTCGCCGAACGACAGGATCGGCGAGCGCGCGACCAGGCTGTGCTTGATGATCCAGAACAGCGAGCCCTGGCCGGCGATCTCTTCGTGGCGCTTGGGCAGGTAACGCGTGGTGAGAAACACCGGGCCGGCCGCGGCACGTTGCAACAGGCGCTCTGCCAGGTGCTCGACGCTCGACGCGCCGAACGCGACCTTGGTGAGATGCAGGGGCACGCCGGCGATGTGGGTGTGGCGCGGCTAGGCGCCAAGGCCCCACAAGGTGGCGAGGCCGAGAAACGAGAAAAAGCCCATCACATCGGTCATCATCGTCACGAACACGGCGGACGAAACCGCCGGATCGATGTCGAGCCGGTCGAGCGTCACCGGGATCAGCACGCCCGACAGCCCGGCGATGAGGTTGTTGATCACCATCGCCATCGCGATGACCATCGCCAGATTCTGGTTGTGGAAGATCAGCAGCGTGCCGAGGCCAATCAGGATCGCCAGCATCGCACCATTGGCCATCGCGATGCGAAATTCGCGCACGATCATCCGCGTCGTGTTCGAACTGGTCAGCTGGTTGGTGGCGAGCGCGCGCACCACCACCGCCAGCGTCTGGGTGCCGGCATTGCCGCCCATCCCCGAAACGATCGGCATCAGCACCGCGAGCAGCGCGTAGCGCGCGATCTCGCCCTGAAACACGCCGACGACCGAAGCAGCGAGGATGGCGGTGCCGAGATTGACCACCAGCCAGGTGATGCGCGTCCGCACGGTCAGCGCGATCGGCTCGTTGATGTCGCCCTCACCCGCACCCGACAGTCGCAGGATATCCTCGCCGGCCTCCTGTTGGATGATGTGGACGATGTCGTCGACGGTAATCATGCCGACCAGCCGCCCGCCGGCATCGACAACGGCGGCGGAGATCAGCGCGTATTTCTGGAAACGCAGCGCAACTTCTTCCTGGTCCATGTCGACCGGAATCAGCGTCTGTTCGCGCTTCATCACATCGCCCATCGGAATCGAGCGCGGCGTGCGCAGGATCCACGACAGCTGGCATGTGCCGACCGGCTTGTGCGCCGGGTCGACGACGAAGATTTCCCAGAAGTCGGTGGTCAGCTCTTCATGGCCGCGCAGATAATCGATCGCGTCGCCGACCGTCCAATGCTCGGGCACCGCGATCAGCTCGCGCTGCATCAGGCGGCCGGCGGATTCCTCGGGGTACGACAGCGCCTCCTCGATCGCGGCGCGATCGTCGGGGTCGAGCGCGCGGAGCACCTCGCGCTGGTCGGCGGCGTCCATGTCCTCGATGATCGCGACGGCGTCGTCGGTATCGAGTTCGGCGGCGATGTCGGCGACCTGGTGCGGTTCGAGCGCGTCGATCAGGTCCTCGCGGACATAATCGTTCATCTCGGCGAACACGTCGCCGTCGAGCAGGTCGGAGATCGCCTTGGCGAGCGCGGCACGTTCTTCGCGCGGGGTCAGTTCGAACAGGTCGGCGATGTCGGCCGGGTGCAACGGCTCGACCAGCGCGCGGGCACCATCTTCATCGCCCGCCTCGACCGCGTCCAGCACCGCGCGGACGAACTCGGGCTTGAGCCGGTCGTCCTCGTCGAGTTGGCCGAGATCCGCCTGGTTTTCGGCTTCGGCTTCGGGTGAGAGTTCGGTCTCGCTCATCGTCCGACCTCCTGCCGATGCTTAGCGTTGCCGCGCGATAACCGCATTCCTTGCGGTTTGCCAGCGCCGCCGGACGCCGCTAGTGGCACCGCCATCCCCTTCTTCCTACCGGAGCTTGCCGCCATGGCCGATACCCCCGAAACGCTTACCCTGACGCTCGCCACCGGCGACGTGAAGATCAAGCTGCGTCCCGATCTCGCGCCCGGCCACGTCGCGCGCATCGTCGAGTTGGCCAATGACGGCTTCTACGATGGCGTGGTGTTCCACCGCGTGATTCCGGGCTTCATGGCGCAGGGCGGCGATCCGACCGGCACCGGCATGCACGGCTCGAAAAAACCCGACCTGGCCGCGGAATTCTCCAAGGAGCCGCATGTCCGCGGCGTCGCCTCGATGGCGCGTGCGCAGAGCCCGAACTCGGCCAACAGCCAGTTCTTCATCTGCTTCGACGACGCCCGCTTCCTCGACGGTCAGTATACCGTATGGGGCGAAGTGACCGAAGGCATGGAGCATGTCGACGCGCTGCCCAAGGGCGAGCCGCCGCGCGAACCGGGCAAGATCATCACCGCGCGCGCCGAGTAAACCTTGGTGCTCCTGCGAAAGCAGGAGCCCAGGGTCACATGCGCTGGCATTGGTGGCTCTGGGTTCCTGCGTGCGCAGGAACACGGATGAGAAAGTATCGGGCGATTATAGGCTCGGATCGGCGAGCGTCGCGATCAGCCAGTCGTGGAACAGCCGCACCGGGCGCTGGGTCAGCGCGCGTGGGCGACAGACGAAATAATAGCTGTACGGGCTTTCGACCGAAATGCCGAACAGCCTGACGAGACGCGGGTCGTTCGCATCCTCGAAATGGCTTTCGTGCATGAACGCCACACCAAGCCCCTGCGCCGCCGCCTCGAGCATCAACGCGCCCGAATCGAAATGGTCGGTCGCGGCCGGTTCCAGATCGTCGAGACCGGCCGCGCGCCGCCAGGCGGTAAAGGTATCGGGCATGTCGCGGTGGACGAGCGCGGTGAGGTTGGCGAGCTGCTCGGGCCGCGTCACCGGGTCGGGACCCTCGAGCAGCGCGCGCGCGCCGATGACGTAGACCGAATTGCGGTCGAGCCGCTTGGCATAGAGCGAGGGGTCGACGTCGCGGACCAGCGCGATTACCGCGTCGAGTCCGTCGCCAAGTCGCGAGACGCCATGCCCGGCGGTGTCGATGTCGAGATGCAGCTCGGGATGGCGTGTGCGCAACTCGGCGAGATGCGGAAACAGGCGCTGTGACGCGAACAGCGGCAGGATGCCGAGGCGCAGCCGGAGCACGTCGGTGCTGCTGGTCATCGTCTCGACCGCGTCGCTGAGCGAATCGAGCGCCGGGGCGATCTGTTGCAGCAGTCGGTCGCCATCGGCGTTGAGCACCACGGCCTGGTGGCGACGGTCGAACAGCGGACGGCCGATAAAGCGCTCCAGCGCCTGCACGCGCCGGCTGAGCGCCGGGGCGGACAGCGCGAGCTCCTGCGCGGCGGCCTTGATCGAACCGAGTCGCGCAACCTGCACGAACGCCTCAATCGCGGTCAACGGCGGCAATCGTCGCATTCATCCCCTCCCTCTTGTGCGGCGCACTACATACCGCTGACACGAAAAATGCCGTCAAAGGAGGGGAAAATCCACCCCCGATTGCAATTTACGCAATCAAACCATTTCTTTTCGCACTTGCACAATAAACTGCCGCGTTGCACATAGAGGGTGCCTTTCAGGCATCCTCTCCTAAAACTTTCACGGCCGACCCTACGGGGTCGGCCTTTTTTTGTGCTTTAGCGACCCGCCGCCGCAGCGTCGATCATGGCGGGGCTCTCGTATCGCCGCACCTTCGCCCCTACCTACGCCTTGTCCGGCACGTGAAAGGGTAGGTTGATGGCTGATGGCGAAGCGCCTCCGCGGAAATTGCAGGTTGCCAATGCGCGACCCGAAGACAGCGGCCGCGGCCTGGCGCACGTCCCGCGCGCGATGCTGGCGGCGCTCGGCATTGCCGAGGGCGATGTGATCGAAATCGTCGGCAAGGCGACCACCGCGGCACGCGCGGTCGCGCCCTATGCCGAGGACGAGGGGCTGGAGATCGTCCGTATCGATGGCTTGCAGCGCGCCAATGCCGGTGCGGGTGCGGGCGATTTCGTGGAAATCCGCAAGGTCGAATCGAAGCCGGCGACGCGTGTGGTGTTCGCGCCGGCGCAGCAGAATCTGCGGTTGCAGGGTTCGTCAAACGCCTTGAAGCGGACCTTTTTCGGCCGGCCGCTGACGCAGGGCGACGTCGTCGCCACCGCCGGGCACCAGCGCGTCCAGGACATGCCGGCCGGCGTGCGCCAGTTCATGAATGCGCCGGCCTATGCCTTGCAGGAGATCCGCCTCGCGGTGATCGGCACGACGCCGCGCGGCGTCGTTCATGTCGACGAGAATACCGAAATCGAGCTGCGGCCCGAATATGAAGAGCCCAAGGAAGCGCGCCGCGCCGATGTCACCTATGACGATATCGGCGGCATGGGGCCGACGATCGACCAATTGCGCGAGATGGTCGAGTTGCCGCTGCGTTACCCCGAGCTGTTCCAGCGGCTCGGCGTCGATCCGCCCAAGGGCGTGTTGCTGCACGGGCCGCCCGGCACCGGCAAGACGCGCCTCGCACGCGCCGTCGCCAATGAGAGCGCGGCCGAGTTCTTCCTGATCAATGGGCCCGAGATCATGGGCTCGGCCTATGGCGAATCGGAAGGCAAGTTGCGCCAGGTGTTCGAGGACGCGGCCAAGAGCGCGCCGTCGATCGTGTTCATCGACGAGATCGATTCGATCGCACCGAAGCGCGGCCAGGTGTCCGGCGAAGCCGAGAAGCGGCTCGTCGCGCAGTTGCTGACGCTGATGGACGGGCTCGAATCGCGTGCCAACATCGTCGTGATCGCGGCCACCAACCGGCCCGAGGCGATCGACGAGGCGTTGCGCCGGCCGGGCCGGTTCGACCGCGAGATCGTCGTCGGCGTACCCGACGAGCGTGGCCGCCGCGAGATTCTCGGCATCCATACGCGGGGCATGCCGCTCGGCGACAAGGTCGATCTCGATGAGCTGGCGCGGACCACCTACGGGTTCGTCGGCGCCGATCTCGCGGCGCTGGCGCGCGAGGCGGCGATCGAGGCGGTGCGCAAGCTGATGCCCAAGCTCGATCTCGCCGAGGGGACGATTCCGCCCGAGATCCTCGATACGCTGGCGGTGACGCGCGAGGATTTCCTCGACGCGCTCAAGCGCGTCCAGCCCTCCGCCATGCGCGAGGTGATGGTCGAGGCGCCGCGCGTCCGCTGGGAGGATGTCGGCGGGCTCGACAGCGCGCAGGAACGGCTGAAGGAAGGCGTCGAGCTGCCGCTCAAGGACCCCGATGCGTTTCGCCGCCTCGGTATCCGTCCGGCCAAGGGCTTCCTGCTCTACGGCCCGCCCGGCACCGGCAAGACGCTGCTCGCCAAGGCCGTGGCGCGCGAGGCGCAGGCCAATTTCATCGCCACCAGGTCGAGCGACCTGCTTAGCAAATGGTATGGCGAGAGCGAGCAGCAGATCGCCAAGCTGTTCGCCCGCGCACGCCAGGTCGCGCCGTGCGTGATCTTCATCGACGAACTCGATTCGCTGGTGCCGGCACGCGGCGGCGGATTGGGCGAGCCGCAGGTGACCGAGCGCGTGGTCAACACGATCCTCGCCGAAATGGACGGGCTGGAGGAACTCCAGGCGGTGGTGGTGATCGGCGCGACCAACCGCCCCAACCTGATCGACCCCGCATTGCTCAGGCCGGGGCGCTTCGACGAACTGATCTATGTCGGCGTGCCCGACAAGCCGGGGCGGCGACGGATCCTCGGTATCCAGACCCGCAAGATGCCGCTGGCGGGCGATGTCGACCTCGATGTCGTGGCGGCGAAGACCGACCGCTTCACCGGCGCCGACCTGGAGGACGTCGTGCGGCGCGCCGGCCTCGTCGCGCTACGGCGTTCGCTCGACGTGCGCGAAGTGACGATGGCCGATTTCACCGCCGCGCTGGAGGATTCGCGCGCCTCGGTCACGCCGGAGATGGAGAAGGATTACCAGCAGATGGGCGCGCGGCTGAAGCAGGACGCAGCGTCGCTCCAGCCGCTCGGCTTCATCTCGCCCGGCCAGCTGCGACCGCGTGACCCGGACCGCGCATAGACTGCCGGCACGGGGTTGCTCATCATGGCGTAGGCGAGCTGGCGGTCGGCCGCTCGTGCAGTGTGACCCATGCATAGCCGAACAGCGCGAGCAGCGCCGTCGCCGCCGTCAGATAGGGTAGTGCATGGCTCACCTCGTACAGCCCGACGCCGAGCGAGGGGCCGAGCACGAACGATGCGCCGTTGACGCTCGTTACCTTGCCCGCGACCGAGCCCTGCGCCTGCTGGCCGACGGCGAGTGACGCGCCGGCGGTGAAACCAGGGCGGGTAAAGCCGAAGCCAAGGCTGGCGAGACCATAGGCCACGGAAAGTGTGTAGAGCGAGGTGGCGACGCCGGTGAGTGCGAGCCCGATCGCCGCCAGCACCAGACCCGACAGGACGAGCTGGCGCGGATTGAGGTTGAGCAGCGGGATGATGCCCCATTGTGCGAGCAGCGAGGCGCCCGCCCCCATGATCAGCACCATGCCGGTCGGTTCGATCGCCAGCGCGGGCGTGAGGTTGAGGCGGTCGATGACAAGAAAGCCGATCGCCTGGCTGGTCATTGCCTGGGCATGGCCCATCACCAGCCCGGCGAGCATCCAGCCGCGAATGCGCGGATCGCGGTAGCGGACCTGTTCGCTGTCGGGCTGCATCGCCGCGGCGACGTTCGCCCCGGTCGGCGCGCCGCCGATTGAGGGATAGGCGCTCGATGCGCCGTGCGTGCCGGGCAGCGGCGTGCGATCGTCGGGCAGTTGCGTGCGCACCGCGACGTACATCGCGGCGCCGAAGATCGCGAACACGAAGGCGGGGCCGGCGAGCCCGACCTCGACCCCGCCGACCTGGCCGAGGCGAAGGAACGGCGCGATCGCCGGGCCGAGGATCGTGCCCAGCCCGAATGCGGAGGCGAGCAGGGTCAGCGCCTTGGTGCGCTCGGCGCGCGTCGTCTCGCCCGCCACCACCGCCTGTACCGCAGGCGGCGCGGCGCTGCCGAAGGCGCCGTAGATCAGCCGCCCGGCGATGAAGAGCACGAACGCCGTCGTTCCGCCGATCCAGCCGTTGATGCCGGCGGTGAGAAAGGCACCGCACAACAGCAGCGAAATCGCGAAGCCACCGAGCCCGAGCAGGATCATCGCGCGGCGGCCATGCGTGTCGGAGCGTGCTGCCCAGAACGGCGCGGCGATCACCCAGAGCAGCGCCGAGACCGAAAAGGCCGCCGCCACCGCGCTGTCCTTGACGTGGAGCGAGCGGCCGAGCGCGGGGAGGACCGATTGCAGCGCGGTGTTGCCCGCCGCGATGGTCAGCATGACCATGAACAGCAGCACGAACTCGCGGTTGATCGAGGCGGGCGTCCTCACGCTTTGTTCCAGCGATAATCGCGCGAGACTTCTGCCACGACGACCTCGTAGCGCCGGTACCAACGCGCGCGCCCGGCATCGCGAATCGCCTTGTGCTCGGGATGATTCTTCCAGGCGAGCGCGCAGGCGTCGTCAGCCCAGTAACTCAATGTGATGCCCACGCCGTCGGCGCCGCGGACGCTGTCGAGGCCCCGATAGCCCGGTTGCGTTGCGGCGAGCGCCGCCATCGCGTCGGCGGCGGCGCCATAGCCGGGACCATCCTCGTCGGTCCGCTCGGACAGGAAGATCACCACAATCTGGCCGTGCCGTTCGTCGCGCATGGCGACCGATTAGGCGCTTCGTCCCATCGCGCAACCCCTTCCGGCATCGCGAATGAACCTATGGGCTTGCATGTTTGTTACGGCTTTGCGACGAGCGTCATCAACCCCCGGAAACGGTACAGAGGGATCGCCAGTGAATATTTCGACCGCCGCCGCCAGGCGACAGCGCCGGGCAGCCGCCGGCGTACCCTCCCCATGGGGCATGTTCCTGCGCGGATTCTTCAAGCATCCGGTGATGGTCGGCTCGGTCGTGCCGTCGTCGGGCGTGCTGATCCGCAAGATGCTCGCGCCCGTCGACTGGGCCAATACAAAGCTTTTCGTCGAGTACGGCCCCGGTGTCGGCACCTTCTGCCGCCCGATCCTCGAGCGAATGGCACCCGACGCCAAGTTGCTCACGATCGACACCAACCCCGATTTTATCCGCTATCTGCGCCACGACATCACCGACCCGCGCTTCGCCGCGATCAACGGGTCGGCCGCCGATGTGCGTTCGATCATCGCCGATCATGGCTTCGACGCGGCCGATTACGTACTGTCGGGCCTGCCTTTTTCGACGCTGCCGCAAGGCGTCGGCCCGGCGATCGCCGAGGCAACACATGATGTACTGCGCCCGGGTGGCGCTTTCCTGGTTTATCAGTTCTCGCCCAAGGTGAAGGACTTTCTCGACCCCCATTTCTCGCGAATCGACCATGACATGGAGTGGTGGAACGTCCCGCCGGCGCAGCTCTACTGGGCGTGGAAGGACTAGCGCCGCCCGGCTTTCCGGGCTGGCCGCGTTCAGGCTAAGGGCGGCATGCCGAGCAATTCACCTGTTCTCGGAGACGCTATAGTTCGTCGGCGTTGAGTCGCCTCGTGACGTTGAGGTCGATCACCGTGATGACGAAGAAAGCGCCCGCCTGCTTCACGCGCGTCCACCAGCTGGTACGCGCCTTGTAGAGTTCCGGCGTGATGCGTTCGGACTGCGCGACCTCGCCATCCACATAGGCGCGAGCATGCGCGGCGAAGGCCGCGTCGTCGATTCGCAACATCATCTCGAGGTTCAGGAACAGGCTGCGAATGTCGTAATTGGCCGAGCCGATATAGACCACGTCATCGATCACGAAGAGCTTGGTGTGCAGTTTGGTGGGCTGATATTCGTAGATCCGCACGTTCTTGCGCAGCAGTCCGGCATAGGTGAAGCGCGAGGCGGAAATCGCCGCCGGATGATCGTTCTTCGCCGGCAGCACGATTCGCGTGGTGCCGCGCTGCCCGACGCGGTCGAGCCGGCGCAGCATCCCGGGGCTGGGGGCGAAGTAGCCCGCAATGAGGTCGACGCGCTTCGCGCTTTCGAGGTCGCGCTTGACCGCCCGGGCCCAGGGCGACAGCCGCCGCGCCGGCCCACCGAACAGCCAGCGCGTCTTGCCCGCCGGCTGGCTCCACCGCGCCAGCGCGCGGCGCAGGCCACGCAACGGCGGGCGTGGCTGCCTGGCCCAGCGCGACAGTGCGTCGAAATAGCCGGTGATATGCTCCGCTGCGGGACCCTCGACGAGCAGCCCGAGATCGCGCCATGCCTGCTCGGCGGGCGTGCCGAAATAGCTGTCCTGGACGTTGAACCCGCCAATGATCGCCCGCTCCGCGTCGGCTAGCGCGAGCTTCTGGTGGTTGCGCAGCAGATAGCGCGCACCCCAGCGCGGGACGAAGCGATACACATCGATGCCGGCATCGCGCATCGGTACGAAAAAGCCGTTCTGTTGGGCGACTTCACTGCCGAGGCCGTCGACGATCAATGTCACCGCGACGCCGCGCGTTCGTGCCGCGATCAGCGCTGAGCGGACACGCGCGCCGGCATCATCGTCGACATAGATGTAATAGATCACCCGCAGGCTGTGCCGGGCGCCATCGATCAGTTCGATCAGCGCCGCCAGCCGGCGCGGGCCGGTGTCGAGCATCGTCAGGCGGTTTCCCTCGACCTGGAAGCTCGGCTGAAGCGGGGGTTTGACCATGACGTGTGGTGCTTTGCTGGAGCGATGCGGCAGAGGCAAGCCGGCGATTTTCTTGACTCATGCGTCCGTGCCGACTAGATCGCCGCCTTTCACGTCATCGTCACCCAAAGGAAGCCGTTCATGGCGCGCGTCACCGTCGAGGATTGCGTCGACAAGATTCCCAACCGCTTCGATCTGGTGCTGTTCGCAGCACAGCGCGCGCGGCAGATTTCCGGCGGCGCCGAGCTCACCGTCGACCGTGATCGCGACAAGAACCCGGTCGTCGCGCTGCGCGAGATCGCCGAAGAGATGGTGCATCCGGTGCACCTCGAAGAGGCAGTGGTTTCGGGTCTGCAAAAGGTGCAGGTCGATGACGACGATACGCCCGATGAGATCGGCAGCCTGGCGGCTTCGGCAGAGGCGCTGCGCCTCACCGCCGCCGCGCCGCCGCGCAACCAGAATCTGGGCGGCGACTACGAAGGGTAAGTATGAGGCCGCGATTTAGCCTCGGCTAAATCGCGACCAGCCGATTGGCGGCCGGCGCGCCATCGGCGCGACCGACGATGCGGCTTTACCGCGGCGTCGCGCGCTTTCCCCATTTCCGTCATCCCAGCGCAAGCTGGGATCTCCCAATTACGGCGCGCGCGCTTGCCGCACGAGATCCCAGCTTGCGCTGGGATGACGGTCGTGGACGTGCATCGCGGCGCGGCGAAGCCGCGTCGTCGGTCGGGGCGTTCGCCCCGCCGGCCGGGGCTCGGCTGAAACGCGATTTAGCTTTCAACTAGATCGCTGCCTCGCCCTCGTCCCTTGAACCCCTGCGCGACGACATACCATTCCGATGAGCCCTTGCGGCTCGCCGGCGGCTTGGCGTGCTTGACGGTCTTGAAGTTGCGCTTGAGTTCGGTGACCAGCGACGTGTCGGCGCCGCCGGCAAAGACCTTGCCGATGAACACGCCGCCCGGTTCGAGCACGTCGATCGCGAAGGCCAGTGCCGCTTCGACCAGCGCCATGGTGCGCAGCGCGTCGGTTTGCGGATGGCCGACGGTGTTGGCCGCCATGTCCGACAGGACGAGATCGGGCGCGCCGCCGAGCTCGGCGAGCAGCCGCTCGGGCGCGGCGTCTTCCATGAAATCCATCTGCAGGATGGTCACGCCGTCGAGCGGATCGACCGGCAGCAGGTCGATGCCGACGATCTTCGCCTTGGGCATCTTGCGATGCACCACCTGGCTCCATCCGCCCGGCGCGATGCCGAGATCGACGACGAAGCGGGCGCGCTTGAGAAAATCGAAACGCTGGTCGAGCTCGCTCAGCTTGTACGCTGCGCGGCTACGAAAGCCATCGGCCTTGGCGCGCTTGACATAGGGGTCGTTCAACTGCCGATCGAGCCAGCGCGTCGATTGCGCGGTGCGCCGGCGCGCCGTCTTGACCCGCACGCGCAGGCCGCCGCCATCCTTGCTCATGATTTTCCTTTCGCGGCAGCGGCCCGCTCTCCCACCCGACCGGTCGGGCGGGGGAGCGGGCCGCTGCCGCCGCGGCGCAAGCCGCTCACAGCGCCCGTGCGCCCATCAAACGGCGGAGAATGCCCTCGCGAATGCCGCGATCGGCGACCCCGAGCTGCTCGGCCGGCCACAGATCGAGGATCGTCTCGAGGATCGCGCAACCCGCGACGACCAGATCGGCGCGCTCGGTGCCGATGCACGGCAGCGTGGCGCGCTGGGCAAGATCCTTGCCGGCCAGATCGGCGCTGATCCGGCGCATCGACGCGGCGGGCACGATCAGTCCGTCGATCGCCGAGCGATCGTAGCGCGGCAGGCCGAGATGGACGCTGGCCAGCGTCGTCACCGTGCCGCTGGTACCGAGCAACCGGGGATTTTCGACCCCCTGGGGCAGGCGCTCGGCGAACGGCGCAAAGCTTTCGGCGACCAGCGCGCGCATCCGGGCATAGGCCGCGGCGCGTCCGGCCGGGCCTTCGCCGGCGCCGGCATATTCGGTCAGCGAGACGACGCCCCATGGTGCACTGTGCCAGTCGAGCACGCGCGGCACGGTCGGCGTGGTGTCGACCAGCACGAGTTCGGTCGAGCCGCCGCCGATGTCGAAAATCAGCGCGGGGCCTTCGCCCGGCTCGATCAGCACATGGCAGCCAAGCACGGCGAGCCGCGCTTCCTCCTCGGCCGAGATGATGTCGAGATGGATGCCGGTCTCGGCATAGGCGCGGGCGATGAAGTCGGCGCCGTTGGCGGCGCGGCGGCACGCCTCGGTGGCAACCGAGCGCGCCAGCGTGACGTGCCGACGGCGCAGCTTGTCGCCGCACACGCGCAGCGCGGCGATGGTGCGTTCGATCGCCGCATCGCTCAGCCGTCCGCTGGTGGCGAGCCCCTCGCCGAGCCGCACGATGCGCGAAAAGGCGTCGACCACGGCAAAGCCGTCGCCCTGTGGTCGTGCGATCAGCAGCCGGCAATTGTTGGTTCCGAGGTCGAGCGCTGCGAAGTGCCGCGCATCGCCCCAGCGCCCCGCCGATCGCGGGGAAGGGGCCGGACGGGCAGGAGGCGAATCCTGCCGGTACGGCATCCTGGCGGATTGATCGCCCATGCCGTTGTCACTCACTTGTTCTTTTCTGCCGTCGCGAACCCCGTTGGCCCGTTCGGTGCTTGGGGTCACGCTACTCGCACGCGAAGGCGCGGGCAAGCCGCACTCGGTTGACAGTCGCCCGGCCCCGCCCTAGATCGCGCGGCCTCTGGTGCCCCGTCGTCTAAAGGTAAGACTACGGACTCTGACTCCGTTAATTGAGGTTCGAATCCTCACGGGGCATCCAATCAAGCCAAAATTACGCTTTATTTTCAGTGGCGTGTGGTTGCGCCTAGAATAGCGTTACCTCGTTGGCTCCCACACCTCTTGCCGGCTAGTCCTGAATTGGGGAGTTGGCATTTCTAATCATTGCCAACGACCGCCGTCTTAGCGCCAACTGGCGATCGATTCGGCAAAAGCTGCCGGGCGGCAACGCGCCCGTTGTCGCCGTTCAGGGTCGGATTTGCAATTCCCGGAACCTGCCATTCATTCGTGTCGCAAGCCCGGCTGCAAAATCTTCCCAACGCCAATCGAAAATCAACGATCAGCCGGCCAGGTGCGCAAGCTGCTCGCGTGAATAACCCAGGTCGGATAACACTTGCGCCGTATCGACACCGGGTCGAGGCAGCGCGGTTGCCCCACCCGGGCGACCGCCGGCCATCTCTACCGGAAGAGTCGGCAGCATCGTTTGGGTGCCGTCGGGCAGGGTCACTGCCTCGAGCCCGCCCGATGCCCGCAAATGAGGGTCTGTTGCCATGTCTTCGGGCCGCCCGATCGGCGCGAAGGGCAAGCCGGTGCCTTCCAGCCGAGCAATGATTTGGTCCCGCGTGAACCGTGCCACCAGTTCGCGGATAACCGGCAGGACCCTGTCGCGCGCGAGCACCCGGTCGTTGTTGCGCCTAAGGCTCTCATCCGCCCACAGCGCATCGAGCCGGAAGAGCTCGCAGAACTTTTCCCACAAGGCATCACTGACCACCCCGATGAACACCGGATGGTCTTTGGTCTCGAAAATGTCGTAGATCGCCCAAGCCGAAATGCGTGCCGGCATCGGCGCTGCCGCCGCGCCCGTCACCGCCTCCTGCGCCATGTGCTGGCCGACGAGATACACCGTGGTCTCGAACAATGAGGCCTGGACCTTCTGGCCACGCCCCGTCCGGTGCCGCTCCTCGATCGCGGCGAGCAACGCGATCACGCCGAACATTCCGCCGGTCACGTCGATCACGCTCGACCCCGCGCGGAGCGGTCGGCCTGGCGGGCCCGTCATATAGGCGAGCCCACCCATCATCTGTGCGACCTCGTCGAGCGCCGTCCGTCCCTCATAAGGGCCGGGCAGAAAACCCTTGAGCGAGCAATAGACCAGGCGCGGATTGTCGCTCGCGAGTGCCTCGTAGCCCAGCCCCAGCCGGTCGAGCGCACCGGGCCGGAAATTCTCGATCAAGATGTCGGCGCCCGCCAGTAGCCGCCTGGCTGCGGCGAGTCCTTCGGCCGACTTGAGGTCCAGGCACACGCTCGCCTTGTGGCGGTTGTACATCGGGAAATAGCCCGAACCAGATCCGATCAGATTGCGCGTATGATCGCCGCCGGGCGGCTCGACGCGGACCACCTCGGCACCGAGCCCGGCGAGGATCGCGCCCGCCGCCGGCCCCATGACCATATGGGTGAACTCGACGACCTTCAGGCCGGCCAGCGGAGTCGGCCCCGTCATGCCGCGCGCTGATCGAGCCCGAGCGGCAATCCGGCATCGGGGGTGAAGCCGTACAGCGGCTCGCCTGGCAACGCTTCTGTGAGAATAGCGCGAACGCGCATCAGGGCATCGAGATCGATCCCGGTGTCGTATCCCATTG
>JBBRSN010000024.1:0-48206 GCA_038245375.1 Sphingomonadales bacterium | reverse complement strand
GATTGATAAGGCTACGTTTCTGTCGCTGAATGCCGAGCAGACTACTGAGGAATACTGCTGCATCGGAGACCCGTACTTACGATGGTTTGTCGCATCGCCGCTCAGTGTGAATCCAGTTGACCTCAATTTCAAGAGCGCTCACCTGCTTCTTAAATCAAAGTTTCGATCAACTGCGACGGCGTAGTGAGTATATGACCAGTGCGGTACACGATGACCGCTACTGGGGCGGAAGCAGAACGGCAGTTATAGGAGCCTACCGCCCGATCGGCGCTCGCGCCAAGGGTTGGAACGTATCCGCACCGCCCAATTGTGCCGCTGGATCGCACATTGCCGATGCGCAGCTACCCGGCGATGGCGTTGCCGTTCCGTCGTCGTCACCACGTCGCGGGGCCTGACCGGTCGCTGGCGGTATCGCCCCGCTGCAGCGCGACAGGAAAGGAAGAGCGCAGATCATCATCCGGTCGGCCCTTGCGGCGGATGCGCCTTTCCTGCCCCTGGTGGAGCGTTCAGCGGGCGAGGCGCTTCGCACGATTGCCCCGGCAACGTGATCCTCTGCAAGACGCTCTCCGACGCGGCGGGCCAACCAGCCTGATTCACTGCGCGCGGCACGGCGTGCACTATGCCGGGGCCACCGCGCTCGCGACGCATTTCGTGTTGGGAAAACGCCGGTCGGCCCGACGGAGCCTGCCAGTGAACGCTGTGAAAATCGTCACGGATCCCCATAAATGGTCCAGTAAAGGCGCAGTCCTCGTGCCCGGAAAAAGTGCGCGCGCCGTAGCATCGCCGCACTATTCGCTGTTGGGAAAAGGCCTGCCATCTGCGCGCGATCTGCAAGCCGCAAATAACGCGCTGTGATGAAGCATACCCCCCGTCGGTCCCCAAAATACCCCGAATACTTGACGTTGGACGCACCGACGACTTGCCGAATATTTGCCGAGCACGATCGCGGCGACGCCATTGTCGGTTCGTCCCGCCTCGGCCATAACGCCGGCGAAACAACGGGGGCGGGCGGCGTGACGGGAGCACGGTGGCGACAGGTGTGGCGGAAACGCCGCGGGGCGATCCTGCCCGGTCTCGCCGCGCTGTTGGTCGTCCTGCTGTTGCAGGCGATCGGCGTGTCGGCGATCGATCGCGCCTCGGCGCTGCTGTTCGACAGCTATCAGCGCGCCAAGCCACGCGCCTATCAGGATGCCGGCGTCCGGGTCATCGATATCGACGACGAGACGTTGCGCCGGCTCGGCCAATGGCCCTGGCCGCGCACCGACATCGCCGATCTCAATGACCGGCTGACCAATGCCGGTGCCGCGGCGATCGGTTACGACATCGTCTTTTCCGAACCCGACCGCACCTCACCGGCGCAACTCGCCGGGCGGCTGCGGCGCGAGGGCGGGCGGGACGATGTGCTCGCGGCGCTGGGCAAGCTGCCCGACAACGACGCGACGCTGGCGAGGGCGTTCGGCGCCTCGAATGTCGTGCTGGCCTATTTTCTCAAGGCCAACGGCGGGGGCGGGCAGGTCGTGCCGAAGATGGGCTTCGCCTATGCCGGCAGCCAGCCCCGAACGGGTGGCGCGACCTATAACGGCGCGATCCAGCCGCTGCCGATCCTGCGTGACGCGGCCAAGGGCCTTGGTTTCGTCAGCTTGCCGCCCGACAGCGACGGGATCATCCGCAAGGCGCCGCTGATCTCGACCCAGAACGGCCAGTTGCTGCCCGCGCTGTCGCTCGAGGCGCTGCGCGTCGCTTATCAGACCCAGTCGGTGATCGTGAAATCGAGCGATGCCAGCGGCGAGCATGGCGGCGACGGGGCCAATGTCGTGTCGCTGAAAGTGGGAGATTCCGAGGTGCCGACGACGGCGGACGGTCGCCTGTTGATGTATTACACCGCGCCGCATCCGGCACGCATCGTGCCGGCCTGGAAGGTGCTGACCGGCCAGCTCTCCGCCGCCGAGATGGAACGCGATTTTGCCGGGCAGATCGTGCTGGTCGGCGCCAGCGCGCAAGGGCTGTACGATCTCAAATCGACCCCGCTCGCCGATCGCGAACGCGGCGTCGTCATCCACGCCCAGGCGCTCGAACAGATCATCACCAAAACCTTTCTCAGCCAGCCCGACTGGGCAAGCGGCGCCGAGCGCGCGGCGCTGCTCTTACTTGGGCTGCTCATGGTCTTTTCGCTGGCGTGGCTCGGCGCGATGCGCGGCGCGATCCTCGGGCTGGTGATGATCGGCGGGCTCGGCCTCGGCAGCTGGGAGGCGTTCAGCCACGCCCGGTTGCTGCTCGATCCGACCTGGCCGGTGCTCGGCCTGGTGCTCGTCTACGTCGTCGAAACCGGCATCACCTATTATCGCGAAGAACGACAGCGCGCCTATATTCACAACGCCTTCGACCGCTATCTCTCGCCGACGCTGGTCAAGCGCATCGTCGACGATCCCGGCCAGCTCGAACTGGGTGGCGAGGAGCGCGAGATGACCGTGCTGTTCACCGACATCCGCAGCTTTTCGCGCATCTCGGAGACGCTCACACCGCACCAGATCATCCGCTTCCTCATCGCCTTCCTCACGCCGATGTGCGACGTGCTGCTCGGCCGCAAGGCGACGGTCGACAAGTTCATCGGCGACGCGATCCTCGCCTTCTGGAACGCGCCGCTCGACGATCCCGAGCAATATGCCAACGCCGCGCGCGCCTCGCTCGAAATGCTCGACCGGTTGGCGGCGCTCAACCGCACGATGCCCGGCAGCGACGAACCCTGGCCCGGCGAGGTCAAGGTCGGCATCGGCCTCAACGCCGGGCCGTGCTGCGTCGGCAATATGGGCTCGGCGCAGCGCCTGTCCTACACGTTGATCGGCGACACGGTGAACCTCGCTTCACGGCTTGAAGGGCTGACCAAATATTATGGCGTGCGTATCCTCATCGGCAGCACGCTCGAAGCGAAGCTCTCCGGCTTCGCGATTCTGCCGGTCGACCGCGTTCGCGTCGTCGGGCGTGATGCGATCGAGACGGTTTACACCCTGCTCGGCGACGAGACACTGGACGCCGATACCGCCTGGCAGGCCTTTGCCGCCGATCATCTCGCGCTGTTCACCGCCTATCGCGCGCAGGACTGGGATGGCGCGACGGCGCTGATGGCAAAATCGGCCGAGGCAGCGCGCGGATACGGCCTCGACAAGCTCCACGCCCTGCTGGCCGAGCGCATCGCCGCCTTCCGGATCGCGCCGCCCGGCCCGGACTGGGACGGGGTGTTCGAGGCGACAGAGAAATGAGCCGCTATGGCGTCGGGATGCCCAGCGTCGCGGCCTCGGCGTTGAGCCGTTGAGCCGCGCCGGGGTTGGCGGCGCGCGCGGCGCGCAGTGCCGCCCGCGCCTTGTCCGTCTCGCGCAACTGGGTGCGGCTGCGCATCAGCATCACCCAGCCATCGACATTGGTCTTCTCGGTGGCGAGCCGCGCTTCGAGCTGATCGACCATGCCGGCGATCATCGCCTGTTGCTGGGCCGGGGTGAGCGACTGCGCCGATTGCATCTGCTCCGCGGTCGGCCCCGGGATCGCGCCACCGGCGCTGGTGCCGGGCATGGCATGCGCATCGAGCGCCGGCAACGCGGCGAGGCGCCTGGCAACGTCGATCTTGTTGATCTGTCCGACCTGTTCGATCGTGCGGCGGACATCGCGGACCCACGGCGCGCCGGGCGGCGAATCCTTCAGGATCGCGAACCACGCGTCGATCGCGCCCTTGTGGTCGCCGTCGAGGTCGCGCCGGACGCCAAGGAAATAGCGCGCCCGTGGGTCCTTGGGGTCGATTGCGGCAGCACGTTTGAAGGCGTCCAGCGCCGCGGTGGGGAAGGGGTCGCGCGGATCGGCCTTGACCAGTGCCTCGCCAAGGGCGGACCATGGTTGGGCGCGGGTTGGCGCAAGCGTCGTGGCGCGGCGGAAGCTCGGCACCGCGCTGGCGAAATCGTTGGCCGCGGCCTGTGCCTCACCCAGCGCCATCCACGCATCGGTATTGTTCGGGCTCTGACGCACGGCGACGAGCAGGTCGGCAAGCGGGTCGACCGCAACTGTCGCCGCGGCGGTCGGGACGGGCGCACCATCGCCGTGCGAGGTCAGTTTCCAGCCGATCGTGCCGGCGAGCAGTGCGCCTGCGCCTGCCAGCGCGGCGATCCCATATCGAGATGTCGCTGCCATCCTATCCCCCTTCACGTGCGTCGTGCCATGGCCGGCCAGCGCCTGTATCCATGTCTCACATCCATGCTAGGAGTTGGCGATGGCGGCAAGGGCAGGCTGTCGATTGAACGACCGGGGGAGTGGGGCGGTTGAGTGACCGCATCCGTATCGCGATCATCGGCTCTGGGCCGGCGGGGCTGAGTGCCGCGGCACGCGCCGCTGCGCTCGGGCTGAGCCATGTGCTGCTCGAAAAAACCGATCACCTCTCCGACACGATCTACAAATACCAGAAGGGCAAGCATGTCATGGCGACGCCCAGCCAGTTGGTGCTGCGCGCCGATTTGCCGTTCGCTGCCGGCAAGCGCGAGGTTGTCCTCGATGCCTGGAATGCCGGCGCGCAAAAGATAGAGGTCCGCTACCGCAGCGAGGTAGCCGCAATTACCGGCGAAAAGGGCGATTTCACCCTGACGCTCCGGGACGGCACGACGATCGTTGCCGACACGGTGGTGCTGGCGATCGGCACGCAGGGCAACCCGAACCTGATGCGCTGCGAGGGGTCCGACAGCCAGCATGTCCAATATCAACTCGACGATCCCGGCGAATATGTCGACGAGCATATTACTGTCATCGGCTCGGGTGACGCAGGAATCGAGAATGCGCTCGGTCTTGCCGCCGATCCGGCGCAGGCCAATGTCGTCACCATCCTCAACCGCTCGGCCGATTTCGCCCGCGCCAAGGCGGCAAACGTGAAGCTGCTCAACGAGGCGGCAGCGGCAGGCCGGCTGACGATCCGTACCGAGACGACGCCAATAGCGGTGCGCCCCGGCGAATTGCTGCTCGACACGCGCGATGGGCAGCAGTCGATCCGCTGCGACCGGGTAATCGCGCGCATGGGTTCGGCCGCACCGCGCGCCTTTATCGAAGGTTGCGGGATTCAGTTCACCAGCGAAGACCGCGAGGCCTTTCCCAGACTTTCGTCGACCTTCGAGACGACCCGGTCAGGCATCTATGTGATCGGTGCGCTCGCCGGTTATCCGCTGATCAAGCACTGCATGAACCAGGGCCATGACGTGGTCGAGTTCATCAACGGCAATACCGCGCTGAAGCCGGCCGACGAGCCGATCCTGGCGAAAAAGTTCGCGCAATTCCGGGCGAAGCGTTCGGTCGATGAATGGCTTGCGTTGCTCAAGCGCGACGTGACGATCCTCGCCGATCTGTCGCCGCTCCAGCTGCGCGAGTTCATGCTCGATTCGGAGATGCGGCTGTTCGACGCGGGCGAAATTGTCTTCCGCCGCAACGATCCCGGCTCGTCGCTGTTCGCGATCGTCGAGGGCGAGATGCTGGTGGAGGTCGATCGCAATGATCCCGCCATCACCGTGCCGATTCCGCAGGGCTCGATTGTCGGCGAGGTCGGGTTGATCTCGGGCCGGCGGCGCGGTGCAACGGTGCGCGCCGGCAGCGACGTGATCGCCATCGAGGTGTCGCGCACCGCCGCGCTCAAGCTGATGGCCTCGGTGCCGGCGGCGGCCCGCGCCGTGACGCGCATCTCGGTCGAGCGGCAGTTGCTGCAGATGTTCGGCTCGGGCCTGACTCCGGCCGACATCACCGAGATTCTCGACACTTCGGAGATCAAAACGGTGCGTGCCGGTGAGGCAATCCTGACCGAAGGCGATGACGGTGACGACATCTATGTCATTCGGCTCGGCTCGATGATCGTCGAAAAGAATGTCGGCGGAAAGCCGGTGTTCCTGTCATACCTTCCGGCTGGGTCCTATGTCGGTGAAATGGCGCTGATCGGCGGTGGCAAGCGCACCGCGACAGTCAGGGCTGCGATCAAGTCAGAGGTGATCCGGCTCGACGGAACGGCGTTCCGCCGACTGCTCGACGCCAAGCCCCGGCTGCTCGAAAAGGCGCGCGGCGACATGGCGTCGCGACAGGACCTCAATGCGTTCATCGAGAGCCGCAAGGGCAGCTTCGCCGGCGTGGTCGACATGTATTCGCAGACCGCCAAATTCCTCGTCGATAATGGCATCGGCGAGGCGACTGACGTGTTGCTGATCGACGAAAATCTCTGCGTCGGCTGCGACAATTGCGAAAAGGCCTGTGCCGACAGCCATGATGGCCTGTCGCGGCTCGATCGCGAGACCGGGCGCACTTATGCCCATCTCCACGTCCCGACCAGCTGTCGGCATTGCGAGAACCCGGCCTGCATGGCCGATTGCCCGCCCAACGCGATCCATCGCGGACCCGACGGCGAAGTCGTGATCGATGACAGTTGCATCGGTTGCGGCAATTGCCAGCGCAACTGCCCCTATGGTGTGATCCGCATGGACAGCGTGCCGCCCAAAAAGCCGAGCCTGTTGAGCTGGCTGCTGTTCGGGCGCGGCCCAGGGCCTGGCGAGCCGTCGAAGGACTGGCGTCATGCGCATGACGAGCCGGGGATCGAGCACCCGAAGAAAGCGATCAAGTGCGATATGTGCTCCGGGATAGATGGCGGCCCGGCCTGCGTGCGTGCCTGCCCGACCGGTGCCGCGATCCGCGTCGCACCCGAGGAGTTCCTAAGCGTGTCGCGGCTCGAATCGGAGACGGGGTCATAGCCGCGCGCGCGCCCGCGACGGGCCGGCCGCGTAGTGCCGGACCGAGCCATGACGGCTTTCTGCGCCATGCCGGTTTCCGCTGGCTCAAGGTCGCGCTCGCGCTGAGCAGCGTGGCGATCCTCGGCTATGCGCTGATCGACGTTCAGCCGCGCGCCAATGGCGGAAGCTGGTATGGCTATACGCTCGGCACGATCGCGACCGTGCTGATCCTGTGGCTAACGCTGCTCGGGGTGCGCAAGCGCGCGATGACACGCGGGCGATGGTCGTTGAAGGCGTGGACCAGCGCGCATGTCTATCTCGGGCTCAGCCTCATCGTCGTCGCGACGCTGCACACCGGCTTCCAGTTCGGCTGGAATGTCCACACGCTTGCCTATGCGCTGATGATATTGGTCATCGCCTCGGGGCTGTGGGGTGTCGTCGCCTATGCCTTCATCCCCAAATTGCTCAGCGATAACCGCGAGGAACTGACCCAGCCGCAGATGCTCGACGCGCTGCGTGCGATCGATCGTCAACTGAACGACGCGGCACAACCGCTTGCGCCCGTTGATGCGGCGATCGTCGCCCGATCGCTCGATCAGGATCCGTTCGGCGGTGGCCTGTGGCGGCGGCTGTCCGGGCGCGATCCACGCTGTGCGACCGACGTCGCGCAGGATGCGATCCGTACTCGGATCGGCAGCCGGCCCGACATTGCGAACGACCCGCTCGACCGGGTCGATGCGCTGTTGGAGCGAAAGGCCGGGATGCTCGCGCGGCTGCGCCGGCACCTGCGGTTGAAGGCGATGCTGGAAATCTGGCTCTATGTGCATGTGCCGATCACCTTCGCGCTGATCGCCGCACTCGCCGCGCATATCGTCAGCGTGTTTTTCTACTGGTGAGCGCGGGATGACCTTCCTGCTTCGCCAACTCAGTCGCACCGCCGACGGCCGCGAGATCGTTCGCGCGACGCGGGTCGAGCGCGACAGCGTCACGGTCGGGCGTGCGGCCGGCAGCGATATTGTCGTGACCGATCTCGCGGTCGCGCCACAGCACGCCGTGATCGCGCGTGATGGCGAGCGGCGTGTCAGCATCTCCGCCGAAGACGGTTTCACGGTAGCGATCGACGGACGGAGCACGTCGGCGGGCTCGATCGACGTCACGCGCGGTGGTGAACTGGTGGTCGGCGATGCGCGGATCATGGTGGCGCGCGATGCCGACGGCGTGACGGTGCTGACCGTCACGCGCATTGGCGGCGATACTGCGCCAGCTGACGAGCGCGTGTTTTCGCTCGCCCATGTCCTGCCGGGCAAGCGGCCAATGGCCTGGATATTGATCGCCACGGTGCTGGCGCTGTTTCTCGCCTGGCCAGTCTGGTATTTCACCCATGTCGGCGCCGCGGCGCCGGGCAGCCGGGTCCAGGCCGATCGCAGCTGGACGCCCGGGCCGCTCAGTGCGGCGCATCATGGCCTCGAGGGCAATTGCAAGGCGTGCCACGTCCAGGCCTTTGTCGCGGTGCGCGATACGGCGTGCATCGCCTGCCACAAACAGGTCCACGACCATGCCTCGCCTGCGCGACTGGCGACGGCGCGTGCGCCGCTTGGCCTTGGCGCGCGAATCCTCGACGGCTGGGCCCGGGCGTTCAACAAGCCCGGGCGAGGCGCGTGCGTCGATTGTCATCGCGAACATGAAGGGGCGGGGGCAATGCCGGCAACGCCGCAAGTTTTCTGCGCCGATTGCCATACTGCGATCAAAGGTCGGCTAACCGATACGAAGCTCGCCAATGCCGGCGATTTCGGCACGGCCCATCCACAATTCCGTCCGTTGGTTGCGACGGTGCCGGGGACGAAGCCGGACCTGCGACGTGAGCTGATCGGACCGGGGCTGCGCGAGGCGAACGGCCTGAAATTCCCGCACGCTATCCATCTCGATCGTCGTGGCGGGGTAGCGCAGATGGCACGGACGCTGAAGGGGCAATCCGGCTTCGGCGATGTCCTCGCCTGCGCCGACTGCCACAAGCCGACGGCCGACGGCACGCGCTTCCTGCCAGTCGACATGGAGCGCGACTGCAAGATGTGCCACAGCCTCGCCTTCGACCGGATCGGTGGCACGGTGCGCACGCTTCGCCACGGCGATATCGGGCAGATGATGGCAGATCTGCGCGCGATGTACCGCAGCACGGCTCCCGACCGACCACTCGAACTGGGCGGCATGGCGCGGCGGCGACCGGGTCAATATGCGCAGGGGCAGGTCTATCATGCATATTTCGGCGCAGCGGCGAACCGTCCGGGCAGCGCCGATGCCGCGATCCGGCAGGTCTTTTCAAAGGGCGGCGCATGTTACGACTGCCATGTCGTCACGCCGCCGGGAACGAGCGGGTCGATCGACTGGGGCGTAGCGCCGGTGCGCCAGCCAGCGCGCTATCTGATGCATGGCTGGTTCGACCATGCCGCGCACACCACCCAAAGCTGCGCCTCGTGCCATGCCGCGGCGAAGTCGCGCGACGCCGCCGAGGTACTCGTGCCCGGAATCGAGACCTGTCGTTCCTGTCATGGCGGAGAAAGCTCTGCCGCCAAGGTTCCCTCGTCCTGCGCAATGTGTCACAGTTATCACCAGAAACAGGATGCGCCGTGGCGAAGCCGACGCCGGTTGTCGCCGGCGGCGCTATCCGCGCAAAGCATCGCGATGGGAGGGCGGGCTCCATGAGCATGCCACATGGGCAATGCTGATCGCGCAGATCACCGATCTGCACCTCGGTTTCGATCCGACAAACCCGCATGAGTTCAACCGCCAGCGGTTCGACGCGGTGCTCAAGGTACTGATCGAGGGACCCAATCGGCCCGACATGCTGCTGGTTACCGGCGACCTCACCGATGGCGGCGATGACGACAGTTATCGCCGCTGTGCCGAGGCACTCGCGGCATGTCCGTTCCCGGTCTATCCCTGTCTCGGCAATCACGACATCCGCGCAACCTTTGCGCGGCACTTCCCCAAGGTGCCGGCGACCGATGGCTTCGTGCAGTACAGCTTGCGGCATGACGGGTTGCGGCTGATCGTGCTCGATACGCTCGAGCCCGGCCGTCACGGCGGCGGTTTTTGCGCGCGGCGGGCGACGTGGCTCGCCGCGCGGCTGGCCGAGGATCGCGACACGCCGACGGTGATCGTCATGCACCACCCGCCGCTCGATGTCGGGATCGAATGGATGGCGACGCATGCCGACGAACCGTGGGTCGCGCGCTTCGCCGGGGCGATCGCGGGCCATCGGCAGATCGAAGCGATCCTGTGTGGGCATCTCCACCGCGCGATCGTCGCGCCGTGGCGCGGCACCACCGTCACGATCTGCCCGGCAACCGCGCCGCAGGTCGCGCTCGACCTCAACCCGATCGACCCGGAGCGCCCCGACAACCGCGAGATGATCGTCGCCGAACCGCCCGGCTATGCGCTGCACCGCTGGACGGGGCGCGATCTCGTCACATTGTTCGACACGGTCGAGGACCATGTCGTGCTGGCGCGCTTCGACGCCAAGCTGCAGCCGCTGGTGCGCGGGTTGCGCGCTGAGTGGCCTGTCTAGCTCACGGTGCCTTCAGCGGTGGCCGCCAGTCGCGCATGTCGCCGCTGTCGCTGACCTTCCACGGCACGCCGCTGCGATTGAGGAACAGCCGCTCCATTTCGGTGCGCTTGAACGGCCGCGAGCCGAGCCGGCCGAACACCGCGATCTGCCCGCCCGTCTCATCCACCGCGCGGTCGCGATCGAGTCCCTTGGAGAGGGCGAGCGCCGGCGTCGGCGTATGCGCCCAGGCGATAAGTTCAGGCTTGGGGGCAGGGGAGAAGCCGTAGAAGTTGGGCTGGCTGTCAGGCGCGGTGAGCTGGATCACCTTGAGGCCATTCCGCCCGTCAGCGACATAGGCGAACAGCGAGGCATTGGTGACGCCGACGATCACGTCCTGCGCGTCGTTCAACTTCCCGTCGAAGGTCACGCTCTGGTAGCGCACCGGCCGCGTCGGGTTGGTCACGTCGACGATCGCCAGTCCCTCCGCCCCGGCTGCGACATAGGCATAGGTGCGCGCGACATAGAGCCGCCGCGCATCGGCCAGCACGATATGGCCCGACGGCACCTCGACGGGATCGCGCAGCCGCGTCACGTCGAACAGGGTCACGCCGGTTGCATCGGTGACCCAGAGATAGCGGAACTGGATCGCGCTGGCCCGCGCATCGCGCAGCTTGCGCACCGCAGCCAGTTTCGGATGAAGCGGGTCGGCGAGATCGACCACCACCAGACCGACATCGGCGGTGACATAGGCCACCTCACCGGCGAGGATCACATGCCGCGCGCCGTTGAGCACGCCGTCGGGGTTCCAGGTCGCCGCGCGCTTGAGGAAATTGTTGGCGAAGTCGCCATCGGCCATCGTCTCGATGTTGACGAGGATCAGCCCCTCGCGTGCATCGGTGACGGCGGCATAGCTGTAGATCGGCAGGAACGGCTGCTCCTGGTTCATCGCGCGCATCGGTGCCGTATTGCGCAGCGGGTTGATCGGCTGGTTGGTCGGCAGCGCGATGCAGGTCGCGTCGCTGCTGGCGATGTGCGTGTCGTGCCCGAGCTTCGAGAAGGGTGCCGAGATGATCGGTTCCGACACGCCCTTGTTGCCGATCGACGCGACGTCGTAGACGCGCATCCCGCCGCGCCCTTCGGCGACATACATATATTCGCCGCGTTGCTGCAGGCAGCCGACGCGGTCGACGGTGCCCTTGACGACGTTGCGGAAGGTTTCGATCGGGTGCGTCTCGCCCGAGCCGTGGCGATCGAAGCTCGTGCCGCGCGTCCAGTCCTTCAGCTCGCGACCGTTTTTCTCGACATGGAGCTTCCAGTAATCGGGATAGGCGTAGCGCTGCAGATAGGAGCCGATTACCGCTTGCGGCTCGTCCCATTCGGTCACGCGAACCGCCTCGAAACCGCCGGCGAGACCGGTCCAGGCGTTGAGGCCGACAAAGTTCGAATAGTTGGTGCCGAGCAGCAGCAGCTGCGCCATGATCGCATTGTTGTCGTCGGCCGCCGACAGGTGGCAGTCGCTGCACGTCTTGGTCTCGGTGGTGCGTACGGTGTGCGGGAAGTGCGGCGCGAACGCCTGGCTGGAAAAGCCGATCGCGCTGATCGGTGGCTGCTGGATGTAGATCCGCTCGCGATTGGCGTTGGTCGAGGACAGGATCAGCGCCGAGCTACTGCGCACCGGTGCAATCTCATTGCCCTTGGTGGTCTGGTGGATGCCGAGCTGGAACATGTCGTCGCGCGCCGCTTGCGGGTTGTAGGTCGCGAAGTTGCGCGTCTGTTCGCCATTGAAATGGTGCGAGGTCGTCTTCCAGTTGGCCTCGATCGGGAGATGGCAGCCCGAGCAACTCGTCGTCCACGAGAGATGGCAGGTGAAGCACGCCATCTTGTCGTCGCCGTGCGCGCGCTCGCCCGGCGCGACGCCGGGCCCGAAGCCGAAACGGCCGTCCTCGGCGCCGGAACGGCTCATCAGCTTGGCGCGCGCGGCTTTGAGGTTGAAGTAAGGGCTGGTCGGGTCGACGCTGTCGCGCACGAGATGAACGCGCCATTCGAGCTTCGGATCGATGATCGAGCGCTGGATGAGATGCCGCTTGCCGCCGCTATCGTCGATCCATTCGAAACGCCGCTGGCCATCCGGGTTGCGCAGCAATGCGAGGTCGTTGCCCTGTGGTCGCGCAGCCGGACCGGAGGTGCGCAGCGTCGGATAATTGTCGGCGGTACCGTGGCAATCCTTGCAGCCGATCTCGACCGCATTGGCGACCTCACCATAGATCAGACCATTGCCATGGCTGTCCTGCGCGAAGTGGCAGTCGGCGCATTGCAGGCCCTTTTCGGCGTGGATGTCCATGAGATGGACCGTCTTGCCCGGGTTGGTGCCGGGGGGGACAAACTGCCCCTCGCCCGGCTTGCGCCATTTTGCGGGATCGTCGGGCGCGACGATATGGCCCTCGGCGTCGAGCAGATTGCCCTGGCGATCACGCTTGAAGACGCCGCGGAAGTTCCAGCCATGCCCGTGATAGTCGGCAAACTGGGTGTCGTGCAGCGTCGGATTGAGTTCGTTCACGTTGCGGAGAAAGTCGATGTCGTCCCAGTTGCCGCGCACCGCTGCCGCTTCGGGGTTGCGGTCGTTGGCGGCGCGGATCTCGGCGGCGGTCGGGTATTTCTGCGCCTTCGGCCACATCGCGGGCGCGTCGGATTCATAGTCCCACATCGTGTAGCCGAGGTACGAGTTCAGGAACACATTGGGCTGGTGCATATGGCAGCTCATGCACTGCGACGTCGGGATCGAGCGTGAAAAGGCATGGCGGAGCGGGTGTCCGCTATCCGGGACGACAAGGCCGCCATGCCTGGTGGTCTTGGCGGCGATGGTCGGGTCGACCGTCACGCTCTGCCCGTCGCGGCCATATTGCGCATAGATGAGCGAATGGCGCGGCTCGCGGTCGTTGGCGTAGATGACATGGCAGCCGGTGCAGCCCGAGCCGCGATAGTCGCCGGGCTGGTCGTTGGTGCCCATGAACCACAGCAGCGGATCGTTGAGCCGCGTCTTGTGGATGTTGAGCACGGGGATGGCGACACGCAGGCCCGTGCCCGGGCCGCGATTGCTCTGCTTGAGGTCGGGGCGGCCCGGCTCTTCCAGCCGCTGGATCGAGCCGGTCGGATTGGGCAGGCCAACCTCGGCGAAGGCCGTGCCGTTGTTGCGCCCGCCCTTCTCGAACACGCGAAAGACGTCGGCCGGCGGGACGACCTGCCAGGTCGGCAGCGGGTAAAGCGCCGCGAGCGCGCCGCGTGCCGCCTGGTGCGGCGTCACCGTGCCCGGTGGCGTGCCGGGCGAGACGATCTTC
This sequence comes from Sphingomonadales bacterium, assembly GCA_038245375.1. Taxonomy (GTDB): domain Bacteria; phylum Pseudomonadota; class Alphaproteobacteria; order Sphingomonadales; family Sphingomonadaceae; genus Sphingomonas. Next base: position 34,599 of record JBBRSN010000024.1, on the reverse strand, counting down.
GCCGGCTCGCCGGTCGCGGTGTACGCCTCGCCGAAGAGATAGCTTTTGAACGGGATGATTCCGTTATTGTAGGCCGCCCCGCCGAACAGCATCGCGCCTGACGCCATGATCGAGCGCTCCGAGGCCTCGATTACCTCGAGGTGGCAGGCGCCACAGCTCTGCCGGACGATGCGATAGTCCCCGGGATTGACGAAGCGGACGAACTCGGGCGCCTCGCGGTTGAGCAGGGAGTAGCTGCGCTTGGGGTTGGCGCTGTCGGGATAGTTCCAGTCGTGCGGATAGCGCGGGAGGACGTGGGCGCGGTCGCGCGCGGCGACATACGCTGGGTCGCTGAAGCTGAGCGACGGATCGCCGCGCACCGTCGCGTCGCCACCATGGCAGTCGGTGCAGCCGAGGATGACGGCGCTTGAGGCATGCATCGACGGCTCGTCGGTCTTCGTGTGGCAGGAATAGCAACCGGCAGATTTGGCGGCGGCCTGTTCCTCGGTCTGGCTCATCGGTGCGGGCGGCGCGGTGACATAATGGCGCCTGACCGGTTTCTCGCCTTCGCTGGCGTAGAGCATCGCAGCGGGGAGCAGCAGCAGCGCGATCAACAATAGCAGATTGCGCTGAGTGGGACTCACGCCCCTCCCCTTTAGGGGAGGGGATGGGGGTGGGGGCGTGCCGCAAGCGCTGCTTTTGAGGATAGCCCCCACCCCAACCCCTCCCCTGAAGGGGAGGGGCTTGAAAAGGCAGGCCACTATCGACGCGACCTGACACGGTATGGCGAAACGACGCATCAGTAGCTCAGGATCACATTGGCGAGGATCGAGTAATAGTGCTTGCTGCGGTCGGTCGCGGCGAACAGGTCGCGCAGGCCGGCGCCCGGGCTGAGCACCGCGCCCGACAGACGAAAGACAATGTTCTGCGTCGCCTTGGGTCGATAGATTGCCGCGGCGGACAGGTCCCAGCCAATGTCGCGCGGAATGCTGCCCTCGTTGCGCAATGTCTGCAGAACGGTCGTGTTGGCGAACCACAGATGGTTGGCGTTGGTCGAAAGGCGCAGGCGTGGCGTCAGGTCGAAATCGGCACCGACCCCGGCCAGCACCGTGCCGGGATTGTTGAAGTTCGACTGCCCCTCTTCCTTCGACGAGCGGAGATCGTTGAGCACGCCGTTGCGCCCGCTGATCGCGATCGCGCGGCCGCCGCCGGCGAAGGGGATCGACTGGCGGATCCAGTAACTGGTGTCGGCACCGGCGAAGATCGGATTTTCGAGGATCGCGTCGAAGCCGGTTTCCTTGTCGTCATAGGGGTTCTTGTCGCCACTGGCGTAGAGCCCGGACAGACGGAAGCGAATCCAGTCGCGGTCGTAGCTCAATTCGCCGGCGGCGAACTGTGCACTGATCCGCGCCTTGCGGCCGGTGAAGAAGCTGTTCCGGTCGCTCCCGAGTGCCTGATAGGCCGACAATGTCAGGTTGAGCCGGCCGATATGCCCGTCGGCGTTGTAGCCGATATAAACCACGTCGTAATCGCGCCCGCGCAGTGTGCCGAGCAGCGCGGGGCGCACCGGGAAGCCATTGTCGTCGATCTGGACGCGGCTCGCCTCGCGGTTGCGGTTGTAGACCGCGGTGACTTGGCTGGTGAAGCCGGGGACGAGGAAATCCTGGCGATAGACATTGGCGACGAACACCCAGTCGTCGCGCGGGCGCTGCGTCACGTCGTTGAGCCCGGAATTGGTATCCTTCTCCAACCGCCAGAACGCCGCGAGATTATATTGCAACCGGTTGCCATCGCGATTGCCGAACAGGCGCAGGCCGAGCGTCTGGTCGTTGAACAGGAAACCGCGAAAATCGCTCTGAAAGGGCTGCACGCCGCCGCGCAGTGAATCGAAATCGTAGCGATCCGACAGGTTGCGCAGGTGATAGTCGATATAGGCTTCCTGCACGCCGAGAAACTGGTCGGTGCGGTGGGTCGGCTTGCTCGGCTCGACGAACAGCACCCGCCGCTCGGGTACGCGGGCATAGTTGACGTTGAATGCCAGCGTCAGCTTGTACTCGATCTCGGGCGGCTTGAACGCGGTCGAGCCCTTTACCAGCGACGCGCCGACGATGAAGGTCTGCGAGGCGACGACGCTCGATTGCTGGCCGAACACGTCGAGGCTTTGTGGGCGGCTGGTGGTCTGGACGCCGACCGGGATCGGGAAGGTACGCGGTTCGACCACCGTGTCGCTCACCGCATTGAGGGTGAAGAACCAGTCATCCTCGTGGATCGGCAGCCACTTGAGCTTGGCGCGGTCGATCGGCCGGTCGCCCTTGAGCGTATTCTGGTGATAAGGATCGAACCAGCGCTCCTTCACCACGCCGAGGCTTTCGATCAGCCGCCAGCGGTCGGGGACGGGAATCTGGTCGGTCGGAAAGGCGGTCGGCGGCGGTGGGCGCACGGCGCCGATATTGGTCTGCCGCACTTCATCGGGGAGCGGCTTCTCATAGCCAGGGCGATGGCGTCCAGGAATCGAGTCGACGGGCGGCTGGTCGTTGAGCGGCTTGTCGTCGGGCGTGGCCTGGGGTGGTGGCGCCGGCGGCGGCGTTGTTTGCCCGGCAATCAGCGCGAGCGGCAGCAGCAACGGGCCCATCGTCACAACCCGCTGCAGACATTCTGCGCGCTGGTGTCGAGGAACGGCGCGAACGGGCAGTTGATGTAGCGTAGCCGTACCTGTGCATCGCCGAGATCGACCACGACATTGTCGGCGCGGATCGCCACCGGCGCATTGCCGATTCCGCCGACGCGCAACCCCGCGTTCGAGAGCCCGAGAAAGCTGACCATATCGTCCTGGTCGATGCCGTCGCCGGACACGCCAAGCCCGCCAACCAGCACATTGCCGCGATAGACCGGTACCGAGCCGGGGAAGATCTGCAGGCCGTTCTGCAAGCGGTTCTGTCCTGGCGCGACATCGGGGATGAAAGCGCAGCGCTGCGGGGTGTCGGTTCCGCTGGCACCGGTCACGAAGCCCAGATGCTGCGCAACATTGGTCAGGATCAGGGCCGATTGCAGGCCGGTCGAGAGCGGGTTGAACTGCGCGATCGGGCGCGACAACGGCCCGTTGGGTCGCGCAATCTCACCATCGGGAAAATGCGGGCGCGACAGTAGACCGCCGGCGCGATCGGTGAAGGCAAATACGCCGGTCAGTGCATTCGGATCATGCAAAAACGTCCGTACTGCGGCAACGAAGTGCTGCACATCGGGGCTAGGGTCGGCGAGCAATTGCTGCGCAGCAAAGCGGCTCGACATGAACGCTGCGGTGCGTGCCTTCTGCAACGCCACGTCGGTGCCGAAAATCGGCGCGTCGGGCGCGCGGACGATGCCGAGCGCGGCACCGCGCGTATCGACCAGCGAGATTGTCACCTGGGCGCGACTGTCGAGCGGCTGGCGGATCTGCGCCCGCGCGCGGCTCATCACCGTGAAAGCTTCTTCGAGGATCGCGCTGGCCTCGGTCGCGCTCAGCGGTGCCGCGACATCGCCGGCATCGGTGCCGGCGCGGGCCGGGAACCGATTGTTGCCCGCACCGTCGGTCAACACGAAGGCGTCGCGGTTGGAGAATTCGCTCGCGGTCGCTGCGCGCACGCCCGATGCTTCGCTGCCATAGGCGGTGCCCGAGATGATCGTCGCGGCGGCATAGCCGCGCACCGCAACGAGCGATCCCAGCGCCGGGTCCGTGGCGGCGTAGCTTGCCGCGCCGGTGGCAATCAGCCCGGTATAGGTCATGTCGGTGAAGCGCAGTTGCGTGCCGTCGACATAGACATGGTCGGCGCGAACGCTTTCCGGCGCCTCGAAACCGAGTGTCCCGGCCAGCCCGATCGCCTCTTCGGGGTCATTGTCGATATCGATCGCATTGGCGTCGAAACCATAGACGCCATCCGCCATGACGCCGATGCCGCCGACCACCACCCCATTCTTGTAGAGCGGGAAACCTCCGGGGTCGGCCGACAGGCCGAGCGGGGAGCGTTTCGGCCCGATCAGCGCAGCACCGCCGCTCGCGCCATAGCGCGCCGACAGGTCGGAGCAGGGCAACTGGCTGAACTGCACGCCGAACAACGGGCCGCTTTCGAGTCCGAGCGTGGAGGAACCGGGCGGAAAATTCTGCTGGACGATCTGGCTCGCCGTGCGCGTCGAGAAGGCATTGCCGCTGCTCGACAGATAGGCGCCGGTAACCGCCTTGGCGATAGCCCCAGCCTCGGCCGGGATGGTAAGGTTCTGCGCGTCCATGTTGACGCCATTGGGCGCGGGGCTGGTCACGGCAGTGGCGCGCGCGCCGGTCATGCGGAACACGGCGAGGACATTGCCGACACGGTCGGTAACGGCGATCACGCCGGGCAGATGGCGCGCGCTCGCCTCGGCCGCGGCATGGGCGATGACGCTCTGCACGTCGCTGACGCTGAGCGCCTCGGCTGCGGGGACCGCATAGAGCCCGGTCGGGGCGGCCGCCGGGGCAGGGGTGGGCGTCGGCGTGCTGCCGCCCGACCCGCCTCCACCGGAGCAGCCCGACAGAATCAGCGCGACGCCAGCGAGCAGTGTTGGGACAGGGCGACCCGTGGTTCTTCTTCGCCCCTCCCCTGAAGGGGAGGGGCTTAAGCAGGGGGCAGCTGCGGGGGCGCGGCTCATCGCAGCGCCCTGATCGCGCGGACCGCCTCGGCGAGCGCGGCGCGGAAGTCGCCGGGGCGATAGGCGTTAGGGTCCTTCACCGCCGCATAGGCACGGTTGATGTTGGCGCGTATCCCGGCTGCCGCCCCCGTCGTGACACGGCCTTGCTTGACCAGCGCGTTGAGCAGGGTGTCGATCGCCATCACGCCCTGCGAAGATCCCTCATAATCGGTGAAGCGTGCCGAAAGTACCGGGCCGGCGATCGCATCGACCATCGCAAAGGCGCTGTCGCCTCCCCCCGGAGCGTTGCCGAGAGCGGTCGAGACCGCAGCGGCGGTCGCGCCCAGCCGATTTGCCGCGGTAACGGCAGCGGCGTGGTCCCGCGCCAGGGCAGCATGAAAAGCGCGACTGTCCGCGTCGAGCCGCTGGGAAAGCCCGGGTGCGCCGACGCGTGTGGCGGCCGCAAGCAGGATCATGTTCTCGTCGTTGAACGGCGGCATCCCGGCCGGGATCGGACGGCCGGGATTGGCCTCCCAGGTCTTTACGCGATCTGCCTGGTCGAAGATGCGGCGGTGGCAGCTGTGGCAGTCGAAGAATGAGAATTCGGGGAAGGCGCCCTCGCTGCCGCGCGTCGGGTTGGCGAACAGCGCCATCGCACGGCCCAGCGCCATCGCCTGGCCGACCGCCCACATTCGCACACTGTCGCTGCGGCCCTTGCGCGCGGCATAGTCGGCGTCTTCGTTGTGGTGCAGCTGCAGCGTCGAGAACAGGTCGAGTTCGAAGGCGATGCGCGGGTGGCCGGCGGCCATCATGCGGTGACTGACGAACTGGCCGCTGCGGGCGCTGCCGAAATGACAGTCGAGGCACACAGCCGCGCGCGTCGCCGGCCGTTCGAGCGCGGTCATGCCGCGCGCGACATTGGCCGCGTGGCTGGCACCGACGGTGTAGTGCGATGCGATCCAGCCGCCGGCCGCGCCATGGCATGCTTCGCAGCCGACGCCGTCGCTGGTCAGAAAACGCGCACTGCGCGCACCGCCGGCCGGCGTGGCATGACAGCCGAGGCAAGCCGGCGCGGCCGTGGGCTCGCCCAGTCCGAGCGTCGCGGTGATCTGGTGGGCGCGCGTCCCGAACAGGACGCTGAAGGCGCGGCTGTGCGCGCCGCCAGGCGTCGATGGTTCCTGCCACAGCTTCAGTTCGTCCTGTCGCACGACAGCGCCATCGGCTTCCAGCCGACCGTGACAGGTCGTGCCCGCGCAGCTCGCCACGCCCTGAAAAGCCGGCGCTGCCCGGTCGGCAGCCCCAGCGCCGCTGAGTGATGTCGCCAACAGCGACAGGAACATGGCAGCAAGCGCCAATGCTGCCCCCAGCATCGGCGCGCCTCGCCGAAATCCGATGCCGGGGCGCCCAGAGCCCATGCAACGCTTACTCCCCTTTGCGGTTGCCGGCTACGATCGCGCCGGCGCTCCGCCCCGGCGGACTGTCTGCCTCAATCGCCACGCATCGAACAGCAAAACCTTGTGCTGCGACAGTCCCGATCGCGGGATCAGGGGATCTGGCTGACCGGATCGCCCTCGCCGGACTCGAAGAACTGGTCGACGAGCGGATTCTGGACCAGCGGGCTCTCGAACCTGCCATTACTGCGCCCGCGCCGGCCGAGCAGCATGGCAAGCTGGTCGGATGCCTCGGCCGAGAGTGAGAAGGGTCCGATCGGCGGCAAATTGGGTCCCGGCACGAAGAACGCTTGGCCCGACCCGACAATCGAGCCGGTCGTGCCCCCTGCGGTGACGTCGATCGCGCCCTGTTGTTCGCCACCCTGCGCACCCGCGCCGGGGCCGCGCAGGAAGACCAACGTCGCGGTTTCGGGGTCGGCGGTGAATTGCGGTAGACCGGGCTGATGACCGATCACCGCCAGCGCATCGGCGCCGACCGCCAGTTCGACGATCGTGCCGCGAATGCCGATCGATGCGACCGGTGTGGTGATCTGCGACTGGCCGGGATTGGCGTGGAGCGGCTTGCCCGACATGAAGCGGAACGCGCCTTTGGTCACCGACAAACCGACCGCGCTGGCACTCTTCGCCGGGTCATAAACGAAACGATCGACCTTGAGGCGGGCATTGGCGCCGAGGGTGAAATTGGTCTTGTCGAGTAGCAGGACCTGCAGGCGACTTGCCGGGCCGGTGGCGATGTCGTTGCCGAGCGCGACGCGCTCCTTGACCACGGCGCGGTGGACGCTGGGGTTGGCTTCGGTCTTCATGCGTACGTCGTTGACCACGGCGGCGTTGACTCCGACCGTCTGTGCCGCAGCGGGGAGGGTGGTGACGGCAGCGAGCGCCGCCGTGGCGAGCAGGGTGAAGCGGTGGTTCATGGTGCGTGCTCCTTAGCGGCCGAAGTTCAGCACGAGGCGAAGCTCGACACCGAAGCTGCCATAGTCATGCAGGAAGCTGGCGGCGTTATAGTCGCGCCGCGTGTAGCTTACCGCACCTTCGAGATCGAGCGGGCTCGACCCCAGGGGCGTGCCGAGCGCCGCGCGGGCAAACCAGCGCGTTTCGATCCGATCGCTGATCGGCGCGGCGTCGCGGTAATCGACGTGGCGGACGGTCGCCGACAGCGCGGTGTAGGTCCCGGCCTCGTTCACCGGCACACGTGCAGCAGCATAGAGTCGCCATCCCTGATAGCCGAGGATCCGGGTGCCCGCCGACTTGTCCTCGAACCCGGCGCCGATCACCCATCCCTTGTCGCGGGTTACACCGGCGCGATATTCGAGCGCGAGGTCGTAGCGCGTTCCGTCGCGTTCGAAAAAGGCGTTGGAGCCGACATAGTCCTGATGGGTGATCTCGCCGCGCAAGGCGACGCGGGCGCTGTCGCCGGCGGCCGTGCTCAGTTCGCCCTGGCCGCCATATTCGGTGTAGAAAGGATGTCCCAGCAGTCGGCCATGCCGCAGCAGGCCGCCGAGCTCGAAACCGATGCCGCTGCCCTGCATCCCGAAACCAGCGCGCAGCGCGCCGAGCTGATAATCGAGGCTCGGCCCGCCGATCGAATTCTTGGTCATGCCCGACAGCCCGCCATAGGCGTAACCGCCGCCGACTGGGGTTCGTGCATCGACCTGGGCCGATGCGACCACCGACAAGCCGTCATTGCTCGGCACTGCAATGCCCGGAAGGGCAAAGGCGGGGCTGAGCGCGGCACTATTGTCGGTGTCATAGGCGAGGCCCAGCGCGATGTTGCCGATCACGCCGCTATTTGACGCGGCGCTGCCGCTGGCAGGCAGGTCGAGCGATCCGCACGCGGCCCGCGCCTCGCCGACGGCGGCCATCGATGCGCTGCCGGCATCGATGCGCGTTGCCTCCAGGCGCGCGCGGCCATGGTCGTCGAGCCGGCACAGCGTCGCGACATAATATAGTCGTACGTCGGCGCTGTCCTTGTCGGGGTGGGCGAGCAACGCGCGCTCGAGCGTTGCCGCGGCGCCGGTCAGGTCGCCCTGATCGGTCTGCGAGCGAGCCAGCCTCAGCGCGCCGTCGGGCGAGGCCGTCGCATCGATCATTCTGTCGATATCGCTGGCAGCGTCCTGCGCCGTTGCCGGAAGGGCGCCCAGCGCCATTGTGACGCCGGCCAGCGTGATCGCCAGCGTTCGCGACGCTTGTGTTCGGTACATGCAAACCCCCGTTCGTGCGCCCGCACTTTCGTCGGACATCACAGGACCAATGCGCTGAAGTGTAACGGCGAGGCTTGGACAAATACGACCGGTTCGGGCGCGTCACGCACCGAACCGGACATTCCAGGACAATAAGCTGGAGGCCCGACCGGGAATCGAACCCGGGTGCGAGGATTTGCAGTCCTCTACGTCACCACTCCGCCATCGGGCCAAGGCGGGCGCAGATGCGCGGGACCGGCGCTCGTGTCAACCGCCGCGCTGCCCGATGCAACAAAATCTCCGGTGCTCGCTTGGCGTGGCGCGGTGCGCGCTATAGATGGTCGCTGCATACAGAAGTGTATTGCATGACTAAAACAGTTATGCGACAGGGTGATTCATGAATTCGACCGCGACACAGACCGATCGTTATCACGCGATGCGCCACGCGATGGTGGCCAGCCAGTTGCGTACCAACGCGGTCAGCGACGCGCGCGTCGTCGCGGCGATGGCCGAGGTGCCGCGCGAGGCGTTCCTGCCCGGCGAGGTGGCGGCGCTCGCCTATCGTGACACCGCAGTGCCGCTGACGCACGGTCGCGCGCAGAATGTGCCAATCGCGACCGGCAAGCTGCTGACCGCGGCGACGCTCGGCGCGGCCGATCGCGTGCTGCTGATCGGCGCGGCGGGGGGGTATACCGCCGCGGTGCTCGCGGAACTCGTCGCCAATGTGGTGGCGGTCGAGATCGATCCGGTCCTGGCGGCGATCGCCCGAACGACATTGGCGGGATATCCGTCGGTGACGTTGGTCGAAGGGCCGCTTGAAGCGGGGTACGCCGCTGCCGCGCCCTATGACGTGCTCGTCGTCGATGGTGCCGTTGAGCAGTTGCCCGATGCATTGGTCGCACAGGTCAAGGTTGGCGGTCGAGTCGTTGCCGGTCTCGCCGATCGCGGCATCACCCGGCTGGCCTCGGGGCGTCGGAGCGAGGGCGGGTTTGCGCTGTTGCCGTTCGCCGATATCGATTGCGTGGTTTTGCCGGGCTTTGACCGGCCAAGGAGTTTCACCTTTTGATGACCGACCGGATTTCGCCCTTGCGCCGCTTGTTGCTGGGCACCGTCGCCGTGGCGTTGATCGTGCCACCGGCAGCGGCAGAAACGCTGCGCGAAGCGTTGGTGAAGGCCTACAACACCAACCCGACGATCAACGCCCAACGTGATGCACAGCGCGCCAATGACGAGAATGTGCCGATCGCGCGGGCGAGCGGCCTGCCGTCGCTGAATGCGAGTGGCAGCTATACCGAAGATTTCGTCAAGGCATCCAACAGCTTCGTTTCGCCCGATCGTCAGCTTGCCGGACAGACGCAGCTTTCGGTGCCGATTTACTCGGGCGGCGCGGTGCGCAACTCGGTTTCGGCCGCGCGGACGCGGGTCGAAGCGGGGCGCGATTCGTTGCGCGGTACCGAAAGCGATCTGTTCACCGCGGTGGTCGGCGCCTATATGGACGTGATCCGCGATGAGGCGATCGTCAGCCTCAACCAGCAGAACGTCCACGTCCTCGACGTCAATTTGCAGGCGTCCAAGGATCGCTTCCAGGTCGGCGACCTGACCCGGACCGATGTCGCCCAGTCGGACGCACGCCTTGCCGTTGCGCGCGGCCAGCTGCAGACCGCCGAGTCACGGCTGATTTCAAGCCGCGAGAATTACATTCGGCTGGTCGGTTCCGCACCCGAACAGCTCGAGACGCCGCCCGTGCTGCCGAACCTGCCGGGTTCGCCGGACACGGCCGTTGACGTCGCTTTGAAGGACAATCCGTCATTGCTCGCAGCGCAAAAGAACCGCGACGCGACGCGCTACGATGTCGACGTCGCCCGTGCGGCGCGCTTGCCGAAGCTCAGCGTCGGTGTTGGCGGGAACTATTACAACTATCTCGGCTCGCTCGGTTCGGGGACGGGCGTTGCGGTCGGCCAGTCCGGCAAGTCGGCGAGCGGCGGCCTGACGCTGACGGTGCCGCTGTTTCAGGGCGGCCGGCCCGCGGCACAGGTACGTCAGGCGCAGGCGCTGCGCGGCCAGGCGATCGAGCAGGCGACGGCCGCCGAACGCACCGTGATCGCCAACACGCGCTCCGCTTACGCTGTATGGCAGTCGTCGCTGGAGGTGATCGCCTCGTCGCAGACGGCGGTCAGTGCCAACAAACTATCGCTCGAAGGTGTGCGCGCTGAAAACAGTGTCGGCAACCGCACGATCCTCGATATTCTCAATGCGGAGCAGGAGTTGCTCAATTCGCAGGTCACCTTGGTCACCGCGCAGCGCGATGCTTATGTCGCCGGCTTCGCCCTGCTCGCCGCAATGGGCCATGCCGAGGCGCGCGATCTCGGGCTCGACGGTGGGTCGCTCTATGATCCGGTGGCGAATTTCAACGCCGTCCGGCACCGGATTTCCGATTGGAGTGACGGCAAGCCGGCGCAGGCGGTCGGCACCAGCACGGTGGGGACTCCGGCGCAAAATGCCCAGGTGACGTCGAAACTCGACCCCTTGTTAACCGCTCCTGTTGACATGGATACCCGAAATCCCGCAGGTGGCCCAAAGTAGGTCGGTTTTCGACCGCGAACTTTGGTTTTCGCAAGGACTGCCGATGGGGGACATCAGCGCCGAGCCGTCGATGGAGGAGATTCTCTCCTCGATCAAACGCATCATCGCCGAAGAGGGTGATGGGGCGATGGCCGCCGCGCGTGCCCGTCGCCAGCCGCGGCCCACGCCTGCACCGCAACCCGAACCCGCGCGGTACGACGATGACGAGGTTCTTGAGCTAAGCGAACTGGTTGCCGCCGAGATTTCCAGCCAGCCGCAAGCCACAGCCGAGTCGCGGCCCGCGCCAGTCGAGCCCGAAGCGGCGCCCGTCGCCGCGACATCGCTGCTGTCGCAGCGCACAGCAGAGGCGACACGCGGCCCGCTCGACGCGCTGTCGCGGATGGTGGTCAAACCCGAGATAGCTGGCACCGACACGCTTGAGGGCATGGTCCGCGAGATGATTCGCCCGATGTTGCGCGACTGGCTCGATGCCAATTTGCCGACGATGGTCGAATCGATGGTCGCGCGCGAGATTTCACGGATCACCGGGCAGCCACGCTGACGGCAGCCTGAAATAGTGCGCGACATTGCCGTCGCGCGCGTCATCTGCTTTATCGATGCGATGAAATATCTGCCGTTTGCGAGCCTTCTCGCCATCGCCGTCGCGACCCCGGTTGCCGCGCGCCAACTCACCATCGAAGACGTCACGATGCTGTCGCGCGTCGGCGCACCGGCCGTTTCGCCTGACGGACACTGGCTCGTCTGGCAACAACGCGAGACCGACCTCGCCGCCGACAAGGGGCGCTATGATCTGTGGCGTCTCGATCTGGCGAAAAAGGGCGCGACGCCTGAAAAGCTGCTCGCCGAACCCGACGTCAACGAAACCGCGCCGCAATTCTCCGCCGACGGCCGGACGGTCTATTTCCAGTCCGACAAGGGCGGTGACGATGCTGTGTGGGCGATCGCAATCGCCGGCGGCGCGCCGCGCAAGCTGACCAGCTTCCAGGGCGGCTTTGGCGGTTTCAAGGTTGCGCCGACCGGCGACAAGCTGCTGATCTGGGCCGATCGCCTGCCCGGTGCGCCGAGCCTTGCGCCGCCGATGGTCAAGAAGGCCGCCGACGCCGGCGAGGCCCGGACCTATGACAAAATGTTCGTGCGTCACTGGAGCACATGGGCCGACGGCACCCGCTCGCAATTGTTCGTGCTGCCGCTGAATGCCGAAGGCGCGCCTGGCGACGGCGTGGCGATCGAGCATGGCCTGGTCGGCGATAGCCCGTCCAGGCCGTTTGGCGGCGGCGAGGAAGTGTCGTGGTCGGCTGACGGCAAGACGGTCTATTTCGCACTGCGCGAGGCGGGGCGGATCGAACCGCTGTCGACCAATCTCGATATCTTCGCCGCTCCCGCCGATGGCTCGGCCGCGCCGACCAACCTGACGATCGACAACAAGGGCATGGACAATCTGCCGACTGCCTCGCCCGACGGGCGCAGCCTCGCCTGGTTTGCGATGGCGCGCGCCGGTTACGAGGCCGACCGCCAGGTGCTGATGCTGCGTGATCTTGCCACCGGCAAGGTACGTGCCGTGACGGCGAACTGGGATCGCTCGGTCGGTTCGATCGCGTGGTCGCCCGATTCGAAACGAATCCTCGTCACCGCCGAGGACACCCAGGAAAACCCGATCTGGTCGATCGATCCGATCAATGGCAAGGTTACGCGGCTGACCGATACGGGCAATGTCACGGCGGTGCTGCCGACCGCCAAGGGCGCGGTGTTCGCGATGAACAGCCTGCTCGCGCCCGATGATTTTTACATGCTGAGCGGCAAGAAGATCGCGCGACTGACCTCGGTCAACGCCGAGAAGCTCGCCGGCATCGACATGCCGACGGTAACCCGCTTCAGCTTCCCTGGCGCCAATAGCGATACCGTGTGGGGCTATGCGGTGAAACCCGCCGGATCGACCGGCAAGGTGCCGATCGCCTTCATGGTCCATGGCGGCCCGCAGGGATCGAGCAACAACAGCTGGTCCTACCGCTGGAACCCGGCGCTGTTCGCCGGTGCGGGTTACGGTCTGGTGGCAATCGATTTCCACGGCTCGACCGGTTACGGACAGGCGTTCAGCGACGCGATCCGCAACAATTGGGGCGGCTGGCCGCTCGAGGATCTGCAAAAGGGCCTCAAGGCCGCGACCGACAAATTCGCCTGGCTCGACGCGGACAATGCCTGTGCGCTCGGCGCTTCCTATGGCGGCTACATGATGAACTGGATCGAGGGCCAGTGGCCCGATCGCTTCAAGTGCATCGTCCAGCATGACGGCGTGTTCGACGCCCGCGCCATGGCGTACGAGACCGAGGAACTGTGGTTCGACGAGTGGGAACATGGCGGCAAGGCCTATTATGAGGACCCCGCCGCGTTCGAGAAATGGAACCCGGTCAACTTCGTCCAGAACTGGAAGACCCCGATGCTGGTGATCACCGGCGAGAAGGACTTCCGGATTCCTTACACCCAGGGGCTGGCGGCTTTCACGGCGCTGCAGCGGCGCGATATCCCGTCGCGGCTGCTGGTCAATCCGAACGAGAATCACTGGGTGCTCAAGCCGAAGAACAGCCGGCAATGGTATCATGAGGTGTTGGGCTGGATGGACAAGTGGACGGGGAAGGTAGGCCAGTAACGTCACCGTGTTCCTGCGCACGCAGGAACCCAGGGCCACGTGCGCTTCCGCCTGCGGCTCTGGGCTCCTGCGTTCGCAGGAGCACATTGTTCTTGGGGTGACGGAAGGGGGGCGTTCTGTCTAAAGGCGGGGCGCTATGACCGAACTCCCAAAAACCTTCGACCCCGCCGACATCGAATCCCGCTGGTACCAGCATTGGGAGAGCCAAGGCCTGTTCCGCCCCGATCGCCCCGGCGCCGAGCCGTGGACGATCGTCAATCCGCCACCCAACGTCACGGGCTCGCTGCATATCGGCCACGCGCTCGACAACACGCTGCAGGATATCCTGACACGCCACGCGCGATTGAAGGGCAAGGATGCCTTGTGGGTGGTCGGCACCGACCATGCCGGCATCGCGACGCAAATGGTGGTCGAGCGCCAGATGGCGACGCGCCAGCAGAAGCGCACCGATTTTACCCGCGACGAATTCATCGCCAAGGTGTGGGAATGGAAGGCCGAGAGCGGCGGCGAGATTACCCGCCAGCTCCGCCGGCTCGGCTGCTCGATGGACTGGGCCAACGAGCGTTTCACCATGGACCCCGGGTTCAGCCGAGCGGTCATCAAGGTATTCGTCGAGCTCCACCAGCAGGGCCTGCTCTACCGCGACAAGCGGCTGGTCAACTGGGATCCGGGCCTCGGCACCGCGATCAGCGACCTCGAGGTGGAAACCAAGGAGATCAAGGGCAGCTTCTGGCAGATCCGCTATCCGCTGGCCGATGGGTCGGGCTCGATCATCGTCGCGACGACGCGGCCGGAGACGATGCTCGCCGACATGGCGGTCGCGGTGCATCCCGAGGACGAGCGCTACAAGGCGATGATCGGCAAGCAGGTCAGGCTGCCGATTACCGGTCGCCTGATCCCGATCATCGCCGACGAGCATGCCGATCCGGCGCTCGGCACCGGTGCGGTGAAGATCACGCCCGGCCACGACTTCAACGACTTCGAGGTCGGCAAGCGCGCCGGGTTCAAGGCCGGCGAGATGCTCAACATGCTCGACGCCACGGCGAAGATCACGCAGACCGCCGACGGGTTGATCCCCGACGACCTGCTCGGCGTCGACCGCTTCTGGGCGCGCAAGCAGGTGGTCGAGCGGCTGAAGCAGGACGGCTTCCTCATCCCGCATGTCGACAAGGAAGGCGTCGAGCATGACGCCGAGCCGCGCACCATCCAGACGCCTTATGGCGATCGCTCGGGCGAGGTGATCGAGCCGTGGCTCACCGACCAATGGTATGTCGATGCCGCGACGCTGGCCAAGGGGCCGATCGAAGCGGTCCAGTCAGGCGCGATCAAGATCGTGCCGAAAAGCTGGGAGAAGACCTTCTTCAACTGGATGGAGAATATCCAGCCCTGGTGCGTGTCGCGTCAGCTGTGGTGGGGCCATCGCATCCCGGCCTGGTATGCCGAGGATGGCCGCATCTTCGTCGCCGAGGACGAAGCCGGCGCGCAAGCGCAGGCTGGGGAGGGCGTCGTCCTGACGCAAGACAGCGACGTCCTCGACACCTGGTTCTCCTCCGCGCTCTGGCCGTTCGGCACGATGGGCTGGCCCGACGACACCGACCCGACGCTCCACGGTCGTTACCCCAATGACGTGCTGATCTCCGGCTTCGACATCCTGTTCTTCTGGGACGCGCGGATGATGATGCAGGGCATGCACTTCATGAAGGACGTGCCATTCCGCACGCTCTACCTCCACGGCTTGGTGCGCGCCGCCGATGGCGCCAAGATGTCAAAGTCGAAGGGCAATACGGTTGATCCACTCGGGCTGATCGACCGCTACGGCGCAGACGCGCTGCGCTTCTTCATGGCGGCGATGGAAAGCCAGGGCCGCGACATCAAGATGGATGAGAAGCGCGTCGAGGGCTATCGCAACTTCGCCACCAAGCTGTGGAACGCAGCGCGCTTCTGCCAGTCGAACGGAATCGGTGCGAGCGACCGGCTCGAAGCGCCCGAGGCGACGCTCGCGGTCAACAAATGGATCATCGCCGAGACGATCGCGACGGTCCAGGCGGTCGATATCGCGCTCGCCGACTACCGGTTCGACGGTGCTGCCAACGCGATCTACCAGTTCGTCTGGAGCCGCTTCTGCGACTGGTATCTCGAACTGATCAAGCCGGCATTCAGCGGCGAGGAACGCGGGTCGATCGACGACGAGAGCAAGGTCGTCGCCGGCTGGGTGCTCGACCAGATTCTCGTGCTGCTCCACCCGTTCATGCCGTTCATTACGGAAGAACTGTGGCACGCGCTCGCCGATCCCGCCCACCCGCGCGCGAATGATCTCATTGTCGCAAAATGGCCGATCACCGATGCACGGGCGATCGATCCGGCGGCAAGCAAGGAGATCGATTGGCTGATCCGGTTGGTCAGCGAAGTGCGCACCGCGCGGACCGAACTCAATGTGCCGCCGGGCGCGCGTCTTCCCTTCGCGGTGCGCGACGCCAGCGATGTGACGCTGGCGCGACTCGCCAAACATGCCGCCGCGCTTGGCCGGCTCGCCCGCATCGAACTGGGTGATGCGACCGGTGGCGAGGCGCAGGTCGTCGTCGACGAGGCGACCTACACCTTGGCGCTTTCCGGGGTGATCGACCTCGACGCCGAGCGCAGCCGCCTGACCAAGGCAATCGCCGCTGCAGAGAAGGAGCGCGACGGTCTCGCCGGCCGGTTGGGCAATCCGAGTTTCGTCGAACGTGCCAAGCCCGAGGCAGTCGACAAGGCGCGCGCCGACCATGCCGAAAAGGCCGCCGAGGCCGAGCGGCTGGCGGCGGCGCTGACTCGGCTCGGCTGATGGCGGGCCGCGCCGGGCAACGTGACCTGACCGTCGGGCCGATCGGCGCGACGCTGCTGACCTTTGCCCTGCCGACACTGGCGTCCAATATTCTCCAGTCGCTCAACGGCTCGATCAACTCGATCTGGGTCGGGCGTTTCCTGGGCGAGGGGGCGCTGGCCGCGACCTCCAACGCCAATATCATCATGTTCCTGATGTTCAGCGCGGTGTTCGGCTTCGGCATGGCGGCGACGATCCTGGTCGGCCAGTCGATCGGCCGGCGCGACATCGAGGGTGCGCGGCGCGCCTTCGGCTCGGCGATCGGCATGGTGGTCGGCGGCGCGGTGCTGATCTCGATCCTCGGCTGGATCTTCGCGCCCAATATTCTCCGACTGCTCGCCACGCCGGGCGACGCCCAGGCGCTGGCGCTGATCTATCTGCGCGTTATCTTTCTGGGCCTGCCGCTGTCGATGCTCGGCTTGCTGATTCAGATGGGTCTCCGTGGCGCCGGTGATTCGATCACGCCGATGTGGTTCATGGTTTTGAGCGTGATCATCGACAGCACGATGAACCCGTTGCTGATCGAGGGGCTGGGCCCGTTCCCGCGCATGGGCATCGCCGGCTCGGCGACCGCGACCTTGCTGGCGGCGACGGTCTCGACGCTCGGGCTCGTTATCTATGTCTATGCCCGCGATCTGCCGATCAGGCTGCGTGGGCATGAATTCAAATGGCTGGTCCCCGGGGCGGCGCTGGTGCGCACGATCGTGGCCAAGGGCCTGCCGATGGGCGCGCAGATGCTCGTCATGTCGACCGCCGGGCTGACGATGGTCGGGCTGGTCAACCGGCTCGGCGTCGAAACCGCTGCCGCCTACGCCGTATCGCAGCAACTATGGACCTATATCCAGATGCCGGCGATGGCGATCGGGGTCGCGGTCAGTTCGATGGCGGCGCAGAATATCGGGGCGGGCCGCTGGGACCGCGTCGATGCGATCACCCGCGCCGGCATCCTCTACAACACGATCATCACCTTGGTCGTGATCGGCGCGATCATCCTGTTCGACCGCCCGGTGATGACCCTGTTCGTCGGCAGCGACAGCCCCGCGATCCCGATCGCGCGGCACATCCAGCTGATTGCCAGCTGGACCTTCGTGATGTTCGGCGCAACGATGGTGCTGTTCTCGACCGTCCGCGCCAACGGCTCGACGCTCGCGCCGCTCATCATCCTGATCATCGCGCTCTATCCGGTGCGAATCGGCATCGCCCTGACGGGCCAGTCGGTGATCGGGCCGGACGCCTTGTGGTGGGCGTTCCCGATCGGTTCGGCGGTGTCGCTCGGCCTCGCTGTGTTATTCTATCTTCGGGGCAACTGGCGCAGCCAGGTCCTCATCGTGCCGCCCGATCCTGACGAGGGTCACGAGCACGCCCATGCCACCGGCGAACCCGCCGGGCGCTTGCAGCCGAGCGGCTAAACGAGCATTGATCGCGGCATGAGTCACTATCCCGCGCTCCGCCTGCGTCGCACCCGTGCCACCGCCTGGAGCCGCCGGCTCCACGCCGAAACCGTGCTGACCCCCGCCGACCTGATCTGGCCGCTGTTCATCGCCGAGGGGCAGGGGGTCGAGGAACCGATCGCCAGCTTGCCGGGCGTGTCGCGCTGGTCGGTCGACGGCATCGTCGCGCGCGCGAAGGAAGCGCGCGACGCGGGCATCGCCTGCATCGCGCTGTTTCCCAACACCCCGCCCGGCCTGCGCAGCAACGGCGGCGAGGAGGCACTCAATCCCGACAATCTGATGTGTCGCGCGATCAGGGCGCTCAAGGACGGCGTGCCCGAAGTCGGCGTGCTGACCGATGTCGCGCTCGATCCCTATACCGCGCATGGCCATGACGGGTTGCTCGATGCGCAGGGCTATGTGCTGAACGACAGCACCGCCGAGGTGCTGGTCAGTCAGGCGCTCAACCAGGCCGCCGCCGGCGCCGACATTATCGCGCCGTCCGACATGATGGACGGGCGCGTCGGGCTGATCCGCGATGCGCTGGAAGGCGCCGGGCACGTCAACGTCCAGATCATGTCCTACGCCGCCAAGTACGCCAGCGCCTTTTACGGCCCGTTCCGCGACGCAGTCGGCTCGCGCGGGCTGCTCAAGGGCGACAAGAAGACGTATCAAATGGACTCGGCCAACGCCGAGGAAGCGCTGCGCGAGGTCGCGCTCGACCTGGCCGAGGGCGCCGACAGCGTGATGGTCAAGCCGGGTCTGCCGTATCTCGACATCATCGTACGCGTGAAGTCGGAGTTCCAGGTGCCGGTGTTCGCCTATCAGGTGTCGGGCGAATATGCGATGATCGAGGCCGCAGTCGCGGCCGGCGCGGCCGAGCGCGACGCGATGGTGCTGGAAACGCTGATGGCGTTCAAGCGCGCCGGCTGTTCGGGCGTGCTGAGCTATCATGCGCTGCACGCGGCGAGGCTGCTCGGCGGATGATCGAGACCGACCGGCTGATCCTGCGCCGCGACACGCCGGCGGATCGCGCGGCGCTGCACGCGATGTGGGCCGATCCGCGCGTGATGGCCGATCTTGGGCCGGTCAAGTCGGCGGCGGACAGCGACGCCGCACTGGCCAAGCATGCTTCCTATCATCCCCGGGGTCTCGGTTTCTGGGTGGTCGAGGATCGCGCCGATGGTGCGGTAATGGGTTTTTGCGGGCTCAAGCCCGGTGCTCCCGACACGCCGATCGCGGGCGCGCTCGAAATCGGCTGGATGCTCGCCGTGCCATATTGGAAGCAGGGTTTCGCCAGCGAGGCCGCGGCAGCCAGCATGGCATGGGCGTGGCAGAACCGCGACGACGCGGCGATCGTCGCGATCACCTCGCGGCAAAATGCGAAGAGTCGCGGGCTGATGCTGCGCCTCGGCA
Source organism: Sphingomonadales bacterium (assembly GCA_038245375.1). Taxonomy (GTDB): domain Bacteria; phylum Pseudomonadota; class Alphaproteobacteria; order Sphingomonadales; family Sphingomonadaceae; genus Sphingomonas. Next base: position 15,418 of record JBBRSN010000024.1, on the reverse strand, counting down.
TGACGCATATGCCGCAACTCGATTTCGCCCACCCGCTATTCGCGCCGGGCGATCCGCTGCGTGACACCGTAACCTATCGGATCGCGCGACCGTGATCGACACCGAACGCTTGATCCTGCGCGGGTGGCGGGCGGCGGACATCGAGCCGTTCAACGCGATCTGTCGCGACCCCGAAGTGATGCGCTATCTCGGACCACCCGAAAGCCGTGAACAGAGCGCCGCCGCGCTCGACCGGCAAAACGGCTTTCTTGCCAGCCTCGGTTATTGCTTCTGGGCGGTCGAGCGCCGCGCCGATGGGGCATTGCTCGGCTTTTGCGGCATCAAGCCGGGCGCGGCCAACACGCCGATCGAACGGGATATCGAAATCGGCTGGCGGTTCGGCCATGCCTATTGGGGGCAGGGCTATGCACGCGAGGCGGCGCTGGCGAACCTGACATGGGGCTGGGCGAACACCGCAGCGCCGCGCATCTCGGCGATCACCGTCCAGGCCAACACCGCGAGCTGGGGCCTGATGGAGCGGATCGGCATGACGCGCATCGTCGATGGCGATTTCGACCATCCGCTCGCCGCGCCGCCGCTCAACCCGCATATTCTCTACCGGATCGATCGCCCGGCATGATTCGTATGCGGGGGGCAAGGCCGTTGTTCGTCGCGGCGGTGCTGGCCAGTTCGTTCCTGCTCTTCCTCGTCCAGCCGATGATCGCGCGGATGGCGCTGCCGCGGCTCGGTGGCGCGCCGGCGGTGTGGAACTCGGCGATGCTGGTCTACCAAGCCCTGCTGCTCGCCGGCTACGGCTATGCCCATTGGCTCGGCAAGCTTTCGCCGCGTGCGCAGGCGGCAACCCATCTCGTCGTCCTCGTCATGGCCGCTTTATGGTTGCCGATCGGGCTCGTCGCAGCGAACCTGCCGGCCGATGCCGAGCCGGCCTTGTGGGTGCCATGGTTGCTGTGCCTGTCGATCGGCCCGCTGTTCTTCGCCATTTCCGCCCAGGCACCGCTGCTGCAGCGCTGGTTCAGCTTTGCCGCGCCGGAGGCCGATCCGTACCCGCTTTACGCCGCCTCGAATATCGGCAGCTTCGCCGGGCTGATCGCCTATCCGCTGCTGGTCGAACCGGGGTTGGCGCTCGCCGGCCAACGCTGGTTGTGGAGCATCGGCTACGGTGCGGTGGCGCTGCTCGTCGCGGCCTGTGCGTGGCGCTTGCCGCGCGGTGCCGCGGGCGCTGCCGCCACTGCTGCAACCAGCCCGCGCGCCGCGCCGTCGATGGTCGCGCGCTGGATCGTCCTCGCGCTCGTGCCGTCGGGGCTGATGCTGGCCACCTCGACCTATATCACCACCGATATCGTCGCGATGCCGCTGCTCTGGGTGCTGCCGCTCGGGCTTTATCTGCTGAGTTTCTCAATCGCTTTCGCCGCCCATCGTCGCACGGCGGATGTGATCGCACGCATCGCCCCGCTGGCGCTGTTGCTGATCGGCGGGCTGCTGGTCGGCAGCGGCCCGGGTTGGCCCTATTTCGATGCCGTCCTCGCGCTAGGTCTGTTGTTTCTCGTCTCGGTCACGCTGCACAGCGAGATGTACCGGCTGCGACCGGCGAGCGATCGGCTGACGGGTTTCTACCTCGCAATGTCGGTCGGCGGCGTGCTGGGCGGCGTGTTTGCCGCGCTCGTCGCGCCGCTCCTGTTCAACTGGACCTGGGAATATCCCATCCTGCTGCTCGCTGCGGGGATGCTGATGCCGCGCCGCTTCATGCTGCGCTGGAGCGAGCGGCTCTGGTCACGCGACCCGGATCGGCGATCGGCGCTCATCCTCGCGACCGCGCTGCTCGTCGCGCTGCTGATCCTCGTCGTCGTCAATCTGCCCGGCGCTGGCGCCGAACGGCCCGGCGCGGTGCAGTTGCTGGTACTGGCGGTGGTGGTGCCGCTCGGTCTCGCTACGATCGGCTATAGTCCGGCCTATGGTATCGCGTTGATCGGCGCGCTCGTCGCCTTTGGTGGGTACCGCTCGCTGGTGCTGTCGATCGAGCCCGGCACGCGTACCCGAAGCTATTTCGGCGTCTACACCGTGCTGGGCGACGCCCATGTCCGACAGCTTGCCCATGGCACCACCGCACATGGCACCGAGTTGTTCGGCACGCCGGCGCGCGAGCGCGAGCCGACGGTCTATTATGTTCGCGGCGCCGGGATCGGCCGCGCGATGCAGGCGCTGCCGGCGCTGTACGGACCCAATGCGCGCGTCGCGGTGGTTGGGCTCGGCGCAGGCACGCTGGCTTGTTACGCGCAGCCCGGACAGCACTGGCTTTTCTACGAGATCGACCCGGCGATCGTGCGAATCGCGCGCGACACCGGGCAATTCCGTTTCCTGCGCGATTGCCTGCCCGACGCACATATCGTGCTCGGCGACGCACGAATCAGTCTCGCCGCGTCGCCGCCGGCGCAATTCGACCTGCTCGCGCTCGATGCCTTTTCCTCAGACTCCGTCCCGATGCATTTGATGACGCGCGAGGCCTTTGCCGGTTACGCCCGTGTGCTCGCGCCGGACGGGTTGCTGCTCGTCCACATCTCCAACCGCTTTCTCGACCTCGAACCCGTCGTCGCGTCCGCGGCGGAGGGCGGAAGATGGCATGCGATGCAGTTGCTCTACCAGCCGCGACCGGGCGAAGGCGCCGCGGCGACCCGCTCCTTATGGGTTGCGCTGTCGCGCGATCCTGCCAAGCTTGCCGCGCTGCGTGGGCGCGACGCGACGTGGCGACCGCTGCGGCACTATCCCGACTTTACGCCGTGGACGGACGATTATTCCACGATCCTGCCGCTGATCAAGGCGCTGCACTGAGGCAGACGGTGCGCTTCCGCGCGTCGTTCAGGCGGCGGGCAACATCGCCTGGATCGCATCGATACGCGCCGTTTCCGCATCGAGCCCGGCCTGCACCGCGTCGCGCAACGCTGCCAGCCCGGGATAATCCGGCTCCGCCGCGGCCGCACGATCGATCGCCAGCTGCTCGATATCGGTGACCGTTCCCGACAGCGTGGCGCGGTATCCGTCAAGCTCGGCAAGCATGACCTGCGCGGCGATCCATTTTTCACCGCCGACCGCATCGCCCTGCGCGAGACGGGCCGCGGCCTCGGTACGATCGGCGGCGGGGGCGAACGCTTTTTCGGTATCGGCCAGCGTGGTGCGGAATGCCGCGAGCCGGGCCTCGGTCGCCGGATCGGGCTGGGCCAATGTCGGGGGTGGTACCACCGGCTCCAGGTCGCTGCGCGATTCGATCGGGCGCGGCAGCAGCGAGGGATAGCGCGACGTGTCCGGCGTCGCGCAGCCGCCGATCAGCAGCGCCAGGCCGGCAAGGGGGAAAAGCTGTTTCATCGCGCCACCGTCTATTGAGTGCAGAAGATACAAGCAACGCACTTGCGCCCGTCGAATGTCGCCTCTATGGACCCACTTCCCAAGCGCCCGTAGCTCAGCTGGATAGAGCATCAGACTACGAATCTGAGGGTCGGACGTTCGAATCGTTCCGGGCGCACCAATATTCCAGATCGACCGATCGTCGCCGCGCCGTCACCATGACGACGCCGCGGCGATCATGCGCCGCGCCGTCGTCAGGCTGGCATTTCGGCCGAATCGATGTCGCGCCGCGATCGCCGCGCCACGCCGATCGTCACCGCCACATCCATCGTGACATTGCCGACCGTGCGGAACAGGTCGGGGATCGTCTCGACCGCGATCAGCAGGCCGAGCGCCTCGATCGGCACGTGCATCGCCAGTGCGACCGGCGCCACCGAGGCAATGTAGCTGATCGTGCCCGGCAGGCTGATCGAGCCCATCGTGGTGATCGCCGCAGTGACGACGCCGAAGAACATCGCCCCCGGGCCGATCGGCACGCCAAGCCAGTGCGCGATGTACAGCGCGACGGCGAGGTTCATCGCCGGGCTGGTCGCGCGGAAGATCGCCACCGCGATCGGCAACACGATGCCGGCGGTGGCTTCCGAGGTACCGAGTTCCTCGGAAGCCAGCAGCATTGCCGGCAGCGTCGCGAGCGACGATTGCGTACTGATCGCCACCGCCTGCGCCGGCGCGACCGCGCGGGCGAAGCGGAACAGCGATACGCGACCGGCGATCATCGCCAGCGGATAGGCCGAGAGCAGGACGATGAAGCCGATCGACGAGACCATCACGATGTAATGCACCAGCGCGGCGACCGCGCCGACCCCGGTTTGCGCACCGACGCCGTAAGCCAGCGCGAAAACGCCGATCGGCGCCAGCTTGAGCACCCAGCCGATGATTACCAGCATCGCGTCGGTGAACGCCTGGAACAGGTCGGTCAGCTGCTTGCGCGGCGCGGGTTCGAGCTGGGTGATGGCGAAGGCGAGCGCGAGACTGAAGATCGTCAGCGGCAGGAACGCGTCACTCGCCGCCGCCGCCACCACATTCGATGGCACGATTTTGTCGAAGAAATCACCCAGCGTCGGCACCGTGCCGACCGGCGTCGCTCCGGTCAGCGCCTGGCGCAGGTCATGCGATAGCGAAGCGGATAGCGGCCACAGATCGAGCAGCACCGGCATGACCAGCGCCGACATGATCGTCGTCGTCCACAGGATCGCAACGAAGCTCAGCACTGATCGCAGCGCGATACGCCCGGCACGGGCGGCATTGGCTGCCGCGCCGATTCCGGTCACCAGCAAGCCGATGATCAAGGGCACGATCACCATCTGCAGCCCGTGCAGCCAGGCGTGGCCGACTGGCTGCACCCAGGCGATTGCGTCGATCGCCGCACCGGGTGCGAAGGCCCGCGCGGCGATACCGACCAGCAACCCGGCGACCAGCGCCAGCAAAATTCGTGTAGCCTGCGACATTTGCCCTCCCTGTTCGCGTCGCCCAAGCGACCGGTTTCCCGATCGCTTGGCAAGGAAAATCTGTGCGGTCGGGTAGAGCCGCCGGGCATTGTACGGCGTGGCGCCGAGGCGCTAGGTTATAGCGATGTTGCTTCCACTCCTCGCCCTCGCCGCCGTCGCGCAACCCGTTGCGAGCGTTCGTGTCACCTTCGATCGTCATCACGAGACATCTGCCCGCGCTACCGGATGGGCTGATCTCGCCGCGCAACGCAAGGTCAGCGCTGACGATCCGGTCCGCGTCGCGTCGATCTCGAAACTCGTCGTCGCGATCGCGGTGATGCGGCTGGTCGAGCAGCACCGGCTCGATCTCGATGCCGATGTCTCGACCCAGCTCGGCTGGTCGCTGCGTAATCCGGCCTTTCCCGATACGCCGATCACCTTGCGCCTGCTGATGTCGCACCGTTCGAGCCTTACCGACCGCATCGACTATGTCCTGCCGCTCGATGCCGACATGCGCCGCGTGCTCGCCGACCCCAGGGCGTGGGACGCCGAGCACGCTCCCGGTGGCTGGTTCCACTACACCAACTTCAATTTCCCGGTGATCGCCGCGGTGATGGAGCGTGCCACCGGCGAGCGTTTCGACCGGCTGATGCAGCGCCTCGTGCTTGGCCCGCTCAAGCTCGACGCCTGCTACAACTGGGCGATCTGCTCGCCGGCGACGGCGGCGCGTGCGGTGGTGCTGTACCGTGACAATGTCGCCGTGCGCGACGACAACAAGGGTGCGATGCCGGCATGTCCGGTAACCCCCGCCACTGACGGCAGCTGCGACCTGACGCGCTGGCAGGCCGGCGTGAATGGCGCGATCTTCGCGCCGCAAGGCGGCTTGCGCATCTCGATGCGCGACCTGGCGAAGATCGGCCGCCTGCTGCTCGGCAATGGCGCGCTCGATGGCGTCCGGTTGCTCACGCCGAAATCGGTCGCGCTGCTCGAAACACCGCTATGGACCTTCAACGGCGATGGCGGGGCAGGGGGCAATGGCGAGACCGATGATGGCTTTACCTGCAGCTATGGGCTGGCGGTGACCTTCCTCGCGACCAGGGCCGCGGGCTGTCGCGACGATCCGTTCGGCGACGGCCGCCGCCGCATCGGGCATGCCGGCGAAGCCTATGGCCTCCGGTCGGGGCTGTGGATCGATCGTGCGCGCGGCACCGGCGTCGCCTATTTCGCCACCGACGTGCCGGCGGCGCCGCGTTCGGCCGACTCGGCCTACACCCCGGCCGAAGAAATGCTCGCCAGAGGCACGCCATGAACCTGCGCCATATCGAGATCTTCCATTCGGTCTATGTCAACGGATCGGTCAGCGGCGCGGCGCGCGCGCTCAACATCTCGCAGCCCTCGGTCTCGAAGACGCTGCGCCATGCCGAATCCTTGCTCGGCTTCCCGCTGTTCGAGCGTACCGCCGGCCGGCTGGTGCCGACCGAGGACGCGCATATCCTGTTCACCGAAGTCCGCGAGATCCAGGACCGCGTCTATGCGCTGCGTGAGGCGGGACGGAACCTGCGGCGCGGCACCGGCGGCACGCTACGCCTGTCGGCGCTGCCCTCGCTGGCGCTCGACGCGCTGCCGACCGCGGTGTCGCGCTTCCTGCGCACCCACCAGAACGTCAAGTTCGACCTCCAGACCGTCCACCACGACGATCTGCTGCGCAAGCTCTACGAGCGCGAGACCGATGTCGCGATCGCCTATGAGGTGCCGCCGGCCGCGCCACTCGGCCATCGCTGGCTCGGCGAGGGCGAACTGGTCATGCTGTACCGCGAGCAGGACATGCCCGATGCACCGCCGCGCGTCGAACTCGAGTGCCTGCGCGGCCAGCGCTTCATCACCGTCGCCGGCAGCGGACCGATCGGCCAGCTGTTCACAAAGGAAATCGATCGTGTCGACCTCGAACTCGACGAGGTGGTGACGGCGCGCACCTTCCATATCGCGGCAACGCTGGTGCGGCAGGGCGTCGGCTTCACCGTGGTCGACAGCTTCACCGCCCAGGCCGCGCTCGTCCCGGGCATGGCGATGCGGCCCCTGAAACCGCAGATCACCTTCGACGTCCATGCGATGTTCCTGCTCAACCGCCCGCCGACCGCGCTCGCGACCGAGTTCCTCAAGACGCTCGCCACGGTGATCGACGCGCCGTGACGCCATAAAGCGAGGCTATAGCCGCGCCCGCACTGACTATGCGCGGGCGTCACGGCGCGCGCCTAGTGTCGCGCCAATGATCCCCGCGCCTTACCTTCTCTACCTCGGTAGCAGCACCGATTTCGTCGGCATCAAGACGTCGCGCGGGCTTGCGACCTTTCGCCCGGACGATTGCGTCGGCGAATTCCGCCATGACGATTGCCCGCTGACGCTCGGCCTGCCGCGCCTGACCTTCGCCGAAGCGGCGGCGGCGGGCGCGAAGACGCTGGTGCTCGGCATCGCCAATTCGGGCGGCACAATGGGTGCCGCGCTGGTCGGCGACGCCGCCGCCGCGCTCGAGGCGGGGATGAACGTCGCGGCCGGCCTTCACCAGCGGCTGCGCGACGTACCGCGCCTGCTTGCGCTCGCGCAGCTGCACGGGCTGCAGCTGTTCGACGTGCGCGATCCGCCGGCCGATCTGCCGATCGGCACCGGTTATGCCCGTAGCGGGCACCGCCTTCTGACCGTCGGCACCGATTGCTCCGTGGGCAAGATGTACGCCTCGCTGGCGCTGGTCGAGGGGCTGCGCGCGCGCGGCATCGTCGCCGATTTCCGCGCCACCGGGCAGACCGGCATCCTCATCGCCGGCGGTGGCGTGCCCGTGGATGCCGTGGTCGCCGATTTCATTTCCGGCGCGATCGAGCAGCTTGCCCCGGCGCGCAGCGACAATGGCTGGGACGTGATCGAAGGGCAGGGGTCGTTGTACCACCCGAGCTTTGCCGGTGTCTCGACGGGCCTGCTCCACGGCGCGCAGCCCGAGGCGCTGGTGATGTGCCACGACCCGGCGCGCGAGCATATGCGTGGCATCCCCGGCCGCATGCTGCCCGGCCTTTCCGAGTGCCTAGCCGCCAACCTCCAGGTCGCGCGCCTGACCAGCCCCGGCGTCCGCGCGGTCGGCATCTGTCTCAACGCCTCCGGCATGGAGCCGCATGCCGCGCGTCAGCTCTGCGCCCAGATCGAGGCGCAGACCGGGCTGCCCTGTACCGACCCGATCGCCTTCGGCGTCGATGCCATTCTCGATGAGCTGCTATGCTGCGAACCCTCAGCGTCCGGCACGATCGCTTCGCGCTGACCCGCCCGTTCCGGATCGCGCGCGGTGAGAAGATCGCCGCCGACGTGATCACGGTGACGCTGGGCGAGGGCGGCGTGACGGGGCGCGGCGAGGGCGTGCCCTATGCCCGCTATGACGAGAGTATCGACAGCGCCATCAAGGCGATCGAGGCGTTGCGCCCGGCGATCGAGGCCGGCGCCGACCGCAACGCGCTGGCGCGCTTTCTTCCGCCGGGCGCGGCGCGCAACGCGCTCGACTGCGCGCTATGGGATCTCGAGGCGCGGCTTGCCGGCAGCGACGTCGCGACGATGATCGGCGCGCCGGCGCCGGCGCGACTGGCGAGCGCGCTCACCGTGGTGATCGACACGCCCGAGGCGATGGCGGCGGCGGCGGCCGAGATCGCCGACGCGCCGGTAATCAAGGTCAAGGTCGACGCGGTTGATCCGGCCGTGCGGATCCGTGCGGTGCGCGCTGCCGCCCCCGCCGCCGCGCTGATCATCGATCCCAACGAAAGCTGGAATCAGGCGCTGGTCATCGCGCTGCAGCAGGTACTGGTCGAAGCGCGGGTCGCGCTGCTCGAACAGCCCGTGCCGGCGCATGACGATGCCTGGCTCGAACATTTCACCCCGCTCGTGCCGATCTGCGCCGATGAATCGATCCATGTCGCGGCCGACCTGCCGCGGATCGCGCGGCGTTATCAGATGGTCAACGTCAAGCTCGACAAGGCCGGCGGACTCACCGCCGCGCTCGAACTGGCGCATGCCGCGCGCGAACGCGGGCTCGGGCTGATGACCGGCTGCATGGTCAGCTCCTCGCTGTCGATCGCCCCCGCGCTGCACGTTGCGCGGATCAGCGACTTTGTCGACCTTGACGGTCCGATCTGGCTGAAGGAGGACTATCCCGGCGGCGTGCGCGACGAGCACGGCTATCTGCTTCCGCCGGCGGCAGGATTTTGGGGAACGCCATGCGAGTGATCGCGCGAATGCTGGCCGCGACGGCGGTCGCCGGCCTCACGCTCGGCGCCAGTGCCGCACCGCGGCATGTCGACCTGCTGATCAGCGGCGGCACGGTGTTCACCGGCGCGGACGCGCCCTTCACCGGCGATGTCGCGATCGTCGGCGATCATATCGTCACGGTCGGCCCGCATCTCGCAGTGGCAGCAACGCGGACGATCGACGCGCACGGCATGATCGTCGCGCCGGGCTTCATCGACCCGCATACGCATATGGGCGATGATCTCGTGTCGCCGGACCCGCAGCGCAGGCTGATCCCGATGTTCCTGCTGCAGGGCGTGACCACCGCCTTTGTCGGCAATGACGGCGGCGGCGCGATCGATGTCGGCACGGTGCTGGGCAGCGCGCGGACCAGGCCGGTCGGTATCAACTACGCGACCTATACCGGCTTCGGTTCGATCCGCTCGGCGGTGGTCGGCGAAGCGCGGCGCGATCCCACGCCGGCGGAACTGGCGCGGATGAAGACACTCGTCGCGCGCGCGATGTGCCAGGGCGCGCTCGGCCTCTCGACCGGCCTGTTCTACGCGCCGCAAAGCTTCTCGAAGACCGGCGAGGTTGTCGCACTGTCGGCCGAGGCGGCGCGCTTCGGCGGCTATTATGACAGCCATATCCGCGACGAATCGAGCTACACCGTCGGTCTCCTCGCCGCGATCGACGAGGCGATCCAGATCGCGCGTGACGCACATATTCCGGTGCATATCTCGCACATCAAGGCGCTCGGCGTCGACGTGCAGGGCAAGGCGCCGGAAGTCATCGCGCGGATCGACGCGGCGCGTGCCGCCGGGCTCGACATCACCGCCAGCCAATATCCCTGGTCGGCCAGCGGCACGAGCCTTGTCGCCTCGCTGATCCCGCTCTGGGCGCAGGATGGTGGCCGCGCGGCCTTGCTCAAGCGCTTCGACGATCCGAGCCTCGCGGCGAAGCTGCGCAGCGACATCGTCGAGAATATGCGGAAACGCGGCGGTGCCGGCTCGCTGCTGATCGTCGAGGGCACCTATCGCAACCAGCGGCTCGGTGCGGTGGCAAAGAAGATGGGCGTCGATCCGGTCGCGGCGGCGATCGCGGTGATCCGCATCGCCGATCCCGGCGTGGTGTCGTTCAACCAGAGCGAGGCCGATATCGCGGACTTCATGCGCCAGCCCTGGGTGATGACCGATTCCGACGCCTCGCCCGGCCATCCGCGCGTCTACGGCACCTTCGCGCGCAAATACGCCAAATATGTCGTCGCCGACCATGTCCTCACTTTGCGCGAGTTCATCGAACGCAGTTCGTCGCTCACCGCCGACTGGTTCCATCTCGCCGGCCGCGGCCATCTGCGGACCGGCGCCTTTGCCGATGTCGTGGTGTTCGATCCGAAGAGCTACGCGTCGCGCGCCACCTATGAGGCGCCGACCTTGTACGCGTCTGGCGTGCGCACCGTGCTCGTCAACGGCGTGCTCGCGGTCGACAAGGGCAAGCTCACCGGCCGCGCCGCCGGCCGCGCATTACCACATACGCCGACGCCGGGCCGTTGTTCGTGACCGATCCCCAACCAAGCCGTCACCCCGGACTTGTTCCGGGGTCCACGGCGCCGCATGACAACTCGCCTGTGGGTTGGTGGCACGGTGGATGCCGGAACAAGTCCGGCATGACGATGGGAGGGCAGCGCAACTGATGCGCCGCTGGTTCGCCATCCCGCTGTGGCAACGCGTGCTCGGCGCGCTCGTGCTCGGCCTTGTCTTCGCCCTCGTCTGGCCCTCCGCGACCCCGGCGGTCGCGTTCATGGGCGATCTGTTCGTCCGCGCGATCCGCATGCTGGTCGCGCCGATCGTGCTGGTGACGATCGCCTCGGGCATCACCACGCTGGGTGATCCCAAGCGGCTCGGCGGGCTCGGCGGGCGTACCATCGGTCTGTTCGCGCTGACCACGGCGATCGCGGTGTCGGTCGGCATGATCGTCGCGGTGCTGCTCCAGCCCGGCATCGGCGCCCCGCTCGGCACCGCCGCGCCGCATCCGCTCGGGGTGCCGGTCACGCCCTATGAGCAGTTGATCGGCATCATCCCGCTCAATATCGTCGATGCGCTGGCCAAGGGCGACATGCTCGCGCTGATCTTCGTCGCGATCCTGCTCGGCGTCGGCACCGTCGTCGCGGGGGAGCCGGCCAGGCCCTTCGCCGCGCTGCTCCAGGCGACTGCCGCGATGCTGCTCAAGGTCGTCGCGATCGTCATGGAGGCGACGCCGTTCGGCGTCTTCGCGCTGATCGCCAATGCCGTCGCGGCGAACGGCGCGGCGGTGTTCGTCCATGTCGGCTGGCTCGCGCTGGCGGTAATGCTCGGCTCGCTGATCCAGATCGTCGTCGTGCACAGCCTGTTGCTGCGCTTCGTCGCGCGCCTGCCGTTGCTGCCCTTCTTCCACGGCATCGTCGATGCGTTGGCGGTCGGTTTCTCGACCGCGTCGAGCTCGGCGACCCTGCCCGTCGCGATGCGCGTCGCCGGCGACAATCTCGGTATCGATCGCCCGGTCTATTCGACCGTGCTGCCGCTCGGCGCGAGCATCGGCAAGGACGGCACCGCAATGTATGTCGGGTTGCTCGCGATGTTCGCGCTGCAGGCGTTCGGCACGCCGCTGACGCCGCAGGTCTACGCCACCGTGCTGCTGACCGGCGCGCTCGCCGCCTTCGGCACCGCGCCCGTGCCGTCGGCCTCGCTCTTCATGCTTGCCGCGGTCCTGTCGGCGGTCGGCATCCCGCCCGAACAGACCGCGCTCGTCGTCGGCTTCGTGCTGCCGTTCGACCGGCTGCTCGACATGACCCGCACCGTGCCGAGCGTCAGCGCCAACCTCGCCGTGGCGACGACGGTGGCGCGGCTCGAGGGCGAACTCAACGAGGACATATACAGGTCGCGCGATGATGCATGAGATGACGTTCGAAGACGCGATCGACCAGTATCGCCGCGAAGGCTATGCCGTCGTCCGCGACTTCTTCTCGCATGACGAGGTCGTGACGATCGGCGCGGCGATCGACCAGATCCATGCCGAGGGCGTGGCGCATGGCCGCAGCTTCCGCCACGGCAATCTGTTCTACAATGTCGGCCCGGATGCATCGGGCGCGCCGGCGGTGCGCATGGCGCAATGGCCGTCCTATCACCAGCCGGTGCTCAACGCCGTGCGGCTCGACCCGCGCTTCGCCGCGCTGCTCGCGCCGCTGCTCGGCGGCGACATGAAGCAGATCATCAACCAGCTGCACTGGAAGACCCCCGGCGCGGTCGGCGATTTCGCCTGGCACCAGGATTCGCGTTTCCGCCGCCCGGCCGAGGCCTATCGCAACCTCGGCACTTCCTATGTCCAGACCGGGCTGGCGATCGATCCGCACAATCCCGGCTCGGGCGGCATGCGCTTCGTGCCGGGCAGCCACCGCCACGGCGTGCTGCAACTCGACACCTCGCAGGAGGTGCTCGGCAATGCGATGAGCGATGCGGTGCTCGAGGCGGCCGGACTGGATCCCGACAGCGCGATCGACCTCGATCTCGCGCCGGGCGATCTCGCGCTGTGGAACCCGTATCTCGTCCACGGCTCGGGCATCAATCACGCCTCGCATCGCCGCCGCCTCTACATCAACGGCTATGTCCGCGCCGCCGATTGCGACCGCGGCGAATGGGCGTTCCGGGGCGGCGAGCCAGTGCCGCTCGGCGAGGCGCCCGCGCTGGTCCATTACGAGGCACTGCGCGAGCGCGGCGAGCCGCATTACGTCGAGTGATCCCCGGGCCGGCGGATTTCTTGCTTCTCTGCCCGTTCGCGGCTGAAACGGACGATGCCCGGCGGGTTGCCCTTCCGCGCGCAGTCAACGGAGACGGTAGCCGCGACCTTTCAACTCTCGCTTGAGTCCTGACCAATATTCTGGCCACGGCTCAAGATCATCGTTGACGCAGGTGCGTTCTACTTGCAACTTTGCTGCACGCAGTCCCGGTTTCCAGTCAGCGGTGATGGCGACGCTAACCTTGGGGCTTTGTAACCCTAAGGTCAGCGCCTCGCGTACGCCCTTCCCAGAGGTCATTCCGACGCTCCAGGTCGTCATGCCAATGATCTTGGACAACTGCTCGAACTGCTGGCCGAGTCGGTCAATGTCATCATCCGGCAGAATGACCATTGCGCTCGCGAGAACCCGTGCCCGTTTCGGATCACTGCAAATGGTGTCTACGATCATTTGCTGCCCGGATGGTGGAGCGAGCGACAGCATCACAGGGAGGATTATCAGGAGCATATCGAAAGGGTACCGCACTTGGGCGCCGGTCCGCTAGTGACGCGCTTCTGCCTCAGCGGTCTCCCTGACGAAACCCGCCGGTCGGCTATCGGGCGTGGCGCACCCTGTTTGCACCGCTGAACGGGGAAAAGTGGTGGTTAGCGGTCGCTCGCATGGGCGGCGGGAAGCTTGCTCATAAGGGCTTCTGCAACTTCGATAAGCCGCTTTTCTTCAAGGATCATCCTGTTGAAATGCAGTGAAGCCCTACGACCGCAACCGTTTCCTTCCGTAAGAATTATGTCACCTTGAACGTCTCGTCCTGTAACGCGTTTGTAATCCGATTGAAGCGTGTGAATACGTTGGGTGAGGTTTTCGATAGGTCTACCACGCTCAGGCTTTTTGCAAACACCCAAATAGAAAAAACTTTCGTCGGTTGTTAAGCGGCATAGCAATTGTTCTAATTTCACTTGCTGCTTAGTTTCCCCATATTCTCCGTTTATGGAGCAGTCCGACACAGTCCCGCCGTGAATGCCAGCGAGCAGAGCGGCTAGGAGGACATTGAGGTGCATCTTGGCCCTTTGTATTTAGCCCCTTTGTATAAAGCCTATTAGATGTCAGCCAATGGGGCGCTAGCGGTCTTGCCGCACCCGAGCGACGGCGTTGATTCCTAGTCGCGAAATTACTCCGACAACACCAGCGATGCCGACGGCAGCCAGAATCAATATGCAGCCCGCGATGCACTCTGCTCCAGCCGCGCAATCGCCCATCGAAGCATTGATAAGCGCCCAGCCGACAAGAGGAAATCCGACGATTCCAGAGATAGCGCAGCCCAATTTGCCGCCCACCGTTCCACCGCCTTGGTAACCGCTGTTCCTCGCCATCTGCCGATTCTGGACGAACGGCACGTTCGGAGCAAGGTGAACACATCTGCGAGTGACTGAAACTGGGGCGGCTCCCGCCGGGCAGCTTTTCGTCCTGATACCTGCCGGTCGGCTTTCAGGCGAGTCGCGTAGATCGATGGCGCCGGAACGGCAAAAAGTGGTGGATAACGGTCTGACCGCTTTTTGGATGTGAGCGTCGAATATCGACTAAAGTATCTCACGCATTAATCGATGCCTTGTCACCTTGGTCGCAAAGACGACTCCAATCGTCACTATCAAGGCGGCAAAATACACTGAACCGAACGACGCAATGAGTGCCTGCCCGAAGCCGGGCATGTCATTTAGAGGTACTTGCTTTCCGGCTGCTCGTAATGCTGCTCTTTCTTGGCCCTGCAGTGTCAATATATACAGCGACACGAAAAATGCGGCATTGCCCGCGCCAAGGCCAAGGCCCCAGAGTCCGAGAGCCTTCCAGATCGTCCGAGACCCACTAAAAAACGGGGACACCGATCCGAGCAAGAATGAGGCGATCATCAGGCACATCCACGTAACAATCGAGAAATTGATGAGCATCGCTCCCCCCAGCCGTTCTTTAACCACGTCGCTGGGCACGATATAGTTGGATTAGTTTAGCAATAGCGAACGTACGGTCACGACGTGAACGTGGGGTGGCTGCTATTGGGCGACTGCGGCCCGGCAGATTTTCGCGCTGACACCTGCCGGTCGGCTTTCAGGCGGACCGCGCCGATCAGCGGCGCCGGAACGGGGAAAAGTGGTGGCTAGCGGACGTAGTAGTAGATGCCGCAAGAGCCCTGGTCAGTCTCATCGGTTGGCATTTTCTTGCTGCTAAAGACGGCCATTCCCAAGGTCGCCTTGTCGACCCGCCACACCGCTATCCAGCGGACCAAATCACGTCCGCAGAATGTATTGCTGTTTAGCATAATTGGGCGCGACGGTCGAACGACGGCCAAAACACGCGCTGTGGTTTCTCCCGTATCGCCTGCAAAATGAGGAATATCCTCCGCCACCTTCAAAGGGAAAGTCACGCCACCAGCCCGCAAGCGGGTTGAACCGCCCCGGGTTTGCCGGAGGCTCCAACTCCTGAGAAGGTGGAGCCTGTATGAGTAAGACAACGAACAAGTTTGCGCCCGAGGTCCGCGAGCGTGCGGTACGGATGGTTTTCGATCACGAGCGGGATCATCCCT
>JBBRSN010000023.1:0-48773 GCA_038245375.1 Sphingomonadales bacterium | reverse complement strand
ATCAGAGCATGATCAACCGTCGTTTTGAAGTCGTGCCTCCTACTCTGCCCGGGCGCAGACCCGGCCGACCAATTTCTGCCAAACAGGCAGGAAAGTATTTCGCGCGCTCAGCCCTTGAACAGGCGATCATGAGAGTGGTCCGATTCTGATATTTGCTACCGCTTTCGGCGCGGGCGAGGGCGCGGGCATATGTCAAAATCAATCCACTAGCTTCGCAGAAGCGGCTTCCCCGATAGCATTTGTAATCGAACGGCGTCCTGAACCTGCCTGATGGAAGCGATCAGATTGCGGCGCTGTTCGGCTTCGGCCTCGCCGCAGGTCGTCGTCGCGGTAACCGGCTTCACCCCGCCACAGGGCGGCCACGCCAGCCTGATCGTGTCGCTGCGCATGGAAAGCGGCCGCACCGTCGAACTCGGCCAGGTCGGCATCTCCCCGAACAGGCCTTCGCCGTCGGCCTCGCCGACGCCAAACGTTTCGGCTTCGCGCTGCCGAAGGGCGCGCTGGCGGGAAAGCCGCGCGTGATGGTCGAGCTCAGGACCAGCGGTGGGAGCGGCGCCCAAGTGACCATCGCGGAGGCGCGGATTGGGCCTGCGCCGGAGGAGCGGTGTTGAGGAGGGGGCGTTGGGCCGGTCTCGACCAGCTCAAGACATTCAGCGTCGTTGATGTGAGCGTCAGCTTTTGCTGAAACCCGCCATTTGGGTCGCGCAAACTGGCCGGTCGGCTTTGCGCCCTAATTGTCGCCCGTCCCGCCCTGCCAACTGCGGTCCCGAAAGCGGCCGCTCGGTCGTGGCTGCAGAAGGCCGAATTTGAGTGAAGTTTTCCACCGGCCGCTTTGAAGCGACGTGTCCGTTAGACGGTTTTTCGTTCGGCTGTACCGGCACCCAACCCGAAGCATGTAGCCGCGCAAAGCTTTCGGAGCGATTGGCATTGTCGTCCGCACCCGCTGCGATATGCCAACTCTTTCTTTGCGCCACCGTTCGGCTATCACGAAGGAATGAGCCGACCAACGATCTTCATCTCCTCGACCGTTTTGGATTTCGGTGACCTGCGAAGTGCGATGAAGGACTATCTGGAGGCGAGGGGTTGCACCGTCCTGGCCTCCGAGTATCCAGATTTCCCGAAGGCGCTCGACAAGCATTCCTATGAGGAATGCCTCAATACGCTTGAGCGCGCGGACCTCTTCGTACTCCTGATCGGCCGCAGGCGTGGCGGTTGGCACGATGAGACGAACCGCATCAGCATCACCCGTGCCGAGTTCGAACGGGCAGTGAAGCTCGCGGAACAGGGCCGGATGAAAATCCTATGCTTTGTACGGCAGGAAGTCTGGGACCACCGGCAAAGCGTAAAGGATCTTCGTGCTGCGCTTGTCGCAGAGAAGAAGCTCGATGCAGCTGCAAAGAAGAAGCTTACCTACCATCCGAGCGAGTTCATGGATGACCCCGAGGCGATCATCGCGTTTATCGACGCCGTCGCGCGTAACCAGCAGACCATGCTGGCGTCGCGCGGCAAGGGTAAGCCTCCGATCGCCAACTGGATCCACCCGTTCTCCACCTTTGCCCAAATCCGCCAGGCGATCGATCCGCTTGTCACCAGCGGTCTGACAGTGCGCGAGGCCGCGGGTCGCAAGGCGCTCGAGGCCCAGTTGGAAGTGTTGCTCCAGGGGCTGCTCGCCACCGGCAAGGAGGGTCCTCATTCCCCATATTTCATGGCCCTGGGGTTGGCCGAGACATTGGGTTTGCGGGTCGAAGCCTTGGGCAGCAAGATTCGGCTAGACAAACAAAGCTGGTCGCGACTTTTTCTGCTCGCCATCAGGGCGGATAGGGCGGAGGCAGACCCCGCGCCATTGCTGCCGGCATTGAGCTCGGATCTGCTGCTTCAATATGATCCCGCTGCCGGTACCTTCCGCCGAACGGCCGAATACGATCTCCTGGTCAACGTCGTCGACCAGATACGCAGGTTCACCAAGGCGGATGGCGGTGCCTTAGGCGAGCTTGTGCGAGCGGGGCAGCCGGCCGACGCCTCAGAAGCGCGGTCGATACCGTCGGAGATCGCCGCCGGGTGGCTTCATCTGATATTGCGGTGGGCAGACCTGATCGCCTCGGCACGGGCTCTGGCACGCTCACTCGGCGGCGGGCCGCTCACCATACTTCCGGCGCTGCCCCGCAGTCCGTTCCAAGAGCAAGAAGAAGATTTCGCCGACGAGGAAGTGACGCTCGACGCGGTTCGAACCTTTGTGTCCAATTGGCCAGCAGAGTTGGATGCCGCTGCGCTAACCAAGTGACGATGTGAGCAGCGCATGGCTGACTCGAAGCCACTTGGTTTCGACCCGTTGAGGATCAGGGGGGCGGCGCGCTGAGCTCATTCAGCAGCGCCTGCACGGTCTCCGGATATAGTGCGCCGCCGCGGCTTTCTGCATGGAGCTTTCGGGCGAGGTAGAATTCGTGGAAAGCGCGGTGGCTGAAACGCACGGGCACCACGTGCCTGAAACGCACTGCTGCCGGCACCAGCAGCGAAACCGAAAGCACGGTGCCGATATCCGGCTTGCGGACGCCAAACACCGTTTCGGCCAGCTCGATTATGCGCGAGGAGGGCAAGGTGTCGAGCAGCTGTACCACATTGCCGTCGAGTTCGGTCATCTCCCCGGCTACGGCTTCCATCAATATTTCGACATCGTGGATGAACGCATCGCGATCACGCACCGGTATGAGCGTTGACCGTGCCGACCTGAGGTCACGGACAAGTTTTCTGCGGCTCCAGCGTAAGAGAATTTCTGCGCGGCGGCCGCTTGGCGCTTCTCCGTCGAGAGTGAGGTCCATGATCATGCGCAGGAAGAACGGGTGCTTCAGGAATTCGAGATCCCAGCCACCAGTGCCTCCGCGCGCTATCTCGTTTCGCAACTCTCCTAAGGCTGCTGAGTCCGGCTGTTCGACAATTGCCGCCGAAAGCAATTCCATGACTTGGGTGGTCGACCATGGCTGGAGATCGAGCAGCCTGATGTTGCGGTTGCCGCCGCCGCGCCACGAAAGGCCCTCGAAGAGGTGGTCGAAATTGCCGAACGTCGAGCGGAAATGCTCCTGTCGCGTCGTCAAAACGACATTGCACCGCAACTCGGCGAGCGTGCTCGCAAACGTGGTGATTGCTTCTGGGCTCGCGAGGCTTCGATTTTCGTCGAGAGCATCGATGATGAGCGTGTCGGCAGAATCCTCTGAAGATAGAATGCCGCGCAAGATTGGTCCACTCAAACGCTCAAGGATCGTCCGGTCCGCGTCATCCTGATCTCCGAACAGCCGCAACTGCTCGAGGATTCGAGACATTATAATGTTCGTGCTGTTCTCGCCGCGTCTGGGTTCGATGCTGCCAGCGTGGACATAGACCACCTCATGCGAGCGATCTGCGGCAGCGTGGAGCGCCGCGCTGGTTTTCCCGCTGCCATAGAGACCAATGAGGAGCGACCATTGGTGGCCGCCTGGCACCCCCAGGATGTCGGCAACCGGTTCGACCTTCACGGCCGGGTTAGCGGGTTCAACGATGGGAGCGTCGCCAGGACGCAGGCGAAGCTGTTGGTCGATGACTGGGACATGCTTTACAAAGCCGCTACCGACTCCGAACAACGTCTTCATTTGACGCAGCATTAGCTCGGATTGTTCGTGGAGGCGCTCGCGGATAAGCTCACGAAGCCTGTCTTCCACCCCGCCAACGAGCTGGGAGCGATACCACGTTCGCGCCGCGCGGACTTTGCCACTGGTAATCAGCAACTCGGCCTCGCGGGTTATTTGCTCCTCAAGTTCGCGGTTGCGTCCGTCGAGGTTGTGGATCAGCAGATACTCGCGGCATTGCAGCGGCGACTTGCGAAATCGGTCGATGGCGTCGAGCAGCGCGGGAAGATGATGTGGCTTCAGGCCCGTCGAGCCCGTCAGACCGATGCAACAGACTACAACATCTACGCGGCCTTCTGCGTCGAGAGCGATCAGGTCGGCGCCCGATGTTTCGCGTAGCTCGCCGCTGCCCATCGCCAGGCTCGGCCAGAACGCGCGCAGATAAGGCAGGAGCATTGGCGCCAAGGTCGATGCCGATGCTCCCGCAACCTCACCCAGTAGGCGCTTGAAGGGCGCGGAACTCTGCTGCGATGCCATTGCGCAGGCCTATCGTGTTGTTCCTCGGCTGTGAACTGCGCACGCTGGCGCTCAACAATTCGCAAAACTCTATTCTTGAACTTGCAGTTGATCCGCTGACCAACATCGACTCGCGAGCTTGGCCCCAAACCCAAGAGAAGGAGGCTTGAAGCATCGACGCCGCGAGCAATGCGGCCAAAATCTCACATCCCGACAATGTCCGTCTAAACTCACAAGCAGTCAGGCGAACGTTGAACGTTGGCTTCTGGCAAGAGCTGCCGCTCGGTATGTCGCATGCGACCGTCGGGAATGTCCTAATTGCCGTCGTCCAGTCGGCAGAACATTCGCCCAAATGAACTGCCCCCCCCACACCATCACCCATCCTCCTCCCGCTCCCCCGGCGCCGCCTTCACCACCGCCACCTTGGTTCGCCAATCAACGATGATCTCGTCCGCATAGTCCGGCCCTTTGCGCCGGCCATTGTCGTCAACGACCCCACCCATCGGCCACACCACCGCATTGTGCACCGCGATCTGGTCGCGGCGCTGTTCGGCCTCCGCCTCGCGCACGATCCGCACCCATTGCCGCTGCGCGACGCGGCTGCCGGCAATTGCCGCCTCGCCCAGCGCGCGGAAGATCGCGCGGTTCATCGCCACTTCCTGCTCCTCGTCGCCGCGCCGCACCGTCACCAGCCGATAGGCCTCTTCCAGGATCATCGCCTTGGTCGGCTCGTGCGCGCCGGGCAGGCGATCGCCCGGCGCCCCGGTCGCGCCGCGCCGCGGCCGTCCCGCCGGGTTGCCCGATTGCCCCGGCTTGAAGCGATAGGCGATCGGCGGGCGGCAATTGCCGGTCCGCCACGGCGCCGCGTCGGCTGCCGTCTCCTCGCCGTCCGCGCCGGGCTCGATCGCACGCTCCACCTGCACCTCGCGCAACATGCCGCGCCGGGCCTGGCGCTTCGCCGTGATTCCATTTCCACGCTGGGTCATTATTTCCTCCGAATCATGAGACCCGCATCAAAACCACGGCGCGCGCCGCGGTTGAATCATTCCGGCGCCGCACGCTCCCTGTTCCGGCGCCCCGCGCTCCCTGTTGAGACGAACAGGGAGCGGCGCATCCTGCTGTGCCCAGACCACAAAATCGCGAAGCGGTGCGCCCTGACGGCGCAAAACGTCACTTTGCCCGAAAACAGCGAGCAACAGCGAGGATCAGGGAGCACATCAGGGAGCGTAACAGGGAGTGTTGCGGCGCGCCTGACAGGGAGCCGCCCCACGCCGCCGCCCTTTACGCCGCGCCCGCGCGCCGCAATAAGCGCCGGCATCTCGCGCCTGCGCTCGCCGGGCGAAAACGCATCGGAACTGGAGATGGATGATGTTGAAGTCCTGGCTGCTCTCGGGCGCCATGCTCGCCTGCCTCGGCGCCCCCGCCATGGCTGCTGATCCCGCCGCACCCGGCGCAGCGCCCGCGCCGGCCGCCGCCGCCACGGATGCCACCGCCGTGCCGCTCACGCTGCGCCGCGTCTTCGCCAGCCCCGATCTCGCCGGCCCGCAACCGCGCGCGCTTCGTCTCTCGCCCGACGGCACCTTGCTCACCTCGCTGCGCCCGCGCCCCGACGAGAAGGAGCGTTTCGATCTCTGGGCGCTCGATACGCGCACCGGCCACGAATGGATGCTGGTCGATTCGAAGAAGGTCGGCAGCGGCGCCGAACTGTCCGAGGCCGAGAAGATGCAGCGCGAGCGCGCCCGCATCGGCGGCCAAAAGGGCATCGTCAGCTATGACTGGGCGCCCGACGGCAAGGCGCTGCTCGTCCCGCTCGACGGCGATCTCTATCTCGCCACGCTCGATGGCCCGATGCTCGGCGCGCATGTCACGCGCCTGACCAATCAGCCCGGCGGCCAGCTCAACCCGATCGTTTCGCCGCGTGGCGGCTATGTCAGCTTCGTGCGCGACCAGAACCTGTTCGTCCAGCCGCTCGCCGGCGGCGCGGCGCACCCCGTCACCAGCGGCGGGGCGGGCACGGTCCATTGGGGCGAGGCCGAGTTCGTCGCTCAGGAAGAAATGGCTCGTCGCACCGGTTACTGGTGGTCGCCCGACGACGCCCGCATCGCGGTCGAGCGCTTCGACGAGGCGCCGGTCGGCATCGTCACCCGCGCCGCGATCGGCGCCGAGGGGACGAAGGTCTATGACCAGCGCTACCCCGCCGCCGGCACGCCCAACGTGCTGGTCGAACTGCATGTGATGAACGCCGACGGCTCGGGCGCGGTCAAGGTCGATCTCGGGAGCGACCCCGACATCTATCTCGCCCGCGTCGACTGGACGCCCGACGGCAAGACCCTGCTCGTCCAGCGCGAGAGCCGCGACCAGAAGACGCTCGACATGCTCGCGGTAGATCCCGCCACCGGCGCGTCGCATATCCTGTTCACCGAGAAGTCCGGTCCGCGCAGCTGGCTCAACCTCAGCGACGTCTTCCCGCAAAAGGACGGCAGCCTGATCTGGCGTTCGGAGCGCGACGGCTATGGCCATGTCTACCGCTTCAATCACGGCAAATGGACCCAGCTGACCAGCGGGCCATGGGTCGTCACCGACATCGTTGGCATCGATCAGGCCAGGGGCAGAGTCTATTTCCTCGGCAACAAGGACGATGTCCTCGCGCAGCAGCTCTACAGCGTCGACATCGCCCATCCCGGCGCCGTCACGCGGCTGACCGAGCTCGGCTGGTGGAACGGCGCGACGATGGACAAGGCCGCCAGCCGCGTCATCGTCACCCGCTCCAGCACCACCCAGCCGCCCCAGACCTACCTCGCCGACACCGCCGGCGCGCGGCTATCCTGGGTCAACGAGAACGCCGTCGTCGCCGGTCACCCCTATTACCCCTATCTCCCGGCGCACCGGCCGACGACCTTCGGCACCTTCAAGGCCGCCGACGGCACCACGCTCTATTATTCGATGATCACCCCACCGCTCGTTGCGGGGAAGAAATACCCCGTCTTCTTCGAACATTATGGCGGCCCGGGCACCGGGCAGCAGGTCACGCGCGGCTGGCACAATCCGCTCGCACAATATCTCGTGTCGCAGGGCTGGGTCTATTTCCAGATCGACAATCGCGGCTCGTACAATCGCGGCAAGGCGTTCGAGGACCAGATCTACCGCGCGATGGGTGGTGTCGAGGTCGCCGATCAACGTGCCGGCGCGGCATGGATCAAGGCGCAGCCGTTCGTCGATCCGGGCAAGGTCGCGATCTATGGCTGGTCCTATGGCGGCTACATGACGCTCAAGATGCTCGAGGCCGATCAGGGGCTGTACGCCGCCGGCGTCGCCGGCGCGCCGGTGACGAAGTGGGAACTCTACGACACCCATTATACCGAGCGCTACATGGGCGACCCCAACAAGGACGCCGCCGCCTATGCCGCGTCGGACGCGCTCGGCGCCGCGACCAGGATCGCCGATCCGCTGCTGCTCATCCACGGCATGGCCGACGACAATGTCGTGTTCGAAAACTCGACCGCCTTCGCCGCCGAGATGCAGAAGCACGACCGCCCGTTCGAGATGATGTTCTACCCCGGCTACACCCACCGCGTCGCCGGCCCCGGCATCAGCGAGCATGTCTGGGGGACGATCCTCAATTTCCTCGATCGCGAGGTGAAGCAGAAGGGTACGAAGTAAAGCTTTCTGGCCACACGGGCGGGGTGGCGCTATGGGCCGCCCCGCAGTTTGTTATCGGAGTTAGTCATGGGTTACCGGATCGTAGTCGCCGGCGCGACGGGCAATGTCGGGCGCGAGATGCTCAACATCCTCGCCGAGCGTCAGTTTCCCGTCGATGAAATCGCCGCTGTCGCCTCGTCGCGCAGCCAGGGCGAGGTGATCGATTTCGGCGACTCCGGCAAAACCCTCAAGGTCCAGAATATCGAGAATTTCGATCCCACGGGCTGGGACATGGCGCTGTTCGCGATCGGCTCGGAGGCGACCAAAATCCACGCGCCGCGCTTCGCCGCCGCCGGCTGCACGGTGATCGACAATTCGTCGCTGTACCGCATGGACCCCGACGTGCCGCTGATCGTGCCGGAAGTGAACCCCGAGGCGATCGCCGGCTATCGTGCCAAGAACATCATCGCCAACCCCAATTGCTCGACCGCACAGATGGTTGTCGCGCTGAAGCCGCTGCACGATTTCGCCAAAATCAAGCGCGTTGTCGTCGCGACCTATCAATCGGTTTCGGGCGCGGGCAAGGCCGGCATGGACGAACTGTTCGAGCAGAGCCGCAACATCTTCGTCGGCGACAGCGCCGAGGCCAAGACCTTCACCAAGCAGATCGCCTTCAACGTCATCCCGCACATCGATAGCTTCCTCGACGACGGCTCGACCAAGGAAGAGTGGAAGATGGTCGTCGAGACCAAGAAGATCCTCGATCCCAGGATCAAGGTCACCGCGACCTGCGTGCGCGTGCCGGTGTTCGTCGGCCACTCCGAGGCGATCAACATCGAGTTCGAGAACGAGATCAGCGCTGCCCAGGCCAAGCGCATCCTGCGCGAGGCCCCCGGCATCATGCTCGTCGACAAGCATGAGGACGGCGGATACGTCACGCCGGTCGAATGCGTCGGCGACTATGCCACCTTCATCAGCCGCGTCCGCGAGGATTCGACCGTCGACAACGGCCTGTCGCTGTGGTGCGTGTCCGACAACCTCCGCAAGGGCGCCGCGCTCAACGCCGTCCAGATCGCCGAACTGCTCGGCCGCCGCCACCTCAAGAAAGCAGCCTGAGACTGTTGGATTCCTGGCGCGCGCTGCCGCCGCGCCAGCGCGTCCTGCTGGCGCTGCTGGCGGTGGCGGTGGTGCTCGCCAACGTCGCGCAGCCCTATCCCGGGATCGCGCCGCTGCAGCATGTCCCGACGGTGCTGCTGCTGCTCGCCGCGCCGTTCCTGCTGCGCCGCTGGCCGCTGTCGGACGGCGCGGTCGCGGCGGGGGTCGGCTTCTGCCTGCTGCACACGCTCGCCGGGCGCTACACCTACTCCAACGTGCCCTATGACGCGTGGAGCCACCTGCTCACCGGCCACACGATCAGCGAGGCGTTCGGGCTGCCGCGCAACGAGTTCGACCGCCTCGTCCACCTGGTGTTCGGCATCCTCGCTGTGCCCGTCTACGCCGAAGCCAGCGAGCGCCACGCCGGCGCAACCCGCCGCGCCGCCCTGTGGAACGCGCTGCTGTTCGTCGGCATGGTCAGCGCGACCTACGAGATCTTCGAATGGCTGCTCACCATGGTCGTCGCGCCCGACATGGCCGCCGACTATAACGGCCAGCAGGGCGATCCGTGGGACGCGCAGAAGGACATGGCGATGGCGATCGTCGGCGCCGTGTTCGCGGTAGTGCCACGATCGAGGAAGGCGCGATGACCCGGCATCTCGAAGGCGGCTGCCGCTGCGGCGCGGCGCGCTACACCCTGGCGATGGTGCTTGGTGGAGGATAGCATGAGCGAGGATCGGGTGAGCGGTGGATGCCAGTGCGGGCGCGTGCGGTACGCCGTGACGATCCGCGATGACGACGCCTATCTCTGCCATTGCCGGATGTGCCAGCGCGCCACCGGCGGCGTCGCGGCGGCGTTCAAGAACGTCCGGCTGGCCGACCTCAGCTGGGAGCGCGAGCCGGACTATCACCAGTCCTCGCCGCTCGCCCGGCGCGGCTTCTGTGCCGCCTGCGGTACGCCGCTCAGCTTTCAGTATCTCGAGGGCAGCACGAACATCGACCTGACGATCGGCAGTTTCGACGATCCCTATCGCTTCAAGCCGTCGTCGCATTTCAGCATCGAGAGCCGCCATGAGGCATGGCTCGACACGACAGGCTTGCCGGGCAAGCGCACCGATGAGCATAAGCCGCTCGTCAACCGCTGGATGAAGACACTTGGCAAGCTCCCCGACTGAACCGCACTTCTTCGCAAGCTTCGACGGCGAACGCATCGCCTGGCGCGAGCTGGGGGAGGGCTGGCCGGTGGTCCTGATCCACGGCTATTTCTCGACCGTCGAGGTCAACTGGCTGCGCTACGGCCATGCCGCGGCGATCGCGGCGCGCGGGTTTCGCGTCATCATGCCCGACCTGCGCGGCCATGGGGACAGCGCGAAGCCGCACGATCCCGCCGCCTATCCGCCCGATGCGCTGATGCGCGACGGGCTGGCACTGATCGCGCATCTCGGCCTGACCGACTATGATCTTGGCGGCTATTCGCTCGGCGCGCGGACGACGGTGCGCATGCTCGCCAACGGCGCGGCACCCCGGCGCGTCGTGCTGTCGGGCATGGGGCTCAAGGGTATCGTCGCGACGGCGGGGCGGGGCGGCTATTTCCGCAACGTGTTGACCAATCTCGGCAGCTTCGATCGTGGCACGACCGAGTGGATGACCGAGGCGTTCCTCAAGACGACCAAGGGGGATCCGGTCGCGCTGCTGCAAATCCTCGACACGTTCGTGGATACGCCGGTCGAGATCCTGGCCGGCATATCGGCGCCTACGCTGGTCGTGGCGGGCGACGAGGATGACGACAATGGCTCGGGCGCCGCGCTGGCCGAAGCATTGCCACATGGCGTGTTCCGCGAGGTGCCGGGCAACCATATGAGCGCGGTGACCAAGGCCGAGCTCGGGCTGGCGATCGCCGACTTCCTCGCGGCTTGACGCTGTGTCGCATGACGCACAGTCTGCGGCATCCATAACGATAAGCCGCAGGGACCCATCATGATCCGTCTCACCACCTCGCTCGCCGCGCTGGCGATGGCGCTCGCCGTCGCGCCTGCATCCGCGCAGACAACACCCGCACCCGCCGCCGCGACGCTCACGCCCAAGGATGCCGACGCCTTCGTCGCATCGGCCGAGGCGCAGCTGGCGCCGCTGTCGGTCGACGTGAACCGCATCTCCTGGGTCAACGCGACCTTCATCACCGACGACACCGACGCGCTCGCCGCGCAGGCCGGTGCGCGGCAGACCGTGCTGCAGGTGCAGCTCGCCACCGAGGCGGCGAAGTACGCGGGCGTTCCCGGCCTGTCGTTCGACACCGCGCGCAAGATCGACCTGCTGCGCAGCGGCATCACCCTGCCGGCGCCAAGCACGCCCGGTGCGGCCGACGAACTGGCGACGATCGTCACGCGCATGTCGTCGCAGTACGGCAAGGGCCGCGGCACGCTCGACGGCAAGCCGATCAACGGCAGCGACATCGAAGCGGCGATGGGCACGGTACGCGATCCGGCCAGGCTGCAGGAGATGTGGACCAGCTGGCACGACAATGTCGGCGCGCAGATGCGCGGCGACTATGCCCGGCAGGTGACGATCGCCAACCAGGGCGCGGTCGAGCTCGGCTACAGGGATGTCGGCGCGTTGTGGCGCGCCGGTTACGACATGACGCCCGACCAGTTCGCCGCGCTGACCGACAAGCTGTGGAAGCAGGTCGAGCCGCTTTATCTCGCGCTCCACACCTATGTCCGCTGGAAGCTCAACGAGAAATATGGCGACAAGGTCCAGTCCAGGACCGGCCCGATCCGCGCCGACCTGCTCGGCAATATGTGGGCGCAGGAATGGGGTAATATCTACGATCTCGTCGCCCCGCCGGGGGCGGGCGATCTCGGCTTCGACACCGGGGCGCTGCTCGAGGCCAAGGGCTATGATCCGGTCAAGATGGTCAAGGCGGGCGAGGGCTTCTATTCGTCGCTCGGCTTCCCGGCGCTGCCGCCGACCTTCTGGGAGCGTTCGCAGATCACCAAGCCGCGCGACCGCGAGGTGATCTGTCATGCCTCGGCCTGGGATATCGACAACAAGGACGATATCCGGGTCAAGATGTGCATGAAGGTCAATGCCGACGACTTCGTCACGATCCATCACGAACTGGGCCACAATTACTACCAGCGCGCCTACAAGACGCAGCCCTTCCTCTACGAGAATGGCGCGAACGACGGCTTCCACGAGGCGATCGGCGACTTTGTGGCGCTGTCGATCACGCCTAGTTACCTCGTCCAGATCGGGTTGCTCGACCCGGCCAAGGTGCCGGCGCCGGACAAGGATATCGGCCTCTTGCTGCGCCAGGCGATGGACAAGGTGGCGTTCCTGCCGTTCGGGCTGCTGATCGACAAATGGCGTTGGGGCGTATTCTCGGGCGCGATCCCCGCCACGCAATATGAGAAGGGCTGGAACGACCTGCGGCTGCACTATCAGGGCGTCGTCCCGCCGGTGGCGCGCGACGAGACGCGCTTCGACCCCGGCGCCAAATATCATGTGCCGGCGAGCGTGCCCTATACGCGCTATTTTCTCGCGCGGTTGCTGCAGTTCCAGTTCTACCAGGCGGCGTGCAAGCAGGCCGGGTGGAAGGGGCCGCTGCATCGCTGCTCGTTCTACGGCAACAAGGAGGTCGGCGCGAAGCTCAACGCGATGCTGTCGATGGGCCAGTCGAAGCCGTGGCCCGATGCGCTGCAGGTATTCACGGGCAGCCGCGAGATCTCCGGCCAGGCGATGGTCGACTATTTCGCGCCGCTCAAGGCGTGGCTCGATAAGCAGAACAAGGGCCATGTCAGCGGCTGGTGAGACCGGGAGCGCGGCGATCATCGATCGCCGCGCATTATTGGCCGGCTTCGGCGTGGCATGCGTTTTGCCGCAATCCGCCACGGCACAGCCGAACGCTGCCACACGCCTGATCGCAGCAGCCCGGCGGCAGGTGGGCATCACGACCAGCTATGATCCGGGATACAGCCAGCTGGCCTTTCCCGGCGGTGACGTGCCGCGTAGCCGCGGCGTGTGCACCGATGTCCTGATCCGCGCCTATCGCGACGCGCTGGGGCAGGACCTGCAAGTGCTGGTCAACACGGACATGCGCGCCGCCTTTTCCGCTTACCCGAAGCGCTGGGGACTGCGCGCGCCGGATCGCAATATCGACCATCGCCGCGTGCCCAATCTGCAGACCTGGTTCAGGCGCCATGGCGCGCAATTGCCCGTGTCGGACGATCGGGCGGGATGGCACCCCGGCGATATCTTCGTCTGTCTGATCCAGGGCTGGATACCCCATATCGGCATCGTGTCCGATCGGCGCGGTCCGAATGGCTGGCTTGTCATCCACAATATCGGCGCAGGCACGCGCGAGGAGGATATGCTGTTCGCCAACAAGCTTGCCGCGCGCTATCGCTGGGGACTCTAGCGGGGGGCTCTGTGCAGGCAAGATTGGTGGATGGGGCCGCGGCGCCGCTGTCCCGCGCAGGGCAAGGCCCAGCCGAACGCGGCGCGCGGGACCGGCATATCGACGGGCTCCGCGCGGTCGCTGTGTGTATGGTGGTGGCGGCGCATTGCGGCGTGCGCGGTACCGGTGGCGGTTTCGTCGG
The DNA here is from genome assembly GCA_038245375.1 of Sphingomonadales bacterium. GTDB lineage: Bacteria > Pseudomonadota > Alphaproteobacteria > Sphingomonadales > Sphingomonadaceae > Sphingomonas. The sequence goes on along the minus strand of JBBRSN010000023.1, from coordinate 35,329 downwards.
GGTCGATGTCTTCTACGTCATTTCCGGTTTCCTGATCACGCGGCTGCTGCTGCGGGAGCAGGCTCGGGCAGGGCGGATCGACCTCGTGGCGTTCTTCGCGCGGCGCGCGCGGCGGCTGGTGCCGGCGCTCGTCGTCATGCTGCTCGCGGTGCTGGCGGCGGGGGTTCTGCTGCTGCTTCCCGACGAGCAGTCGTTTCTGGCGCAGGCGTCATTGTCGTCGCTGGCATTTGCGGCGAATGTTCATTTCGTCGCGCTGGCGCAGGATTATTTCGCGCCGCGCAGCGCGCTGTCGCCGTTGCAGCATCTGTGGACGCTGGGCGTCGAGGCACAATTCTACCTCGTCTGGCCGCTGATCATCATCGCGATCGAGAAAATCTTTGGTGGACGGCGCCCTGGCCGCATCGAGCCGGTGGTCCTGGTCATGGCGCTGATCACCGTCGCGTCGCTGGCGCTGAGCATCGTGCTGACGCCGCGTGATCCGGTCGGCAGCTTCTACCTGCTGCCGACGCGCGCCTGGGAACTCGGTGTTGGCGGGCTGTTGAGCCGAACGGGCGCGCTTCCCTCGCGCTGGGCCAGATGGATGCTGCCGCCGGGGATCGCCGCGCTGGCGGTCGCGACGGTGATGTTTCGGGAGGTGGTACTTTACCCGTCCTACTTAGCGCTGTTGCCGGTCGCCGGTGCGGCGATGCTGATCGTCGCGGGCAGCGCGGCCGCCGATGCGGCGATCGCGCGCGCGCTGTCATCGGCGCCGATGGTCTATCTCGGCCGGCGCTCCTACGGCTTCTATCTGTGGCACTGGCCGCTGCTGGCGTTCGCCCGAATCTGGTGGGCGGGCGAGGTCGGTGCCGTCGCTATCACGCTGCTCATGGTAGCGGCGCTGGGGCTGGCGATTGCCAGCTGGCATTGGGTCGAGAAGCCGATCATCGCGCGACACGGACTGGCGCAGCTGTCGGACCGCACTACGCTCGTTGTGACGGTTTGCGTGTTGATGCTGTTCGCTCTGCCTGCGATGGGATTATTGCGCTGGTCGAGCAGGGCGTTACCGCCCGGCTCGATCATTGCGCAATATGAGATCGGCAGGCCGGCGCAAAAGCGCAACTTCCCGTTCTGCGGCCGCGACGGGCAGGGTTCGCGCTGCATCCTGGGGAAGCGCGACGCTGCGCGATCGTTGCTGCTCTACGGCGATTCGCACGCGGCACAGCTGTCCTATGGGCTCGACGCCGCGGCGCAAAGCGCCGGCGTCCGTATTGTCGTTCGCACGATGGCGGCATGCGCGCCAACCGGGTTCGATATCGGGCAAACGGCGAGACGGGCGTCCAGTGGCGCGTGCCGTCGGTTCAATGCCGGCGTTCTCGCCGACTTGCCGGCGTTGCGTCGCAGCGAGGGGATCGTCGGCGTCATCGTCGCCGGAGACTGGACGCATGCCGACAAGGGCTGGGAGCAGCTGGACCTGGCCGTCGCCGCGATGCGGCGTTTGGGCCTGAGGGTCGTCATCGCCCGGGACACCCCGGCCCAGCCACTGAATTACATCCGCCTGGAAGCTTTCGTCGGAGGGCCCCGCTCGAAGCTTTCGCTGTCGGCGGTGAACGCGCAGCGTCGCGTCGAAACGGAGACGCTGGCCCGGATCGCGCGACGGGAAGGTGCCCGCCTATGGTCACCCATTCCGGCGCTTTGTGCCGACGGCATCTGCCCGGTGCAGGTCGGCGGGAAACTGCTCTATCGCAATGCGACGCATCTCTCGGTGTTCGGCTCGAAACAACTCGGGCCTGCGCTGGTCGAGCCGGTGCGATGGGCGGCATCGCTCCCCGATCAGCCGCGCATCCCGAAGCCGTGAGTAAGGACGAGCCCGTAGACACCGGGATAGGCGACGACGCCGGCGCGGGCGGCAACATATAAAGTGGGCACGAGCAGGTTGGCGAGCGCCCATCCGAGCCGCTGTCGTGCAGACAGGCGCAACAATGTCGGCGGCAACGCGACGAGCAACGCGAAGCTGCCGAAGGAGATCATGCGGGTATAGTCGGTCGCGATCGCAGTCAGCGCGATGCCGCCGACGATCGGCATCGCAACCAGCGCGGCGCGACGGAAATCGCGCGTCGCGGCGAACCGCACCGCCGCCGTCGCGATTGCCGCCAGCGTCAGTTTGTAGCTGGCGAACAGCGCGATGACGACGAGCGGGAGGGTGGGCAGGAACCGCGCCATATTGCTGCTGCCGCCGGTCAACTGCGTCGCGGCGCCGCGCCCGACGTCGAAACCGTAGCTGGCGAGCCAGATGAACAGATACATCGCCAGGATCGCGCCGAAATGCGCCAGGAAGCGGCGGTCGAACATGAATAGCGCGAGCGTGCCGAACGCCAGCACGGCGGCCGTCTCATGCGTGAGCAGGGCAAGGCCGAAGCAGATCGGCTGGATAATGCTGCTGCGCCCGGTGCGCTCGAACGTGATCAGCGCCAGCAATGTCAGGCCCAGCACGCCGAATTCGACATAGCCGGGCAGGGCGAGCATCGCCGAAAAGATCCCCACCGTCCACAACGAGGCCAGCTCGATCCGCGAAAGCAGCAGCCCCTTGCCGCGCAGGTAGATGTCGGCCAGCGCGAAGACCATGATCGCCAGCGCCCAGCTGAACAGGGGATAGAATACGCCCCCGAGATGCAGGTCGTGTGCAAGGGCGGAAAGCAGGATGCGGCGATGGTAGAAGCCTTGCTGCTGCAGGAATGGCTCGGCCGAGACATAGCCATAGACGCGGCCCATGCCGGTCGGGGTTATCTGGCACAGCAAGATCGATGCGATCGCCAGCGCGATCACCATATCGGCCCAGCGCGCGCGCGTCGGGAGCATCGGTCCGAGCGCCGCAAAGGCGTGCCGGAGCAGGAAGCCGAGCGCGAGCAGGCACACCGCGAAGGCGGTGTCCTTGATCGAGGCGAGAAGATATTGATCGTAATAGTCGCCGGCCGCGAAGATCATCCGCCGTGCCGATGCGAGCGGCCAATCCGCCGATTTGCCCAGGGCACCGCGGACGACATCGAGGATGACGTCGTTGGTAAAATTGGTGATCGCGAAGCAGATGGCGAGCGCGAGATAGGTCGCGATTGCCGCGTGCGCCTTCGGGCGAGCCGCGAAGTGGCCTGCTACCCGGCCCAGTGCCGGATCGTGCGACTCAGCAGCAGACAAGAACAGCTCCTGCGACACGATGCGAAGCTGTTGGAAAGACCATCATCCCGTCGCGTGCACTGGACATCATCAAGGCAGCTCCGCTGGGTGACAGGCACGCGACGGCGACGCCGCCGGGACTTAGCCATGAGACACGTAAAGGCGATGTGCAAGCACGCCACGACTGTCGTTACGCCACCGCCATGCTATGCCCGACCCGGGACAGCACAAGCTGGCCGCGCGCAAGGCCGACAACGCTTCGTGAGCATTCCCGTCGCGCATGAGCCATGGAGAAGGATCTGAAATGACGGGCAAGCAGAGCAGCGTCGTGGGCGGCATGCAGTTGGACAATGGCGCGGAGACGTCACCCTTCGCGGTGCCGTCGCGGCCGATCGATCGCAACGCGCCTTACAAGCGGATCGCGACCGAGGAGGCGTGGAGCATTCCCGAAATTCCCGCCGCGCAACTGTCGCTTCTCCGTTCGTCATGCCCGCCCGACGACGCCTCGCTGCGCATGGCGGCGATGTTCGCCGGGCTGCCGCAGATTCAGGAAGACTTGTGCGAGATCGGCGACCGCCGCATCGCACGCATGGATGAACTCGGTATCGACCGCCAGTTGCTGTTGCTGACCGCGCCCGGCGTGCAGGTGCTCGAACGCCAGGTCGGGACGGAACTCGCCGCGCTGTCAAACGACCGGCTCGCCGCCGCCTGTCGCAAATATCCCGAGCGGTTCTCCGGGTTGCTCGCGTTCGCCCCGCAGGATGTCGAAGGCGCGGTCGCGGAAATCGAGCGCGGGATGAACACGCTCGGCCTGGCCGGCGCGGTGATCAACTCGCACACCAAGGGCCGCTATCTCGACGAACCCCAGTTCGCGCCGATCCTCGCCGCGCTCGAGGCGAACGACGCCGCGCTCTACATCCACCCGACCACGCCGCCGACATCATGGGTCGCGCCCTATGATGCGCGCGCTTTCACCGGTGCGCTGGCCGGCTTCACGCACGAGGTGTGGATGCACACCATGGGGCTGATCTTTTCGGGCGCGTTCGATCGCCACCCCAAATTGCGCCTGGTCATCGGGCATATGGGCGAAGCGCTGCCGCTGCTGCTTTATCGCTTCGACTGGATGCAGAGTAACGCCGACGGACGACCCGGACTGCGTGGCGGCCAGCCGGCGGTGAAGCTGAAGCACAAGGTTTCGCATTACTTCCGCAACAACATCTGGATCACGACGAGTGGCGTTGCATGGGGCCCGGCGATCAAATTCTGCCAGGAGGTGCTGGGTGCCGATCGCGTGCTGTACGCGATGGATTATCCGTACCAGGTCTCGGCCGACGAGGTCGCGTCCTATGATGCGCTCGATATCTCGGCCGAGTACAAGAAGATGCTGATGCAGACCAACGCCGAGACGGTGTTTCGCATCCATCCCCGTTGACGCAGTAGCGGCGCTGGCGGGGGAAGTTGCCCCGCCGCGCCACGCGCCGATCACGCCGCCGGCGTGAACGCCTCATAGGTGGCCGGCAACACCAGCACCGGACACGTCACTTCGTGGACGACGCGCTCGGTCGTGCTGCCGCGAATGGCATCGAGCAGGCCGTGGGGGCCGGCCATCGGCATCGCGATCAGACCGGCATGCCGGGCCTGATCGAGCACGGTCTCGATTACCGACCCGCCGAGGGTGCGAACGGTCTGCCCTCCGAGCAGGGTCGGTGCCTCTTCCCCGACATGGATGAAATCGCGGTCGACCGTGAGCCCCTCGAGAAGGATATCCAGCAGGCGTACGGCGTTCTGCGGCGCGGGATCGTGATCGACCGGTACCAGCACCGACTTCAGGTCGATGCGGCCGCTCTGTCCGTCGACAAAGGGCCTGGCCGCTGGCCCGAAGATCAACGTCGGTATCACAGTCTCGCGCGCCAGTTCCGCCGATAGCGAGCCGGCGAGCCAGCGACTGAGGCCGGTGCGCCCATGGCTGGCCATGACGATCAGGTCCGGAAGATGATTTTGCATGAAGTGCAGCAGGCCATCGGCGGCTTCGGTGTCGCGAATCTCGACTTTGTGGATGGCGACGCCGGACTTGCCCAGAATGTCCCCGGTCGTCGCGCCGGCCTCCAGAAAACCCCAGCGCTGGAGGATCGGGCGAATGTGCGGGAAGAGATCCCAATCGCTGTCGTCGTCGGGATTGTGGACGTGGAGGATATCGAGCCGGCAGCGATTGACGAGAGCGAGGCGCAATGCATGCTCAAAGGCGATCTGCCCCTCGGGCGAAAAGTCGGTCGGATGCGCAATGGACTGGATCATGGTGAACTGCCGCCTGTTGAGATGACACCGGGATAAGATGTTCGGGCAAGCGTACGGTATAGGTACAACGACGTACATTCCACCCGGAGTCAGGCCACCCGGAGTCAGGCCACCCGGAGTCAGGCCACCCGGAGTCAGGCCACCCGGAGTCAGGCCACCCGGAGTCAGGTGAGTGGCAACGCAAACATATTGCCGCCGGCCACGTCGAGCGCGGCCAGCGGCAATATGTTTCGGCCTCGTTGGGAATGTCTGCCGAATGCTCAGCCTGGAATGGTGCCCTCATCGGCAATGCGCGCGTCGAACGAGGCCGAAGAATCGGTGCCGTCGGCCTGATGCGCGGTTTCGCGGTCGAACAGCAGTTCCTCGAAATCGCTCCAGCTGTTGCCGCGGAGCATGAACAACGCCGCCGTCGCGACCGCGCCCGCCGCCGCCACGCCGCCAACGATCGCGGCGGTGCCCCAGTGGCTGGTCGATTTCTTCGGCGCGACACTGCGCGGACGGCGCGGCGTGGTGGCGCGACGCGCTGCCGTGGGTTTGTCGGCCTTGGTCGTGGGTTTCCGGGGCGTGGCCATCACGATGCTCCTTGATGATCTTGGAGCATCTGTAACGCGTGAACGCCGCAGGGTGTCCCTCGTGTCACGGCGGGGCATATGCGTGGCGACAATCTTTCCGTTGCTGCCCTGCGCCGCTGGTTACGCGGCTTCGTAAATGGCGCGCGGCCGGATGACCTCGCCGCTGGCCGCCTGCTCCATCGCATGGGCCGCCCAGCCGACCGAGCGCGCCACGGCGAACAGGCGGAAGCTGGCATCCGGCGGGAGCCCGGCGGTGCGGGCGACGGCAAGCAGCGCAAAGTCGATGTTCGGCACGGAGTCGATTGCATCGGCGACGACGCTACGCAGCTCGGCAAGGACCGGATCGAGCGCGACCAGGGCGAGGAGCGCCGCGCCGCGCGGATCGCCATGGGGGTAGAGCGGGTGACCGAACCCCGGCAGCCGATGGCCGGCAGCGAGCCAGCGCATGACCGCCGCGTCGGTGCCGATGCGGGTCGCCTCGGCAACCAGCGCGGCGAGCGTCGCGCCGGCGCCGCCGTGCCGCGGCCCCGACAGCGCACCGAGCCCCGCCAGCAGGCTGGCCGGGATCGACGCGCCGGTCGAGGCGGCGACGCGCGTGGCGAAGGTCGACGGGTTGAGCTCATGGTCGGCGAGCAGCACCAGCGCGCGGCGGATCAAATCAGCCTGGGCCGTGCCGACCGACCAGCCCTGCGCCAGTCTCTCATGGATCGGTCCATCACCTCGTCCGCCGAATGCGGCAGCCAGCACGGCCACGGCGGCTGTCGCGTCGCGGGCGAGCCGTGCCGGCGGTCGCCCCAGGGTTGAACGGGCGTCGGCGACCAGCCCCGCCAGGGCGACGAACGGGTCGGTGCCGGCTTCCGCCGCTGGAAAGACCGGTTCATCGGCCTGTTGCCACAGCAACGCGGCTACTTCCTCCAGCGTCGCGGTCTCGGCCAACACCGCCGCGTCATGGCCGCGAAAGATCAACCGGCCATGGCGCACGGTCGAGATGGCGGTCCTGATGACCGGTTCACCCCATGCCATGGCACTCGCGGCAATCGCGGTGCGTCGGCGACCGCGCGCCCGGCGGCTGGACAACGCAAGTATGTCTTCACCGCGATAGAGGCTGCGTCGCGGATCGGCGGGATCGGCCTGTCGTTCGATCAGCCGGCGGCTGACATAGGCATAGAGCGTCTGGGGCCGGACGCCGAGCATCGCCAGGGCATCTTCGCGGCTCAGCCATTGCTGCATGATTGATTCACTTGATCAAGATTGATGAATGTTGCGCAGGCGAGCATTTCCCGAAGCGTGGGTCAACAAAGGAATGGCGATATGCATAGCGGGCTGGAAGATGTCGTGGCGGCGGAAACCGTGTTGTCGGACGTCGACGGGGCAGGAGGGCGGCTGGTGATCCGCGGGTTCGCGCTTGACGCGCTGGCCGGCAAGCGCCGCTTCGAGGCGGTCGTGCATTTGCTCTTCGAGGGCTTTTTCGACGATCTTCCGTCGCCCGAGCGACTTACCAGCCTGCTCGGGGCTGCACGGGTCGAGGCGTTCGAGATCGCCGGGCCGTTGCTCCGGGAGTGCCGCGACCTTCCGACCTATGATGCGATGCGTGCCGCCGTGGCGTTGATGCCCGACGGAGTGGCGTTGGGCGATGCGTTGCGGCTGATCGCGGCGCCCGCGGTGCTGGTTCCGGCGCTGCTCCGCCAGGCGACGGGCGCAGCGCCGGTCGCACCCGACCCGGCGCGCGGCCATGCCGCCGACATCGTCCGAATGCTGGGCCGGACCGACGGCGGCGATGCGCTCGATGCCTATCTCGTCACCGTCTGCGACCACGGCCTCAACGCATCGACCTTCGCGGCGCGCGTCGTCGCCTCGACCCAGGCCGGGCTGACCTCGGCCGTGCTGGCCTGGCTCGGCGCACTGAAGGGGCCATTGCACGGTGGCGCGCCAGGACCGGTGATCGAGATGCTCGACGCGATCGCGGCTGCAGGAGATCCGCGTGCATGGCTGTCGCGCGCGGTGGCCGATGGCAAGCGGCTGATGGGGTTCGGCCACCGCATCTATCGCACCCGTGATCCGCGCGCCGATGCGCTCAAGCGCGCGCTGCGCACGCTGGACGGCAGCAATTGCCGCCTCGTCTTTGCCGAGGAAGTGGAAGCCATCGCGCTCGACATATTGCGCACGCACAAGCGCGACCGCGTGCTCGAAACCAATGTCGAGTTCTACACCGCCCTGTTGCTGGAGGCGGTCGGCTTTCCACCCGAGGTATTTACCGGCGTCTTTGCGATGGGGCGGACCGCCGGCTGGATCGCCCATGCGCGCGAGCAGGCGCTGACCGGGCGCTTGATCCGGCCGCAGTCGCGCTATGTCGCGCCGCCGGGCGACCTGGCGGCGTAGCCGACCTTAGCGGAACGGTGGCTCGTTGAAGGCGCGGAGCTTGCGGCTGTGGAGCTTGGCGCCTTCGCGGCGCAGTTCCTCGCAGGTTTCGATGCCGATGCGCATATGCTCGTTGATCGCGCGCTCGTAGAAGCGGTTGGCCTGGCCGGGCAGCTTGAGCTCGCCGTGCAGCGGCTTGTCGGAAACGCAGAGCAACGTGCCATAGGGCACGCGGAAGCGGTAGCCCTGCGCGGCGATCGTCGCCGATTCCATGTCGATGCCGGCCGCACGGCTGAGCGAGAAGCGCAGCGCGGACTTGGAGTAGCGCAGCTCCCAGTTGCGATCGTCGGTGGTGACGATCGTGCCGGTGCGCAGCCGGCGTTTCAGTTCGTCGCCGCTTTGCCCCGAGACGGTGGCGGCGGCGCGCGCCAAGGCCTGCTGAACCTCGGCGATCGCCGGCACCGGGATTTCGGGCGGGAGAACGTCGTCGAGGACATGATCGTCGCGAAGATAGGCATGGGCGAGGACATAGTCGCCGATCCGCTGGCTCGGGCGCAGGCCGCCGCAATGGCCGATCATGATCCACGCCTCGGGGCGCATCACCGCAAGATGGTCGCAGATCGTCTTGGCGTTGGACGGGCCGACACCGATATTGACGAGCGTGATGCCGGTGCCGTCGGCGGCCATCAGGTGATAGGCCGGCATCTGGTGGCGGCGCCACGCGCTGCTGTCGGCGAGCACCGCCTCGACATCGTCGCCGGCGCGGAACATCACGCCGCCGGCTCCCGATACCCCGGTGAAGCGGCTGCCCTCACCAAGCTGGGCGCAGGCCCAGCGGACGAACTCGTCGACATAGCGGTGATAGTTGGTGAACAGCACATAGCGCTGGACATGTTCGGGCGGGGTGCCGGTGTAATGACGCAGCCGGGCGAGCGAGAAATCGGTGCGCAGCCCGTCGAACAGTGCGAGCGGGTAGATATCGTCGCTTACGGCATACAGGCCATCGGCGATCTCGTCGCCGATATGCGCCAGCTCGGCGGCGGGAAAATGCCGTGCGAGATCGACCGCCGAGATCTGGTCGAGGCCGAGCGCATGGCCCGGATCGATGACATAGGGGAAGGGAATTTCCTGCCGTCCGCGCGCGGCGGTGACCGTGACGTCGTAATCCTCGATCAGGAAGGTGAGCTGTTCGGTGAGATAGTCCGCGAACAGCGCCGGCTTGGTCACGCTGATGCGGTAATTGCCCTCGGTGACGAGGCGACCGAAGGAACGCATCGGCGCGGGCCGGGCGGCGCCGCCCTTGTAGGTCAGGTGAATCTCGGGATAGGCAAAGCTGCCGTCGCGGCGCGTCGCCGGATCGGGCACGGTGCCATCGGTGATATAGGCGGTAAGCGCGGCCTGCAGGCGCGCAACCGAGGCGTGATAGAGCCGATCGAGTTCGGCGACGATGTCGGATGCTACTGTCATCGTCGACGGCTAATGCCGTAACGACCGACTGGCAAGCGATTGGGTCGATTTTGGCGGGATCAGACGCCCGTGCCATTCGTGCCGAGCTTGCCGACCCCTTTTGGGCGCGACAAGCTCGGCACCGAGCGGGTCGTCAGTCCTTGGCGGTGTCGGCCTCGTCGTCATTGTCGAGCAGCTTGCTCGCGCCGTAGGCGGCGCCGGCTACGGCGGCAGCCGCACCGGCCGCGATCGCGGCGGCGGCGAGGGGGTGTTCCTTGACCGCCTCGACGGTCGATTCGACCGCCTCCTCGATTGCATCCTGTGCGCGCTCGAAGAATGACTTCTCGTGTTCAGCCGCCACGTTGCTTGTGTCCTTGTCGTCGCTCACTGCCATTCTCCTGATCGTTGGATCGTTACCGCCCACGCCGGCGCGATCATATCATGACCGCGCCGGCCGTGCGACGGGCAAAACCCTAGAGTTCGCCGATCAGATGCTCGGCCGAGCTTACGTTGAACTCGCCTGGTGCCTCGACGTTGAGCTGTTCGACCACGCCATCGTTGACCAGCATCGAGTAACGCTGGCCGCGCTTGCCGAGTCCGAACTTCGACCCGTCCATCGTCAGGCCGACCGCTTCGGCGAAATCGCCATTGCCGTCGGCGAGCATCGTCACGGTGTTGCCGGCACCGGCGCTCTTGCTCCACGCGCCCATCACGAAGGCGTCGTTGACCGCGGTGCAGGCGATCTCGTCGACGCCCTTGGCCTTGAGCTCGTCGGCCTTGTCGACATAACCGGGGAGGTGCCGCGCCGAGCAGGTCGGCGTGAAGGCGCCCGGCACCGAGAACAGCGCGACCTTGCGGCCCTTGAAATAATCCTCCGAGCTGACCTGCTCGGGGCCGCTTTGGCCGACCTTGGTGAGGGTAAGGCTGGGCACGCGATCGCCGACGCCGATGGTCATGGGTAGCTCTCCTGTTGGGCCGCGGTGGCGCGGCTGTCGGGTGCGTACGTCGCAACACTGGCGCGGGATTTCAAGCATGGCGGTCTGCGTGCGACGCATTATGCTGGCGCATGATGGACTCCACCCCTTTCCTGACTGGCCAGTTCCTGCTCGCGATGCCGGGAATCGGCGATCCGCGCTTCGATCGCGCGGTAATCGCGGTCTGTGCGCATGACCCGCAGGGCGCGATCGGCATCGGCATCGGTGCGACGATCGAGGGCCTCGGGCTGCATGACCTGCTCGCACAATTCGCGATCGACCCGGGCGAGTCGCCCGATGCGCCGGTTTATTTCGGCGGCCCGGTCGATTCGCGCCGCGGCTTTGTGCTGCATTCGACCGACTGGAGCGGGCAGGATACGATCGAGGTCGCCGGGCGCTGGGCGCTGTCGGGTACGATCGATATCCTTACGGCACTCGCCGCCGGCACCGGGCCGAGCCGCTGGCTGGTCGCGCTGGGTTATGCCGGGTGGGGCAAGGGGCAGCTCGACGAGGAAATGACCCGGCATGGCTGGTTCAACGTGCCCGGCGACCTGGCCATGCTCTACGACATCGACGTCGAGGAACGCTGGCACCGTGGGTTCATGTCGGCGGGGATCGACCCGGCGCTGCTGGCAAGCGCCGCTGGCCACGCCTGAGCGCATCAGGCGGGCGCTTTGTCGCGACACGATCCGGGAATGTGACAGATCGTTCATCATGTTTACAATATTTTGCGATGCAATATGAATGAGATCGCCCGAAACCAGGGAGGCAGACGTCAACAATGACAGTCGGTTTGGTGTCTTTTCTTACATTTCTATCATCGACTTGATCTTCGATCATGTTAGATCGCCGAACCCCAGCCTAGGATTTTCCCGTGTTTCTCCAAAGTCGTCCCGTCGATCGCCTGATTGCGCGTTTGGGCGATTCGCGTGGCCTCGGCGCCGACCGCCGCATCGCGGTGTGCGGTACGCACCGTAGCGGTACGACGCTGCTCGGAACCTTCCTCACCGCAGATCCGCGCAGCCGGCAGATTTTCGAGCCTTTCAATCCCGCTTTCGGGCTTGCGGACGTGACCCACAGCTTTGTTGCAGGTGATATGCCGGGCAGCCCGTGGCGCGACCTGATCGACCGCTTTCTCGCGGGCGATGGCGTGCGGTTTCGCCCGCCGCCAACGGACCATCAGCCATGGGCGCGCTGGCTCAAGGGCACGCGCGCGGTTCGCGAATATGCTGCAGCGCGCCTGTTCCGGCCGCGCCGCCTGGTGCTCAAGAGCCCGTTCATGACGCTGTCGAGCCAGTATCTGATCGACCGGCATGGCATCCAGGTCGTCTTCACGATCAAGCACCCGGCGGCGTTCTTCGCCTCGTTGCGTCGCGTCGACTGGCATGAGGCGCTGCCACTCGACGACATGGTCGAGCAGGGCGTGATCGATGCCGCGACGCGCGACGCCGCGACCACCCCCGCGGCGCGGGCCGGGCTGTTCTGGACTGTGGTGAACCGGCACGCGCTCGAAACGAAGCAGCGGTTTCCGGGCGCTACGGTTTTCTGGTCGCACGAGCATTTCTGCCGCGCGCCGGATGAGGAGATGGCACGCGTCACCGAAGCGCTGCATCTTGATTACAGCGATGCGATGCGGCGTGCGGTGGCGGACGCGACGGGCGGCGCGATTGTCGATCCGGACGTTGGGGTTGTGCATGCGCTGGTGCGCAATTCCGCAGCGATGGCGGATTCATGGCGCCAGCGCGTCTCGGCCGAAGAGGAGGCGGAGCTTCGCGCGCGTTGTGGTTCGCTCTACGAGGAAATCGTCGGCAGCGCCTGGTAGATGGCGGTACGGGCCGCGGCCCGGCTGATATAAAGATATCTTTATATTTGATTTGGCGCCGCCACGGCCCTATGTGCGGCGCAACTCACCAGCATTCCGGAGATTACCGTGGCCAGCGTTCTCGACCGTCCGACCGACTATGTCATTGCCGATATCGGCCTCGCCGAATTCGGCCGCGCCGAGATCAACATCGCCGAAACCGAGATGCCAGGGCTGATGAGCTTGCGCAGCGAGTTCGGCCCGTCGCAGCCGCTCAAGGGCGCACGCATCACCGGTTCGCTGCACATGACGATCCAGACCGCCGTGCTGATCGAGACGCTGACCGCGCTGGGCGCCGATGTGCGCTGGGCGACGTGCAACATCTTCTCGACCCAGGACCATGCCGCCGCCGCGATCGCCGCGACCGGCGTGCCGGTGTTCGCGATCAAGGGCGAGAGCCTGGCGGACTATTGGGATTATGTCGGTGACATCTTCAGCTGGGACAGCGAGATCGAAGGCCAGACCGCCAACATCATCCTCGACGATGGCGGCGACGCGACGATGTTCGCGCTGTGGGGCGCCAAGCTCGAGGCCGGCCATACGCTGGGCGAGCCGGAGAATGAGGAAGAGGTCGAGTTCCAGCGCGCGCTCAAGGCATTCATCGCCAAGAAGCCGGGATACCTGACCGAGACGGTCAAGAACCTCAAGGGCGTGTCGGAAGAGACCACCACCGGCGTCCACCGCCTGTACGAGATCGCCAAGAAGGGCGAACTGCCGTTCCCGGCGATCAACGTCAACGACAGCGTGACCAAGTCGAAGTTCGACAATCTCTATGGCTGCAAGGAATCGCTGGTCGATGCGATCCGTCGCGCCACCGACGTGATGCTGGCCGGCAAGGTCGCCTGCGTCGCCGGCTTCGGTGACGTCGGCAAGGGTTCGGCGCAGTCGCTGCGCAACGGCGGCGCGCGCGTGATGGTCACCGAGGTCGACCCGATCTGCGCACTGCAGGCGGCGATGGAGGGGTTCGAGGTCGTGACGATGGAGGAAGCGGTGACCCGCGCCGACATCTTCGTGACCGCGACGGGCAATGCCGATGTCATCACCGCCGATCACATGAAGGCGATGCGCCCGATGTCGATCGTCTGCAACATCGGCCATTTCGACAGCGAGATCCAGATCGCTGCGCTGTCGAACTACAAGTGGACCGAAGTGAAGCCGGGCACCGACCTGGTCGAATTCCCCGACGGCAAGCAGATCATCGTCCTCGCCAGGGGCCGGCTGGTCAACCTCGGCTGCGCGACCGGCCATCCGTCGTTCGTGATGTCGGCGAGCTTCACCAACCAGACGCTGGCGCAGATCGAGCTGTGGACCAAGAGCGAGAACTACCAGAACCAGGTCTATGTCCTGCCCAAGCATCTCGACGAGAAGGTCGCCGCGTTGCACCTGGAGAAGCTCGGCGTGAAGCTCTCGCAGCTGACGCCCAAGCAGGCCGGCTATATCGGCGTGCCGGTCGAGGGGCCGTTCAAGCCGGACCATTACCGGTACTGATCAATCGCAGTCATCAGATAAGGGGCCGCTGCGGAAATGTCCGCTGCGGCCCTTTTTTTGTTGCGTGGATGCAACAGCGTGTTGCAAAGCGAGTGTGGGGGCTTGTCAACACCTTGCCAATAAAGTGAATTGGCTCCGGGGAATGGGGATCAACCTTACAGCAGGGGTGCCAACATGACTTTGTTCGCAAGTGGTCGTCGGACCAGCCTTATTTCGTCCGTCTCTTTTTTGGTCCTCGCCTGCGCCGCGGGTGGCGCGCAGGCGCAGGTGACAAATTGCGAGAATGGTCGCACGCCAACCGCCGAGCGCCCGTGCGGTCCTGGCGATGTGTTGCCGACCAGTAGCGCGCCGGCTGCCGAAGGCGACGTCGTCGTTACTGGCTCGCGCATTGCGCATCGTGGCACCGATACGGCTTCTCCACTGCAGACGATCACGTCGAAAGACCTCGACGCACGAGGGTATCAGACCGTGGCCCAGGCGCTGAACGAACTCCCGTCGTTCGGCGTGCCCGGCGCGTCGCCGGTCGGTTTCAATCAGTCGGGCTTCGGTGCCGGCCAGAGTTTCGTCGATTTCCTCGGTCTGGGATCGCAGCGCACATTGACGCTGGTCAACGGTCGCCGCTTTGTTTCGGGCAATACATCTTCGATCTTCGGGCCGACCGGATCCGGCGGTAACCAGGTCGATCTCAATGTCATTCCAACCAAGCTGGTCGACCGCGTTGAAACGGTGGCGGCGATCGGCGCGCCGATTTACGGTTCGGACGCAATCGCCGGCACGATCAACATCATCCTCAAGAAGAATTTCCAAGGTTTCGACCTCGATGGCCAGACCGGCATTTCAACGCGCGGTGATGCCCCCGACAATCGCATTCGCCTGCTCGCCGGCAAGAACTTTGCGGGTGGTCGCGGCAACATTACGATTTCGGGCGAGTTCGACCAGTCGAAGGGCCTGTTTTTCAACGATCGCGCTCAAACGGCAAGCGATAACCGGTTCGCGTCGGCACCGACGGGTGGCCCGCGGATCATCTACAACGACAACCGCATCCCGTCCGTCTCGCCCTATGGTATCCCGCTTGTCGGCGGCGCCAATGTCGGGCTCGATCTGACGCTGACACCGCAACAGTCGAACCTTTTCTTTGGCGATCCCACGCTGAACTTCGGTGTCAACAACGCCGCCGGCACGCAATTGAAGTTCGACCAGCAGGGCAATTTGATCCCGATCGTCTATGGTTCAACGATCGGGTCGCCCAATGGCTTCAGCGTCTTCACCAGCGGCGGCAATGGCTTCACCCTGCGAGACGTCGAGAATCTGTTGACCGATGTGAAGCGCTACAGCGGAAATGTCGAAGCGTCGTTCGATCTCACGCCTGACATCCGCCTTTTCGGCGAAGGCTGGTATAGCGTCAGCGAAGGGCGCAATCTGGCGTCTCAGCCGGTTTACAATTCGGGCCTGTTCGATTCAGCGGGTACGCGCGATGGTAACTTGATCATCTCGATAAATAATCCATTTCTCAATGCTGCAGCGCGAGCCGCGATTATCAACGATATCAACAACAACCCGCTCAGCGACCAGAACAACCCGTTTGGCGACCCCGCGCTCGCCGGCATCTCGCAGAACTATTTCTACCTCGGTCGCGCGAATGTCGATCTGTCCTCCGGTGTGTCGACCGGCAAATCGCAAATTCTCCGCTTCGTCGGGGGTGCGGACGGTACGCTTCACGTCTTGCCTGGGCGCGACTGGAAGTTCGAAGCCTATGTGAATTACGGGCGCTCGCTGGTCACCAGCCGGAACCCGGAATTGAACCAGCAAAATTTCCTGAACGCGATAAACGCAGTCGCCGGCCCGGGTGGGACCATCGTCTGCGCACCGGGCTTCACCAATTCGCCGATCGCGACGCTGAGTGCGACCTGTGCGCCGATCAACCCATTCGGCGATCAGATTTCGCAAGCGGCGAAGGACTACATCACGACGATCGCGACGCCGCGCAACGTCAATAATCAGTATGACGGCGTCGTTTCGATCTCCGGTCCGCTGTTCACGCTACCAGGTGGCAATTTCGCGTTCGCGTTGGGTTATGAGCATCGCGCCGAGGATGCGACGTTCGATCCGGGCGCGTTCTATTATGGCACTGGTACCGGCAACTCGTCCCAGCGGGGCAGCTATGGCCGTTCGGTGCCGATAGACCCGGTGTTTGGCAAATATCACACGAACGAGATCTTCGGCGAGTTGAATGCCGAACTGATAGGCCATGACAACAATATTCCGTTTGTCTACGAACTCTCGCTGCAATCGGCAGGTCGTTACATCTGGAACTCGCAAGCTGGCGCCGATCCAACCTATACCTTTCAGGGTCGTTATGCGCCGTTGCGCGGTATTGCCTTCCGTGCAGCCTATACGCGCGCCGTGCGCGCTCCGTCGATCACCGAGGCGTTCAACCCGACATCAAGCGCCTTTGGTTTCGCGACGGATGTTTGTGACTCGTCGCTTCGTAACTCCGGTCCCGATCCCGTTACCCGAGCCAAGAACTGTGCGGCCGCCGGCGTGCCGAGCAACTTCAACTCATTGTCGAATGACCGGTCCTTCCAGACATTCACTTTTGGCAACCCAACGTTGAAGAACGAAAAGTCCGACAACATTACCGTCGGTGTGGTGCTGACTCCCCCGTTCCTCCCGGGGTTCAGTGCGACTGTCGATTACGTCAATATCACGCTCAACAACGCGATCAGCCAGTTTTCGAACGATCAGGTCGTCGCCGCTTGCTATGATGCCACCAACTACCCCAATAATCCGTTCTGCGCCCTGATCACGCGTGATTTTTCTGGTGCCCCCGGGACCAGCGGTTACGCGCAGTTGAGCAACGTCGGAACGAGTTACTTCAATTCCGCAAAATTGAAGTACAAGGGCATATTGGCGGAAGTCTCTTATCGTACGGCGTCGGATTTCCTTGGCAAGGGTAGTCATGTCGGATTTAATCTGAACTATCAGTATCTTGATACGCTCTCAACCGTGGTAACGGCGGGTTCTGCACCCGTCCTGACCAGCAACTCCGTTGGCTATTCTCGCCATAAGGGTGTTGCGACGTTCCGTTATGACAACGGTGGTTTCTTTGGCCAGTTGCAAGTTAATTATATTGGAAAGACCAGGGTCGATCCAAACACTGCATTTAATTTCTATTCTGTTCCTGAGGTGAAAGCATTTACCTACGTTAACCTGTCGCTGCGGCAGGATATCGCTAAAAACTTCTCGATCAACGTCGATGTCGACAACCTGTTCGACGTGAAGGCTCCCTATCCATATCCGGCGTCCGGCGGGACGACCACCTATTTCCAGGGCATTCTGGGGCGCTACATCCGGGTTGGTGCCGCGGTTCACTTCTGATCCAGAAGCACCAACCGACGAGGAGGGCGGGACGGCACAGCCGTTTCGCCCTTTCGTGTTTCATACTTTCGGTTGCCGTCGGTGAACGTAGCGAGCAAAGGCTTGGGTGGCGCCAACCGCGTGGAATTCGAAGCGTAGATGAATAGCCCATCGGTAACCGCATTGACTCTGGCGGGCGCGCTCCTGGCCGTTTTGCTCATTGGAGCGATCGGGATTTTGTTTCTCGGTCTCAAGGCGCGCCGCGATGCGATGGAGGCGCGTGGTCAGAACGCCGTGTTCGAAGCGCTGCTCGCCGGCGCGCCTGCACTCGCGATGATCGTGCGCGCGGATGGGCGGATCGAGATGCCCGGCCGGTTAGCCGACTGGCTCGGGCTTAGCCCGCCACCGCGCTATTTCGACGACATCGCCGGCGAGGTCACCGGCCTGACCAAGGACGATCTCGCCGCGCTGTCCGCTGACGTCACCGCCACCCAAAAATCGGGCCGTGCCTTTTCGCGCGCCGTGCGGGTCCAGGGCTCTGCGCGTGCGCTTATGATCAAGGGCCAGCGCGCGCCGCGTGACGTGCAGGCGCCGGGCGGCGTCGTGCTGTGGTGGTTCGACGCCAGCGAGAGCGAGGCCGAGATCGCCAAGCTCAAGGCCGCTGTCGCCGAGGCGCATCATGCCTTCGACGTGTTGAGCGGGCTGATCGAGGCGACACCGCTGCCGATGTGGTATCGCGGCGACGACATGCGGCTGGCGATGGTCAACAGCCGCTACGTCGATGCCGTCGACGGCGCCGACGCCGAGGATGTGATCCGCCGCGGGCTCGAACTGGTCGAGGGATCGGGAATCGGCGGGCCACTGGCCAGCGCGATGCTCGCGCGCGACAGCGGTACGTTGCAGATGCAGGCGATGCCGGCGACGATCAAGGGCGAGCGGCGCATGCTGCGCGTGTTCGACGTGCCGATGCCGACCGGGGGCGTTGCCGGCTTCGCGGTCGATATCGAGGATCTCGAACAGGCGCGGGCGTGGATCAAGCGCTTCGGCGACGCGCAGCGTGCGATGCTCGACCGTCTCTCGGCGGGCGTGGTGCAGTTCGCGCCCGATCGTGCGCTGACCTTCTGCAACCAGCCGTTCCGCCGGCTGTTCGCGATGAAGAGCGAATGGCTCGCCGACCGGCCCGAGTTCGATCGCGTGCTGGAACGGATGCGCGAAACCAACCGCCTGCCCGAGGTGCGCGACTTTCCCGGCTGGAAGGCCGAGCGGCGCGACTGGTTCCTTGCCGCCGGCGGGGCGATCGAGGAGAACTGGCATCTGCCGGGCGGCGTGCATCTGCGCGTCGTGGCGCAGCCCTTGCCCGATGGCGGCCTGCTGCTGATCTTCGAGGATCGTACCGAGCAGGTTCAACTCGCCAGTGCACGCGATACGCTGTTGCGCGTGCGCACCGCGACGCTCGAAAATCTGGCGGAAGCGATCGGCGTGTTCGCGGCCGACGGGCGACTGCAGCTGTGGAACAACAAGTTCCGCACGGTATGGGGCCTCGATGAGGAATTTCTCGCCGGTCACCCGCGCGTCGACGCGCTGGTGGCCGCGGTTTCGTCGCGGCTGGTCAAGCCGGTGCGCGCGAGCCTGATCAGCGATCTTGTGCGGGCCGCGACGGTCGAGCGGCAGGGACGCGGCGGCAGCGCCGCCTTCGCCGACGGGCGTCATTTCGACCTTGCAGCGGTACCGCTGCCCGACGGCAATGGGCTGTTCACCATGCTCGACGTCTCGGACAGTCGCCGGATCGAGCATGCGCTGCGCGATCGCAACGAAGCGCTGGTGGCGGCCGACCAGGTCAAGACCGCGTTCGTCGCCAATATGAGTTACGAACTGCGCACGCCGCTTACGTCGATCAGCGGTTTCGCCGAGATGCTGAGCGAGGGCTATGCCGGCAAGCTCAGCACTGACGGCGATGGCTATGTCACCGCGATCCTCGATTCGGTCGAGCGGCTGGGCATATTGGTCGACGAGGTGCTCGACCTGACGCAGCATGACGGGCGCACCCCGGTGCTCGAAAAGCTCGATGTCGATCTCGAAACCGTCGCGCGCGCCGCTGCCGATGGGCTGGCGTCGGCCGCCAGGCGCAAGAAGATCGACTTCGCGATCGACATTCAACCGTCGGTCGGCACGGTCCGTGGGGATGCCAAGCGGCTGCGCCAGGTCGTCGAACATCTGCTGCGCCACGCCATCAGCGGCGCGGCGCAGGGCGGGCGCGTGCTGCTCCATGGCGACGGAACCGCAGCGTCGGCGCGGATCGTCGTCTCCGATGACGGCGCCGGGATGAGCGCCGCCGCGGTAGCGAGCGCGTTCGACCGCTTTGCCGAACCCGGAATCACGCGTGACGGCGAGCGCGCGCTGGGGCTGGGCCTGCCGCTCGCGAAACAATTCGTCGAGGCGCATGGCGGGACGATCGCGCTGGTCTCGGAACCGGGCGAAGGGACGTTCGTCACCGTCGACCTGCCGCGACGATAGCTTGCCCCGGTTGAAAGATGCGCATATTATCTGCGCATAGGGAGTGCGGCCATGTCTCGTTCGCGTGTCGGTGAAACCAGCGCTCCTTTCCGGCGCCCGGTCAACCTGTCGATCGACTCCGCGCTGATCGACGAGGCCAAGGCGTTGGATATCAACGTATCGCGTGCGTGCGAGGAAGGTTTGCGAGAGCGGATTCGCGCTGAAAAGGGCGCGCGCTGGCTGGAGGAAAATCGCGCCGCGATCGAGGCATCCAACGCGTACATCGCAGAGCATGGACTTCCGCTCGAGCGCTATCGCCTCTTTTGATGGCGCGCTTCGACGTTTTTCGCCAACGCCCTGGCGGAGGCTATTTGCTCGATTGCCAGGCTGACATCCTGCACGGTTTGGACACCCGGCTGACAGTCCCGCTCTTTCCGTATGACGAAGCGCCGCTTCCGGCTGGCCGGCTCAACCCGATTTTCGTAATCGACGGTGCCCGGTTTGTCATGATGACGCAGTACGCGTCGGCCATCCGGCGCACTCACATTGGCGTGGTTGTCGTGAACTTGGCCGACGAACATGACGCGATCATGGGCGCGCTCGACATGTTGCTGACGGGCTATTGATGCGCCGGCTCGCCGATCCCGCCGCCAGCGAGGCGTTCGGCGCGGCGCTGGCGACGTGTGTCGTGCCGGGCGATGTCATCACGCTCTCGGGCCCGCTCGGCGCCGGCAAAACGAGCATCGCCCGCGGCCTGTTGGCGGCATTGGGGCTGGCGGGCGAAGCGCCGAGCCCCAGCTTTGCGATCGTCCAGCCTTATGCCCCGCCGGAGGTGCGAATCCCGGTCCTGCACGTCGATCTCTATCGCATCGACGATCCCGACGAGCTCGAGGAACTCGGCCTTGACGAGGCGCGAAGCGATTCGGTGACGCTGATCGAATGGCCCGAACATGCCCCCGGGCGCTGGCCCGACGCACTGGCGCTGACCCTCGCGATGCTGCCCGACGGCGCACGCGCCTTGACAGCGCTGGTGCCCCCGGCTTGGGAAGCGCGATGGCGCCAGATATGATTCCACCGGCCGGAGCGGTCGCTTTTCTCGCGGGCCAGGGTTGGGGCGGGGCGACGATCCTGCCGCTCGCCGGCGATGCCTCGTTCCGCCGCTATTTCCGCATCGTCGATGGCGACCGCCGCGCCGTGCTGATGGACGCGCCGCCGCCGCACGAAGATCCGCGTCCGTTCATCGAAATTGCCCAGTGGCTCTGCGCCCGCGGTTTTGCCGCGCCGAGGATCCACGGCATCGATCTCGTCCAGGGTCTCGTCCTGCTCGAGGATTTCGGCGACGACCGGATGCGCGAGGCGGTCGATGCCGATCCGCGCCGCGAGACGATGCTGTACGAGACGGCAATCGATATCCTGATCGCGCTGCACGCCGAGGATGCTGTGCCGGCCGCGCCCTATGACCATGCCGTGCTGCGGCGTGAGGCCGACCTGCTGGTCGAATGGTATTGCCCGGCAATCGGCATCGAGGCGGACCTGGCGAGCTATCATGCCGCGTGGGACGCCGTCTTCGATCTCACGTTGCCAGCGCGGCCGGTGACGGTGCTACGCGATTATCATGCCGAGAACCTGATGCTGACCGCCGGTGGACTTGGCCTGCTCGATTTCCAGGACGCGCTCGCCGGGCATGCCGCGTACGATCTCGTCTCGCTGCTGCAGGATGCGCGCCGCGACGTGTCGCCGGCGCTGGAGGTGGCGATGCTCGATTATTACCGCGCGCGCGTCGCCGCCGAACCCGATTTCGACCGTGCCTATCATGTGCTCGGCGCGCAGCGGAACGCCAAGATCATCGGCATCTTCACGCGGCTGTGGCAGCGCGACGGCAAGCCGCGCTACCCGACCCTGTGTCCGCGCGTGTGGCGCTACCTTGACCGCGACCTCGCGCATCCGGCGCTCGCGCCCGTCGCGGCGTGGTTCGATGCGACGATCCCGCCCGACAAGCGCGGCGACCCGATGGTGATCGCCGGAGCATGAGCGCCAAGCGCACGCTTTCGATTCGGCCGACCTTGGGCGGTACGGTCCCCGAAACCGCGATGGTCATGGCGGCCGGGCTGGGCAAGCGCATGCGCCCGCTCACCGCGACACGGCCCAAGCCGCTGGTCGAGGTGGCGGGGCGGACATTGCTCGACCACGTCTTCGGCCGCCTCCGGTCGGCCGGCGTGAAACGCGCCGTGGTCAACGTCCATTATCTTGCGGACGCACTCGAAGCACACCTCAAGAACCGCGTGACGGGAATTGAAGTCGTTGTCTCCGACGAACGCGGCAAGCTGATGGAGACGGGCGGCGGGATCGTCCAGGCGCGCGACCTGATCGGCCACCAGCCGTTCCTCGTCGTCAACAGCGACAATCTGTGGATTGACGGCCCGACCGATGCGATCCGCATGCTGGCTGCGCAGTGGAACGATGCCACGATGGACGCGCTGCTGCTGATGGTCCCGCTGGCGCGCGCGCACAATCATGGTGGGCAGGGCGACTTCCACCTCGCCGCCGACGGGCGGATCACCGGCCGGCGCAAGCCGGGGCGGGTCGCGCCGTTCGTCTATACCGGGGTCCAGATCCTCTCACCGCGACTGATCGCCGACTGGCCCGAGGGCCCCTTCTCGACGATGCTGTTCTGGGAGCGCGCGATTGCCGCCGGCCGCGCTTACGGCATGGTCCATCAGGGGCTGTGGTTCGATGTCGGAACACCGCAGGCGATCGCCGCGACCGAGGCCCTGATTGCCGATGGATGAGCGCGACCATGGCCCTACGCGGCCCGCGCTCTACACCATCCCGGTTCATCGGGCCTTTGCCGATGCGCTCGCGGCAGGGCTGATCCGGCGCTTCGGTGCCGATCCGCTCGGGCTCGCGCGTGGCCTGGTGCTGCTGCCGAACAATCGCGCCAAACGCGCGGTGACCGACGCATTCGTGCGGGCAAGCGGCGGCGGGTTGCTGTTGCCGCGGCTCGTCGCGATCGGCGATCCGAGCTTCGACGAGGCGGGCGGGGTGATGCTCGACCCGGCGGACGATGCCGCGCCGGTCGCGCCGGCGATCGATCCGCTGCGCCGGCGCCTCATCCTCGCGCGACTGGTCGGCGAGGAACGGCGCCGCACCGCTCAACCGATCGACGCGGCCGAGGCGGTCAGGCTTGCCGGCGAACTGGCGCGCACGTTCGACCAGTTGCTGGTCGAGGATGTTGCGCCGTCGCGGCTCAAGGCGATCGAGCTTGCCGAGGAATTGTCGACGCACTGGCACCGCTCGCTCGCGTTGTTCAGCGCCGTGCTCGACCGCTGGCCTGCCGAGCTGGTGCGGCTCGGCATGGTCGATGGCGCCGAGCGGCGCGGCCTGCTGCTCGATCGTGCCGCGAAAAGCTGGCGAACGCGGTCCCCGGCGGGCTTCGTCTGCGCAGCGGGTATCACGGACTCCGCGCCGGCCGTGGCACGGTTGCTGCGCTGCGTGTCCGAACTGCCCGATGGCATGGTCGTGCTCGCCGGCCTCGGCACCGAGATGGACGAGCGCGAATGGCAATCGCTCGGCCCGCACGCGCCAGACCCGGCGACCGGGCGCCGGCGGCCGTCGATCGAGACGCATCCGCAATTCCACCTCAAGCTGCTGCTTGAGCGCATGGGGGTCAATCGCGGCGAGTTCCAGGTCTGGCGCGAGGGTGGCGGCCATGACGCGACGATCGCGCGCGGGCGCGCCATCGCCAACGCCTTCGCCCCGGCCGATTTCACCGGCAAATGGACCACGCTCGATGCCGACCAGCGGCGGCTGAGCGGGATCGTCGCTGCCGAACTGGCGACCCCGGCCGAGGAAGCACAGGCGATCGCGCTGGCGCTTCGCGAGGCGCTCGAGACCGAGGGCCGTACCGCCGCGCTGGTCACGCCGGACCGCGCACTGGCGCGACGTGTCGCCGCGCATTGCATGCGCTGGGGGATCGAGATTGACGATTCGGCCGGTCGACCGCTGTCGCTGTTGCCGTCCGGCACCTTGCTCACAGCGCTGACCGAGGCGGCGACGCAACGCTTCGCGCCGCTGGCGTTGCTGACCTTGCTCAAGCACCCGCTGGTCCGCTTCGGCGCGGCGCGCCTGCCATGGCTCGACGGCGTGCGCGCGCTCGATCGTGCGCTGCGCGGCCCGCGCCCGGCCGCAGGGCTGGCGGGGATCGACGCGCATCTCGCCGATCCGCCCGAGCGCGAGCGCGAACTTCGCGCACGGGCCGCAGTGTGGTGGGTGGAGGCGCGCGCGCTGCTCGCGCCGATCGAGGCGGTGTTCGATGCCGGGGAGCAGGATCTCGGCACGCTGGTCGCCGCGCTGCGCGAAGCGGCGCAGGCGCTGTGCGGCGATGCGCTGTGGGGCGGCCCCGCAGGTCGTGCGGCGGCAACGCTCCTGTCCGGCCTGGAGGCGGAGTCCGCCGATGGCCCGCCCACCATCGACCCGGCAAGCTTGGCCGGTTTGTTGCGCACGCTGATGGACGAGCAGGCGGTACGGCCGCCGCAGGGCGGGCATCCACGGCTCGCCATCTACGGCCTGATCGAGGCGCGTCTGCAGACCGCCGACCTGATGATTCTCGGCGGCCTCAACGAAGGGGTATGGCCGGGCAAGCCCGCGCCCGACCCGTGGCTGGCGCCGCGCATCCGCAGCGAGCTTGGTCTGCCGGGGCTCGACCGCCGCGTCGGGATTGCGGCGCACGACCTGGCCGGCGCGCTCGGTGCGCCGCGCGCGCTGATCACGCGGGCGCGGCGCGATGCGACCCAGCCGGCGCTGGCGTCGCGCTTCTGGCTGCGGCTCCAGGCGCTGGCCGGCGAACGCTTCGAGCGTGCCACCGCGCTCGAACACTGGACGCGCGCGCTCGACGACCCCGGCGCGCCCGAGCCCGTCGCGCGCCCGGCGCCGGTGCCGCCTGCCGAACTGCGCCCCAGGCGGATTGCGGTTACCGATGTCGATCGCCTCAAGGCCGACCCTTACGCCTTTTATGCCCGCCGTATCCTCAGGCTGATGCCGCTCGACCCGGTCGATGCCGACCCCAGTCCGGCGTGGCGCGGCACCGCGGTGCACGCAATCCTCGAGGAATGGGCGCGCGCCGATGACTGCGCACCAGAGGCGCTGCGGCCGCGCGCGCTGGCGATGCTCAGGGACGAGCGCACCCATCCGATGATGCGGGCGCTGTGGCAGCCGCGGCTGATCGAGGCGATCGACTGGATCGCCACGCGAATTAGCGAGCAGGCGGCGAGCGGCCGCACCGTCCTCGCGGTCGAGCGCGATGGGCGGATCGACATTGCCGGGGTCACGCTGACCGGCAAGTTCGACCGCATCGACCGGTTGCCCGACGGTACGCTGGCGGTGATCGACTACAAGACCGGCATGCCGCCCAGCGCCGCCGCGCTGCGCGCCGGGTTCAGCCTGCAGCTCGGCCTGCTCGGCCTGATCGCCGAGCGCGGCGGTTATGACGGCATCGGCGGCGTGGCGCGCGCCTTCGAATATTGGTCGCTCGGCAAGCAGCAGGATCGCTTCGGCTACGTCACCTCGCCGGTCGATCCGGCGGGGAAGGGGGGCAAGGACCTGCCCGAGGACTTCACCGCGCGTGCCGCGGCGCATCTCGTTGCCGCGATCGAGCTTTGGCTGACCGGCGGCGAGCCGTTCACCGCCAAGCTGCATCCCGATTTCGCGCCCTATGCCGAATATGACCAGCTGATGCGCCGCGACGAATGGTATGGCCGTGAGCGACGCTAGCGGCGCGCTCCCGCGGCTGACCGGGCAGCAAGGCCTGGCGAGTGCGCCGCACGGCCATGTCTGGCTGTCGGCCTCGGCCGGCACCGGCAAGACTCAGGTGCTTGCCGCGCGCGTCTTCCGGTTGCTGCTCGGCGGGGTCGATCCCGGCGCGATACTGTGCCTGACCTTCACCAAGGCCGGCGCGGCGGAGATGTCTGCCCGCGTCAGCCAACGGCTCGCCGCCTGGGTGCGCATGCCCGAGACCGACCTGTTCCGCGATCTCGCCGCGCTCGACGAGGTGCCCGACGATGACTTGGTCGCCCGCGCGCGCACGCTGTTCGCCAAGGTGCTCGACGCGCCCGGTGGCGGCATCCGCATCCAGACGATCCACGGCTTCTGCCAGAGCCTGCTCTCGGCCTTCCCGGTCGAGGCTGGGCTTGTTCCCGGCTTCCGCCCGATCGAGACGCGCGAGGAAGCGGTGATGGCGCGCGAGGCGCTCGCCGACCTGCTGCTCGACGCCGACCGTGAGGGGCGCGAGCGGCCGGTCGAAGCAATCGGCAAGCTCAGCGTCCGGCTCGGCGAGCAGGGTGCTGAGAATTTCCTGCTCGCCTGCGCGCGTGCCCCCGAGGCGATGGCCGCGCTGCCGTTCGGCGACGGTATCGGCCCGTTCATCCGCCGTGCGCTCGATTTGCCGCCCGGCGATATCGAACAGGCCATCGTCACGGCGTGCGGTGATGCGGCTTTCGATCATGAGGCGCTCGACGCGGTCGGCGGAATGAACGCCAGCTGGGGCACCGCACGTGGCCTCGAGCGATCGAGTCTCATCTCCGCCTGGCTGGAGCGCGACCCGCCGGCGCGCGCGGCGACCCTCGACGAACTGCACAAGGTATGGGCCAAGGCCGATAACGACATCCGTTCCTTCGGCAAGGGTCAGGCGCCGCAGGTCGACGACTATCCCGCGCTGGCGACCGGCCTGTACGACTATTGCGCCCACCTGCTCGCACTGCGCACCCGTGCCGCCTATGCCGATTTGCTCGCCGCCGCGCTCGATGTCGGACGCGATTATGCCGCGAGCTACGACCGCGCCAAGCATCGGCTGGGCGCGGTCGATTTCGACGACCTGATCCGCGCGACGCTCGAACTGCTCGGCCAGCCCGGCATGGGGGATTGGGTGCGCTACAAGCTCGACCAGAGCACCGAGCATATCCTGATCGACGAGGCGCAGGACACCAATCCCCGGCAATGGGCGATCGTCCGTTCGCTCGCCGACGAGTTTTTCGCAGGACTTGGCACGCATGGCGAGCGGGCGCGGACCTTGTTCACCGTCGGCGATTTCAAGCAGGCGATCTTCGGCTTCCAGGGCACCGCGCCGGAATTTTTCGCTGCGGCCGAGGCGCATTTCGGCGACCTCGCCCGCGCGCTCGACGAAGGTCCGCCGTTCAGCCGGCTGTCGCTGACGCATTCGTTCCGCTCGACGCTGCCGGTGCTCGAATTCGTCGACGCCGCGCTCGACCTGTTGCCCGAACCCGGTCTCGGCCTGATGGCGATGCGCGAGCCGCATGCCAGCGAGGTCAAGGGCCCCGGCACGGTGACGCTGTGGCCGCTGGTGGTCGAGGGCGGCAGCGAGGAAGATCCCGAGAGCTGGGTGCCCGACGCGACGCGCGCGCTGGCGACGAAGATCGCACGCGCGATCCGGTTGTGGCTCGATCAGGGCCTGATGCTCGAAAGCAAGGGCCGCCCGCTGCGCCCCGAGGACGTAATGATCCTGGTCAAGCGCCGCGGCGACCTCGCCTCGCTGATCGTCGCGCGGCTCTACGCTGAGGGCGTGCCGGTCGCCGGAGTCGATCGGCTGCGGCTCAATGCGCCGCTCGGCGTGCAGGATCTGCTCGCCGCGATCCGCTTCGTGCTCCAGCCCGAGGACGACCTCTCGCTGGCGTCCTTGCTGGTGTCGCCGCTGCTCGGCTGGAGCCAGGAGCGACTGATGGCGGCGGCGCCGCGCGGTTCGCTCGGCCTGTGGCAGCATCTCCAGCGCAGCCAGGACGATGCCTCGCTGGCACCGCTGCGCGCGATGCTCGCCCGCGCCGATATCGCCACGCCCTATCAGTTTCTCGAGGAACTTCTGTCGGGCACGCTCGACGGCCGGCGCAAGCTGCTCCACCGGCTCGGGCAGGAAGCGCGCGACCCGATCGAGGAATTGCTCGGTGCGGCGTTGCAGTTCGAATCGCTCGGCACGCCGTCGCTGCAGCGTTTCCTCGACTGGTTCGATCGCGGCGATGTCGAGATCAAGCGCGACCCGTCGGCGCCGCTCGACGCGGTGCGCGTGATGACCGCGCATGGTGCCAAAGGTCTGCAGGCCCCGCTCGTCATCCTCGCCGACGCGGGCGTAGACCCGACGCGTTCGCCACGCTCGACGCTCAACTGGCAGCCTGAGGGATTCGATCACCAGATCCCGATCTTCGCGCCGCGCGCCGCAGAGCGCGGTGCGGCGCTGGAAGCGCTGGCATCCGAGACGGCGGCGCGCGAGCTCGAGGAGCATTGGCGGTTGTTCTACGTCGCCACGACGCGTGCCGAGGAGCGGCTGGTGATCGCCGGGTCGCTCGGCCCGATGGCGCAGGGCGAGGCACCGACCGAGAGCTGGTATGCCGTCGCCGATCGCGCGATGGCCGCGCTCGGCGCGGCGCCGGACGATGCCGGGGTGAAGGTCTTTCGCGGGCATCGCCCGGCTGCCGCGATCATCGCGCGGCCGCGTGACGCCCGTCCCGCCGCGCTGCCGTCGCCACTACCCGCCTGGGCGCGCGAAGCGGCTCCGATCGAGGCGCGCCCACCGCGCCCGCTCGCGCCGTCCTCGCTCGGCGACGATGCCGTCGCGGACCCGCCGCCAAATCCGGCGATGCGCGCCGCGGCCGAACGCGGGCGGCTGATCCATGCCTTGTTTGAGCGCCTGCCCGGGATCGCCCCTGACGCGCGATCCGCAGCGGCCGATCGCTGGCTGGCGCAGGTCGGCGGCGTTGCCGATGAAGGGCAGCGCGGCGATATCGTCGCGACCGTGCTCGCCATTCTCGATGACCCGCGCCTTGCCGATCTGTTCGGCCCGGATGCGCTGCCCGAGGCACCGATCGCCGCGGTGGTGCAGGGTGGCGTCGTGGTGTCGGGCACGGTCGACCGGCTGCTGGTCGGTGCCGACCATGTCACGCTGGTCGACTTCAAGACCGGTCGCGCGGTGCCGCCGACGCTCGAGGACGTACCGATCTATCATGTGCGGCAGATGGCGGCCTATCGCGAGGCGCTTGCGGCGATCTTCCCGGAGCGGACGATTGCGGCCATGTTGCTCTACACCAGCGGCCCGACCCTGTTCACCTTGCCCGCGGCGCTGCTCGATGCGCACAAGCCCGGCTTCGTGCCCGAACAGCAAAGTTTCGACATGCCGGGTTGAGCCGGCGTCACCCGATCCCTAGATTGAACCACGACACAGGAGATTTCCCCATGGCCACCAAGCAAGTTACCGATGCCAGCTTTCACGCCGACGTGATCAGCGCCGACAAGCCAGTGCTGGTCGATTTCTGGGCGGAGTGGTGCGGGCCGTGCAAGATGATCGGCCCAAGCCTCGAGGAGATTTCGGACGAGCTCGGCGAACAGGTCACGATCCTCAAGCTCAACATCGACGAGAATCCCGATGCGCCGGGCAAATATGGCGTGCGCGGCATTCCGACGATGATCCTGTTCAAGGATGGTGCGCCCTATGCGACCAAGGTCGGCGCCGAGCCGAAGAGCAAGCTCAAGTCGTGGCTCGAAGGCGAGCTGGTCTGATTTCCGGGCTCGCGGCAACGCCGCGAGCCCGTTCCTCTGTTAACGATAATAGTCATGGCGTTCGGCGCCTTCGAAACCGCCCCGATGCGAGGCAGCACGCCTTGAAACCGATGGCCTGATCCGCACGGGCACGGATCGTTTCGACCAAGCTTTTCGACAAGTTCGATATCGCCATGCACGAAGCGCAAGCCGCGCTTCACCTGCGTCTCGGACGGATAACCCTTACGCCGCTTCGAGCTGACCTCGAAAGCAGGGCAGGTCGGCGAAATGGTCAATGCGTGGCATCACGGCCTCCTGTCTTGGCATGTCACGCCGGTGCGACAACCGGCGCGATGCGCGGCGCGTGCACCAAGGTCAAGCTCAGCTGCGATAATCGGCGTTGATCGAGATATAGCCGTGCGTCAGGTCGCAGGTCCAAACGGTCGCCGTCCCGCCGCCCAGTCCGAGATCGACCCCGATCTCGATTTCTCTGCCCGCCAGATGCGCCGCGACCGGCGCCTCGTCATAACCTTCGACCGCCAGACCGCCCTCGGCGACCTGGGTGTCGCCGAAGCGGATCGCGAGCTTGTCGCGCTCGGCCGGTTCGCCGGCCTTGCCCACCGCCATGACGACGCGACCCCAATTGGCGTCGCCGCCGGCGATCGCCGTCTTCACCAGCGGCGAATTGGCCACCGACATCGCGATGCGATGCGCGCTGGCGTTGCTTTCCGCGCCCGTCACCTGGATCTCGATCAGCTTCTGCGCCCCCTCGCCGTCGCGCACCACGAGCATGGCGAGCTGGTGGCACAGATCGTCGAGCGCGGCGTGAAAGGCGTCGGCCCCCGCACTGTCGTCATTATTGAGCTCCGCATTGCCGGCCGCGCCCGTCGCGAACGCCAGCACGGTGTCGCTGGTCGAAGTGTCGCTATCGACCGTGATGCACGAGAAGCTCTTGACGTTCGCCGCCGACAGCGCCGCCTGCAGAAAGGCCGGCGTCGCGGCCGCGTCGGTGAAAATAAAGCCAAGCATCGTCGCCATATCGGGCATGATCATGCCCGAACCCTTGATAATCCCGACCAGCGTCACCGTCCGACCGTCGACCACCGCCGTCGTCACCGCGCCCTTGGCATAGGTGTCGGTCGTGCCGATCGTCGTCGCGGCATCCTCCCAGGTGCATGGCGCCGCGCCAAAGGCGGCGTCGAGCCCGGCCTCGGCCTTGTCGATCGGCAAGGGCACGCCGATCACCCCGGTCGAGGCGACGAACACGTCAGACGGCTGACAGCCGAGATGCGCCGCCGTCCGCGCCGCGATCGCCTCGACCGCTGCGCGCCCGCGATTGCCCGTGAAGGCGTTGGAGTTGCCGGCATTGACCACCAGCGCGCGCGCCTGGCCGAGCACCAGCGCGTTGCGGCACCACTCAACCTCGGGCGAGGGGCATTTGCTTTGCGTCAGCACGCCGGCGACCACCGTGCCGGGATCGAGCGTGACGAAGGTCAGATCGCAACGGTCCCACGTCTTGTAGCGCGCCCGCGCCACGCGCGGCGTGACGCCGTCGATCGGCGGCGCGCTGGGGAAGGGCAAGGCGAGCGGCGAAGTGGCGGATGACATGGGCTGCGTCCGTGGTTACGAGTGCGCGTTGCTAAGAAGGTGATCGCAATGAGAATTCGTGGCCAATATGGGTTGATCGTGGCGCTGGCAATCATGCCGACCGGCGCCCTGGCAAAAGACAAGTCTGCGCCGGCGCGCGTGGTCGGCTCTCCCGGCAGTTATTTCGGGGTCGATGCCTACCCGCCCGAGGCAGTGCGTGCGTCGCAGCAAGGTCGGGTCGTTGCCACCGTCGCGGTCGATGCCGCCGGCGCGCCGACAGGATGTGCGACCGCGACGTCGAGCGGCTCGGCCGCGCTCGATACCGCGACCTGTAAGATCGCCATGGCCAACCTGCATTTCACCCCGGCACTCGATTCACGCGGCCAGCCCACCACCGGCAGCTACAATCTTGCGGTTCGCTGGGTGCTGCCCGCCGGTGAGACGATGGCCGCGCTGAAGCCGGTCAGCTTCAGCGGCACCGCTGCCGCGCCGGTCTGCTCGACCGTGGTCGATGGAGTCGCCCGCCAGCTTGTGCCGGGCATATGCCGGGCGCTCGCCGCTGCGGTCGCCGCACAAGGCGCAGACCTGACGCAGATCACCGTCAGGGTCTCGGTCGGCGCGGACGATCTCGTGCCGCTCGGCGCATAGCGCGGCTGGACGCGCGGCACCCGACGCACTACATCGCGCGCAGCGATGGAACTGATCCTTCTCCTGACCGCGTTTTTCAGCGCGATGACCGGTGTCATTACCGGCGCGCGCGGAGCCGATCTGCGGCCGGGTCAGGCCGTGGTCGCGAGTACCGTCGTTCGCACCGCCGCGCCGGCCGTAGCCGCGAAAGCCACGCTTCGGCCAACGTCAAGCGGCGTCGCCTTGCTGACCAATCGCCACGCCGACATCGCGATGGTCTTCGCCATCGCCGCTGCCGTGCCGCTCTATGCGAGCCGCCTGCGCGTCTAGCAGCGCGGTGCGGCCAAGGCCGCCCGCCCTTTCGCATTCTCTCCGGCGCCGGCCCATGACTGGGGGCGCCGATCCCATATGACATAGGAATTCCCCATGCTCGGCGGCCTTGCCAAGACCCTGTTCGGTTCGTCCAACGAACGTTACGTCAAGTCGCTCGGCGGTTTGGTCAGCAAGATCAACGGCTTTGAGCCCGTTATTTCGGCGATGAACGACGCCGATCTCGCCAACCAGACCGCCCTGTTCCGCGCGCGTCTGGCCAATGGCGAGGATCTCGACGGCCTGCTCCCCGAGGCCTTCGCCACGGTGCGCGAGGCGGCCAAGCGCACGCTCGGCCAGCGCCACTACGACGTCCAGCTGATCGGCGGCATCGTGCTCCACCGCGGCGAGATCGCCGAGATGCGCACCGGCGAGGGCAAGACCCTCGTCGCGACGCTCGCCACCTATCTCAACGCGCTGCCCGGCACCGGCGTCCATGTCGTCACCGTCAACGACTATCTCGCCGCACGCGACGCGGGCTGGATGGGGCAGGTCTACCGCTTCCTCGGGCTGACCGTTGGGGTGATCGTGCCCAATCTGTCCGACCAGCAGCGTCGCGACGCCTATCATTCGGACATCACCTACGGCACCAACAACGAGTTCGGCTTCGACTATCTGCGCGACAACATGAAATATGAGCGGGCCTCGATGGTCCAGCGCGCGTTCAACTACGCGATCGTCGACGAGGTCGATTCGATCCTGATCGACGAGGCGCGCACGCCGCTGATCATTTCCGGGCCGACCGACGACAAGTCCGATCTCTATCGCAGCGTCAATCTCGTCGTGAAAGAGCTATCGCCGGAGGATTACGACAAGGACGAGAAGCAGAAGTCGATCGTGCTGACCGAGGACGGCACCGAGAAGGTCGAGCGCATGCTCGAGGCCGCCGGGCTTTTGCAGGGTGCCAATCTTTACGATTTCGAGAATACCCAGGTGGTGCACCACCTCAACCAGGCGCTGCGCGCCAATGTGATGTTCAAGCTCGACACCGATTACATCGTCAAGGATGGCAAGGTCATCATCATCGACGAGTTCACCGGCCGCATGATGGACGGCCGGCGCTGGTCCGAAGGCCTGCACCAGGCGGTCGAGGCCAAGGAAGGCGTCGAGATCGAGGCCGAGAACCAGACCATGGCCTCGATCACCTTCCAGAACTATTTCCGCATGTACCCCAAGCTGTCGGGCATGACCGGCACCGCGGCGACCGAGGCGGCCGAGTTCTACGATATCTACAAGATGAACGTCGTCACCATCCCGACCAACGTCGCGATCAAGCGCGTCGACGAGGAGGACGAGTTCTACAAGTCGACCGAGGACAAGTTCAAGGCGATCGCCAAGAAGATCAAGGTCCATGCCGAGCAGGGCCAGCCGGTGCTGGTCGGTACGGTCTCGATCGAGAAGTCGGAGTTGCTCAGCGAATTCCTCAAGCAGGAAAACGTCGTCCACGAGGTGCTCAATGCGCGCCAGCATGAGCGCGAGGCGCACATTGTCGCCCAGGCCGGGCGCAAGAGCGTGGTGACGATCGCCACCAACATGGCGGGCCGTGGTACCGACATTCAGCTCGGCGGCAATGTCGAGTTCCGCGTCAATGACGAGCTTTCAGCGGTGCCGGAAGGCCCGGAGCGCGAGGCGGCGATCGCCCGTATCAAGGCCGAGGTCGAGGCCGAGCGCCAGGAAGTGCTCGCCGCCGGAGGCCTGTTCGTGCTCGGTACCGAGCGCCATGAGAGCCGCCGCATCGACAACCAGTTGCGCGGCCGTTCGGGCCGCCAGGGCGATCCCGGCCTGAGTCGTTTCTATCTCTGCCTCGACGACGATCTGCTGCGCATCTTCGGGCCGGACACGATGTTCGCCAAGATGATGCGTTCGAACATCGGCGACGGCGAGGCGATCGGATCGAAATGGCTGTCCAAGGCGATCGAGACCGCGCAGAAGAAAGTCGAGGCGCGCAACTACGACATTCGCAAGCAGGTCGTCGAATATGACGATGTGATGAACGACCAGCGCAAGGTCATCTACGAGCAGCGTTCCGACATCATGGATGCCGACACGGTCGGCGAGGTGGTCGAGGATATGCGTTCCGAAACCGTCAACGCGATCGTCGGCGATGCCTGCCCGCCAAACTCCTATCCCGAGCAATGGGATATTGCGGGGATGAAGGCGGCACTGCTGGAGACGCTCAACGTCGAGGCGCCGATCGAGGATTGGCTCACCGAAGAGGCGATCGACCCGGAACTGGTCGAGACGCGGGTCCGTGCGCTGGCCGACGCCGCGATTGCCGAAAAGTCGGCGCAGCTCGAACCCGAGACATGGATCCAGGTCGAGAAGTCGATCCTGCTGCAGAATCTCGACCATCACTGGAAGGAACATCTCGCGACGCTCGATGCGCTGCGCCAGGTCGTCCATCTCCGGGCCTATGCGCAGAAGACGCCGATCAACGAGTATAAGCAGGAGGCGTTCGCGCTGTTCCAGCGCATGCTTGAGGCGATCCGGGTCGATGTGACGCGGACCATTGCCTATGCCCGCTTCCAGCTCGAGCCACCGCCGTCGCTGCCCGATCTGCCCGACTTCATCACCCAGCATTTTGACCCGTTCACCGGCGACGACGATGCGAACTTTTCGGGTGGCAATGCGCTCGGGTTGGTGACCACGCGGCTGCCGCCGCTGTCGATCCCCCAGCTCGACGGGTCGGACTTCGGTTCGAGCCCAGAGGAATGGGAAGGCAAGGTAAGCCGCAACGCGCCATGCCCGTGCGGCTCGGGCCGCAAGTACAAGCACTGCCACGGCGCGATCTGAAGGAAACTTCCCTCTCCCGACGGGAAAGGGAAGGGCCCGTTGCGTAGCGACCGGAAAATTGGCGTCGACCTCTGCTTGGTCGAGTCTCCAACCTCCGTTCCCCCTGAGCTTGTCGAAGGGCCGCTCTTCTCTCGCGGCCGCAGGAAAAAGAGCGGTGCTTCGACAGTGATCAGGTGGAAACATCCCCCGGATGTTTCCAGCCAAATCCGGGGGATTTGGCGACCTGATTCACCAGCACGAACGGTAGTTTGAACGCTTCAATCCGGCTATAAAGCGACTTTAGGGTAGTAATACCAACGGCCTTAAAGATCGACCTGTGCCCAGCTTCGGGTTGTTATGGAAGCGACGCGGGCGGTGTCGTTGGCAAAGAAATTCCATGCGTCGCAACATGTCGAGACGATATGATCATAGTCATCGAAGACGGTGTT
>JBBRSN010000022.1:0-58762 GCA_038245375.1 Sphingomonadales bacterium | reverse complement strand
GATCGGTTGAGTCGCCATGGTCGAGTTCCTCTCGTTGAAGGAACTCCATCGTCCGCTACCGCCCCCGCAGGGCCAAACCTCAGCGCCGCCGCGCTACCTCACCACCAACACCACTGCCGCGCAGCGGCTTCGTGCTTTGGGACTTTGCCGCCTGTCCGCGTTCGGGGGGCGAGGTGTCGATAGCTGTCGGTCCGCTTGTTTAGAATCGATCGTGTGATTCGGCGCGCAGAAGGAGACTCCGGTCACTTTCGTAAGTGCTGACAAAAATTGACGAAAGCGGGAGCAGGTGGGGTGCCAAGTGGCGCCGATTTTCACAAGAGCTCGCGTTCATAAATCGATCTGGATCAATGCTTTGGCGAAATTTGATGGGCCCACGCTTTGGGCGCCGATTCACACCGAAGATGATTTGGCCGGTTCTTACAATCCCGGCGTGCAGACTGCCGATACCGTCTCGACGAGCGCACTCGATGAAATGCTGCCGACACGACGGCGTGCGGCTGGGCGACGGAGAAATCATGGCTCATTTGTTAGAAGCCCTCACGCCTAGCGCGGCTAGGGCGCCCGCGTTCCCGAATTGATCGTGCCGCACTTCGGGCGGACATCTCATCGCTGCGGGGGGAAGAAGCCGGCATTCATCTCTCCGGTCCGCAGCAGCCCCGCGACCGGCTGAGTTGATCACTTCCACCAGAAGGAGATAAAAATGGTTCGCAGGATCGTGGGTATATTGGTCGGGGGCGTAATCCTGATCGCGACGTCACTTCTCGTCGATGGTATGGCGACGGCGATTTTCCACCTGAAAGGCTTGGGTCGCGCCGACGTCGATCATCCGCAGGCGGCGCTCGCTGCTGGCGGTATCCTTCTCTTCGCACTTGGGACCTTGCTTGGCGGCACAGCTGGTTCCTATGTGGGCGTCCGGGTTGGACGTTGGGCGGGATGCGCCTGGATCATCGCAGTTGTTGGAGCATGCGACGCGTTCTCCGCGGCTCAGATGTTTGCCAATTCCGGCGCAGTGTTCGCTGCGTCGGTCGCTACGATGGCGATCGGGTGCTGGCTGGGTGCACGGCTGTCGAACCAGGCCGCCGGCACATTGCCGGCATGATCGATGAGCGTGGGGTTCCTCTTTCCGCGGTAACCCGCTTCGTCGTCCGGGCCCATCTCGACCGAGAAGGCGCTGCACCGGGAGGCTCAGCGACCTGCCATGCCGCGGCGCCGGCATCGGCCGTGTCCGATGATGGTCCAAGGGTCTCGCGGGGTGGCATCGGTCTCGCATGACATCGGTCCGCCCGCGACCCGGAAGGCTTGATTGCCATCAATCGCGCGACCGGTCGCGTGGCCATTATTTACAATACCGGGTGCGCCATCTGCTTCTAGCGTCGGTCCGAACGGAGCCAATTTCATGAAAATTTCGGTTCGGGTTACCTTGGGGCTACTGCTCGGGGCGGCGGTCTCGGGATGCGGTAACGGGGCCAGCGGCGCTGCCAGCGCCACCGGAGCGAGCGACGCCGCTGGCGTGTCCGCGACGGGCCCTGAGCAGGCGGACACCGTTTTCCCGCCACCGACGATGAATGCCATGTTCGGCACCCGCAATCCGAGGACCTGCGTACCGGTCAAGCACGTACCCAGCGAAGCCGAGGCAGCTGCCCTTGTTCAGTGCGCGAGGGACAACGCCCGTCCGCCGGACTTGATGTTTCTCGTGCAAAATATCAAGGTGACGAAGGGATCGTCGCGACCCTATATCTATAATTCTGATTCCTTTAACAGCAACATAGACACCACGTCGGAAGTATATCCCATCCGCGTGGCAGCTGACTGGTATATGTGTTCACAAGAAAAGACGTGCAAGGTGACGCCATATGCCGAAATGGAGGGCGCGTGCTACAAGACGACCTTTGGTGACTGGCGTTGTTCGTTCAGCGAGATAAGCGCCAGGCCGGGTCCAGAGACCACTGCACCGCCGCCGACAACATATTGACGACAGATGTTCGTCGCCTGCGTCCTTGGCCGTAGCGTTGCGATGGGTGCATTCCATGATCGCGACATCGCCCACTGTGATGATCATGGCGGCCGGTGCCGCGCGCGCGCCACGGCCCGGATCGCGCGCTTTCCGGTCCCGCCGATGGCATTCGATCGATCGCCGTCGGCGCGGCGAAATCTGATTTCGGAGACAAGTTCATGTCGGGACCGTCGCCTGCTCGTTCGCCTTGGTTGAGCGCCCGAACGACGGCCAAATTGGCGGTCATACTGTTGTTTATATGCCAATTCCTGCCCTTTTCGGCCGGGACTGCATTCATAAGCCATGAAAATGAAGACCCGCTCACGACACGGGGTGGGGACGATAGCCTGGGCACCTATCATCACGGATATGTTGCCGAGATCTCCAGCATTCCCGGTGACGTGGGTTGGCAGGCAAACCCCTATGCGTGGATCATCCTGATCGTCCTGGCCGCGTACTTCTTTACCAAGCTGCATGACAGGCCCGGCTGGACTCGTTGGGGCTATTGGGTCGCCGTCGTGCTGGCCATGGGCTGCACCGGCGGCCCGATTCCTCCGGTTTCAAAAATGGGTGGCCTTGTTGCGGCGGCGGGCTTGGCGCTGATGATCTATGCCGCGTATTTGCACGAACAGACCAAATCGCCAGACGCGCCGTAAGCGATCATGACAGCGATCATGACCTGCGTTCGCAGAAAGCCCTTCGCCTGTGAACAAGTGAGGATCTGAGCCATCTCAAGAGCGTTGCCGCGCGTCGAAGGAACAACCGGCGCGATACTGCGCGGCTGCTATCGATTGCTTGCCGCCGTTACTATCGCGATGATCGTCGGCAGCGCCGTTTTCAATGCGCTCGATCTCTTTCGCAACATTCCGAGCGCCGTACAATTCGGGTTCCGTACAGTCACTACCGAAGACAACCGGGCGATCGTCGGCTACATCTTGACGCCCTCGGCGACGAACGCTGGCTTGCGCGTCAATGACTCGATCCTGGCAATCGCCGGTGAGAAGCTTCCCAGCCGGCCAAGCGAGTTTCAGATCGGCGCTCGGCTCGATGCGGCGACCGGTGACCATGTCGCGCTCTCCGTCGTCAATGTCGGCGGCCCTGTGCGGTCCGTTTCCCTGCCGCGGCTGCCCCAAAAATGGCAGTTTGCGTTCCTCCCCTATCTGCCCGTCTGGGCGTTTGCCGTCATGCAGTTCGTTCAAATCGAATTGCCGGCGATGGTCCTGCTTGGTGCATCGCTCCTGCTGTTCGTCCGTCGTCCGCACGACCCCGAAGCGCTGCTGATCGCGTTCGCGTTTCTGCCTGTCTGTTATTTCACCGACACTGCCTTCTGGGTAACGGCGCTCCTGCATGTCCCGGCGAGCGTGTTCCAGCTCACGACGCAATTGGGCCTGCCGCTGTGTTTCGTTGCGTTCGCCATCCTGCCCGACGGTCGGTTCACAAACTGGCTCTGCTATGTGCCGTTGATCTTGTTCGCCGAACATGTCGCGATGAGCCTCATCTTATATTTCGGCCTTTTCCGGCTGCAGTTGCCCGGGACTAGCCAAATCCCACCACTCGTCGGGATCGTGCTGAGCGCCGTCGCGGCCGTGATTGTACGCTTCGTGCGCACGCCTGCCGGTACGGCGCGTCAGCAGATAAAATGGAGCCTGATCGGGATGTTCGTGTCCGCGTTCGGTTTTCTGTTCGGCCTCCCTTTTGCTTTGATCGTCGACGCGGGCGGCGGTCCGAGCTGGACCTTCATCCCCGCGTTTTTCATCGAACATGTGCTCAGTTATATCGGACTGCCATTGGGGCTGTTGGTCGCGGTGCTCGGCTATCGGTTGTACGATGCCGAGGTCGCGATCACGCGATCGACGGCGCTGGCGGGCCTGATGGTGTCGCTGGTCGCGGTATTCGTCGCCAGCGAGAACATGTTGTCCGGCTTTGGCTCGCAGTTGGTGAGCCATAGCTTCGGTTCATTCGCGGGGGGCCTCGCGGCAGCGGTGACTGCGATGACCATCGCGCCGCTCCACGGCCGCTTCAAGAAATGGGCGGATCGCAGCTTTCGCAGTCCGCTCTTCAATCTCCGCGAGCGCTTGCCACTTGTCGTGGGCGACCTTCGCGAGACCACGAGCGCCGGCGATATCGCGAAGGTGATCGTTGAGCGCGTGCGCACGGGCATCCGCGCCGACAAGATCGCATTGCTCATCGATGATACCGTGGTCTGCGCCCACGGAGTCGAAGCCGAAATCACGGACGCGTGGCGCGCGAGCAGCCCGCTGCCCGACAGCGATGAACTGCAGTGTGTGCGGAAAGATCCGGCGTTTCCAGTGCGGCTTCCCCTCGTTGCGGATGGCGTCGGGCGCGTCGGCTGGCTCCTGCTCGGCCCGCGACCCGATGGCAGCTTCTATGGTAAGGACGAGCGCGCCGCGTTGGCGGAAATCGCCGACCCCATCGCGCGCGCCATCGCGATCGCATCGACCCGCGCCGCGCGCGCGGCGCTCCGGATGGAGGAAGCACGATCAAGGGATGCACGGATTGCCGAGATCGAGCTGCGGATCGAAAGACTCTTTCCCCGTGCCACCTGATACCGCTCGGCGGCTCAGTCGTCGGGTTGTGGCGGAAGGCGGAACGACAGCGTCACGCCGGCACGCTGCTGTGCCTCGGCTGCGGCGGCCATGAGATGGCGCGGCGCGCTGAAATAGGCGCGCGGTGTCATCGCCATGAAGTCGCGAAAATCGCGATAGAAATGCGACTGGTCAAAATAGGCTTCGTCCATCGCATCGACGATTGCTTCACCCACGGCCGTTCTGACATGCCCCAATGTGTCGAGAAAGCGCTGAAGTCGGACAAGACGCTTCGGTGGAAAACCGAACGCGTTGAGGCAAAGCCGGTGGAGGGTGCGTTGCGATACATGGGCAGCGGCGGCGAAGTCGGGAATTTCGGCCGGTCGGCTCCGCAATGCGCGATCGGTGGCGAGGATGGCGGCGCTGACTGCGGGCCGGTGTTCGAGCAGTTCCACAATGATCGTTTCCAGCCGATCGATGCTCGCGGCATCGGTCGCGTCTTCGATCAACTGCGCACGCAGGAATTCCCCCTCGACACCCAGTCGATCCCCAAGTGGTGCCACGCGGTTCGCCATTTTGCCCGCGTCGCCACCGATCAGCCGGTGCCAGCCGATCGGCGTCAGGCCGAAGCCGATCGTCTTGCCGCCGCTTGTCGTGATCTCGCCGTGCCGGTCGGTCGGCCCGAACAGGACGGCGGTCTGCGGGGCTGGGTCGTCAAAACCTGGCATCCGCACGTGCCAGGTACCGGAGATTGCAAAGCGCACGTTACCCCATTCCGGGTAGAGAAAGTCCGTCAGCGGGGCGGCGGCTTCGACGAAGTAGAAGAACGTCACATAGCTCTGCAGTCGTGCCTGGGGAACGTAGACGCGCACTGAAACGCCACCATTCGCCGATTGCGTGGTCACCGAATTCTCTGCCGCTCCATGCATGAAGATACGCCCCAAATACCCGCGCTTAGCCGCCGAAGGGCGCAACGACGCGCCAGAGTTGCATGCCCGGTGGGGTCAGTGTGACAGATTGAGATTTGTACGCAACGGCGGGGGGCAACGTTGATATCGCGATGGACTGGCGCGGCCATGTTGATCAAGGCGCACAGACGCTGTGGATCTTTCACCGTCGTTATAGTCTTGAACCGGCGCTGGCTGGCGGTTCTCACTCCGTTCAAAGGGTACCAGACGTGATGCAAATGATCGCAGTGGCTTCGCGGCAGCTTCAGGGATTGGCGGTCGCCGCAATAAATGACGGCAGTTAGGGCGCGCAGCAGACGCCACGATCAGGATGAACGAAGGGCCGCCTACCTTACCTCGTCGCTCCAAAGCGGTCGGGCCGCTCTCCACCCAACTGTGTTGAGCGACCCAATGTGAACGAATTCCGGCACCGACCACGACGATCCGCCCCACCGCACGGCAATTCCGCTCCACCCCCACCGCGCACCCTTGACCCAACCCCCGCGCATGGTGGTTATGGCGCCACCGTGACTTTCAAGGGGGAAACCATGCGTCGCCTGTTGCTTGCCGCCATTCTCGCCACCACCGCCGTGCCCGCGATGGCGACGCCGGCCGATGATCTCCATACGGTTATCGCCGACCATTGGGCGTGGTTCCTGAAGTCCAACCCGATCTACGCCACCGCGCTCGGCGTGCATGATTATGACGATCAGGTCGGCGATGCGAGCCTGGCCGAGGCCGATCGGCAGGCGGCGCAGGCGGCGGCCTTCGTCAAGCGGCTCGATGCGATTCCGGCGGCGGCGCTGTCGCCGGCGGACCGCACCAACCAGGCGATCCTGCGGCGCATCCTGGCCGAGCAGGTCGAGGCCAATGGCTTTGGCGAGCGGACGATGACCTTGTCGACACTGGGTAGCTGGTTCCAGGGCTTTGCCGGCCTCGCCGACAGCGTGCCGCTGCGCAGCAAGGCCGATTTCGAGAGTTATCTCACGCGCCTCGCGCTGTTCCCGCGGTTCAACGCGCAGGCGCTCGACGTGACGCGCCAGGCGGTCGCCGGGGGCTATACCCAGCCTTGCGTCAGCCTGACGGGGTTCGAGAAGACGATCACCGGGGTGATCACCGACAATGTCGAGGATTCGCGCTTCTACGCGCCGTTCAAGGGCGCGCGTCCGTCCAGCATCGGCGAGAGCGAATGGGCGGCGATGCAGGCGCGGGCGAAGACGTTGATCACCACCACGCTGAACCCCGAATATCGCAGGATCGACGATTATTACCGTACCAGCTACCTGCCGAAGTGCCGCACCAGCTTTGGCGCGGCGGCGCTGCCCGATGGCGCGAAATATTATGCCTTCATGGTACGCCAGCAGACCACCACCGACCTGACGCCGGCGCAGATCCACCAGATCGGGCTGGACGAGGTGACGCGGATCCGCGGCGAGATGGACGTGGTGGCGCGCAAGGCGGGTTATGCCAGCCGCGCCGCCTTCATCCATGCGCTGCGCACCGACCCGAAATATTATCCGCGCAGCGCGAGCGAGCTGATGGGCGCGGCCGCGCTGCAGGCCAAGATCAACGACGGCAAGATGCCGACGCTGTTCGCCACCCTGCCGCGCCTGCCGTACGGCGTGCGCGCCATTCCGGCCGAGACGGCGGAGGGCAGCACGACGGCCTATTACATGCCGGGATCACCGCCGGCGGGGATCGCCGGGACCTTCTACGTCAACACCTCGAAGCTCGACCAGCGGCCGCTGTACGAGCTCGCCGCGCTCACCAGCCATGAGGCGGTGCCGGGCCACCACAACCAGATCGCGCTGCAGCAGGAAATGAGCCTGCCCGATTTCCGCAAATATGCCGTGCAGTTCACTGCCTTTGTCGAGGGCTGGGGGCTCTATTCGGAGCATCTCGGGATCGAGATGGGGATCTACGACACGCCCGAGAAGGACATGGGGCGGCTGTCCTACGAGATGTGGCGCGCGTGCCGGCTGGTGGTCGATACCGGGCTGCACGCGCAGGGCTGGACCAAGGACCAGGCGGTGGCGTTCATGAAGGACAACACCGCGCTGACCGACGCCAATATCGATGCCGAGGTCAACCGCTATATCGGCAACCCGGGACAGGCGCTGGCGTACAAGCTGGGTGAGCTCAAGATCCTGTCGCTGCGCCACAAGGCGGAAAGTTCGCTGGGCGCGAAGTTCGACGTTCGGCGCTTCCACGATGCCGTGCTCGGCCAGGGTGCGGTGCCGCTCGACGTGCTCGAGGCGCAGATCGACGACTGGATCAAGCACGAGCAGGCGGCCGGGTGACGCCGGGCGCGGTGGCGGAAGGCGTGTCGTGACGGGCTATCACGCCGACCTGTCGGGCACGCGCCATCGCTTCGCCGATCTGCGGCACTTGCTCGCGGCGGCGAGTCCGTACCGCTCGGGCGACGTACTCGCCGGCATCGCCGCCGAGAGTGCCGAGCAGCGCATCGCGGCGCGCTTCGCGCTGGCCGACCTGCCGCTGCGCGTGTTTCTCGACGCGGCGCTGATTCCCTATGAGGCGGACGAGGTTACGCGGCTGATCGTCGACCGGCACGACGCGGCGGCGTTTGCCGCGATCGCGCATCTGACCGTCGGGGGCTTTCGCGAATGGCTGCTGGCGAACGACACCGACCGCGCGACGCTCGCCGCCGTCGCGCCCGGCGTGACGCCCGAAATGGCGGCGGCGGTGTCCAAGCTGATGCGCAACCAGGACCTGATCGCGGTGGCGCGCAAGGTTGAGGTCGTCTCGCGTTTTCGCACCACGATCGGGCTGGCCGGCCGGCTGGCGGTGCGGTTGCAGCCCAACCACCCGACCGACGACCCGGCCGGCATCGCCGCCTCGGTGCTCGACGGGCTGTTGATGGGGGCGGGCGACGCGGTGATCGGGATCAACCCGGCGCGTGACGATATTGCGACCACCGCGACGCTGCTCCAGCTGCTCGACGAGATCCGCCTCGCCTACGCCATCCCGACCCAGTCGTGCGTGCTCGCGCATCTCACCACGACGCTCGATCTGGTGCGGCGCGGCGCGCCGGTCGACCTCGCCTTTCAGTCGATCGCCGGGACCGAGGCGGCCAATCGCGGCTTCGGCATCGACCTCGCATTGCTCGCCGAGGCGCGGGCGGCGACGCAGTCGCTGGGGCGCGGGACGGTGGGCGACAATGTGATGTATTTCGAGACGGGCCAGGGATCGTGCCTGTCGTCGGGCACGCATCACGGCGTCGACCAGCAGACGCTGGAGGCGCGCGCCTATGCCGTGGCGCGGGCGTTCGCGCCGTTGCTGGTCAATTCGGTGGTCGGCTTTATCGGCCCGGAATATCTCTATGACGGCAAGCAGATCGCGCGCGCCGCGCTGGAGGACCATTTCTGCGGCAAGCTGCTCGGCCTGCCGATGGGGGTCGACATCTGCTACACCAACCATGCCGAGGCCGATGGCGACGACAGCGACACGATCCTGACGCTGCTCGGCGTCGCGGGCGTGACCTTCATCATGGGCGTGCCGGGCGCCGACGACATCATGCTCAACTACCAGTCGACCAGCTTCCACGACGCGCTGTACCTGCGCGAGGTGCTGGGGCTGCGGCCGGCGCCGGAGTTCGAGGGCTGGCTGGAGGAGATCGGCCTGTCGCGCGGCGGGCGAATCGCCGAGCAGGCGCCGCCCGCGCTGTCGCTCGACCACATCACCGCGCTGATGGCGCCCTATGGCTGAGCCACCCATGCTGCGCGACCGGCTGGGCGCGCTGACCCAGGCGCGGATCATGCTCGGCCGCGCCGGGCAGGCGCTGCCGACGCGCGCGCTGCTCGACTTCCAGCTCGACCATGCCCGCGCGCGCGACGCGGTGCATACCGCGTTCGATCCGGCACGCGTTGCGGC
Source organism: Sphingomonadales bacterium (assembly GCA_038245375.1). Taxonomy (GTDB): domain Bacteria; phylum Pseudomonadota; class Alphaproteobacteria; order Sphingomonadales; family Sphingomonadaceae; genus Sphingomonas. The sequence goes on along the minus strand of JBBRSN010000022.1, from coordinate 49,385 downwards.
CGCGATCGGTCGACCGTCGATTACCGTGCGCAGCCAGGCGGCTGACCGCCAGGCATATCTCAAACGGCCCGATCTCGGGCGGCTGCTGCACGCGGAGGATGCCGCGCGGCTGCCCGCGACCGGCGACACGCTCGCGATCATCGTCGCCGACGGCCTGTCCGCCACCGCCGTCCACGCGCATGCCACCCCGCTGGTCATGGCGCTGCTCGCCCGGCTGCCCGACTGGCGTATCGCGCAGATCGTGCTGGTCGAGCAGGGGCGCGTGGCAATCGGCGATGCGATCGGCGCGGGGCTCGGGGTCGAGCTGGCGGTAGTGCTGATCGGCGAACGCCCGGGGCTCAGCGCGCCCGACAGCCTCGGCGCCTATATCACCTGGCAACCGCGCCCCGGGCGGCAGGACAGCGAGCGCAACTGCGTCTCGAACATCCGCCCGCCGCACGGCCTGGGTTATGAGGCAGCGGCGGACATGATCGCGACCTTGCTCACGACGGCGCGGCAGCTGCGGCTGACCGGGGTGGCGCTGAAGCCCGGCGCCGCGATCCTGCCTGCCTCCTAAAGACCGACACGCTTTTCCAGCCAGCGCGCCGCAGCCTCCGGGCTGTCCTTGTCGCTGTCGCGGTCGACGCGGTAATTCGCCTCGCGCATCGCCGCGACGGGAATCCGCCCGACCAGCGAGGTCAGCGAATAGGTGAATTTGGCATCATGCGCGCGGGTCGGGCCGACCAGCAGGATCGCGTCGTAATGCGGGATGGCGTGGCGCGGGTCGTCGAGCACCACCAAATGCTGCGCGGCGATGCGGCCATCGGACGAAAAGGCCGATATGACATCGGCCTGCCCGCTATCGAGCGCGCGGTACATGAAGGTCGGATTATAGGCGCGCGCGCTGGCGAAGCTGAGCGGATAGGACCGCTTCACCGCGGCCCATTCGGGGCGTTCGAGGAATTCGAGATCGGCCCCGAAATGCAGCTTCGGCGCAGCGGGGACGAGATCGGCGAGCGAGGCGATGCCGTTCTTCTTCGCCACGTCGCCCCGCATTGCAAAGGCATAGGCATTCTCGAAGCCGAGCGTGCCGAGCAGGCGGATGCCGTGAGTGCGCTCGGTCCAGCGCGCGAGATCGCCGAGCATGACCATCTTGTCGGGATTGTCGGTGCGCTTCATCTGGTTGGTCCAGATCGTGCCCGAATAATCGACATAGACATCGATGTCACCGCTGCCGAGCGCGCCGAACACCACCGCGGAGCCGAGCCCGTCGCGGTAGCGGACGCGGTATCCGTCGCGTTCGAGCCGGTGGCCGATGACGCGGGCGAGGATATATTGCTCGGAAAAGCCCTTGGCGCCGATCGTGACGACCGGGCGCGTGTCGGGCCATAGCGGCGTGAGTGCCAGCGCGATACCGGCCAGCAGGACGCCGCTGGCGGCGACCACCGGCACGCGCTTGCGCCGGCGGATGCCGCTCTCGACCAGTCCGAGCAGCGCGTCGACCGCCAGTGCGAGCCCGGCCGCGCTGACGCACCCGGCGAGCACCAGCGCCCAGTTCTGCGTTTGCAGCCCGGCGAAGATCATGTCGCCAAGGCTCGGCTGCCCGACCGTGGTGGACAGCGTCGCCGCGCCGATCGTCCATACCGCGGCGGTGCGGATGCCGGCCATCAGCACCGGCGCGACGAGCGGCGCCTCGACCAGCCTGAGCTTCTGCCAGGCGGTCATGCCGACGGCATCGGCGGCTTCCAGCACCGCCGGATCGATGCCGGCCAGCCCGGTCACGCCGTTCCGCAAGATCGGCAGCAAGGCATAGAGCGTCAGCGCGAGCAGCGAGGGCAGGAAACCAAGCGCCGGGATGCCGCCGCCAACCAGCGCCGACAGCGACAGCAGCAGCGGGTAGAACAGCGCCAGCAGCGCGAGCGAAGGGATCGTCTGCACGAGGCTGGCGAAACCGAGCGCGACGCGCGCCACCGCCGGGCGCCGCGCCGACAGGATCGCCAACGGCAGGCTGATCGCCAGGCCGAGCAGCAGCGCCGAAGCAGCGAGCAACAGATGCGCGGCGAGCAGATCGGGCACGCGGGTCATGGCTTCGAGAAAGGCGGTCATCGGGTCGCCCTTCGCGTCGCCTGTTCATTCCTCCCCGGCACGGGGAGGGGGACCGCGCGCTGCTTCAGCGCGTGGTGGAGGGGGATCGCCACGAGCGCCGCGCTCGCCTCATACCCCCTCCACCGTCCTTCGGACGGTCCCCCTCCCCGTCCCGGGGAGGATTTGGTGTCGGCGCACGTCATCACGCCCACGCCCCCAGCGCATGGAGTTTCGCCGCCTGTGCCCTCGGCACCGCGACCAGCGCGTCGGCCTCCGGGCCGCCCGCGCCGCCGAGCAGGTCGGCCGGCGTCGCATCGGCGACGATGCGCCCGCTGCTCATCACCAGCACGCGATCGGCGAGGATCAGCGCCTCGGCCATGTCGTGCGTGACCATCAGCGTGGTCAGGCCGAGCCGGTCGTGCAGCGCACGGATCGCGCTGCCGAGCTGGTCGCGCGTCACCGGATCGAGCGCGCCGAACGGTTCGTCCATCAGCATCAGCCCCGGCGCGGTCGCGAGCGCGCGCGCCACGCCGACGCGCTGGCGTTGGCCGCCCGACAGCGCGTCGGGCATGCGGGTCGCGACCTCGGCCGGCAGATCGACCAGCGCAAGCAGCTCGGCAACGCGCGCGCCGCGTTCCGTCACGCCGGCGAGACGCAGGCCGATGGCGATGTTCTCGGCGACATTCATGTGCGGGAACAGGCCGACATTCTGGAACACATAGCCGATGCCGCGGCGCAGTTCGTGCGGCAGCACCGCGCCGACATCCGCGCCGTCGATCGCGACGTCGCCGCTGCTGGGCGCGATCAGCCGGTTGACGGTCTTGAGCAGCGTCGACTTGCCCGACCCCGAACTGCCGACCAGCGCGACGAAGCTGCCCGGCGTGATCTCCAGCGACACATTGTCTACCGCGACCGTGCCGCCGGGATAGCGCTTGCTCACGCCGGCAAAGACGACCGAGGGACCCATAGCGCGCAAATCTGCCATCGCCTTTGCTTGTGCGGGACGATAGGCAAGGGGTCAAATACGAACAGGAGACGGGGCATGAGCGAGCCGAAAGCGATCTTTATCACCGGCGGAGGCTCGGGCATCGGCCAGGCGACGGCGCGACTGTTCGCATCGCGCGGCTGGCGCGTCGGGCTGGCCGACGTCAACAAGGCCGGCCTTGCCGAAACCGCAGCGTCGCTGCCCACCGGCATGGTCGAGACCTATGTCATGGACGTGCGCGACCGCGACGCATGGGTCGCGAGCCTCGATGCCTTTACCAACGCGAGCGGCGGGCGACTCGACGTGCTGTTCAACAATGCCGGCATCGGCACCGGCGGGCCACTCGCGACGATGAGCTTCGAGGACATCGACCGCACCGTCTCGATCAACCTGATCGGCGTGCTCAACGGCGCGCGGATCGGCCATGCCTATCTCGCACGCACGCCGGGCTCGTGCCTGCTCAATACCGCCTCGGCATCGGCAATCTACGGCTCGGCCGGGCTGGTACCCTATTCGGCAACCAAGTTCGGCGTGCGCGCGCTGACCGAGGGGCTCGATGGCGAATGGGCCGCCGACGGCATCAAGGTGCGCGATCTGGTGCCGGGCTTCATCGCCACGCCGCTGCTCGACGCGAGCGCCGGCCAGAGCAACCGCTCGATTCGCGACACGGTTACCGATGCCGGCCTCGAACTGACCCCGGTCGGCGCGGTCGCCGAGGCGGCATGGGCGGCGGTCCATGGCGACAAGGTCCACACCTATGTCGGCAAGACCGCGCACCGCATGGCCTTCGCGGCGCGCTGGATGCCCAGCAAGCTGCGCAAGATGATGCGCGGCGGGCTGGTGAGCGAGGGGTAATATTTTCCCCTCCCATATGGGAGAGGGAGGGAGCCGCGCAGCGGCGGAAGGGTGAGGGCAGCAATACGAAAACGGGTTGCTGCGTCGCTGCCCTCATCCGGCGCTTCGCGCCACCTTCTCCCAAAGGGAGAAGGATTTAGGCCGCACCAATAATGTCTAGTTCGGCGACGACATCATCCGACAGCACCAGGTCGGCCGCGGCGAGATTCTCGCGCAGATGCGCGGGCGAGGACGTGCCCGGGATCAGCAGGATGTTCGGCGCGCGCTGCAACAGCCAGGCGAGCGCGACCTGCATCGGTGTCGCGCCGAGCCGCGCCGCGACATCGGACAGCGACGAGGATTGCAGCGGGGTAAAGCCGCCGAGCGGGAAGAACGGGACATAGGCGATGCCCTTCGCCGCGAGATCGTCGATCAGCGCGTCATCGGCGCGGTGCACCAGATTATAATGGTTCTGCACGCAGACGATGTCGGCGATGGCGCGCGCCTCGTCGATCTGCGCCGCCGTGACGTTGCTGACGCCGAGGTGACGGATCACCCCCTGTCGCTGGAGGTCGGCGAGCGCGGCGAATTGCGGCGCGATCGAGCCCTCGTCCGGCCGTTCCACCCCGCCGACGCGCAGATTGACCACATCGAGCGTCTCGACGCCGAGGTTGCGGCGATTGTCGTGCACCGCGGCGACCAGTTCGTCCGGGGCCAGCGCCGGGAGCCATGACGCGTCGGCGCCGCGCCGCGCGCCGACCTTGGTGACGATCGTCAGCCCGTCGGGATAGGGGTGCAGGGCCTCGCGGATCAGCTGGTTGGTGACGTGCGGGCCGTAGAAATCGCTGGTGTCGATATGGTTCACGCCGGCGGCGACCGCGTCGCGCAGCACGCTGAGCGCGGCATCATGGTCGCGCGGCGGGCCGAACACGCCGGGCCCGGCGAGCTGCATCGCGCCATAGCCCATGCGATTCACGCGGCGGTCGCCCAGCATGAAGCTGCCGGCGGTCGATATATCGCTCATGATCGTCTCCTGTCGATGATCGGCCGGATATGGGCATGGTCGTGACGCGCGATAATAGCCATGAATATGCACGAACTGTACGGTATTTCGAACAATGAAGCTCGAACTTGATGACCTCTCCGCCTTCGTTGCGGTCGCGCAGGCGGGTGGCTTTCGCGATGCGGCACGCGTCGCGGGAAGCTCCGCCTCAAGCATGAGCGAAGCGATCCGGCGGCTGGAGGGGCGTCTCGGCGTCAGGCTGTTCAATCGCACGACGCGCAGCGTTGCGGTAACCGAGGCCGGCGCCCGGCTGCTCGAGCGCCTGGTGCCGCTGATGGGCGAGCTCGCCGCGACGCTCGACATGGTCAACGCCTTTCGCGACCGGCCGAGCGGTACGCTCAAGCTCAACGTCCCGGCCGCCGTCGCGCGGCTCGTCCTGCCGGCGATCGTCCCGCCGTTCCTCACGGCCTATCCCGACATCCGCATGGAGGTGGTGGTGGAAGACGGGTTCGTCGACATCCTCGCCGCCGGTTGCGATGCCGGCGTCCGTTATGACGAGCGGCTCGAACAGGACATGATCGCGGTGCCGATCGGGCCGCGCACGCAGCGTTTCGCCACCGCCGCCTCGCCGGGCTATCTCGCGGCGCACGGCACCCCGGCGCACCCGCGCGACCTGCTCGGCCATGCCTGTCTGAGCGGGCGCTTCGGCAGCGGCGTGACGCCGGCATGGGAATTCGCCCGCGGCGGCGAGGCGCTGCACATCGATCCCGTCGGGCCGCTCGTGGTGCGGCTCGGCGCCGCCGTCGACCTCGCGGTCGATGCCGCGATCGCCGGCCTCGGCATCGTCCATCTGTTCGAGGGGTGGCTGCAACCGCATTTCGACAGCGGCGCGCTCGTGCCGGTACTGAAAGACTGGTGGGAGGAGTTCTCCGGGCCATTCCTCTATTATCCCGGCCGCCGCCATTTGCCCGCCCCGCTGCGCGCCTTTGTCGATTTCATCAGGGAGTAGGGATCGGGCAGTTGCCGGATGCCGCGATTCGCGTCAAAGGTGGGCCAGCGCCATGGCACTGCCCCCCTTCCCCTGGATCGACGTCGTCATCCTGCTCGCGATGATCCTGCTCAACGGGGTCTTCGCGATGTCCGAACTGGCGATCGTTTCGTCGCGCAAGGCGCGGCTCGAGGCGATGGCGCGTGCGAAGAAGCGCGGCGCGCGCACCGCGCTGGCGCTGGCCGCCGACCCGGGCAAGATATTGTCGACGACGCAGATTGGCATCACCCTGATCGGCATCATCGCCGGCGCCTATTCGGGCGCCAGCCTGGGCGAGCCGATGGCCGCGCGGCTGACGTGGCTCGGCCTGTCGCACGAGACGACCGAGACGCTGGGTTTCGTGATCGTCATCGGCTTCACCACCTACGCCTCGCTGGTGATCGGCGAGCTGGTGCCCAAGCAGATCGCGCTGCGCGCGCCCGAGACGCTGGCCGCGATGATGGCACCGGCGGTCGCCGGACTCGCCTGGATTGCCGCGCCGCTGGTGTGGCTGCTCGATTCGTCGAGCGGGTTGCTGTTCCGCCTCATGCGGCTGCAGCGTGAGACCGAGGAGCATGTCACCGCCGAGGAACTCCACCTGATCGTCGCCGAGGCGTCGAAATCGGGCGTGATCGAGGAGCATGAGCGATCGATCATCTCGGGCGTGGTGCGGCTCGCCGACCGGCCCGTGCGCGAGGTGATGACGCCGCGCACCGAGATCGAGTGGATCGACGTCGCGCTGGACGATGCCGGGGTGCGGGCGGCGCTGCGCGATTGCGGGCATAGCCGGCTGCTCGTCGCCGAAGGATCGGTCGATGCGGTGGTCGGCGTCGTGCAGGCCCGCGACATCGCCACCGCGCTGGTGCGCGGCGAGGTGCTCGACCTGAGCAAGCTGATGCGCCAGGCGCCGGTGGTTATCGACCAGATCGACGCGATGGATGCGCTGAACGCGCTGCGCCTGGCCGAGGTGCCGATCGCGCTGATCCATGACGAATATGGCCATTTCGAAGGCATCGTCACCCCGGCCGACCTGCTCGCCGCGATCGCCGGCGAGTTCGCCTCCGATGCCGACCCCGATGACCAACCGTCGGTGGTCGAGCGCGATGACGGCTCGCTGCTCGTCGCGGGCACGATGGCGGCCGATGTGCTCGCCGAACGCATCGGCATCGACCTGCCCGAGGACCGCGATTACGCCACCGTCGCCGGCCTGGCATTGGCCGCCTTCCGCCACCTGCCGGGCGAGGGCGAGAGCTTTATCGAGCAGGGCTGGCGTTTCGAGGTGGTCGATCTCGACGGGCGCAAGATCGACAAGCTGCTGGTCAGCATGGCGGCGCGCGGGGCCGCTTGAGCGATACCGGGCCGATGTTCCTGGTTCTCGCGTTGTTTTTCGCTGGCATGCTGGGATGGGGTTTGAAAAGCGGAAAGATGCCGGAAAAATACCTCGACATCGATCGGCGCAAACAGCCCTTCTGGTTTTGGCTAAGCGGAGCGCTCTACGCCATGTTCTGCTTCGGCTGCCTCTATGCCGCGTTCGCCGCTTGACGGGCATGCATTAGCCGCGTCGATCCCGAGATACGCGGCGCGATAACCTATTCCATCCCGACGCGCATCGCCGCGCCGGCGACGAACGGGGCACCCGCCACCAGCAACAGGCTGACCGCGGCGAGCAGTTTGAGCGCGCCGACGCCGCCGTCGATCGATCCGGCACCGAAGATCAGCAATGGCACGGCAAGTGGCAGCATTACCAGACCCGCCACGGCACCGGCGCCGCGCAGGCCGGCGACCAGCGCGCCTGTCGCCACCGCCAGCGCCGCCAGCCCCGGCGTACCCAGCAGCAGGCCAAGCTCGACCCGCCACAGCGTCGCGGCGGGCAGATCGAGCAGCCCCGCCGCCAGCACCGCGGCGAGCATCAGCGGTGGGCCGAAGGCGAGCCAGTGCGCGACGACCTTCGCGGCAGCGACGCCGCTCATCGCCAGCCCGCGCGTCGCCAGTTGGTCGAGCACGCCGCTTTCGGCATCGGGGCCGATCAGCCGCTCGACCGGCATCAGCGCGGCGAGCAGCGCCGCCGCCCAGATCACGCCGCCGCCGACCCGTGCGAGCAAGGCCGTGTCGGGGCCAATCGCGAAGGGAAAAAGGATCGCGACGAGCAGGAAGAAGGCGATCGGATAGACCGCCCCGCCGCCCGCCCAGGCGCGCCCAAGATCGCGCGCGACGAGGGTAGCAAAACCGCTCACGTCGTCGCGCCCAGCGCAATGATCCGCGCGTCGGGCAGGTCGAGCGCGAGGTGCGTGGCGACCAGCGCCACGCCGCCGCCGGCGCGGTGCCGCGCGATCAGCGCGGTGAGCGCAGCGACGCTGGCGGTATCGAGGCCATTGGCGGGCTCGTCGAGCAGCCATACCCCCGCTTCGCTCGCCACCACGCGGGCGAGCGCCGCGCGACGCCGCTGGCCGGTCGAGAGAAGCCGCACGGGCACCTCGGCAAGCGGCGCGAGCGCGGTTGCCTCGAGCGCGAGCGCGACACGCCGCGGTGGATCGGCGCGGTCGTCGAGCTTCGCCCAGAACAGCAATGCCTCGGCCAGCGGCCGTGCCGGATCGAGCGCCAGCGCCTCGGCCATCAGCGCACGCACCGGCGCGCCCGCCACGGCACCATGCGCCGGCGCGAGCAATCCGGCGGCGACGCGGATCAGGCTCGACTTGCCGACGCCGTTGGGGCCGCTGACCAGCGCCGCATCGCCGGCAGCGAGCGCGAAGGACAGGCCCTCGAACAGCAGGCGGCCGCCGCGCGCGCAGCTCACGTCGCGGAACGCCAGTAACGCGCTCAATCGGTCACCGAATCTTCAAGCGCGTGCATGTCGTCGTCGGACAGGCCGAAATGGTGCCCGACCTCATGCACCAGTACATGCGCGACCAGCGCGTCGAGCGCGACGCCGGTGTCGATCCATTCTTCCAGGATCGCGCGACGGTAGAGATGGATGCGGTCGGGCAGCGTCCCCGAATCGAGCGATGATTTCTCGCCCAGCGGCCGGCCATGATAAAGGCCCGAAAGCTCGAACGGATCCTCGATGCCGAGCGCGGCGAGCGTTTCCGCGTCGGCAAACTCCTCGACGAACAGCACGACATCGCCGAGATACCGCGCGAACGGCTCGGGCAGTGCCGCGAGCGCGGCACGGGCATAGCCCTCGATCGTCGCGGCGTCGGGCGCGGTCAGCGGGCCGGATTGATCGGTGCCGGGCATCGGCTATGCCTAGGGTTCAAACGGCGCAACGGCAACGGCCGTCACCGCGACGACAACAGTGACAGGGACCGGACATGGACATCGCACAGCTTGACGACGAAGCACGGGCCGAGGCGCTCGATGCGCTCGACGAATGGGATTTCGACGAGGCACGCGACGCGATCACGCGCAGCTTCGCCTTCCCCGATTTCAGCGCCGCCTTCGCCTTCATGACGCGCGTCGCCTTGCTCGCCGAGAAGGCGGATCATCATCCCGAATGGTCGAATGTGTGGAACCGCGTCGATATCCTGCTCACCACGCACGACGCCGGCGGGCTGTCGCAGCGCGATGTCGATCTCGCCGAGGCGATCGACGCTTTGGTCGACTGATGTCTCGTGCTCCTGCGAAAGCAGGAGCCCAGGGTTATGATCGAGTCGGCTGCGGCCCTGGGTTCCTGCTCTCGCAGGAACACGGCAGCGATCGATCGTCACCCCATTCAGCGGCGCGCGGCGAAGAAATCCCTGAGCAACGCGGCCGATTCGCCCTCGCCGATCCCGGCATAGACCTCCGGGCGGTGATGCACGGTCGGCTGCGAGAACAGCAGCGGGCCGTGCTCGACCGCACCGCCCTTGGGGTCGCTGGCGCCGTAATAGAGCCGGGCGATGCGGGCATGGGCGATCGCGCCCGCGCACATCGCGCACGGTTCAAGCGTGACCCACAGGTCGCAATCGTCGAGTCGCTCGACGCCGAGCGCTGCCGCCGCCGCGCGCAGCGCGCGCATTTCGGCATGGGCAGTGGGGTCGTTCGACGCGCGTGGCGCGTTCGCCGCCGTGGCGATGATGACGCCGTCGCGCACGACGACCGCGCCGACCGGGACTTCGCCCTGGCCGGCGGCCTGCGCCGCGGCATCGAGCGCGGCACGCATCGGGGCGGGAATCGGGAACATCGCCGCGTCATGCCGTGCCGCGCCGGCAACCGCCAGCGCGACATGGCGATGAGGAGGCGCTTCGCTTATTGCGCGGTGTTGCCGGCCTCGGCGGGCTTGTTCATCGTGACGGTCGGCACGGTGATGGTCTTGGTCGTGGTGGTGACGGTCGGAACCTCGATCGACTTGTTCTCGGTGCCGACCGAGATGGTCGCGACATCGGCCTTGACCGCCGGCGCCTTGCCGCCGTCGAGGTGCAGGCTCGGCAACGAGCCGGGTGAGGTCGAGAGCGTCATCATGCCGGTGGCGAGCAGGCCGGCGACGACAAGTGCGGCAAGGCCGATCAGGACGAGAAGTGCGCGCATGGTGTGTCTCCGGGTATGGTGAATTCGAATCGCTCGCGTAATTAACGCTAGATTCCCGCTTAAGGTTGCATGGTAAAGGCTGAATCGGTTGACGCACCGTCCCGAACTGGTTATCGGCGCTGCCTTTCCGGGACCGGCTTGGCTGGTCCAATATCAGGATTTACGATCATGTCGCGCATCTGCGAACTGACCGGCAAGGGCCGGCTGGTGGGTAACAATGTTTCCCACGCCAACAACAAGACCAAGCGGACGTTTCTGCCGAACCTGCAGAACGTCACGCTGATCTCCGACGCGCTGGGCACCAGCGTCAAGCTGCGCGTCTCGACGCACGGCCTGCGTTCGGTCGAGCATGTCGGCGGCCTCGACAACTGGCTGGTCAAGACGACCGACGACAAGTTGTCGCTGCGGGCACGTCGCCTCAAGCGCGACGTCTCCAAGAAGCGCACCGCTACCGCCGCCTGATTCGGTTCGCCGGAGGCACCGCCTCCGGCGCCAGCCTGAATTTCAGCAGCAAGCTGCGTTGCAGGAAGAGCTGGTTGTCGTCCGACACCAGCCAGATAATCGTCGCGCCGTTTTCACGAGTTGCGACCACCCCTTCGAAATTGTCATGGATGAGCGGCGCTGCCAGCGTCGCGATCTCGCGCCCGCGCACCACGGCGCCGGGGCGAATCGCGTGACGGTCCACCACCACCAGCTTGTTCGAAAAGACGAATGGCAACGCGAAGCGACGCGTCAGGATCAACAGCCGTCCGTCGGGCAGCACCGTCATGTCGCTGGGATCATAGCCATGCGGTGGGACGAATTCGAAGCGAAAGCCGAGTCGCGGATGCTGGGTGGGGTCGGCGGCGAAGAAGATGCCGGGATGGTGCCTGTGGCCTTTTTTCCTGGCACGCTCGGCAATCACCAGCATCCCGCCATCGGGAAGCAAGGTCATTGATTCGGCACCGGTATTGACCGGCCAATCGTCCATCGCCGGGGGTGCGGCATGCGCCTCCGCCCGGGCGAAGTCAGGCGAGTAGCGCCAGATCTCGTTGGCACGTTCGAACCCGACCCAGATCTGCCCGGTACGCGGGTCGACCGCCATCGATTCGCTGTCACGATCATATTTTGCCCAACCGCTACCCGGACCATCGGGGAGCTCGGCGAAGCGCACCTGCTCGACGACATTGTGATGGCCGAGCCGGAACGAGACGATATTGCCGCCGTCGCTGAGCAGCGTGAAGCGTCCGCGATCGATGTGCAGCGATGAAAAGCCGCCGAACGCATCGCCACGCCCGCGCAGTTCGATCCCGCCGAGCCACAGCAGGTCGCCGACACGGCGCTGCGTCGGATGATCGGAATCGAGCTTCACCGGCACCGATTCGATCCGCCGGTCGCTGCCGAGCAACGGCAGCTGCGGCTCACCCGACCATTGCGGGACGAAGATCAGCACCAGCAGGATCGACCAAAGGATACGCATCATGCTGCCCCTGCGGGACGCGGCCGTGCCGCGCAATGCCGGTCGCGATTCCTGAACGACGGCTAACGACCCCATTCAGGACGTGCTCAAGCCGACTCGGGCAAAAGCATCTCCATCGACGGCACCGATGCCATCGAGTCGGATTTTTCGCCGACCACTGGGAGACTGAAGATGTTCAAGAAACTTTCGCTCGCCGGGGCCGCGCTCGCGATGGGCGCCACCGCCCTGATCCCCGCCACGCCCGCTGCGGCGCAGAGCTATGGCCGCCACTATGATCGTGGCGATGACGGTCGCTACGGCGACCCCTATCAGGGCGGCTACCGCGGTGGCTACGACCAGCGCGGATACGACCAGCGCGGCTATTACGATCAGCGCGGCTATAATGGCTATAATCGCAACCGCTATCGCGACCAGTGCCGCAAGGGCGACACCGGGACGATCATCGGCGCGATCGCCGGCGGCCTGCTCGGCAACTCGATTGCCGGTCGCGGCGACCGCACGCTCGGCGCAGTGCTTGGCGCCGGCGCCGGCGCGCTGGCCGGTCGCGCGATCGAGCGCTCGGATCGCCCGGACTATTGCCGGCGCTGACGGGTGCAGGTGGCTGGCCTGAGGCTAGCCACCGCTGCGCGCAAGCGCGGCACCCGGCACGGCCGGCAGGTCGGCTGGCAGCCGAACCCGTCCGACGGCGGCTTTGCCGCCGTCCACCGGCGCCACAAGATTACAGGGTTCCCTCGCGTAGCGTATCGAGGGCGAGGGCCGGCTCCAGCGTATCGGGGCCGGCCCTTTGTTCGTTCGGGCGCAGGCGGGTAGCGCCAGCTACCAGCCGATGCGCGAACGCGCAGCGCCCGAACCGGCCGGCGGGTGCGCAGCTACCCGACCGACGGCGGCTTTGCCGCCGGCGCGATGTGGTCAGAGAAAAACGAAGAAGGCAGATTGGCGACGGCGAAGCCGCCGCCGTCGGCCGGGTTCGGCGTTACCGCCGACCCGCCGGCCGTGCCGGGCGCTGCGCGCGTCGCGCGCACCGGCGGCTAACCTTGGTTAGCCGCCTGCGCCCGTCAATACATATGTTGCCCGCCATTGATGCTCAGCGTCGAGCCGGTAACGAAACCCCCATCGTCCGAGCACAGGAACGCTACGCCGCGCGCGATCTCGCTTGCCTGGCCGAGCCGGCCGACCGGGATCTTGGCGACGATCTTCTCCAGCACGTCGGCCGGCACTGCGGCGACCATGTCGGTGTCGATATAGCCCGGGGCGATCGCGTTGACCGTGACGCCGGCGCGCGCGCCCTCCTGCGCCAATGCCTTGGTGAAGCCGTGGATACCCGACTTGGCGGCGGCATAATTGACCTGGCCATATTGGCCGGCCTGGCCGTTGATCGAGCCGATATTGACGATCCGACCCCATTTGCGGTCACGCATGCCGGCGAAGACCGCCTTGGCCATGTTGAAACAGCCGCCGAGATTGGTGTCGATCACCTCTTTCCACGCCTGATAGGTCAGCTTCATGATCGTGCCGTCGCGCGTGATGCCGGCATTGTTGACCAGCACGTCGATCGGGCCGAGATCGGCGACGACCCGCGCCACGCCTTCCTGGCACGCATCGTAATCCGCCACGTCCCATTTATAGGCCTTGATGCCGGTCCGCTCGGTGAACGCCTGCGCGCGCTCGTCATTGCCGGCATAATTCGCCGCGACGGTCATCCCCGCATCCTTGAGCGCAAGGCTGATCGCCTCGCCAATCCCGCGCGTCCCGCCGGTTACGATCGCTACCCGTGCCATATTTGCCTCTCCCATTTCGGGGAAGGCTAGGCGGTGCGGCTCCAGCCTTCAAGCTCCCGCGCGATCAATTTCCGCAACATCGTGATACCGATCGCGCTGTCGTTGAGGCACGGCAGATAGGCGAAGTGCGTGCCCCCGGCCTCGCTGAACTGCTCCCTGCCGCGTATCGCCAGTTCTTCCAGCGTCTCGAGACAGTCGACCGAGAAGCCCGGCGCAACCACCGCGACGCGCTTCTTGCCCGTGCCGGGCAATGCCATCAGCACGTCGTCGGTCGCCGGTTCGAGCCATTTGGCGCGGCCGAAGCGCGACTGGAAGGTGACGATGACCTCCCGCCCGAGCGCCGCGCCGAGCAACCGCGCGGTCTTGCGGCAATGGCAATGATAGGGATCGCCAAGCTCCAGCGTACGCAGCGGCATGCCGTGAAAGCTGGTCATGATCGCGTCCGGTTCGAAATCGAGACCAGCAAGGCCCAGCTCGACCGACTGCTTCAGCGCGTCGATGTAGATCGCATCGTCATAATAAGGCGGCAAGGTGCGCAACGCCGGTTGCCAGCGCATCGCCGCAAGCGTCTCGAACGCCTTGTCGTTGGCGGTCGCGGTCGTCGCGCCGCAATATTGCGGGTAGAGCGGTGCGAACAGGATGCGCTCGCATCCCGCCGCCTTCATCGCGGCGATGCGGTCGCCGATCGACGGCCGGCCATAGCGCATCGCCCAATCGACCATCACGTCATCGCCGAACGCACCGGCCAGCGCAGCCGACTGCAACCGCGTGAAGGCGGCAAGCGGCGAGCCGTCGTCGCGCCATACCTGGCTATAGGCATGCGCCGATTTCCGCGGCCGGGTGTTGAGGATGAAACCGCGCAGGATGATTTGCCACAGCAGCGGCGGCAGCTCGACGACGCGTCGATCAGACAGGAATTCGCCAAGGTAACGCTTGACCGATGCCGGGTCGGGGCCATCGGGCGTTCCGAGATTGACCAGCAGGACGCCGATGCGCGGTTGCGCAATCGCGGGATGATCGGGCGGCAGGGTCATTCGTCACCAGGAACGAGGGGCAGGGTGCGCATGCGAAAGCCGGTGGAGGCCTGCAGCGCATTGGCAATGGCCGGCGCGATCGCCGGAACGCCGAGTTCGCTGACGCCGCCGGGATCGGCTTCGCTGCGAATCAGCTCGACGGTGATGTCGGGGGTATCGGACAGGCGCGGCAGCCCGAGCGCGTGAAAGCCGCGGGCATCGGCGATATTCTCGGTGAAGCCCGTGCTCGCGCCCGAGGCCGCCGCCATGACGAAGATCAGCCCGCCCTCGATCTGCTGCTTGACGATGTCGGGGTTGACCTGCCGCCCGCAATCGACCGCCGCGACGATGCGGTCGACGCTGATCGCCTGCCCCTCCCCGATATGCGCTTCGGCGAGTACGGCGATGCGGCTGCCGCGGAAGCTGTGGCAGGCGATGCCCTGCCCACTATTCTGCACCCCGCCCTCCCAGCCACCGAGCGACGCGGCGGTCGACAGGCACCGCGCCAGCCGCGCATCGCCGCCGAGCATGCCGATGCGGAACGACATTGGCTCGGTCCCGGCGACATGCGCCAGTTCGTCGAGAAAGCATTCGGTGAAAAAGGCGGTGTAGCTATGCGCCCCGCCGCGCCAATGCCCGGTCGGCACGCCGATATCGACCGGATGATGGTCGATCGCATAGGACGGTATGCGGTAGAACGGCGTCGCCCCGGCGACGGCATAGCCGTCACCCAGGCCATCGATCGCGAGCGCGGCGCCGGTCGCGCGGTCGCCCGCCATCAGTCGGGCGGCGAGTTCGCGTCCCGTCGATGGCGCGGCGATCTTGGCAAGCCAGCCGAGGATCTGGCCGTTGGGGCCGAGCCGCGCCGCCATCCGCGCCACCGCCGGCGGCCGGAAGCGGTCGTGCATGATATCCTCGGCGCGCGACCACACGAGCGACACCGGTCGGCCCAGTTCGCGCGCGAGCAGCGCCGCCTGCTCGGCGGCGCGATGTTCGAGATTGGCGCCGAACGAGCCGCCGATCAGCATCGGATAGACGGTCACGTCGCTCTCCGACAGGCCGATCGCCGCCGCCGCCGCCGCGCGCGCGAGACCCGGCGCCTGGGTCGGGAGCCACAGTTCGAGCCGCCCGTCCTGGAGCCTGGCGGCGGCACTCATCGTTTCGATCGCGGCATGCGCCGCGACCCCGACGCGATATTCGGCGGTGACCAGCCGTGCGCCCTTGAACGCCGCCGCGAGGTCGCCGACCGCCGCCATCCGCTCGCCCGGGCCATCGAGCGCGGCGGTCAAGGCCTGGAGGATCGAATCGGTGCCGATCAGCGTGCCGCGCAGCCGGAAGGTCGGCGCCAGCGCATCGAGCGCCTTGTTCGCCGCCCACCAATTGTCGGCCGCCGCCGCGACCCATTGATCGGTCGTCACCACGCCGACGATGCCGCGAATCTTCGCCGCGGCGGCTCGATTGACCTGGGTCAGCACCGCATTGCCGATCGGCGCCTGGCGGATGCTGACGAACACCATGCCCGGCAGGCGCACGTCACCGGCGAAATTGGCCGCGCCGTCAACTTTTGACGGCGTGTCCAGCCGGGGCACCGACTGGCCGTAGATCCGCGCGGAATCGCCGCCGCGCAGCGGCACCGGGCTCGGCGCGCTATGGCCGGCGGCCTCGACCGCCAGCTCGCCGAAGCGCAGACGGCTGTTGCCATGGACGACGAAGCCCGCCGCGGTTCCGCAGGCCTGCCAGTCGACCCCCCAGCGCTTCGCCGCCGCCTTGCACAGCAGGACGCGCGCGGCGGCACCCGCCTGGCGCAGATCGTCCTCGAACGCGCGCACCGAACTCGACGCCGCGGTCAGCATCAGCCCGCTGCGGGTGACGTGCGCGTCACGCAACGGCGCCGGCAGGCGATCGAACACCCCCTCGAACAATTCCTCGGCGCCGAGCTTGTTGGCGTAGAGCGGGTTGAGCGGCGCCGCCTCGACCGCGATGGTGCGCCAGTCCGCGCCGAGTTCGTCCGCGACGA
Source organism: Sphingomonadales bacterium (assembly GCA_038245375.1). GTDB lineage: Bacteria > Pseudomonadota > Alphaproteobacteria > Sphingomonadales > Sphingomonadaceae > Sphingomonas. Next base: position 32,702 of record JBBRSN010000022.1, on the reverse strand, counting down.
TCTGCGGCAGCGTGGTATAGACGCCCTGGCCGTGTTCGGCCTGCGGCACGGCGACGGTGACGTGACCGTCCTCGCCGATCTTGAGCCAGGCGCCAAACAGCGTCTCGCCCTTGGCGGCGGTGAGGTTGGGCGCGTAGCTGCGCGGCCACACCGCAAGCGCGACGATCAGCCCGGCCCCCACGCCCCCGCCGATCAGCAGGGTGCGCCGGTCGATCTTGTCCAGGACATCGCGCACCGCCATCGTCGCTGCTCTATCGCGAGACACGCAAAACACCAATCCTCCCGATAGGCCAGTCCGCGCGACAGGCCAGCCTCTCCGCCCGGTCGAATCAGACCAGCGCGCGGTAGATCGTACGGAGCGTGACCTTGTCGATCTTTTCGGTACCGAGCCGCGGCAGCGGCGCGTCGGAGAACCATATCCGCTGCGGCACCTTGAACGCCGCGATATGCGCGAACAGGAAGCCGCACAGATCGTCGGTCGTCATCGCCTCCCCGTCGCGCAGCAGGACGACCGCGCCGGGCACTTCGCCGAAACGCTCGTCGGGCAGGCCGAACACGGCAGCCTCGGCAATCGCGGGATGCTCATAGATCGCCGCCTCGACTTCCTGGCACGAGATATTCTCGCCACCACGAATGATGATGTCCTTCTTGCGATCGACGATGAACAGATAGCCGTCCTCGTCGAGATAGCCGATGTCGCCGGTCAGGAAATAGCGATCTGCGGTAAACGCATCGCGCGTCGCCTGCGCCCGGCCCCAATATTCGCGGAAATTGCACACCGAGCGGATCCCGACCTCGCCGCGCGACCCTTGCGCCACCGGTTTGTGGTGATCGTCGAGGATAGCGAGATCGACCAGGGGCGCCTGCGCCCGGCCGGTCGAGCTCGGCTTGGCGAGGTAATTGCTGCGCCAGTTGCTGCAGCCGATGCCGTTGGTCTCGGTCAACCCGTAACCGACGAGCGGCGCGCCGCCGCCCATCTCGGCGTCGATCCGCCGAACATGCTCGACCGGGCGCGGCGCGCCGCCGGCCGCGAAATCGGCGACGGTCGACAGATCGTAGTTGTGGCGATTGGGGTGGGTGAGGATCTCGAAGCTCATCAGCGGCACGCCGACGAAATAGGTTACCTTCTCGGCCTCGATCAGCCGCATCGCCTGCTCGGCGTCCCATTTCGGCATCAGCACGAGCTTGCGGCCCATCGCGAAGCTCTGGAGGAATACCGGCACTTCGCCGGTGACATGGAACAGCGGCACGTTGAGCAACGTCGACGGCTGCAGGTCGGTCTCATCGCCGTCGGCGGTGGCAATACCCAGCGCGACCAGCGCCTGGGCAAGGTAATTAAACACCGCCTGCACCACGGCGCGGTGGTCGCTGATCGCGCCCTTGGACTGTCCCGTCGACCCCGAGGTGAACAGGATCGTCGCGTCGTCATCGCCGGTCAACACCGGCAGCGGGGATGCAGCGGCGCTGTGCGCGGTGACCTCGGCGAGCGCGATGGCAAGCGGCGGGGTGTCGTCGATCGCGATCACCGTCGCGCCGAGATCGTGGATCTCGCCAAGCCGGCTGGCGCGCGGCGGGTCGGCGAAGACCAGCGCGCAATCCACGTCGGCGATCGCCGCGGCAAGCTCGCCCGACTGCCACCAGCCGTTGAGCAGGGTGGCGATGCCGCCCGCCATGATGATCCCCATGTAGAGCGCGATCCATGACGGCGAGTTGCGCATCGCAATGCCGATGCGGTCACCCTTCTGCACGCCGTGCGCCGCGATCAGCGCGCGCGCGACGCGTTCAGCCTCGGCGTACACCGTCGCGAAGCTCAGGCGCTCATCGCCCGAAACGAGGAATATCTTGTCGTGATGCTCGGCGGCATAGTGCGCGAAATAGCCCGGCAGCGACGGCGGCACGGTGGCAATCATCGGCAGCGCGGTGCCGCCGATATCGACCGAACCGAGCGCCAGCGGCCCGCCTTCGCCGGTGAGCGCGGCCATGCTCTCGTCCATCCGCCGGTCCAGATCGGTGCGCATTTGATCTCCCTCTTGGTCTTGTCGCCTGGCCCCTTTATGGAGGCGCGAACTCTCGGGGAAAAGCCTTGATCCTTACCGCGCTCGCCGCAGCCCAGTCGCACATCCATTTCACCGACCTGCATCTCAACGCAGTGGCGGTCCCGATCAGGTTGTTCGGGCATGAATTCGACATCAAATGGTATTCGATCGCCTACATCACCGGCATCGTCGTCGGCTGGTGGTATCTGATCAAACTGCTCTCCCAGCCCGGCGCACCGATGGCGCGGCGCCATGCCGACGATCTGGTGTTCTACGCGACGCTCGGCATCATCCTCGGCGGGCGAATCGGCTATGTGCTGTTCTATGCCCCGGCCATGCTGCTCAACCCGTTGAGCATCCTCCGGCTGTGGGACGGCGGCATGTCGTTTCATGGCGGCATGATCGGCACGTCGCTCGGCATCATCCTGTTCGCGCGCCAGCAGAAGCTCGATTGGCTGCGGATCCACGACTACCTCGCCTGCTGCGTGCCGTTCGGGCTGTTCTTCGGCCGGCTCGCCAATTTCGTGAACGGCGAATTGTGGGGCAAGCCGAGCAACCTGCCCTGGGCGATCGTCTTCCCGCGCACCGGCGAGGACGTCGCGCGACACCCCAGCCAGCTGTATGAAGCCGGGCTCGAGGGCATCGCGCTGTTTGCGTTGCTGTGGTTCTTCTTCTGGCGCACCAAGGCACGTTACGAGCCCGGCAAGCTCGTCGGCCTGTTCCTGATCGGCTATGGCCTGTCGCGCTTCACGGCCGAATTCTTCCGCGAGCCGGATTCGCAATTCGCCGGCGGCTTCTTCGACAATGTCATCCATATGGGTCAGGTGCTGACGCTGCCGATGATCGCCGGCGGCCTCTATCTGGTGCTGACCGCCCACAAGCGCCGCCACCGCGTCGTGCCGATCGCCGGGGACGAGAGCGTCGCCTGACGTGACTGAGGGAACCCTGGCCGACCGGCTGGCGCGCGCGATCACGCTCGCCGGGCCAATCCCGATCGCGCAGTTCATGACGGCGGCGAACGCGCATTATTATGCGACGCGCGATCCGCTCGGGCGCGGCGGCGACTTCGTCACCGCGCCCGAGGTCAGCCAGATGTTCGGCGAACTGATCGGGCTGTGGTGCGCCGATTTGTGGGACCGCGCCGGGCGCCCCGACATCGCCTGGGTCGAACTCGGCCCGGGTCGCGGGACGCTTGCCGCCGATGCGCTGCGCGCGATGGCCAAGACCGGCCTGACCCCGCCGGTGCATTTCGTCGAGACCAGCCCCGTGCTGCGCGCGGCGCAGGCCGAACGCGTGCCGAACGCGGCGTGGCATGACGACGTCACCACCCTGCCCGCCGACCGCGCGCTGATCGTCGTCGCCAACGAATTCTTCGACGCGCTGCCGATCCGCCAATTGCTGCGCTGGGGCGAGGGCTGGCACGAGCGGCTGGTCGCCTGCCAGGACGTGCTGTTCCTGCCGATCCCCGGCAAGCCGGTGCCCGACACGGTCATCCCGTCGAGCTTGCGCGATGCGCCGCCGGGATCGATCATCGAGACCAGCCCGGCCAGCGTCGCCACCGTGCGGGCGCTTGCGCGCCGCATCGTCGCGCAGGGCGGCGCGCTGCTGGCGATCGATTACGGCTATGAGGGGCCGGCGCTCGGCGAAACGCTACAGGCGGTGCGCGGCCACGGCTATGCCAACCCGTTCGACGCGCCCGGCGAGCAGGACCTGACCGCGCATGTCGATTTCGCGACGCTCGCCGCCGCCGCGCGGATCGAGGGCGCGGTGCCGCACGGCACGGTGAGCCAGCGCGACCTGCTCGGCGCGCTGGGGATCGACGCGCGCGCCACCGCGCTCGCCGCCGGCGCGCCCGACCGCGCCGAAGCGATCCTCGCCGACCGCAACCGACTGGTCGGCAGCGACGCGATGGGGCATCTGTTCCGCGCGCTGGCGCTGACCGCGCCCGACTGGCCCATTCCCGCGGGGTTCGCATGACCATCTATTATCGCGATGCCCGCACGATCGACGGGCCTGCGCTCGCCGCGATGGCGCGGCGCTCGTTCACCGAGACCTTCGGTACGCTCTATCGCCAGTCCGATCTCGCGGCGTTCCTCGACGAGGCGTTCGGCGCCAACGGCCTGCCGTCGCAGCTGTCCGACCCCGATTTCGCCGTGCGCCTCGCGCTGGCCGACGACGAGATCATCGGCTTCGTCAAGATGGGGCCGGTGACCTTTCCCGGCGAATGGCGACCCGACGCGATCGAACTCTATCAATTCTATGTGCTCGGCCCGTGGCAGGGCGAGGGCGTCGCGCCGGTGCTGATGGACTGGTCGCTCGAACATGCCCGCAGCCACGGCGCCAAGGAGATCATCCTCAGCGTCTATGTCGACAATCACCGCGCGCATCGCTTCTACGAGCGCTACGGCTTTCGCGAGGTCGGCCGCTACGCCTTCCGCGTCGGCGAGACGATCGACGACGATCGCATCATGCGGCTGGTGCTGTGACGGTCGAGGTGATTCGGGCGCGGACGCTGACCGGCGTGGCGCACGGCTTTCTCGGCCGGCGCGGCGGCGTGTCGAACGGCGTATATGCCGGACTGAACGTCGGGCTCGGCTCGGACGATGACCCCGCCGCGATCGCCGAAAACCGCCGTCGCGCGGCGGAAGTCGTCCTGCCGGGCGGGCGGCTGGTCAGTGTCTTCCAGGTGCACGGCACCGATGCGGTCACCGTCGCCGACCCATGGGACGACGCCGCACGCCCGCACGCCGATGCGCTGGTCACCGCCCGCCCGGGCCTCGCGCTCGGTATCGTCACCGCCGACTGCGCCCCGGTGCTGCTCGCCGATGTCGCGGCCGGCGTGGTCGGCGCGGCGCATGCCGGATGGAAGGGCGCGGTCGGCGGCGTTACCGACGCCACGCTGGCCGCGATGGAAAGACTCGGCGCGCGCCGCGAGCGCATTGCCGCCGCGATCGGCCCGTGCATCGCCCGCGGCAGCTATGAGGTCGATGATGCCTTCGCACTTCGCTTCGACGCAGCCGACCCCGCCAATGAGCGCTTCTTCGCGCCCGGCAAGCCGGGCCACCATCAGTTCGATCTCGAAGCCTATGTCGCGCATCGCCTCGCGATCGCCGGCGTGACGCGGATCGCCGCGCTCGGGCTCGATACCTATGCCGACGAAAGCCGCTTCTTCAGCTTCCGGCGCGCGACACACCGCGGCGAACCGACCTATGGACGGCAGATCTCCATCATCGGACTGTAGGCCGCGGGCGCGTCGCAACGATGGTATCATTTGCAACGATCTCACGTTAGGGGAGCGCATCCTTCCTTTTCCAGAGTATTCCCGATGGCCAACAAGACCGAGACCGAAGTCGATCTGACCAGCGTCCCTGCGCGCGGCAAGCCAAAGAAAAGCGTCGAATCGATCGGCGGGCACAAGCTCAATCCGTCGACGATGATGATGGGCCATGGCTATGACCCGACGCTGTCGGAAGGTGCGCTCAAGCCGCCGATCTTTCTCACTTCGACCTTCGTCTTTCCCAACGCCGCCGCCGGCAAGCGCCATTTCGAGGGCGTCACGGGCAAGCGCCCGGGCGGAGCCGAGGGCCTCGTCTATGGCCGCTTCAATGGCCCGAATCAGGAGATTCTCGAGGACCGGCTCGGCATCTGGGAGGAGTCCGAGGACGCACTGGCCTTTTCGTCGGGCATGTCGGCGATCGCCACCTTGTTCCTGTCGATGGTCAAGCCGGGCGACACGATCGTCCATTCGGGCCCGCTCTATGCTGCGACCGAGACGCTGATCGCGCGCATCCTCGGCCGCTTCGGCGTGCACTGGCTCGACTTCCCGGCCGGCGCAACACGCGAGGAGATCGACGCCGTGCTGTCCAAGGCGGCAAGCGGCAACGTCGCGCTGATCTATCTCGAAAGCCCGGCCAACCCGACCAATGCGCTGGTCGATATCGAGGCGGTGCGGGCGAGCCGCGACACCATTTTCGCCAAACATGCCCACAAGCCGCCGATCGCGATCGACAACACCTTTCTCGGGCCGCTGTGGCTCCAGCCGCTCAAGCATGGCGCCGAGATCGTGGTCTATTCGCTGACCAAATATGCCGGCGGGCACAGCGATCTCGTCGCCGGCGGCGTGCTCGGCTCGAAGGAGCACATCAACACCATCCGGCTGATGCGCAACACGATCGGCACGATCTGCGACCCCAATACGGCATGGATGCTGATGCGCAGCCTCGAGACGCTCGAACTGCGGATGAGTCGCGCCGGCGAGAATGCCGCCAAGGTCTGCGCCTATCTGCGCACCCACCCCAAGGTCGAGCGCGTCGGCTATCTCGGCTTTCTCGAGGACACCCCCGGCATGGAACGCCAGGCCGACATCTATCGCCGGCATTGCACCGGCGCGGGCTCGACCTTCTCGCTGATCGTCAAGGGCGGCGAGAAGGAGGCGTTCGCCTTCCTCGACGCGCTCAAGATCGCCAAGCTCGCGGTCAGCCTCGGCGGCACCGAGACGCTCGCCAGCCACCCCGCGGCGATGACGCATCTGTCGGTACCCGAGGCGCGCAAGCAGGCGCTGGGGATCACCGACAATCTGGTGCGCATCTCGATCGGCGTCGAGGACGCCGACGACCTGATCGCCGATTTCACCCAGGCACTCGACGCGATCTGAGCCGCTGCTCCCGCGGTCGGCATCGTCCAACTTATCAGCGCTGTTCCGGCTTGAAAAAGCTTCGGAACAGCGCCTTGCCGGCCTTTCTCACATTTTTCTTATTATTATCAATAAAGTGGTCTACCATATCAGCGTTCAGGAACAGCGCCGGAACAGCGGGAACAACAGCGCAGCGAACAACCGGAAACAGCGCCCGGAACAGCCGCGCTACATCCAACATCGACAATGGGAAAGAGCCGCGCCGCGCCGGCGCAAGCGCATTGGCGGCGTGACCGGATAGCGCCGCGGGTGCGACGGTTGAATCACCACGCATCGGGCATGCGTCCGCCACGCCGCCAAGTCGTGGCGCGCTCCCTGACGATGGCTGTTAAGCACCCTTGCCGGTCCTTGATATTCAGCCGAGCGCCCGCGCGAAAAACGCGACGACGGCCGCATCGAAGCTCGTGTGGAAGGCCGCGCGGTCGAAGCCGGGGGCGCTGTGGCAGATCGCCGGCACCTGCGCCGCCAGCGCGACGCTGCACGGAGCGAGGAAGTCGAAGTGATCGGCTCCTGGCACGACATGGTTGTCGGGTGGCGTCGGCAGGTTCTTCGCCACGGCATCTGCATAATAGGGTTGCGGCAACACATGGTCCTCCGCCGCGCGCCATAGCTGGATCGGCATCGTCAGCCCGGCGAGACCCGCACGGTCGAAGGTAAAGCCGAGCGCCGGCGCGGCGACTACCAGTGCGCGGATGCGCGGGTCGGCGTGCCATGACGGGGGTGCCGACAATGTCGCTGCCGCGTCCGCCTGTGCCGCAATCAGAGCGCAGTCGTAATAGGTCGGATGATCGGCGCAATGTTGTCGCAGGCGGCTCAGGTCGGGCACGCCGCCGGCGGCCGCAAGCACGGTGAAACCGCCCGAGGAAAAGCCGAACGCGCCGACGCGCCGCGGGTCGAGCGCGGCGTGGCCCGGCCAGCGCGCGAGCATATAATCGATCAGGGCGCTGAGCGCGCGCGGTCGCGCGGCGACATCGAGAGCGCGGCGCTGATCGCGCCAATTGTCGCCGGGATGAGTCAGCGATGCGACGACGAAACCCGCATGCGCCAGCGCCAGCGCGGTATCGAAATGCCCGGCGAAACCGCCGCCATTGCCGTGCGAGATGACGACCAGCGGCAAACCCCGTCCGGCAACCGACGCGTCGATCGCGACAGTCTGCGAGAACAGTTCGAGCGGATGCGGCGCGGCCTGCGCGCCCGTGGGGTACCAGATGCCGATTTCGGTGCCGTCGACCTCAAGATGCTGGAAGCCGACATTCCCGGGGGCATCGGGCGGCGCGCTGGCGGCAGCGGCGGGCAAGATCAGCACCGCGAGAATGCAGGCGAGGTGACGCAGCGAAAAGATCATGGCTTGTCGTTTCCCCTTGGGGTGAAGACCGACCGGCTGACAGACGACACAGCGCGGCGCGAGGGCCGTTTCGCCAATGGGCGAACGGGTTCGCCGATGGGCAGTTTGCCGCTGCGGTGCCGAGCCGATACGCTGCCGCCCATGACGGTAACGGCATCGGGCAGCAAGGGCGCAGCGATGTTCGCGCGGGCAATGGTCGGCGCGACCGTCGCAGGTGTGTTTCTCGGCCTAGCCGGGCCGTTCGGCAGTTTTCTCAACGGCAGCGCCGAGGATCGCGTCGTCTATTGGGTTGTGTCGATGTGGCTCGGCGTCGCGGTCTACGGCGTTGCCACAACGCGCATCGCGCCGCTCGCTCGCCGTGCCGGCGTCGCGCCATGGTTCGTCGCGGCGCCCCTGATCGTGGTGGCGACCATCCCTCAGGCTTTCGCGACGCGGGCGCTGGCGCTGTGGTTCTGGCCGGTGCTGGTGCACATTCCGATCGGGCCGCTCACCTGGTATCTCGAAGTGCTGCTCGTCGCGGTGCCGCTGGTGCTAGGTTACGCTGCCTGGGCCGGGGTGCTGCACGCTCCCCCGGCACCGCCCGCTTCACCGTTCGAGCAAGGCAACGCCGACGATGCCGCGTCGCTATGGGCGCAAATGCCGCCGCATCTGGGCCGCGAGATACTGTGTCTGACGATGGAGGACCATTATGTCCGCGTCCACACCTCGCGCGGCGGCGCCTTGCTGCTGATGCCGATGGCGCGCGCCATGGCCGGACTGACCACGACCGAAGGGATGCGCGTCCATCGCTCCTGGTGGGTGGCGCGCGCCGCCGTAACGCGGATCGACGGGCCGGCACGATCGATGCGGCTGCATCTGATCAACGGCATGACGGTGCCGGTCGCGCGCCGCGCCGTCGCCGAGCTTCGCGCCGGTGGCTGGCTCGCGGCCGGGCGCTGAAGATCACCCGTCGCCGACGCGCTCGATATCCGCGCCCACTGCGCTGAGCTTCTCCTCAAGCCGTTCATAGCCGCGATCGAGGTGATAGACGCGCTGGACCTGCGTCTCGCCCTCGGCGGCGAGGCCGGCGAGAATCAGGCTCATCGAGGCGCGCAGGTCGGTAGCCATCACCGGCGCGCCGACCAACCGGTCGACCCCGCGCACCACGGCGGTGCGGCCCTGCACGAGGATATCGGCACCCATCCGCGCCAGTTCGGGTACGTGCATGTAGCGATTCTCGAAGATCGTCTCGGTCAGCACGCTGGCGCCATCCGCCTTGCACAGCATCGCCATGAACTGCGCCTGCATGTCGGTGGCGAAACCGGGATAGGGCGCGGTCGACAGTGTCAGCGGGCCGAGCTTGCCACTCGCCTCGACCAGCAGATTGCCGTTCTTCTCGGTCACCGACACGCCGGCCTGGACCAGCGCCGCGACGGTCGCCTGCATGTCGTGCATGCCGACCCCGACCAGTTCCAATGACCCGCCAGTGATCGCCGCGGCGCAGGCATAGCTGCCCGCCTCGATCCGGTCGGGCATCACGCGATAGGTGGCGCCGTGGAGCCTGTCGCGACCCTCGATCTCCAATGTCTCGGTGCCGATCCCGCTGATGCTCGCGCCCATTGCGACGAGCAGGTTGCAGAGATCGACGATCTCGGGCTCGCGCGCGGCATTCTCGATGATCGAGCCGCCCTTTGCGGTGACGGCGGCCATCACGACATTCTCGGTCGCGCCGACCGAGATGATCGGGAAGGTGTATTTGCCGCCCGACAGCCGCCCGCCCGGTGCCGTCGCCTTGACGTAGCCGGCGGCCATTTCCAGTTTCGCGCCGATCGCTTCGAGCGCCCTCAAATGCAGATCGATCGGCCGGTTGCCGATCGCGCAGCCGCCGGGCAGCGACACCGTCGCCTCGCCGGCGCGGCCGAGCAGCGGACCGAGCACGAGGATCGAGGCACGCATCTTGCGCACGATGTCGTATGGCGCCTCGGTCGCGGTGAGCTTGCCGGCGCGGATCGTCATCACCCGGCCGAAATCCTCGGGGCGGGCGCCCTCGATCTGGGTCGAGGCGCCGAGCTGGTTGAGCAGGTGGCCGAAGCTGTCGACATCGGCGAGCCGCGGCAGATTGCGCAGCGTGACCGGTTCGTCGGTGAGCAGCGCGCACGGCATGAGGGTCAGCGCCGAGTTCTTGGCGCCGGAAATGGGCAATTTGCCCGACAGGCGGTTGCCGCCACGAATGAGAATACGATCCATGGACGGTATCTACCGCCCCGCCCCGACCGCGCAAGGGCGCGTACCGTCAGGCCGAAGAAAGCGCGGGTCGGCTCCGGCCTTTTTCCCCTACGCCTTTTCCAGCGTGCACTGCAGCGGGTGCTGGTTCTCGCGGGCGAAGTCGATGACCTGGCTGACCTTGGTCTCGGCAACCTCGTAGCTGAACACGCCGCATACCCCGACGCCCTTCTGGTGGACGTGGAGCATCACGCGGGTCGCCTCTTCCATGTTCATGCGAAAGAAGCGCTGCAACACCAGCACGACGAATTCCATCGGCGTATAATCGTCGTTGAGGATCAGCACGCGATACGGCGTCGGCTGTTTGGTGCGCGTGCGGGTGCGGGTGGCGAGACCAAGACCGGTGCCGGGCGGCTCGTTGTCGCCCCCGCCCTGGTTGTCGTCGCCGAGGCGCTCGGCCCGCGCGATGGATGTTGGTCGGTTGATCATGTGAGTGCGAAAATATGGCACGTCGGGGCCCAAGGGCAAGAGGGGTAGACGGTTAGTTCGCACGTTAGACGAAAAAGGGCGACGCCTAAGCGGCGCCGCCCTTCCTGTTGGCAGTCGCGGCGCGCAAGGCGTTACGCGGCAACCTTGACCTTCTCGACGGCAACCGCAACGCGGTTCGAGATCGGCTGGGCGACCTCGCCGGCGAGCTTGAGCATCGCCTCGGTGGTCTTCGAGGTCTCGGCGACGATCGAGTCGAACGACGAGCGGACATAATCGCTGTGCAGCTTGAAGAAGTCGGTCGGCGACTTGACGCTCGACAGGCTCTTCAGCGTCGCGGTCGCGCCTTCGAACGACTTGCGGGCATAGTCCGCAGCGCTCTGGCCCATCGTTTCCATGCCCTTGGCGGCAATCTTGCCCGACTCGACCAGGGCTTCGACATTGCCCTTGTTGAAGTCGTTCATGTCCTCGAACATCTTGGCGCCCTTCTCCATCGCGGCCTTGGCGCGATCATTGGCTTCGGCGACATAAGCCTGGGTCTTCTCGGCGGCGGTCTTCAGGGTGGCTTCCATGGTGGTCACTTCCTTTTTGAGGGTGGCGAGCACGGGGGCCGCCACGGGGGTTGCTTCAATAGTCTCGGTTACGGTCTTCACGATGGTCTCGACGGCTTCTTCGATGGCCGCCACGGGCGCGGGCGCGGCCTGCTCGACCCTGGTCGCGACGGGCGCGGCAGTGTCGGGGAAGGTTGCCGGCGCACCGACAAAGGTTTCCGCAACCGGCTTCGTCTCGACGGGCTTGGCGACCGGCTTGGCCGGCGCTGACGCAACCACGGGTTTCGCCGCCGGCTTGGCGGGCGTTTTCGCGGTCACGGTCTTCGGATCCTTGCTGGCCATGATGGCCTCCTGTCATTCCATGCTGCACCGCAATATAATAGCTTTGGCGGCGACTCGCAAGTACTTTGTTGCAGTGCAACATAAGTGTCACCGCTCAAGCAAATTGCCATATTATTCATAACGTTATTCCGATGATGTGGCAGCGCCCGACGCTCCTGCGATCGGCAAGGGCGCGTCACTGGCAAATGCGCCGAATTTCCGCTATGGCCGCCTCATGCTCGACACCGTAGCGCCACCCATGCCCCTTCCCGGGCATTTCGACCCCGTGCCCGTACCGCGCAGTTTCGTGCCGCGCGCCGATGGCCGCATCGACCTGCTCGGCCTGTCCAAGCTCGACCTGCGCATGGCGCTGGAGACGTCGCAGCTCGAGGCGAAGCAGGCCAAGCTGCGCGCCAAGCAATTGTGGCACTGGATCTACAATCGCGGCGTCACGGACTTCTCGCTGATGACCGACATCTCGAAGACCATGCAGCCCTGGCTCGAGCAGCGCTTCGTGATCAGCCGGCCGCAGGTGGTCGAGACGCAGGTGTCGACCGACGGCACGCGCAAATGGCTGCTGCGCTCGGACGACGCGCAGGATTACGAGATGGTGTTCATCCCCGATGCCGATCGCGGGACATTGTGCGTATCCAGCCAGGTCGGCTGCACGCTTAATTGCCGTTTCTGCCACACCGGCACGATGCGGCTGGTGCGCAACCTGACTGCCGCCGAGATCGTCGGCCAGGTGATGCTCGCGCGCGACTCGCTCGGCGAATGGCCGAGCCAGCCCGAGGGCCGCATGCTGACCAACATCGTGATGATGGGCATGGGCGAGCCGCTGTACAATTTCGACAATGTCCGCGACGCATTGAAGCTGGTGATGGATGGCGACGGCCTCGCGCTGTCGAAGCGCCGCATCACGCTATCGACCTCGGGCGTGGTGCCGATGATGGCACGCGCCGGCGCCGAAATCGGCGTCAACCTGGCGGTCTCGCTCCACGCCGTGACCAAGGAAGTGCGCGACGAGATCGTCCCGATCAACCGCAAATACGGCATCGAGGAACTGCTCCAGGCGTGCGCCGACTATCCCGGCGCCAACAATGCGCGGCGCATCACCTTCGAATATGTCATGCTCAAGGACAAGAACGACAGCGACGCCGAGGCGCATGAGCTGGTCCGGCTGCTCAAGCTTTATGATCTGCCCGCCAAGGTCAACCTGATCCCGTTCAACCCGTGGCCCGGCGCACCTTACGACACCTCGACGCCAGAGCGCGTGCGGCGTTTCTCGGACATCATCTTCGAGGCCGGCATCTCGGCACCGGTGCGCACGCCGCGCGGCCGCGATATCGACGCCGCGTGCGGCCAGCTCAAGACCGCCTCGGAGAAGAAAAGCCGCGCCGAGCTCGATCGCCAGGCCGAAGAGAAGCTCGCCGCGCTTGGGTGAGCCGTTCACGCTCCGCTCCCCGGCGAAGGCCGGGGCCCAGATGGGCGACGTCGAGACAATAAGCGTGGCGCTTCGTTATCTCTGCCTTGCCAACTGGGCCCCGGCCTTCGCCGGGGAGCGGTCATTCAGCGCGGCCGCGACATCCTGAAGAGTCGATCTTCGGTAATCTCGAAATAGTCGCCCGCACCGCCGCCGCGCAGGATCGGGCGGGCGCGTGAAGTCACATAAACGCCATCATCGAGCATTGCAGGGTCGATATGCACCGCGACGACCTCGCCCAGCGTCATCCACGCGCCCGTCCCCCCGCCCGCCGCGTCGGTCAGCTCGAACTGCTGGGTCAGGCGGCATTCGAAACTCACCGGGCTGGCCGCGACTCGGGGCGCCGCGATCACCCGCGACGGTGCCGAGTCGAGGCCGGCGAGATCGAATTCGTCAATTTCCGGCGCGACGGTAGCGGCGCTGGCGTTCATCGCTTCCGCGAGATCGCGGTTCGCGAGGTTCCAGGTGAATTCGCGCGTCGCGGCGATGTTGGCGGCGCTGTCCTTCACCTCGGTCGAGGCGAAGCCGAGGATCGGCGGGCGATAATTGAACAGGTTGAAGAAGGAGTAAGGCGCCAGATTGCGCACGCCGGACGCGCCGACGCTGCCGATCCAGCCGATCGGGCGCGGCCCGATGATCGCGTTGAGCGGATCGTGGCGCAGCCCGTGACCGTGCCGCGGCTCGTAGAAATGGTGCCTTGTCATCCAGCAACTCCGTTGGGCGTTCACGGCACGCCGCAAATGCGATAGTCTTTTCCAACCATGGAGGAGCAAGAAGCCATCGCAGACGATTCGGCACCGATCGCCCCGACGCGATCAGCGCGGACGACGATCTATCGCCACCGCGTCGCGACGCGACTATGGCATTGGATCAACGTCGTCACGATCCTGATCATGATCGGCAGCGGCGCGACGATCCTCAATGCCCATCCGCATCTCTACTGGGGCAATTACGGCGCCAATTTCGACCATGCCTGGTACAATCCGCCGCACATGCCGTCCTGGCTGACACTGCCAAGCCATTACAACCTGGCGATTGCGCGGCGCTGGCACCTGCTGTTCGCGCTGGTGCTCGGCTTCGGGCTACTCGGCTATATGATCGCCAGCCTGGTCAACCGCCATTTCCAGCGCGACCTGCGCGTCCGCGCCGGCGAACTGGCACCGCGGCATTTGTGGCACGACGCCAAGGAACATCTCGCGCTGCGCTTCCACGATCCGAAGAACCCGACCGCGTACAACATCTTCCAGAAGCTGGCCTACGTCCTGGTGATTTTCGGGCTGATCCCGGCGATGATCCTTTCGGGGCTGACCTTGTCGCCGGGGATGGACGCTGCCTGGCCGTGGTTGCTCGACCTGATGGGCGGCCGGGCCTCGGCGCGCTCGGTGCACTTCATCGCCGCGACGGGCATCGTCGCGTTCATCGTCGTCCATCTCATCCTCGTCCTGCTCGCCGGGCCGATCAACGAGATCGGCTCGATGATCACCGGGCGCTGGCGCGTGCCGGAGGAAAAGTCATGAGCGGCATCATCACCCGCCGCGCGGTCTTGACCGGTGGCGCGCTTGGCGCGGGGCTTGTGCTGAGCGGCTGCGACAAGCTCGCCGAGCAGCCCGGTTTCCGCAAGATCCTGTTCTCGGGCGAGAAGATGAACCAGGGCCTGCAACGCGCTTTGTCGACGCGCCACGCCATGGCCACCGAATACCGCCCCGACCAGATGTCGCCGATCTTCCGGACCAACGGCACGGCAAACCCCAACACCCCCGATTACAACGCGATGGTGGCCGCGAATTTCGCCGACTGGCGGCTGCGGGTCGGTGGCCTCGTCGCCACGCCGCTGTCGATTTCGCTGGCACAATTGCGCGCGATACCGGCGCGCACCCAGATCACCCGTCACGACTGCGTCGAAGGGTGGAGCGCGATCGGCAAATGGCGCGGACCGATGCTCGGCTCGATTCTCAAGGCGGCGGGCATCCGTGACGCCGCACGCTTCATCGTCTTCACCTGCGCCGATCTTTATGGCGGGCAACCTTATTATGAATCGATCGACCTGATCGACGCCTTCCATCCGCAGACCATCCTCGCCTGGGCGCTCAACGACGCGCCGCTGAGTGTCGGGCATGGCGCGCCGATCCGGCTGCGCGTCGAACGGCAGCTCGGCTACAAGCACGCCAAATATGTCATGAAGGTCGATGCGGTCGCCTCGCTCGACGGTATCGGCAAGGGCAAGGGCGGTTATTGGGAAGATAATGTCGATTACGATTGGTATGCCGGCATCTGATTGATAGTGGCGACGAATGGCGCTGATCGATTTGTTTCTTGCGGCGCGCGTCAAGCGCGGCCAGCTCACTGTTCACCATGCCGACGGCAAGAGCCGCACCTTCGGCACAGCCGACCCGGCCTTTCCGACGGTCGCGATCCGCTTCACCGATCGCGGTGCGGCGTCGAGCATCCTGCGCGACCCGGGGCTGGGCGCTGGCGAGGCCTATATGCGCGGGCGACTGATCGTCGAGCAGGGCGACGTGCGCGACCTGGTCAACCTGCTGACCGCCAACGACCCGTGGGAAGCGGGGGCCAATGCGCTGGCGGCAGCACCGTCGCGGCGCGCGATACAGGCGGTGACGCACCGCCTCGACCGGATCAACATGGCGCGCCGTTCCAAACGCAACGTCGCGCATCATTACGACCTGTCCGACCGGCTGTACGACCTGTTCCTCGACAGCGACCGGCAATATAGCTGCGCCTATTTCACCGACCCGGCGAACAGCCTGGAACAGGCGCAGGACGACAAGAAGGCGCATATCGCCGCCAAGCTGGCGCTCGCGCCGGGCATGAAGGTGCTCGACATCGGCTGCGGCTGGGGCGGCATGGCGCTGTACCTGCATCGCAAGACCGGTGCCGAGGTGCTCGGCGTGACGCTGTCGGAGGAGCAGCTCAAGGTCGCGCAACGCCGCGCCGAGGAGGCCGGGGTGGCCGACAAGGTGCGCTTCGAGTTGATCGATTATCGCCATGTCACCGGCCAGTTCGACCGCATCGTTTCGGTCGGCATGTTCGAGCATGTCGGGCCGGCGCACTATACCACCTTCTTCCGCCAGTGCCGCGACCTGCTGACCCCGGACGGCGTGATGCTGCTGCACACGATCGGCCGCGCCGGGGGGCCGGGCGTGACCGACAAATGGACCACCAAATATATCTTCCCCGGCGGCTATAATCCCGCTCTGTCGGAGATCGTCGCCGCCAATGAAGGGCTGCGCATGATCCTGACCGATGTCGAGGTGTTGCGGCTGCACTACAGCTACACGCTCGATCACTGGTACGACCGCACCGTTGCCGCGCGCGACGCGATCGTCGCGCTGTACGACGAGGATTTCTACCGCATGTGGCAATTCTACCTCGCCGGCGCGGCGGCGGCATTCCGCTTCGGCGGGATGGTCAACTACCAGCTGCAGTTCGCCCGCAATCGCCACGTCCTGCCGATCACGCGCGACTACATGTTCGAGGAAGAGCGGCGCTTGCGCGGCTGACGCCAGGCATCAGGCGACGTCGTTGGGCCCCTTGTGCGCCCACGACGCCGCGACCATCCGCGCAAGCACGGTCCGGTCCACGTCCGCCAGTTTCCTGACGTAGAGACAGCCCTTGCCGGTCGAATGCCTGCCCAGCGCGGCGAGCATCGTGTCGCGGTCGCGGAAGCCGGTGCCGAGGTAGAAGACGAGCTGTGCCTTGCGCGGTGAGAAGCCGATCCGGCAGATTTCGCCCTCGCGTCCGCTGTCGTAGCGATAGCGGTTCACGCCGAAGCCGATGATCGAGGGACCCCACATCGTCGCCGGCTCGCCCGATACGCGCGTCATCAGGTCGATGACGATCTCGGCATCGGCGCGGCGCTGGTCGGGTTCGACCGTGTCGAGGAACGTCGCGACGCTGACTCCCGTCGCCTGCGTCTTGTTGGTCGTCGCCATGATGCTCTCCCCAAGTCGTGACGGTAGCAGGCTAGCAGCGCGCGCAGAGACCATCTAGGCGCCGGTCATGTCCGCCACCGCCCTCACCCGCCGGTCGATCTTCGCCCAGGCCTGGCCGATCATGCTCGGCCAGACGACGGTGCCGCTGGTCGGGATCGTCGATACAGCGGTGATCGGGCGGACCGGCGACGCGGCGGCGCTGGCCGGGGTCGCGCTGGGCGCGACGATCATCAATTTCCTGTTCTGGAGCTTCGGTTTCCTGCGCATGGGAATGACCGGGATGACCGCGCAGGCGGGCGGCGCGGGCGATGCGGCCGAGGTCGATGCGCTGCTGGTACGCGGGCTCGCCATCGGGCTGGCGGTCGGCGCGGTGCTGTTCGCCCTGCAACTGCTGCTGATCCCGCTGGCGCTGGCGATCTTCGCCGGCGGCGGCGCGGTCCATGCCGCGGCGGGGCCGTTCATCGCCGCGCGCTTTTTCGGCGCGCCGGCCGGGCTGGCGGTGTTCGCGATCAATGGCTGGCTGCTCGGGCTGGGGCGGACGCGCGCGGCGCTGACGCTGCAGATCGTGATGAACCTCGCCAATGTCGGGCTCGACATCCTGTTCGTGTGGCACTGGCACATGGGCGCGCGCGGCGTCGGGCTCGGCACATCCGCGGCCGAGTGGATCGCGCTCGGCACCGGGCTGTGGCTGGTGCGCCCGCATCTCCACGCGCTCAAGGACCGCGCCCGGCTGGTCGACCGCGCCGCGCTTAAGCGACTGTTCGCGGTCAATGGCGACATCATGATCCGCACGATCGCGCTTCTGGTGCTGTTCTCGTGGTTCGCCAATGCCGGGGCGCGGCTCGGCGCGACGCCGCTCGCCGCCAACCAGGTGTTGATGCAGGCGGTCGGGCTCGTCGCTTTCATTCTCGACGGCTTCGCCTTCACCGCCGAAAGCCGCGTCGGTCATGCGCTCGGCGCGGGCTCGCGCACGACCTTGCTGCG
Source organism: Sphingomonadales bacterium (assembly GCA_038245375.1). Lineage (GTDB taxonomy): Bacteria > Pseudomonadota > Alphaproteobacteria > Sphingomonadales > Sphingomonadaceae > Sphingomonas. The sequence continues at coordinate 14,651 of JBBRSN010000022.1, read as the reverse complement.
CGCGATCCGGCTGACGGCGGAATTCTCGCTTGGCGTGGCCCTGCTCGCCGGCCTGCTGATCGCGCTGCTCGGCGCGCCGAGCATCCGGCTGCTGGTGGTCGATGGCGGCGTGCGCGAACAGGCGATCGCGCTGTTGCCGCTGGTCGTCATCCTACCGCTTATCGGGTTTCCGGCCTGGCTGCTCGACGGAATCTTCATCGGCGCGACGCAGGGCCGGGCGCTCCGCAACGCGGCGATCGTCTCGACCGGGCTGTATATCGCCACCGACCTCGCGCTGCGGCCATGGGGCGCGACCGGCATCTGGCTCGCGCTGCTCGCCAGCTATGTCTATCGCGCCGGCGCCTTGGGCTGGCACCTGCCCGGGCTGTTGCGAAACATCGACAATCGCAGGGCGCCGGCGGCGCCCCGATGATGAGCGCCGCCCCGGTTGCGTCGACGCGGGGTGACGTTTGCGCGCACGGCGCATAAGGATCGCCCCGTTACGATCCCGAAAGGAACCGCCATGGCCTTCTCGCTTTACGCCGCGATCATCCCGTCCAACCTGCAGATCCTCGCAGCGGTCGCCGGACTGCTCGACAAGGCGGAGGCATTTTGCACCGACACGGGGACGCCGCCCGAGGAACTGGTGCAGGCCCGCCTCGCCGATGACATGCTGCCCTTCGCCTATCAGGTGAAGTCGACCGCCGGTCACTCGCTGGGGGCGATCGAGGGTGTCCGCGCGGGCGTGTTCTCGCCCGACCGCTCGGCCTTCCCGCTGGATTTTCCGGGGCTGCGCGCGGCGATCACCAAGGCGCACGAAGCGCTGGCGGCGATCGAACCGGCCGAGGTCGATGGCTTTGTCGGCCGCGACATGCGCTTTTCGATCGGCGAGCGACACATGGATTTCTGCGCCGAGGAATTCCTGCTGTCCTTCTCGCAGCCCAATTTCTATTTCCACGCGACAACCGCCTACGACATCCTGCGCTGGAAGGGCGTCAGTCTCGGGAAGCGCGACTTCATGGGCCAGCCACGGCTCAAGGCCTGAAAGCTCACGCCGCCCAGGCGGCTAGGTCGTCCTGTTCGGCGATCAGCGCGAGGCCGTGGGCAATCGAGGTCAGTTCGCCGCCGCTGGCAATGCGCTCTTCGCCGAAGCGTTCGGTGAACAGGCGGCGGATGCGCGGGGTGAGCGAGGATCCGCCGGTCAGGAAGATGCGGTCGATCGCCGCCGGTTCGACCACCGCCATCGCCAGCGCGCGGTCGACCGCCGCTTCCATCCGCGCGATATCGGGGGCGATCCAGCTTTCGAAATCGGCCCGCGCGACATCGGCCTCGATCGCCAGACCGGCCCCGGCAAAGTGGAAATGCGCCGTCTCCGCCGCCGACAGGTCGCGTTTCACCTGGCCGACCGCCTCATAGAGACGAAAGCCCAGTTCCTCCTCGATCAGCGCGATCATCCGGCCGATCGCGTCAGGGTCGAGCGCTGAGCGGCGCAGCTTTTCGAGTTCGGCGAGGGTGCGACGGTTGCGCATCAGCGCGAGCCGCGACCAATCGGCGAAGTCCGCGAAATAACCGCGCGGAATCTCGAGGATCTTGTCGAACGAGCGATACGACCCGCCCTTGCCGAGCAGCGGCATGACGAGATGGTCGATGATCCGCGCGTCGAAGCGGTCGCCGGCGACGCCGACGCCGGCATGGCCGAGCGGTTCGCAGCGCCGCGCGGCACCCGGCGCGGCGATCCGTACCACCGAGAAGTCGCTCGTGCCGCCGCCGAAATCGGCAACGAGGATCGTCGCCGGATCGGTGATGCGCGAGGCGTAGCTGAACGCCGCGCCGAGCGGCTCATAGACATAATGGACCTCGCCGAGCGCGCCGAACATCATGTCGTAGCGGCGCCGCGCGAGCGCCTCGTCGGGGCGGTGGCCGGCATATTCGACCGGCCGGCCGACGACGATGCGCGTGGCGCCGACAAGCGCACCGCCCGCCCGCGCCGCCATCTTGTCGAGGAACAGGCGGCCGAGATCCTCGAAGCGGTAGCGCTTCTCGAACACCGTGGCGTGCTCGAAGTTCGCGCTCGCCGCGACCGATTTGAACGATTGCAGGAAGCGGCTGCCCTGCGGGAATTCGAGATATTCGGCGATCGCCCATGGCCCGGCCTCGACCGCGACGCCGCCGCGCACCGCCTCATCCTCCCAGAAGCACAACGCCGAACGGAAGGCCGCTTCAGGGCCGTGCGGCGTGGCGAGCGGGACGAGATCGGACACGCCGTCGCGGGCCATCGCGACGACCGAGTTGGTAGTCCCGAAATCGAGACCGAGCGTGAAGGGTGGGGGAGTCGGCATGGGCGGGCGGCGCTACACGGGTTGTCGCCGCAGGGGAATGGGTGAAGCGCGCTTTCGACATCGACCGGTGCATGACACGGTGCATTAAGACGCGGGATGGTAGCGCGACGGCAGGGCGCAGGGGGGACGGAATGCAGGACGACGGCACGCGGCAAGGCTATCGGCGCGTCGGCCTCGGCGCGGCGGGGTTGCTGCTGTTGCTGATCGCCACCGCCTGGCTGCTGGCGCCGCACGATCCGCCCGCCGCCGGCAATGACGGGATGGCGCGCTTTCTGCTGCTGCGGCAGGATATGGTGATCGCGTTGATCGCCGCCGCGGCGATGGCGCTTGCATGGCTACCGATGCGACGCATCGCCTTGCCTAACCTGTCGCCGCGCACGATCGCGGTCGCGACGGCGGTGATCGTGCCGCTGGGGTGCTGGCTCGGCGCGCGACTGGTGTTCGGACGCTTCGATTTCAGCCGCGACGAGCAGATGGCGAGCTTCGACACGGCGATCTTTGCCGGCGGGCAGTTGTTCGCGACGATCCCGGCGGCGCTGCGCGGCGCGGCGGAGAGCTTCAACCAGACCTTCATCCTGCCGATCGGCCAGCATGAGGCATGGGTGTCGGCCTATCTGCCGATGAATGCGGCGATCCGGGCGCTCTTCCTGCGGCTCGGCGATGCGAGCCTCACCGGGCCGGTGTTCGTCGCGATCGGCGCAGTCGCCTTGTGGCGCATCGCCGCGCGTCTGTGGCCGACCTCCCCGGCGAGCCAGATCGTCGCGATGCTGCTCTATGCCGGATCGTCGCAGGTCTGGATCACCGGCATGACCGCCTATGCGATGAGCGCCCATCTCGGGTTGAACCTGTTGTGGCTGTGGCTGTTCCTCAAGGATCGGCGCTGGACGCATGGCGCGGCGATCGTCGTCGGGTTCGTCGCCACCGGGCTGCATCAGCCCTTGTTCCATCCGCTGTTCGTGCTGCCATTCCTGGCGTGGCTGCTGGCCGAGAAGAACTGGCGCCTGCTGCTGGTCTATGGTGTCGCCTATGCCGCAATCGGGCTGTTCTGGCTCGGCTGGCCGCTGTGGATCAGCGCGCATGGAGCGTTGCCGGCGGCCGCGACGAATGCCGTGTCCGGCGTCGGCTATGTCGAGCGCTTCCAGCATGCCGTCGCCGGGCTCCACTTGTGGGGCGTGGGGCTGATGGCGGCCAATCTGGTGCGCTTCGTCGCCTGGCAGCACCTGCTGCTCGTGCCATTGGCCGGCTACGGAATCTGGCGTTGCTGGAACGCCGACCCGGTGGCGCGCGCGCTGGCGATGGGGCTGCTCCTGCCGGTGCTCCTGTTGCTGATCCTGCTGCCCTATCAGGGACATGGCTGGGGTTATCGCTATCTCCACGGCGTGATCGGCAATGCCTGTCTGCTCGGCGGCTATGGCTGGCGCAAGCTCGAGGAGCGCGGGCGCGCGCCGGTGACGGCGTTCGCCGGCGCGACGCTGGCGAGCATCGCGCTGCTCGTGCCGATTCATGCCGTGCTGGCGCACCGCATCGTCGCACCGTTCGCGGCGGCGGCAGCAAAGCGCGATGCGGTGTCGGCACGGATCGTGATCGTCGATGACGGGGCGGCGCCGTTCGCGCAGGACCTCGTGTTCAACCGTCCGGATTTCTCGAACCGACCGTGGGTGCTGCTCGGCCATCAGGTCGCACCATCGCAGATCGCCGGCTATTGCCGGGGCGGGCCGATCGCGTTCCTCGGCGCGGCGCAGTTGGGCGGGCTGGCGTCCGCGTTCGACGAACCAGCGCCGGTGACGACGCCCGCTTATACCGCGCTGGAAGATGCCGCGCGGTCGGCGGGATGCCGCATCGTCGCCTTCGCCAAATAAGCCGATTCGGTGATGCGCGCGGCCATCGCCGACCAATCATAGCTCGCGCTGGCGTAATCGCTCATCGCGGCGCGATCGGTATCGCTCATGTTCAAAGCATCGACAGCAGTAACGAGGCGGCTGGCCGAAGCGTCGGGATCGCGAAGGTCGACCTCGACCGGTGACAGCCACCGCCGCGCCTGCGGATCGGCGCGGCTGGTCTCCGCGCCGCAGATCACCGGCAGGCCGCACGCCATCGCTTCCTGGACGACGAGCGGAAAGCCCTCGCCGACGCTCGGCAGGATGAGCATATCGGCGGCCTGGTAGAGCGCTGCGAGCGAGAGGCCCGAGCGGTCGTGCACGACGCGGACATTGGGCAAGCCCCATGTGGCGGGGTCGATCGGACCGTGGCCGGCGAGCACAAGCTGCCAGTCGGGCCGCGCCGTTGCCGCGCGGCGGATGATGGCGAGGCCCTTTTTCTCGACGAAGCGACCGACGAACAGCAACAGTGGCCGGTCGTCGGCAATGCCGAGCGCGGCACGGGTTGCGATGCGAACGCTGGCCGGCGCGGGACGGAAGATCGCGGTATCGACGCCGTTGAACAACAGCAGCGGTGGTCGCGTCGTGCTCACGTCGGCGAACGCGTCGCGAACGGTATCGCTGATGAACACGGCCTGGTCGGCGGCGCGCAGCATTGGCCGCGTGACCAGCCAGTTCGCCAGCGCCATCGCGCGCTTGAGCAACGGATTGACGAACGGAATGCCGGCGATGTGCTGGATCAGCACGACCGGCTTGCGGTGGTGTTTGGCGAGCAGCATCGCAGCGATCGAGCTGAGATAGAGCGCGTCATGCACGATCACCGCGTCGCTGCGGCGCACGGCGCTAGCCAGACGCCGCAGCGCGGTAAGGCCGGGGATCGGCATCGGCAGGCCGGTGAGGCGCTCGATCGCGTTGAAGCACGGCATTGCCACCGGGGTAGCGGTCGCAGCGTCGGGCATCGCGCCCTCGGCCGCGGCGGCCCAGTCGGTGTCATGGCCCTGCGCGACGAAGCGGCGGTTGAGCTGGCCGGCGACGCGCTCGATCCCGCCGCCATGCTGCTCGTAGAAATGGGTGACGGTCAGCAGCCGCATCGCGTCACGCCCCCAGCGAACGCGACGCGCGACCGCCGAGGATCGCCCAATGGCTCGCGACGTAATTGACGACGACCATGATCAGCGTCGCGGCGGGTGCCGCTACCGCCATCGGCTGATGCAGCGGTACGAGGAACAGCCAGGCGAGGCCGGTCGAGATCGGGAAGTTCGCCGCCATCGCGCCGGTGTAGCGCGCAAAGCCGATCCAGCTGCGCGTGCCGCGAAAGACGAAGGCCGAGAGCAGCAGATAGCCGGTGACGACCATGATGCAGAACGACGTCGCGGCGGCCTGCAGCAGCGTCAGTCCGACGCGATCGGCGGTGATCATGATTGCATTGTGCATCAGCAGGCACGACCCCGCCACGACCGCATAGCGCGACGTGGTGGCGATCATGCCGATGCGGATCATGCGCGGTGGCCCTCGATCAGCAGGCACGAGGCGGCATCGATGTCGCACCATGTCGGATGGCCGATCGACACATCGACGCCGGCGCGCATCACCCGGGCGAGCGGGCGGGCGAGCGCGGCGGGCAGGTTGGCGCCGTTCTGCAGCTTGCGGACGCCAAGCTTGCGCTGGATCTCGATCGGGCGCGCTGTCTCGCCGAACACGCTGTAGAGCAACCCGCCGGTAAACCGCGACAGTGTCTCCCAGCGGCGCGTTTCGGCGCGGTCGAGATAGCCGAGCGCGGCATCGAGCACGAGCCCGTGGCGGCCGAGCATCGCCGACCAGTCCGCGACCGAGAGATAGTGGAAATGCGCCAGCCGCTTGTCGAGCGTGCCGAGATAGTCTTCACGCTCGCCCCATGGCGCGAGCGGCCCGGCGAGGTTGGTGTGAAAGCCGGGACCGGGGACGGTGAAAAAGAAGCGCCCGTCCGGCTTGAGCAACCGGCCGACCTCGGCGATCGTGCCTTCGAGCGGCGGGATATGTTCGAGCACCGAATTGGAGATGACGAAATCGAACAGGTCGTCGGGCTCGGGGATGGCATCGGCCGAGCAGGTGTCGACACGCTCGTAGAAGGGAAAGCGCCGCGCCGCCTCGGTCTCATACGGGTCGAGGTCGATACCGACGAGCCGGCGCGCGCCGATGCGGTCGAGCAGGATCTCGGTCAGCAGCCCATCGCCACAGCCGAGATCGAGCCCGAGGCCGTGCGGGATGTCGCGGCTGGCGAGCGCTTCGATCTCGATCGCGCGCCAGAAGGCGGTCGCCGGCTGGGCCGGATAGGCCGAGGTAAAGGTGCTGAAAAGATCGAGCTTGCTCATGCGTAGATCGCCTCCGCGGAATCGATGATGCCGTGCTGCAGCGTGAGAATGGCGAGCGCCGCTGTGCCGTCGATCGGCGCGAGCGCGGCCGCCTCGCCTTCGATCGCGCGGCCGAAACGGTCGAACAGCTCGTCATTGCCGTAGCTCAGCCGCCCGGTGAGATGCGGGATGCCGCTGGTCAGGTGCTGCAGCCAGTGCTGGAAGGTTGCGACGCGGCTGGTACGCAGCACCTTCAGCGTATCGTGGCGCCCGTCATTGGGGAGGCGAATATAGATGTCGCGGAAGATGTCGACGATGCCGAGACCGTGTTCGCCCGACACCATCAGATACCATTCGCTGACCGGGCTTTCGAAATTGCACGACAGGCGAATCGGGCAATCGACCTTGTCGCCGCGGAAATACGCCTCGACCCGCGCCGGGGTGGTGAGGCCGGTATGGCTCGGCACGAACAGCGAGCGCGCCAGCGACAACTGGCCGGCGACGGCGCGCAACAGATAGAGCAGATGCGGGCTCTCGTCATAGAACAGCCCCATCGGCAGCTCCTCGCACCAGGTCGGCAGGCGCCGGCCGGGATTGCCGAACTGCACCGCATCGACGCCGCGAATCGTGCCGAGCGCACCGCTGGAGAGATCGTCGAACAGCCGGCGGGTCGACCGGGCAAACTGGAAGTTGTGGACGATGGCGAGGCGGCGATCGGCGGCCGTTGCGGCGGCGACCAGTTCACTGCCTTCGGCGACGGTCATGGTGAAGGGCTTTTCGGTCAGCACATGCTTGCCGCGCGCGATGGCCTCGCTGACCAGCGCGAAGTGCGTCATCGGCGCGGTGGCGACGGTGATGGCATCGACCTGGTCGAGCCAGTCGATATCGGCGAGCGTCGATGCCTCGCTGCAATGGCGATAGCCGCGCTTCTTGGCGATCTCGGCGGCGCGGTCGGGTGCGCGGTCGATCACACCGATGACGTCGAAGCGCGGCGAGCGGTCCATCGCTGGCAGATGACGGTTCTGGCACACCCAGCCCAGACCGATCGCGGCAACGCGGACCGGCGCGGTCATCGGCCTTGTCCGCTTCGCGTCGCAACGAAATCGGTCGCATGGCCCCCGACGATCGCGATGACGAAGCCGCCGAGCATGGTCTGCAGCCCGACCGCGCCGGTAATCGCGGCAATCACGAGCGGCAGGACGCTGGCGGGTGCGGCGAAGTCGTCGGCGCGCCAGTGCCAGCCGATCGCGCCGAGCATGGCGACCGACGCGGCGGCGAGGCCGAGCCCGGCGACGAGCATCGTCTCGAGTCTCAGCCATTTGCCGAGTCGCCCGAGCGAGGGACGCAGCATGCGATAGCCCTGATGGACGCCGACAACATGCGCGACGACCGCCATCAGCGCGGCAAAATGACCGGCGGTGAACAGGAAGCCGGCAACGATCGCCCAGCTCGCGCCGAACGGGCCGGCACCGGGCAGCACGCCGAGATAATGCAGCACCGCGATGAGCAGGATCGTCGCGGCGACGCCCATCGCGGCGAGCGCCGGGACGCCGAACGCCCAGGTCGGGCTGAGCATCAGCAGGTAGCGCAGGTGCCGCCAGCCATCGCGCCACGGTCGCAGATGCGGCGGGCGGTCGCGCAGATCGACCGACAGCGTCGCGGGGGTCTGGGCGATGCGAAAGCGGCGCAGGCTCGCCTTGACCACCATCTCGCTGGCGAATTCCATCCCGTCGCTGTCGAGCCGCAGATCGAGAAAGGCATCGCGCGTAATCGCGCGCAGCCCGCAATGCGCATCGTCGACGCGGCTGTGGAACAGCAGGTTGAGCAGGCCGGTGAGGATCGGGTTGCCGATATAGCGGTTCTTCCACGGCATCGCGCCGGGGGCGATGCCGCCACGGAAGCGCGAGCCCATGCACAGATCGGCGCCGTCGATCAGGCTCTCGACCATCGCCACGCCATCGGTGAAATCATAGCTGCCATCGGCATCGCCGATCACCAGGAAGCGGCCCAAGGCAGCCTCGGCGCCGCCGATGATCGCGGCGCCATAACCCTTGCGCGGCACCGCGACGACGCGCGCGCCGAGTGCGGTGGCGATGTCCTGGCTGCCGTCGGTCGAGCCGTTGTCGGCGATGACGATCTCGCCGGCGAGCCCGAAGCGGCGGGCGATTTCCGCGAGCGCATCATGCGCATTGGCGATGCAGTGCGGCAGGCTGATCGCCTCGTTGAGGCACGGCATCACGATCGACACGTCGAGCGGCGCGACGTCGTGCCGGAAAGCCAGCGGGGCGGTGATGCGAGACATGCGCCGGTGCTAGTCGCGGATGGTTAACGAACTGCTTCGGAAGGCCCCGCGACGGTCGGTTAAGCATCGCGTCGGCGCGTCAGCGCTCAGCGACAGCGACCAGCCAGCTGGCAAAGGCCCGCATCGCGGGTGTTTCCCGTCGCGACTTGAGGCGGGTGAGCCAATAGCCGCCCGCCGACAATGCGTCCGTAAAGGGCCGAACGAGGCGTTCGGCGGTCAGTTCGTGCGCGAACATCGCGGGCGGGACGAGCGCGATGCCGTGCCCCGCGATCGCAGCCGTGACGATCAGCGCCGCGCTGTCGAAGATCGGGCCGTGGAGCGGCGGGCAGGCTTCACCCGTCAGCGCGAACCAGCGCGCCCATTCGTCGGGGCGGTAGGAGCGGAGCAACGTCTCGCGGGCGAGCGCGCCGACATCGCCGCCGAGGCGCCGGGCGACTGCCGGGGTGCATAGCGGCGTCAGCGGCGCAGCGAGGATCGGCACGGCGTGGGTGCCGTGCCACGCGCCGTCGCCGAAGCGGATCGCGAGATCGAGCCCCTCCCCGGCGAGGTCGACACGATTGTTGTTGGTCATGATGCGCAGATCGACATGCGGGTGGTCATGGGTGAAATCCGCGACGCGCGGCAGCAGCCAGCCGGTCGCAAAGGTGCCGACCACGCCGAGCGTCAGCACCTCGCGCAGCCGCCCGCCGGCATAGCGATCGAGCATCGCGCCGACGCGGTCGAACGCGTCGGCGACGACCGGGACCAGCGCATGGCCCTCGTCGGTCAGCGCGAGGCCGCGTGGCAGGCGGCGGAACAGCGGCGCGCCGAGTCGCGCCTCGAGCGCCGCGACCTGATGGCTGACCGCCCCTTGGGTCACGCGCAGTTCGAGCGCGGCGCGGGTGAAGTTGAGGTGCCGCGCCGACGCCTCGAAGGCACGGAGCGCATTGAGCGGGAGCTGGGCGCGATCCATGCGCGAGTCATGAACCCAGCTCATGGCTATGTCGAGATATCATGCTTTGTGGCTGGCAGGTGCGCGCGGCATTTGATGGGGGCATCAAATTTCGAGGGGACAGAGGATGTTTCGCACCATGTTGTTCGTCATGAGTCTGGCTGCGACCTTGATCGGCTCGGTCGCTTTTTCGCAGGATAGCGCGGATCCGCTGCTGCGGCCGATCGCACCCAACCGGGCCTCGCGCTGGCTCGAGCCGCAGGCGCCGGCACGGATCTTCGGCAACGCCTATCTGGTCGGCTTTGCCGGTCTCAATGTCGGGCTGATCACGACCGACGCGGGGCTGATCCTGATCGACGGCGCGCTGCCGCAGGCGGTCGGGGCAATCGAGGCCAATATCCGTCGGCTCGGCTTCGACCCGAAGCAGATCAAATATATCCTCAGCACCGAGCCGCATTTCGACCATGCCAGCGGAATTGCGGCGCTGGCGCGCGACAGCGGCGCGACGGTGATCGCCAGCGTGCCCGCGGCCAAGGCGCTGCGACAGGGCCATAGCGATGCCGACGATCCGCAGGCAGCCTGGCTGTTGCCCATTCCCGCCGTCGAGAAGGTGCGCGGCGTGCGCGACGGCGAACAGCTGCGGCTCGGCGACACCGTGATCACGGCGCGCGCGACGCCGGGCCATACGTTCGGCAGCATGAGCTGGACATGGCGATCATGCGAAGGCCGGCGCTGCGCCGCCATGGTGTTCGCGTCGAGCCTCAACCCCAGTTCGGCCGACGGCTATCGCTTCACCGACCCGGCGCATCGCGCGATCGTCGCGGCCTTCCATCGCACCTACGCGGTGATGCGGCGGATGCCGTGTGACGTGCTGCTGACGGCGCATCCCGAACAGTCGGGCGGCGACGTCAAGTACGCGCAACTCCAGCGCCAGCCGGTGCCCAACCCCTATTTCGACCCGGTGGCGTGCCGGCGCTACGCCGACGAGTCCGCGCAATTGCTGACCGCGCGGCTGGCGAAGGAGGCGCACTGAACGGTCACGCCGGCGATGCGACAAGCCGGGGCTGGTTATGACGCGAGGCGGGCCTGGTCCATGCGCAGCGTGATGATCGCGCCTTCTTCCGACCAGTTGCGCTCGATCGAGCCCCTTAGCTGCGCGGCGAGACTGCGCGTCAGCAGCTTGCTGCCGAAGCCGCCTTCGCCTTCCGGCGCCACGACGGTGGGTCCACCGCGCTCGGTCCAGACGATCACCACAACATCGTCCTGCACCGTGCACGAGATGTCGAGCGTACCGGCCTTGGCCGAGAGTGCGCCATATTTCATCGAGTTGGTCGCCAGTTCGTGCAGCACCATGGCGAGCGTCGTCGCGCTGGCTTCACCGACCGGCATGCGCGGTACCGCGACGCGGATCCGGCCACTGAACGCATCGGCATCGTCATAGGGCGCGAGCAGGATGGTCAACAGATCGCCGAGCAGAGCGCTGTTCTCCGTGCGGCCCGGCACCGGGCGAACCAGGTCGTGCGCGCGCCCCAGCGCGCCGAGGCGCGTGGTCAACTCGTTCGCCATGTCAGCGGTCGACACGGCCGATTGCGAAGCGATCGTGGTCAGCGCCGAGGCGATGCTGAGCAGGTTCTTGACGCGGTGGCTCATCTCGCCGGCGAGCAGTTCGTGGCCCTCCTCGGCCTGCTTGCGGCCGGTGACATCGATGAAGATGCCGAACATCTCGCGTCCCTGGATGCCGGCATCATCGCCTTGGCCACGCGCCGAGACCCAGCGCACCTCATCGTCGATGACGATGCGAAAATCGATCTCATACGGCCCGACGATCGCGCGCGTTGCCGAGAAGGCAGCGCGGACGCGGTCGCGATCGGCCGGGTGGATCTTCGCCGACAATTGCTCGAAGGTGACGAAATCGCGCGGCGGCAGACCCCAGAGCGCAAAGCCCTGCGCATCCATGCGGAAATGATCGGTGTCGACGTTCCACGACCACAAGGCGACGCCGGCCGCCTCGATCGCGAGGCGCAACCTGCGCGCGTCCCACACCGGCATTGTTTCAAGATCTGCCGACACCGGCGAAGTCCTTCACGAAGCAGCGTCGCGAGCGCCGAAAACGAGCCGCGCTCGAGCGGTCGCAGATGCCGGAGCGTAGGAGGGTCGAGGAGAACCAAAGCGCGCGGGTGCACGCAATGTCTCAGTCTAGCACGCCACGACCCCCGCACCAACCAGCCCCACCAAAGCGGTGGCGCCGCGCGCCTAGGCGGTGCGCCGTCCCGCTGTCATGTCGAGTGCCACCGGCGGGAGCGCTTCGAACGCCGGCCTGGCGAAATGGAAACCCTGGACGTAGCGCACGCCGATGGCGCGCAGCGCCTCCAGTTCGGCGGCGGTCTCGATGCCTTCCGCGATCACCATCACGCCCATCGCGGTGCACATCTTCAGCACGCCATTGACGATCAGGCGGCGCGGCAGGCTGCTATCCAGTCCGCGGATCAGCTCCATGTCGAGCTTGATGATGTCGGGCTGGAAGCGCGCGAGCAGGTTCAGCCCGGCATGGCCGGCACCGAAATCGTCGAGCGCGGTGCCGAAGCCCATCTTGCGGTAGGTCGCGATGATGTTGGCGACATGGTCGGTGTCGACCATCTCCTCATTCTCGGTGAATTCGAAGATCAGGCGGTTGGTGGGAAAGCCGACCGCGAGCGCAGTCTTGAGCGTCAGCTGGATGCAGGCAACCGGTGAATAGACCGCGTTGGGCAGAAAGTTGATCGACAGGCGCGCGCCGGTTTCCGCCAGCCCGGCCTTCGCCGCCGCCTCGATCGCACGGACGCGGCATTGCTGGTCGAAGGCATAGCGATTCTCCGCCGAGACCCGCGACAGCACGCTAACCGCGCTCTCGCCATTCGGCCCGCGGACCAGTGCCTCATAAGCGTATGGCACGCCGGCGACGATGTCGATGATCGGCTGGAACGCCATCGAGAAGCGAAAGTCGAGGCCCGCACCATCGCGGCATCCAGTGCAGGGAGCGGGACGCGATGGCGTCGAAGGACTCGTGGTGCGCATGATAGCCGGGGTAGGTTCGAATACTTAAGAGATTGCCAGCGTAACGATAGGTGTTTGCGCTATCGCCTCCCGCTCATCTGGAGCGCGATAGCCATCACATCGCTACTGTTCATGACATTCGAACCAGCCGGCCGCGCCGACGGCGCCGTCATCCGCTAGCCGAACGCCCGGTCGAATGCCGTGCTGCCGCGCGGCGTGAACTCGATCACCCGGCCCGCCGCGCGGCGCGCCCAGCCGACGGCGATGACATGATCGAGGATCGCCGCGCCGAGTGCGCCGCCGAGATGGCTCTTGCGCTCACTCCAGTCGAGACAGGCGCGGCACATTGGCCGCCGTGAGCCCCCCAGCGCCGTGACGTCGATGCCCTGCGCGGCAAGGAAGGCGCGACCGCTTGCCGTTACCGCAAGCGTTTCGCCATTGGAGATCAGGCCGCGATCGATGAAGCGCTGCATCAACGCGACCGCGCGCTCGCCGGCGAGATGGTCGTAACAGACCCGTGCAGTGCGCAGCGCGACATCGCGCGGCCCGGTCCGTACGCGCAGCGCGCCGGTGCGCTGCGCCACCCCCATCAACGTCTCGATCAGCTCGGCGATATCCGGGCCGGACAGTTGGAAATAGCGGTGGCGACCCTGTTTGCGCGCGACGACCAGCCTGGCCTGGTCGAGCTTGCCGAGATGCCCGCTCGCGGTCGGCAAGCCGATTCCCGCGGCCTCGGCAAGCTCGCTGACGGTCAGCGCGCGGCCGTCCATCAACGCGGTGAGCATGTTGGCGCGGGCGGGATCGCCGATCAACGCGGCGATCGACGTGATGCTGGGACCGTCCTTCATAGTTCGGCCATAACCGAAGCATCATCGTCGCTCAAGCGGCTAGGAGACGACGTCACCAAGGAGAGCCGCATGATTACCTGTTTCATCCGCTACGAGATCGACCCGTTCAAGACCGCCGCCTTCGAACATTATGCCCGCAACTGGGGTGAGGCGATTCCACGCTGCGGCGCCGAGCTGATCGGTTATTTCGCGCCGCACGAAGGCTCGGCGACGACCGCCTATGGCGTCTATTCGATCGCCGATCTCGCCGCCTACGAAGCCTATCGCGCGCGGCTGCGCGCCGATCCGCTGGGCCGCGAGAACTTCGCCTTTGCCAGCGCCGAGCGCTTCATTCGGCGCGAGGACCGGCTGTTCCTGCGCAAGGTTTCCGATCCGGCGGGCGACCGATGATCGCGGTGATCTTCGAGGTGCGGCCGGCGGCGGGACAGCAACCGCACTACCTCGACCTGGCTGCGGCGCTCCGCCCGGAACTGGACACGATCGACGGCTTCGTCTCGATCGAGCGCTTCGAGAGCCTGAGCGAGCCGGGCAAGATCCTGTCGCTGTCCTTCTTCCGCGACGAGGCGGCGGTAGCGGCGTGGCGCAACCGCCCGGCGCACCGCGCGACCCAGGCGCAGGGTCGCAGCGGCGTGTTCGACGACTATCGCCTGCGCATCGCGCAGGTGTTGCGCGACTACGGCATGACCGACCGCGACGAAGCCCCGACGGATAGCCGGGCGCTATTCACCACCGCTGTTTAGGTCGCGATCCGGCGCGATATGAAGCCCGTTTGCAACACGTTTGACGCAATCGGTGTTGTTAAACGAAATATCGTTGCGACGACCCCCGGCGAAGCACATCGTACCGACTCGGCCCTAAAAGGGGCCGGACAGTCTAGCAGCCTGTCGGACTTAGCGCGATTGGGTTTGATCGGTCCTGCTGGTGATTGTAGAATCGGTAGATTATGCAGCGGCGGCAGGCGAGTTGAATGAGCAATTTCCGAGCGATTGACCGTGACACTGGATATTTGTTG
>JBBRSN010000021.1:0-59176 GCA_038245375.1 Sphingomonadales bacterium | reverse complement strand
GACAGGTTGCGCAAGCTCATGTCGTCGATCATGCGACGACGCAGCGGGCTTACCGCTGCCGTGGCCTCAGCCATGGGATGGTCTCCTGGTCAGGGGTTGGTATCAGCAACCAAACCTTCCCATCAGGAGGCCATTCCGGCCAACACTCACGCCAATCCCGCGTCAGCGGGTTCGTTCAATCCATCACGATTCATATTTCGTGCAGCACGCGCTAGCCTCCAGGGTCGGCGCGCGCTCGTCGGCTCGTATTTCATTGGTCCTGCGCGCGTCGAGTGTCTCGCGGGCGTGATCGATCTGGACTGGTGTACCGATTGAGCGATCGCGCTGTGGTCAGGAAAGCAGTTTCTCCAGCAAACGCAAAAGTGCTGATCGCTCGTCGGCATCCAAGCGCTGCAGGGTCGCCTCCGACGATCGCTGCGAACCTTCTGCGATAAGCGCTGCCAAGCGGTGCCCCTCCGACGTCAGCGCGACATACGAGCGCCCTCCGTGCTCAGGATCACTTTCGACGGACACGATCTCCGCGCTTTCCAAGCGCCGCACTAAGCCGTGAACGTTAGCCTTTTCCATATCGATCCATCGACCGAGATCGGCTTGCGACCTCGGCTCGCGCGCAAGAGCAAGGATGGCGCTTGCCTGAACCGGGGTAATGTTGCCGATCTCCAGCAACACGGCGCTGCTATGCTTTTTCGCATGGACATAGGCGCGGCGAAGCAATTGGCCGATCTGGATATCCCGAGTCGGTTCTGCTTGATCTTCGTCCCGGTTGGAGGCCGGCTGGGTGTCGCGCGCCATCGCGCAACGCTAGCTCAGCCGTCTGCCAACGCCAAACCGTAACGGTCACGCCACGAGCGTTGCGTTTTCATAGTTTCGCTGATGGAGCTTGTCCGTGTCGAAGATTCCGCGCTCGGCGATCCAGGTCTGCGTCCTATCGAAAATTTCGGACGAATAGGGCTCAAACACCAGCCGCTCGCCTGGTCCGAACGCGGCCGTGTCGATCCTGTCGCGATAGGGAGCGGGAACGTCTTCCATGAAATAATGGGTATAGCGCTGGTGGTCGAGATCGATATCTGCCTGCGCCCGGCGCAACGCCGCGTAATAGCGTGCGACATCGGCTACGTCGGTACCCTCGGGCACCATGCCGGCGATCATGAAGCTGACATCGGCGATTCGCCGGAAACCGAGCTGCTCGGCGATGTAGAGCTGGCATCCGAACAGCGTCGCCGCCTGGGTCTCGCCGCTGACCAGTCGGTGCAGTCGGGTGTTGGGGCTTCCCGTGAAATCGAGCTTGATCCGATCACGGTCAAGGCGGGTTTCGAGCGCTTGCAGCGTCGCATAGTGGCTACCCGACTGGTATCCGACATCGACCGTGATATCGCCGAGATCAGCGAGGCGACGGATCGCCGATTGTTCGGCCACGAAAATGCCGGCGGGCGACACCGAATAGCAGCTGGCCCATAATTTGCCGTGCCCGTTTGCGGCCGCCATGTTGACGGTCCAGTGGCATGCACAACTCACGCTGGCTTTTGATCCCTGCTCATAGCTCTGATAGGCGCCGAACGGACGATTTGCCGGGGCGGGCGGCAGCGTGATCGTCTTCATCGCGTAATCGCCCAACCCCGCCTCGGCGAAATACCCTTTCTCATGCGCGACCGCTTCCTGGAGCCGACCGTGCATTTGAATGACGAATTGCGCCATGCCCTTGCTTCCCATTTTTCTGCCCGACCTAGCCAGGTCACAAGGTTATTATCACAACCTTTAAGGCCGTCAACCATACGTCAATGCCGGCTAGCCTGGGCTGCGTGATTCTCCGCCCAACGATCCGGGTCGAGCAGTGCGAGGTCAACGGCGTTGCAATCATCAGACGGCTGATTACTGTAGTGCGTCAGCCGAGACGATGCCCGGCGTGGAGGATGAGCATGAACGGACCACGGTCACCGATTGTCGAGCACGCGGGTCAGCCCGGTCATTGGCGGCTCGTCATCTCGCTGATGCTGATCTACAGCTATGCCTTCGTCGACCGTGTCGTGCTGGCGCTGCTGGTCGATCCGATCAAGCATGATCTGCATGCGACCGACTTTCAAATGAGTCTATTGCTGGGCTTGGCATTCGCGGTTTTCTACGGGCTTTTCACGATTCCCTCCGGCCATTTCGTCGATCGGATGAATCGACGACGCTTAATTGCGATCGCCTCAATCGGCTGGGCGGTGATGACGATCGTATGCGGGACGGCGACGACGGTGACCCAACTCTTTATCGGTCGGTGCGGGGTCGGATTGATGGAAGCCGTGGTGACGCCCGCGGCATTCTCGATGATCCGCGATTCGGTGCCGGCTCGGTCGCGCGGCCTCGCCTTCAGTATCTATGCGTTGGCACCGGTATTGGGTAGCGCAGCGTCGCTGGCAGGCGGAGGGGTTTTGCTGCGCCTGGCGAGCGGCGGGGCCTTTTCCGAGACTCCTTTCTTCGGAGCGCTCGCGCCATGGCAAGTGACGCTGGTGATCGTCGGCCTCGCGGGCTTGCCACTCAGCCTGCTGCTCCTGACGTTCAGCGAGCCGCAGCGCGAACATCGTGCAAGCGCGACGAGCCGCGGGATCGTCAAGGGTCTGGTGGAGGCCTGCCGCTACATCGGGCAGAACCGTTCGCTTTACACCCCGCTCATCCTTTTCGCAGGTGTTGGCGCGATGATGTCCTTCTCCTACAATTCGTGGTTTCCGACCGCAATCGGCCGACGCTTCGAGATGATGCCACAACAGGTCGGACCGATCCTCGGTGGCGTCTATCTGGTAACGGGTACGGTCGGCCTGTTGCTTGGCGGTTTCGTCATGAATGCGCTCACCCGCCGCGGCAAAAGTGTGATGTATTACGCCATCATCGCGTTGATCGGGACAGCGTTGGGCACGGCCGCCGCCTGCCTCTCCGGCTCGCCCTCGATCGCGTTTGCGTTTGCCGGGTTCACGATGATCTTTCTCGGCATTTCCAATCCGGCAGGTGCAACCACGCTGAGCCATGCGACACCGCCGGAAATGATCGGTCGGGTCAGCGCCGTATACCTCCTCTTTCAGACCCTGGTGGGCCAGACGCTTGGGCCGCTGAGTGTCGCAATGGTCGGGCAAAGGCTGTTCAGCGGACCGTCGTCCATCGCGTCCGGACTGGTGGTCGTTCAGATAACTTGCGCGACCATTGCTGTGGCATGTGCGGTGTTCCTGGTGCGACATTTTAGCCGCGCCGCGGCGAAAAGTGCCAACTGATCCAAGACGGCCCGGCCCCGGCGCGAACCGCCGGACTTAACGCGTTCGCGCCATTCGAGGCGCTGAAGACGGTGCGATTGACTCGGCTCGAGCAAAATTCGCGCCCTAGAGAATAATCAGCCGTCTGATGCACAGACGTCTGATTTGTTGTTGACACCCGGTCATGGCTGTGTGCTTATTTAACATGATATCGAAGTCGGGCCGGCGTGGGCGTGTCCGACATGCGCCATAAGAAGCGCAAAGATACAGGTGGAGGGTATCATGACGGTAAGAGAGTCCTTGTTCTCGTCGGTGGCGGTATCGGCCATTCTTTGTCTCGCTGGCCCGGCTTGGGCGCAGCAGGCAGGCACCGCGTCACCGCCGCCTACGGCGACCTCGGCACCGGAAGGCCCGGCAGACGGGGCGAATACCGACATCGTGGTCACCGCGTCGCGCACTGGACGATCGGGTTATGATGCGCCGACCCCGACCAAGGTGTTGAGCGCCGCGACGATCGAGTCGCGTGGATCGACAAATGTCGGCGACTTTCTGAATGAAATCCCCGCGTTCCGGCCAAGCCAGAGCGTTCAGACCAATCCGCAACAGAATAGTACCGCGGGCCAGACCTATGCCGATCTTCGCGGCCTCGGCAACATCCGCACTCTGACGCTGGTCGATGGGCGTCGCTTCGTCCCGTCCGCTTCCACGGGTCAGGTCGATCTCAATCTCATCCCGACGATCTTGGTAGAGCGGGTCGAGGTCGTGACGGGCGGCGCGTCCGCGCAATGGGGGTCGGATGCCGTTGCCGGCGTAGTCAACGTCATCCTCAACAATAAACTGCAGGGTATCAAGGGCGATTTCTCGCTCGGAATCGCCGACAAGGGCGACGATTTCGAGCGTCGCGGTGCGCTGGCCTTCGGGACGGCTTTTTCCGAAGACCGTGGCCACATCGTGATTGGCGGCGAGTATGTCCAGTCGGATGGCATCGACAGCTATCTCGACCGCGCCTGGGGGCGTCGGTCGGATGAACTGGTATCCTATGTCGGCGCAAGACCGGCCGACCAGCCGCCGCGCTTTTACGCAAGCGGTGTCGGCTCGATCAACCTGACCAAGGGCGGCCTGATCCTCGGCAACAACGCGGATACCAACCCGGCCAACGGCGTCGATGTGCTGCGCGGCATTCAGTTCGGCCCGGGGGGCGCCGTGCTGCCGTACAATTATGGCACGATTGTCGGGACCAACTCGATCAACAATTCGGCCAGCTCACCCTATGGAAACGCGCCGCTGTCGATCCGCGACGGCTTGCAGCTCATCACGCCGCTCAAGCGCTATACCGGCATGGGGCATCTCGACTATGAATTGACTGAAGGCATCTCGGCTTTTGTCGATTTCAGCTATGCGCGCAGTGGCGCGTCCTATCACTCCCCGCCCGTTCGCGACAGCACCGCGACCGCGCTTCTGATCCGTCGCGACAACGCCTTTTTGCCTGCATCGATCGCAACGATCATGGACGCGAACGGTATCACCTCATTCGGGCTAGGGCGACAGTTCGACGATTTCGGCCAGGTCCGCGCCAACAACTATATCGAATCAGCGCGCGTCGTCGCTGGCTTGAACGGCACGTTTGGCAACAGTTACAAATGGGATGTCTATTACGAAACTGGCCGCAGCCAATTCACGCAGCAGGTCAATAATCTGCGGATCCAGCCGAACTTCCTGCTCGCCGCCGATTCGATCCTGGTCGGCGGCGCGCCGGTCTGTCGTGACGTCGCTGCGCGTGCGGCCGGCTGCGTCGCGCTCAACCCGTTCGGCGTCGGCTCGCCCAGTGCGGCGTCGATTGCCTATGTGACCGGTTCATTATTCTATCAGGTGGTCAACAAGGAAGACGTCGCGGCGGCCAATATCTCCGGTGAGCCGTTCTCGACCTGGGCCGGTCCGGTTTCGGTCGCCGTCGGCGGCGAATATCGCACCGAATCCTCAACCGGCGTCAGCGACCAAATCTCGCAAACCAACGGTTTCAACTACGGCAATCCCAAGGCGTTTGCCGGCAGTTTCGATGTCAAGGAAGGGTATCTCGAAACGGTCGTTCCGCTGGCCAAGGACGTGCCGTTCCTGCAATCGCTCGATTTCAACGGTGCGGTGCGACTCACCAATTACAGCACCAGCGGCTCAGTCACGACCTGGAAAGTCGGTGGGACGTGGGAGCCGGTCGAAGGGCTGAAATTCCGTGCGACACGCTCACGCGATATTCGCGCGCCGAACAATTCCGAATTGTTCTCTATCACCAGCACGCGTGGGACGCTGGTCAACCCGTTCAGCGGCGTCAACGGACAGTTCACGATCATCAGCGCCGCATCATCGACGCTGAAGCCCGAAAAGGCCGACACGACGACCATCGGCGCGGTGTTCGCGCCCAAATTCCTGCCCGGTTTCCAGGCGTCGGTCGATTATTTCAACATCAAGGTCAACGGCGCGATCTCGGCGTACAGTGCGCAGTTGATCCTCGATAATTGCTTCGCGGCGGGTGGCACGGGGTTTTTCTGCGGGTTCGTCGACAAGACAGGTACGGGTGCTGGCACTACCATCAATTCGGTCACGCAGGGGCTCGTCAACCTCGCCTCGGTCAAGACACGCGGGATCGATTTCGAAGCAAGTTACCGGTTCAACCTGCTTGGCGGACGGGCCACAACGCGCGTGTTCGGTACGTACACGCCGGACCTGATCGTGGATGACGGGCTCGGCATTCCGGTCCGCTTCAACAGCGCCGGTGTCGTGCAAACGCTCGGCAGCGTGATCAATTATGCCGGGCAGGTGGGCGGTTTTACCTCGGGATCGAACGTTAGCTACACTAATACGCCAAAACTCGTTTTGAATGGGACGCTTAGCTACGAAGCCGGCATCTTCTCGACCACCGTGCAGGGTCGCTATGTCGGCGGTGGCAAGGTCAACAAGGCTGCCGTCGATCCGAGCGATCCGCTCTACAATCCGCTGTCGCCGATCGCGGTGCTCAACAATGACGTCAATAGCCGTTTCTACGTAAACTTGTCCGCGTCGGCCAGGGTGATCAACGCCGGCAAGCGCAATGTCGAGATCTACGGCGTCGTCAACAACCTCTTCGATTCCGAGGTCCCGTTCCCGGGGACGCAGGTGTCGGGGCTGTATGATCGGATCGGTCGGTTCATCCGGGTCGGCGTTCGCTTCGCCTATTGAGTGGGCGCGGCCGCGGTTCGCTGCGGCCCGCCAGTAACACTGTCCCGATGGAGGGCGCATGTCCGATTTGCACGGCCGGGTCGCGATCGTCACCGGGGGCGGATCGGGAATCGGTTTCGAGATTGCGCGCACGCTGGCGGAGCGGGGCGCACACATCGCGATCTGCGACGTGTGCGACCCCGCCCAGGCCGTCGAAACGTTGCGCTCGGTGGGGGCGACGGCAATCGGCATTCAGGCGGACGTTGCCGACGAGCACGCCGTCGCCGACGCGAACGCGGCGATCCTCGCAGCGTTCGGGGGCGTCGATATCCTGGTCAACAATGCAGGGATGTTCACCGCAATCACGCGTGCGCCGTTCGACCAGCTCGACGTAGCGGAATGGCGTCGCGTGCTCGACGTGAACGTCACCGGCCCGTATCTGTTCAGCCGCGCCGTGTGGGAGCCGATGCGGCGCGCAGGGCGCGGACGGATCGTCAACATCACGTCGGCCTCGATCTATACCGCGCCGCCGCTTATGCTGCATTATGTGACGAGCAAGGGCGCGCTGACCGCGATGACGCGGTCGATGGCGCGCGAGATGGGGCCGGACAATATCACCGTAAACGCGGTCGCGCCTGGGTTCACGCTGAGTTCGGGCGTGATCGAGCACCGCCAGGACATGCTCGAGACGGTCGCGGGGCGGGCGCGAGGTGCGCGCGCGTTGCAACGCGACCAGGTGCCGCAGGACATCGTCGGCACCGTCGCCTTCCTGTGCGGCGACGACAGTGCGTTCATTACCGGCCAGACGATCGTCGTCGATGGCGGCGCGGTGATGCGCTGATCGCAGGTGGCATGCCGGCTGCGGCGCGATCTCGAGCGGCGACTCGATATCGGCGGGCTCCTTGCCTTACGCGGCCATCATCTCGGAGCGGAAGCCGCCTGACATCTCGATGGTGAAGAGGTGCCGCAAAAAAAGGATGCGCTCCTGCGGCGAATAGTCCCGCGATATCGAGTGCGTAAAGCCGTCGGTGCCTTGTGGCGCGGCAACATCGTCCCCGCCGCCGACATGCCTACCGCACGGTTGCTGCGGCATCATCGCGCCTTGGATTGCACATGGATGCGCACTTCTTCCAAATGCGTCCGCATCCGCGTTGCTGCCGTATCGGCGTCTCCTGTGGCGATGGCATCGACCACGGTGTGATATTTGGTAAGCACGCCGCGTGCCCGCGCCGGGGTCGTGTCGGTGCCATAGCCCGTCTCCAGCAACTGCAGGATCCCGCGCAGCACTACTGCCAACGCGATATTGCGGGCGATCCGCGCCAGTTCGGTATGAAATTCTCCCAACAGCCGGGCAAAAGCGCTGCCGTCCGCTACGGTATCGGCGGCGCGGGTCAGCATGTTCCGCAAATGCTCGATATCGAGCGCGCCCGCACGTTCCGCCGCAAGCCGCGTTATCATCGCCTCGGTCGCGATCTGCGCTTCGATCAGGTCGCCGCGTGACACGCCGAGCAGCGTCAGTTGGATCGCTAGCGCATCGGCGAACCGGCCGAGCTCGGCTGCGGCGATCCGCACGCCGCCGCCTGAACCGCGCCGGATTTCGATGACGCCCGTCGCGGACAATGCCCGCAACGCATCGCGCATCGCCATCCTGCTGACCTCGAACGCCTGCGCAAGCGAGGCCTCGCTGCCGAGATAGTCGCCCGGCTTGATCTGGCCGGCAAACACCTGATCGCGAATCTGCGCCACGATGTCGGCGGAAAGCGTGCTGGAACCGCTGGCTGGACGCCATTTTCCGCAGAAGATTTGATCGGCCACGGTGCCTTTAAGCACCAACGCGTGCACAGGTCGAGCATTGGGGTCGAGCGCGGGCCAAATATGATATATTTGATTGACGATTCGCCCGATGGGGTGGCATGGTCGCCCGGCAAATTCGGCCGGGCCGGGGCAGGGAGAGAGACATGGATGCGGCGCAGAACGAGCTGTTGACGCGGGTCGGACCCGGCACACCGATGGGTGACGTGTTGCGTCGCCACTGGTTCCCCGTCGCCGGGGTCAGCGAGTTCGAAACGCAACGGATCAGGGCGGTTCGGCTGCTGGGCGAAGACCTTGTGCTATACCGCGACCTGAGCGGGAATTTCGGCCTGGTCGAGCGGCAATGCGCACATCGCCGCGCCGATCTGTCCTACGGTTTTGTCGAGAAATGCGGGCTGCGCTGCAGCTATCACGGCTGGACCTATGACGAGACCGGCCAGTGCGTCGAAATGCCCTTCGAAGACACCGTCGCCCCGCAAGCGAAGTATAAGGACAAGATCAGGATCAAGGGCTATCCGGTGCGCGCTCACGCCGGATTGCTTTGGACCTATATGGGGCCGACGCCTGCGCCCCAGCTGCCCGATTGGGAGCCGTTCAGCTGGGCCAACGGCTTCCGCCAGATCGTCATCTCCGAACTGCCGTGCAACTGGCTGCAGGCGCAGGAAAATTCGATCGACCCGGTGCATTTTGAATGGATGCATATGAACTGGGGCCGCCGCCTGGAAGACGAGACGGCAGAACTTGGCCCCAAACATCTCCAGATTGCGTTTGATGAGTTCGAATATGGCCTGATCTACCGGCGCATTCGCGAGGATTTGTCCGAAAAACATGCGACCTGGACAGTCGGGCGCGTATGCCTTTGGCCCAACGCGTTCTTTCTCGGCGATCATTTCGAATGGCGCATCCCGATCGACGACGAGAACATGCTCAGTATCGGCTGGATGTACAATCGCGTACCCAACGAGCAGGAACCGTACGAGCAGGGCGCCATCCCCACCTGGCGCGGACCGATCATCGATCCCGACACCGGGCGCTGGCACTGTCGCCACGTGATGAACCAGGATTTCGTCGCCTGGGTCGGGCAGGGGACGATCGCGGACCGTACCAAGGAGAAATTGGGTCTCAGCGACCGCGGCATCCAGATGCTGCGCAAGCAATTGCTGAAGGACATCGAGGCGGTGGCGCGTGGCGAGGATCCCAAGGGCATCATCCGCGATCCGGAAAAAGCCAAACAGGTCCAATTGCCGACCGCCGAGCGCGACCTTCTGGTCAACGGCGCGAGCCTCGACGCCTTCATGAATCACCCGTTCTTCGGCCACCACATGCACGAATTCCTGTTCCAGGCGGGCCAGCCGCGCGAGATTTGGCAGGATTTCTGCGCGGCGATGGGGATCGACCCGGGCCATTCGACCGGCGCCCCGCCGCCCGCGTCCCGCTTCGGCGTGATGACGATGCAAGAGGAAGAGGCAGGGGCGTAAACGGGCGCGCTGCGGGGAGGGCAGCTTTTACGCCAAGGCCTCCCGCCACAACCCCAGTTTCGCTTGCGTCGCGCGGTCCGAATAGCTGAACAGGACGAGGTCGCTGTCGGCCGAGAAGCGGCGCTCGGCCCAGGACGGGATGACGACGATCTCGCCCGGCGAAAGGGCGAACGCTTTGTCTCCGATGAACAGCGTGCCCGTCCCCTCGACGACGACCGTGATCATGCCGTCGCTCGACCGCGCCGAGTTGGTTTCGAACCCTGCCGGAACCAGCCTCGCGAAGGCCGACATCGTCGCCATCACCGGCCCACCGTCGACTGGATTGGTGAACTCCATCAGATAGCCGTCATGCGCGTGCGGCGCTTCGCTGCGGCGAAGCACTTCGAGCGTCTCGCGCCATTCGCCGAAGGGGTAGATGAAAAGCGGATTGCCTTGCCCGGTCATCCGTTCCGCATGGACCGGACGCATGTTGCGCCCCCAGCGTAGTGCGGCATCGCCCGCCGGACGTGACGTCGGCCACGCGCCACGATCCTCGCGATGCTCGGCGAAGCTCGCGTCGAGCATCTGCACCAGCGGTATGTCGAGCCCGTCGAGCCAGATCATCGGCTGATCCGTCTCGTTGCCGTGATCGTGCCACAGCCAGGCGGGCGTCAAGATCAGGTCGTATTTGTGCATATAGGCTCGCTCGCCGTCGAGTGCGGTGAAGGCCCCTTCGCCCTGCATAATGAAGCGCAGCGCGTTCTGCGCGTGGCGGTGGGCGGGGGCGACCTCGCCGGGCAGGATCAGTTGCAGCCCGGCATAAAGCGTGTTGGTGATTCGCGACTGCCCCGGCAGCGCCGGATTTTCGAGGATCAGCACGCGGCGCTCTGCCTCGGCCGCGGTGATGAGATCGCCGGCCTCCATCAGCAGCGGCTGGATGCGATCGAAGGCCCATGCGGCCGGGATTGCCGGTGTGCGAGGTGTCGGCGTGACCAGCGCAGATAGCACTTTCCACAGCGGCGCCAGCGCCTCTGGCGCGAGCCGGTCGTAGAAATCGTCGCGCGCGGCTTCGAGATTGGTGGGACGTGCCGAGTCTGTGGCGAGCGTAGCCATGGCAAAAAGTTCCTCTTTGTGCTTGCGTCGTTATGCACGATTGGCCACGGTTTTCCAGATAATCGTCAGAGGACTGATCATGGCTCATGTTTTCAATTTGCCCGAACGCCCCGCCGCCGCGATTGCGGAGACCGATGCAACGTTCCCGGTCGGTCGCATCATCTGCATTGGCCGCAATTACGAGGCGCATGCGCGCGAAATGGGCAAGGACCCGAGTCGCGAGGCACCGTTCTTCTTTGCGAAATGGGCCGATGCGCTTGTCTCCAACGGAGCAACGATTCCGTATCCGCCCGAGACGGCGAATTATCATTTCGAGGCCGAACTGGTGATCGCGATCGGCAAGGAAGGTACGAAGCTGCGTGAGGAAGACGCGCTCGATATCGTCTTCGGCTACGCGGTCGGCCTCGACATGACGCGGCGAGATCTGCAACTCGCTGCACGCGACAAGGGACGGCCGTGGGAAATCGGCAAGAACTTCGCCTTCTCGGCACCGATGGCGGCGATCCGCCCAGTCAGCGAAGGCCATATCGCGTCCGGGCCGATCCAGCTCCGCGTCAACGGCGAACTCAAGCAGGACGGTGATATCCGCGACCTGATCTGGGATTGCGCGGAACAGATCGCCTATCTCAGCCGGTTCGAGCGCCTGTTGCCGGGCGATTTGATCTTTACTGGCACCCCGGCCGGCGTGGGTGCGGTCGTCCCAGGTGACGTGATCGACGTAACGATCGAGGGGCTGGCGCCACTCCAGATCACGATCGGCGAAAAGGAAGCGGATTTCGCATGATCCTGCATGACTTTCCGCTCTCGTCGGCGAGCTACCGGGTCCGCATTGTCCTCAACCTCAAGGGCCTGGCATACGAAAAGCGCAACTATGTGCTGCGTTCGGGCGAGCAGCGCGCGCCCGCTTATCTGGCGGTCAATCCGGCCGGACTGGTGCCCGCGCTTGAGACCGACGGGCTCGTACTCGGGCAGAGCCTGGCAATCATCGATTATCTCGATGCGCTGCACCCCGAGCCGCGCATGATCCCGACCGATCCGGTTGCGCGTGCGCGGGCGATGGAGATGGCGCTGACGATCGCGTGCGACATCCACCCGATCAACAATCTGCGCGTCCTGCAATATCTCGAGCACAGGATGGGTCAGGACAAGGACGCCATCGACGACTGGTATCGGCATTGGGTCGAGGCGGGCTTTGCCACGCTGGAGAAACTCCTGCCCAACACGCCCTTTGCAGGCGGCGATGCGCCGAACATCGTCGATGCCTGCCTGGTGCCGCAGATGTACAATGCGCGGCGCTTCAAGGTCGATCTGACGCCATTTCCCAAAGTGACAGCAATTGCCGATCGCGCGGGGGCGCTGTCGGCATTCGTTGATGCGGAACCACCAAAAATATAAGGTTACCTTGTATTCTGCTACCCTCTATTGTAGGATGATAGGAGGAGGGCGCCATGCAACTCGGTTTTTCTTCAGCGGACCTTGCATTTGCAGAGGAGGTTCGCTGCTTCGTGCGTGCGAACCTTGATCCGCTGACGCGGGCCAAGGTGCTGAACGGTAAATTGCCGTCGCGCGACGAACGGACAGCATGGCAAACGGCGCTGGTCGCGCGGGGCTGGGGTGCTCCGACCTGGCCAGTCGAATATGGCGGACCCGGCTGGACGATTGTCCAGCGCCATCTCTACGACGAAGTCTTGACCGAGGAAGGTGCGCCGGGCGCGCCGGTGTTCGGCATGGGCATGCTGGCGCCGGTGCTGATGAAGTTCGGCAGCGAGGCACAGAAGCGCACATTGATCCCGCGTATTTTGACGATTGATGATTGGTGGTGTCAGGGCTTTTCCGAGCCCGAGGCGGGGTCCGACCTGGCGGGATTGAAAACGCGGGCGGTACTCGACGGCGACGAATGGGTCATCAACGGCCAGAAGATCTGGACCACGCTGGCGCACATCGCCGACAAAATGTTCTGCCTGGTGCGCACCAGCGACGAGCCGAAAAAGCAACTGGGTCTGTCCATCCTGCTGGTTGACATGAAGACGCCGGGCATCGAGGTCCGCCCGATCATCACGATTGATGGCGAGCACGAAGTGAATGAGGTCTTTCTGACCGATGTTCGCATTTCGCGCGAGAATATCGTTGGAGAGCCGGGACAGGGGTGGACGCAGGCGAAATATCTGCTGTCGCACGAGCGCACCGGAATCGCGCGTATCGGCCAGTCGCGTCGCGAGTTGCGTCGGCTCAAGGCGATTGCGGGGCGCGAGCCGACCCCGACGGGCTGGCTGATCGAAGATTCCCGTTTTCGTGAGAAGATCGCGCGGCTCGAAATCAGGCTGACCGGCCTCGAATTGACCACGCTGCGGATGCTCGCTGCGCTGAAAAACGGCGCCGGACCCGGCACCGAGGCCAATCTGCTTAAGATCAAGGGGTCGGAGATCCAGCAGGATATCGCCGAACTGATGATGGATGCGGTTGGCGATTATGCTTTCGCTTATGATCATCGCGCCTGGAGCGACGGGCGCAATGATGCGCCGGTGGGACCGCCCGAGGCCGCGGCGCTGGCTGGCCTCTATTTCAATCTGCGCAAGGTTTCGATCTACGGCGGATCCAACGAAATCCAGCACAATATCCTCGCCAAGGCCGAACTGGGTCTTTGAGCTGAGGGCCGATGAGGATGACAGCCATGGACTTCACGCCAACCGAAACGCAGACGATGCTGCACGATGCCGTCGCTGCGTTCCTAAACGATCGTCACGGTTTCGCCGCCCGCCAGGAACGCCGTCGGGCTGGCGTGTTTCACGATCCAGTGTTCTGGGGTGAAGTGGCGGCGCTCGGCCTCTTGGGGATCGAGATTGATGAAGAACATGGAGGCAGCGGCGGCGGTTTCGAGGAAATGGCCGTTGTGCTTGAATTGCTCGGCGCGGCGCTTGTCGTTGAGCCCTTCATCCCCAGCGTCGTCGTGGCGGCAGGGTTGATCGGTGAACTCGGCACTACCGCCCAGAAGCGCACATGGCTCGCCGGGATTGCCAATGGCTCGTTGATTGCCGCGCTGGCGCATGGCGAACGCGCGGCGCGTCACGCCGTGGGTTTTGTCGCAACGCAGGCGACACCGCGCGGCGATGGCTGGCGACTGGACGGCGCGAAAGCAGTGACATGGGGGGCGGACGTCGCCGATCTGTTATTGGTTTCCGCACGGACGAGCGGTGCGCCGGGCGACCGTGACGGGATCGCGCTGTTCGCGCTGCCACACAACACGCCCGGGCTGACCATCGGCGCCTATCGGCTTTACGACGGATCGGGAGCGGCAGACCTGGTGCTGGACGGTGTTCTGGTCGATGCCGATGCACGTCTGGGGGGCAAGGCAAGTGTGCTGCCTGCCATTGAACACGCCTATGATCGCGGCGCCGCCGCTGTGGCGGTCGAGGCAATCGGCGCGATGCAGCGGCTACGCGACGTTACGCTCGACTATCTCAAGACACGGCGCCAGTTCGGCCGTCCGCTTGGCGATTTCCAGGTGCTGCAGCACCGCATGGTCGATCTGCACATGGCTGTGGAGATCGCCCGATCAATGGCATTGTCGGCAGTGGTGGCAATCGTCGGCGAGGTCGGGACAGCACGGGCCGCAAAGATATCAGCCGCCAAGGCGGCGGTCGGCGAGGCTGCGCGTGAGGTTGGGCAGATGGCCGTCCAACTGCACGGCGGGATCGCACTGACCGAGGAATATGCCGTGGGTCATTATTTCAAACGGTTGACGATGATCGAACGCCAATTCGGCAGTGTCGATCATCATGTCGAACGCTATGCGCGCCTGATGGTCGCCTGAGCGACCCGCCGAGGCGACCGCATCCTGGCGTCATTCCAGAACGATGAGCGCATCCAGCGCGACCGGTGGCCTGCCGTTTGCGAATACCACCAGCGGATTGACGTCGATTTCGACGATCTCCTGATGGGCGAGCAGCAGGCGACCGATCGCCATTACGACACGCGCTATGGCAGCCTTGTCGATCGGCGCGGCGCCGCGTGCGCCATCGAGCAGGCTATGCGCCTTGAGCAGTCCCAGTTCCTCGATCACCACGGCCTCGGTCACGCTCGCCGGGGCCAGCCGGACGTCGTGCAGCGCTTCGATCCACACACCTCCGAGCCCGAACAGCACGACCGGCCCCCAATTGGGGTCGCGCCGCCCACCGACGACCATTTCCAGCCCGCGCGGGGACATCGCTTCGACCAGATAGCCATGGATCACCGCATCGGGTCGCGCTTTGGCAACGCGCGCGGCCATCGCCGCCCAGGCCGCGCGCAGCGCCGCTTCATCGGCCAGCCCGATCGCGACGCCGCCGACCTCGGTCTTGTGGAGCAATTGCGGCGACTGGATCTTCAGCACCACCGGCCAGCCGATCCGCGCCGCAGACGCGACCGCCTCGTCGGGGGTGGCGACGAGCGCGCCGTCGGGAACGGAAAGGCCCGTCGCGCGCAGCAGCGCCTTGCCTTCGTGCTCAAGCAATGCACCGTGCCCGCTCAGTCGTTCGCCGACCGCAACCGCACCGGCGGTCGATGCCTCGGCCCGCGCCTTCATCCGGGCGAAGCGCGCGGAATGGGCGAACATCCTGAGTGCACGTTCGGGCGAACGGTAAAAGGGGATGTTGCTATCCTGTAGCGTTGTCGCCAGCGTCGGATCGACCGGCGCGTCGCCGAGCACGACATACGCCTTGGGCTTCTCGCTGGCGGCCAGCGCCGGAAGGATCGCTTGCGCCTTGATCATCCCCACTTCGGGTGTACCAGGCATGACTGCGACCAGCACCCCGCTACTGCCTGGGTCCGCCGCCATCGCCGCTGCCGAATCGGCATAAAGCGGCATGTCCTTCAACCCTTGCGCGGTAATGTCGAGCGGGTTGCTCGCCTCGGCAAAAGTCGGCAGGCGCTCCTTCAGGCGCGCAATCGTGTCCGCGCCGAGTTCGGGCAGCACGAGGCCGAGGCTGTCGGCGAAATCCAGCGAGAGGCCGCGTAGCGCCCCCGAATCGGTGATCACCGAAGGTCCGGTTGGCTGACCGACCGGGAAGCGCGTGAAGAACTCCGCCGCATCGAGCAATTCCTCGAGCGTCTCGACCAGGATCACCGCCTCGCTCGCGACCAGCGCGCGCATCACCTCATAATCGCCCGACAGCGCGCCGGTATGCGACGCGGCGGACTGCCGCGCGCGGTCGCTGCGGCCGGGGTGGAGCAGGATGACGGGCTTGCCGTTCAACCGCGCACGCCGCGCCAGCGCGAGGAAATCGAGCGGGCGGCGGAGCTGTTCGGCGAACACCGCGATGGCGTGGGTGCGCGCATCGTCGACGATGTGCGCCATGAAATCCTCAACGCCCGTCACGGCTTCGTTGCCGGTCGCGATCGCGTAAGACACGGCGTAACGGCGCATGGTCGCCGACAGGCGCAGGCTGCCCATCATCGCGCCGCTTTGCGCCAGCACCGCCAGCGTCGGCCGGCCATCGGGCGGGCTGGGCGTGTTGGGGCCGAACGCCAGGCAATTGCCGTCGACGAAATTGGTCATGCCGAGCGTATTGGGACCGAGCACCGCGATATCGGCTTCGCGCGCGATTGCGGTCATCCGATCCTGCGCAGCAATGCCGTCGGCGCCCGCTTCGGCGAACCCGGCGGCGAACACGACCGCGCCGCCGATCCGCTTGCGCGCGCACGCCTCGAGCGCGGCGTTGATCGCCTGCGCAGGCAGCGCGATTACGGCAGCGTCGACGTCGTCGGGAAGGTCGTCGATCGTCGCGACGCAGGCGCGCCCGCCGACGGACGCGTTGGTGCGGCTGACGAGGTGGACGTCGCCGCCGAAGGAGAACGCGTCGAGATTGCGGAACGATCGCCCGCCCATCGATCCGCCGTCTTCGCTAACGCCGACGATCGCGACCGAGCGCGGGCGCAATAGCCGCCCGACGGCTTCAAAGGACACGTTTGCCTTGGGGGACTCAGGCATCGCGACGGTACGCCTGCAGGCCAGGGCGGATCGACTTTTCGTCGAGAAACTGGGTCATGCCCTTGTCGCGACCCTTTTCCGGATCCTGCGCCGCAGTCTGCTCGGCCTTGGCGCCGAGATAGTCTTCGGCCAAGTCCCAATCCATCACGCCGATCCGCTTGAAGGCGTTCTTCGCCTGCCGCAGCACGGTCGGGTTCTTGCCGAGCAGCGTCATGGCGAGCGCGCGGGTGCGTTCGCGCAAATTTGCCAGCGGCACCGATTCGTTGACCAGCCCGGTCTGCACCGCGATTTGCCCGCCGAACGGCTCACCTGTCATGATGTAATAAAGCCCAGCCTTGTGGTGCATCACCTCGGCGACGGCGCGTGTGACGTTGCCGGCGGGGATAATCCCCCAGTTGATCTCGCTGAGGCCGAAGGTCGCCTCGTCTGCGGCGATCGCCAGATCGCACGCGATCAGCGGGGTGAAGCCACCGCCGAAGCACCAGCCGTTGACCATCGCGATCGTCGGCTTGGGATAGTGGCGCAATTTGCGCCATTGCCATTCGCCCGCGGCGCGCCGGATGCGCGTCTTCACGGCGGACGAAGCGTTGTCGGTCTCGCGGAAATATTCCTTGAGGTCCATGCCTGCGGTGAACGAGTCGCCGGCACCGGTCAGCACGACCACGCCGACGCTGTCATCAACTTCGAGCTCTTCGAGCACCTCAAGCATCTCGCGGTTCAGCGTCGGACTCATCGCGTTGCGCTTTTCCGGGCGGTTCAGCGTCACCCATGCAATGCCCTCGTCGCGCTCGATCAGAACGGTAGTGTAGGTCGCGGCTGGCGGTGCCGGATCGGCGCCACTAGGAGTGTAATCCATGGCCATCTTTACCTCTGCGGAGTGTTTCAGTATAAGATCCCCGTATATAAGGTTACCATATATGACAAGTAAAATTAGCGCTCGCCAGCCGCGCACCGTGTATCTTGTGAAGCGCGCCGAGACGGTCGTCCGCAATGGACTAGAGGCCTGTCTTCAGCCGCTAGGAGTGACGCCGCGGCAATATGTGACGTTATCGCTCCTGCGGGACGAGCGCGACCAGTCTTCGGCCGATTTGGCGCGAAAGGCGGGCATCACGCCTCAGTCAATGTCGGAAACGATCGCCACGCTTTTGGCAAAGCAATTAATTGCGCGCCTTGAGAACCCGGAACATCGCCGGATCCTGATGGCTCGGTTGACAGAAGCCGGCGAGTCCTTGCTGGCCGCGTCCGAAACGGCGGTCGATGAAATGGAGCAGCAAATGCTGGCGGCAATTTCTCCCGCTGACGTCGATATCCTGCGCCAGGCCTTGCGCTCGATCGTCAAGGCGGGCTGACGTTCGTCCGACCTTTTGGGGTGCCTTTACGCTTGGTCTGCCGTTCACTGCTTTCGGCGCGGATCGGTGCCCGGGTCTGATCGTTAAACACGTCAACGAAGCGTTCCAGCAACTCGAGAAACTTGGTGGCATCCTTTGCCGAAAAAGCCTCCAGCGCGCGTTCGCGGGCGCGCTCCGCCGGCTGAACAACCCGGTCGAGCATCGCGTGACCGGCCTTTGACAGCGTGATGATCTTGCGGCGCTTGTCGACTTTGTCATCGCGACGCACAATGTATCCGGCTTCCTCCAGCTTGCTGACGACGAGCGCCGTCGTTGAACGGTCGATCCCGACCAAAGTCGCAATACCGACCTGGTCGAGACTCTCGCGGGCCCGAAGGACTACCATAGTGCCATATTGTGTGGTGGTGAGACCGAGGCCGGCGGCTTCTTCTAGAAACAGCGCGACACTGATTTGGTGCGCGCGACGAAGCAGAAATCCCGGGCGCCGATATAGATCGTCCAATGATCCCTCGATCAACCGCTCACTTCCCATCACGCGTGCGCTTTCAAAACTGCCTCGCTAGCATTTGCAGTTAGTCGATTTGAGCGCAGATGTAAGCCAAAACTATCTGTCAGATGCGGGCAGCCTCCAGCACGCTGAAACCGGCGATGCGCTTATATTCATCGGACAGACGGCGCAGTTCGGCTTGCGAAATATGGTCATCAAGATTGTCGAACGGGCGGTCGCCGACCAGCTCCTCGACCTTGAGGTTGATGATGTCCGGCGGGCTTACCCGATTGGTACGCACAACGTCTGCCGTTGCGGGGCGGCGCTCCGCCTCGTATGCCGCGAAGGCGGCGCGCGCATCGTCGCTTGTCGCCAGCAGGTCCGCCAGCGTGCGTACATCGATCAGTGCTTGCGCCGAGCCGTTCGATCCGCGTGGATACATCGGATGCGCGGCGTCGCCGGCAAAGGTGACGCGGCCAAAGGTCCATCGCTCCACGGGATCCTTGTCGACCATAGGATATTCAAGGACGGTGTCGGCATCGCGAATCAACTGTGCGACGTCGAGCCAGTCGAACTTGAACCCCTCATATATCGGCAAGAAATCCTGACGATCGCCCGGCTGGTTCCAGTCGTTGCGTTGGTTGCGGTCGGTCTCGATCTCCGCGATCCAGTTGATCAGTTGGTCGCCGGACCCATCAACGTCGTCCACAATCGGATAGATCACGATCTTTCCGGTCTTGATAGACCCGATCCGCATATAGGTGCGGCCATCGAGGATGGGCTCGCGGCGCGTGACGCCCCGCCAGGTGTTGATGCCGGTGAAGGCAACGGTCTCGTCGGGATAGAAGATCTTGCGCACCGCCGAGTTGACGCCGTCGCAGGCGATGACGACATCTGCTTTGACAGGAGCGTGGGCCGATCCGTCCGACATCGCCTTGAAACGCAGCATTACATCGGACTCGGTCTGATCGAGCCCGACAAGTTGGTGATCGCAAATTACCGCGTCACCACCGAGCCGCTTGCGTACGGCAGCGAGCAGAATGCCGTGCAGGCGTCCGCGATGAATACCGACCTCTGGCTGGGGATAGCCGGCATATTTGCCGCGCGCTTCGGCGAACAGCTTTTGACCGAACCGATTGAAAAAGGCGCTTTCGCGATTCTCTATTCCAGCCGCCAGAACTTGGTCCGCAAGGCCCAGCGCCGCGATTTCGCGCATGCCATGCGGCAGCAGCGTAATGCCGACGCCGATCTCAGCGATCTGCGGCGCCGCCTCATAGACCTGCGCGACAATCCCGTGCCGATGAAGCCCCAGCGCGAGCCCCAGTCCGGCGATGCCGCCGCCAACTATCGCGATGTTGAGCGGTGCTTCCATTGCTATCCTGTCCTAAAGCTGTTGCGCGTACCGGCGGCATATAATATCAGACGTCTGACAATGTCGAGACCAGATCGATTCAGCTTCGGTTTTGGAAGAGGGCCAGAATGATCATTGATTGCCACGGGCACGTCAGCGCGCCGACCGAACTCTGGGCCTATAAATCGAACATCCTTTCGCACCGCGGCAGCCATGGCCGCGGCAAGGTCCGGGTCAGCGACGACGATATCCGCCGGGCGGCAAACAAGGTCGAAATGGCGCCTGCGGGTCACCTCGACATGCTGCACAAGCATGGCACGGACTATCAGCTGATCTCGCCACGGCCGTTCCAGATGATGTCGAGTTTCGAGCCGGGCCGGGTGGTCCACTGGTTCGTCGAGGAATGCAATGAGATCATCCATCGCCAGATGCAGCTGTTCCCCGACACGTTTTTCGGCGTTTGCGGCTTGCCGCAGGTGGCCGGAGAGCCGATCGAGAATACCTTTCCCGAACTCGAGCGTTGCGTCGGCCTGGGTTTCAAGGGTTGCCTGCTCAACCCCGACCCGTACGAGAATACCGGCACGCATCCGCCGGGGCTGAACGAGCGCTATTGGTATCCGCTCTACGAAAAGCTGTGCGAGCTCGACGTGCCCGCACATATCCACGCGACCGGATCGCGCGCCGACCGCGAACCCTATTCGCTGCACTTCATCAATGAGGAGACGACCGCGGTCTTTAACCTCGTCAATTCCGACGTGCTGACCGACTTTCCCGGTCTCAAGATCGTTGTCAGTCACGGCGGCGGCGCGATGCCGTACCAGCTCGGGCGGTTCGAGGCAGGCTCGATCAATCCGAGCTCGACCAAGCGATTTTCGGAAGGTATGCGCAAGCTTTATTACGACACGGTGCTCTATACCGAGGGCGCGCTACGGCTGCTGATCGAGACGGTCGGGCCCGAGCAATGCCTGTTCGGGTCGGAATGTCCCGGGGTCGGCTCGAAGGTTGCGGGTACGGACGGCCGTACGATGGACGACATCGCGCCGATCATCGCCGGTTTCGACTGGTTGAGCGACGCCCAGAAAAAGATGATCTTCGAGGACAATGCGCGCCGCGTGTTCAACCTCGACGTCTGATAACGGAGACCTGCGATGGCCCAGATCGTTCTCGGCATGTGGACAACCCACGGTCCCACCCTCTCGACCACCCCGGAGGAGTGGCTGCTGCGTTTGCCCGCGGATCACGCGAACAAGCAGCATTGGTATCAGACCGAGCGACACGACTTCGATACGCTGGTAGAAATGCGCCGGGGCGAGGGGCTGGAGCAGAAAAGTTCGCTTGAGGAGCGCACGAAGCGCAACGCCGCCTGCCGTGCGGCGATCGACGAGATGGCCGATGCCTATGCGGCTGCGAGACCCGACGTGGCGGTCATCTTCGGCAATGACCAGCAGGAACTGTTCAACGAAAGCCTGATGCCGGCCTTCACCGTGTTCAACGGCGGCATGGTGTGGAACGAACCGTCGTCTGAAGAGCAGGCGGCGAAGCACCCGCCCGGGATCCATGTCGCCGAATGGGGGCACAAACCATCGACCTACACTGAATATCCCGGGCACCCCGAACTCGCCAATTACCTGATCGGCGATCTCGTCGCGAACCAGTTCGATATTACGCGCGCAAGCCAGTTGCCGCAGCTTGAGAACCATTGGCATAGCGGCATCGGCCATGCCTTCGGCTTCGTCTATCGCCAGATTATGCGCGACCAGGTGGTGCCGCACGTGCCCATCATCACCAACACCTTCTTCCCGCCCAACCAGCCGACCGCGCGCCGCTGCTTCGAGATGGGACGCACGGTGGGCCGCGCGATCAAGGCGTGGAAGTCGGATGCGCGCGTCGCCATATTGGGGTCGGGCGGCATGTCGCATTTCGTGATCGACGAGGCGTTCGACCAGAAGATCTTTGCCGCGCTCGCGGCGCGCGATGCGGACACGCTGTGTTCGATCGGTGAGGATTGGCTGCAATCGGGCACCAGCGAACTCAAGAACTGGATCGCGGCGGCGGGTGCGCTGTTCGAGACCG
This sequence comes from Sphingomonadales bacterium, assembly GCA_038245375.1. GTDB lineage: Bacteria > Pseudomonadota > Alphaproteobacteria > Sphingomonadales > Sphingomonadaceae > Sphingomonas. The sequence goes on along the minus strand of JBBRSN010000021.1, from coordinate 37,156 downwards.
ATCTAGCAGGCGACGTGGTCGAGTATCAGCCCTGCTACCGCTCCGAAGCGGGCACCGGGACCGCCAACGGCTTCGTCTACTGGAACTGACATGGATGATTTTGCCACCCGCCTCGCGCGGCTTGACGCCTGTGCGATTTCCGATGCGCTCGACCAGCTCGGGCTGCCGCCCTCGGTAACCGGGCTGGGCTCGCGCGCCGCCAAGGGGCGGGTCTCGGGATCGATCATCACGGTAAAGCTCGCCGCGGGCAAGCCGCCGGAGGACACAACGCCGCGTCACCTCTGCACGACCGCGATTGATATGGCCGCGCCCGGCCAGGTGATCGTCGTCGAACAGCGTACCGGCATCGAGTGCGCGGGCTGGGGGGGAATCCTGTCAAACGCGGCGCGCGGTCGAGGCGTTTCCGGCGTGATCGTCGAGGGTTTGGCGCGCGATGTCGATGAGGCAGCGGACATCGGCTTCCCGGTCTATGCGCGCGGCAGCACGGCGCGCACCGCACGTGGGCGCATCTACGAGACCGCAACCGGCGAACCGATCATGGTCGGCGACGTGATCGTCGCGACCGGCGACTGGGTCGTCGCGGACGGCAGCGGCGCGGCGTTCGTCCCCGCCGACCGAATCGAGGACGTGCTCGCCGCCGCCGAACGCATCGCCGCGCGCGAGGCGGGGATGACCAAGGCGGTCCTCGCCGGGCACCCCGTCTCGACCGTGATGGGCGGGGATTACGAACACCTTCTGGAGACCACTGAGTGACCGACACCAATGTGGCTCGGGCCAGGAAGCTCGATACCGCGACGATCAGCGACGCGCTCGACAAGCTCGGCATTGCGGGCCAGTGCCTCGGCATCAAGCCGCTCGACCATCGCTTCCGGCTGGCGGGGCGCGCGTTTACCCTGGCCTATGCGCCGGTGGGCCATCCTCTGGGCACGGTCGGCGATTTCATCGATGACGTGCCCGAGGGTCATGTCGTGGTGATCGACAATGGCGGTCGGCCCGACGCGACGGTGTGGGGCGACATCCTGACCTTCACCGCCAATAAGCGCGGACTTGGCGGCACGGTGATCGACGGTGCATGCCGCGACACGCATCTCGCGCTCGATCTCGGCTATCCGATGTACAGCCGCAGCTATTCGATGCGCACCGGTAAGGACCGCGTCCAACTCGACGCGACGCAAGTGATCGTGACGATCGGCGACGTGCGCGTCTCGCCGGGGGACATTGTGCGCGGTGATTCGGATGGCGTGGTCGTCATCCCCGCCGACCGCGAGGACGAAGTGCTGGGTGCCGCAGAGACGATCGACGCCGCCGAAATGCGCATCCGTGATGCCATTGCAGGCGGCCTGCGCCTCGACGAGGCCCGCAAGCAGCAGCAATATCACCTGCTCCAGCGCCGCGAGGGGAAATGAGCTACAGCGCCGAACAGCTCGCCGAGGCCGCTCGGCTCGGTGCCGCGACATTGCACGAGGCGGCGGGGCGGATCGGCGCGCTGCCGTCCGCGATCAAGCCCGTCGCGCCGGATATGCGGGTCGCCGGGCCAGCCTTCACGGTGCATATTCCGGCGGGCGACAATCTGTGGATCCACCGCGCGCTTTACGCCGCCGCCCCCGGCGACGTGCTGGTAGTATCGACCAGCGGCGGAATCGAATGGGGCTATTGGGGCGATATTCTCAACACGGCCGCGCTCGCGCAGCGGCTCGGCGGCCTTGTCATCGACGGTGGGGTGCGCGACGTCACTGGCCTATCGACGATGCCCTTCGCGGTCTTTTCCAACGGCATCTGCCTGAACGGGACGATCAAGGGCTTCGAGGCGACGGCGTGGCTTCGTCAACCGATCCGCATCGGCGAAGTCGTGGTGCGACAAGGCGATCTTGTGGTAGGCGACCGTGATGGCGTCGTGGTGCTACCCGAATCCGCCGTAGTGGACGCACTGACCGGTGGTGCGCGGCGCGAGCGTGACGAAACCGAAAAAATCGCGCGCATCCAGGCCGGCGAACGCACGATCGACATCTATCATTTTGGTGAAGCATGACCACCGAGCAAGACTATCCCAAACCATCGCTGTTCATCGCCGGCGTCTGGCGCGGCGCGAGCGACGCGGGAACGATCCCGATCGTCAATCCCGCCACTGGAGCGACGATCGGCGATTTGCCGGTCGCGACGCGAGATGATCTCGATGAGGCACTGGCTGCGGCCGACGCCGGGTTCAAGACCTGGCGCGCCGTCTCGGCCTATGACCGCTCGAAGATCCTCCGCGCGGCGGCCCAGTTGATGCGCGAGCGGGCGCCGCAGATCGGGGCGATCTCGACGATCGAACAGGGCAAGCCGATCGGTGAGTCGACTGCAGAAGCCTTTGCCTGCGCCGACATCTTCGACTGGTATGCCGAAGAGGGCAGGCGGGCTTACGGTCGGATCATCCCGTCCAAGCATCCCGGCGTACGCCACATGGTTACCAAGGAGCCGATCGGGCCGGTCGCGGCATTCAGCCCATGGAATTTCCCGACGACGATCCCCTCGCGCAAGATCGCCGCAGCGCTGGCGGCGGGGTGCTCGGTGGTGATCAAGCCGGCCGAGGAAACGCCGGGCAGTGCGCTCGCACTCGCCCGCGCGCTCGACGATGCAGGCTTGCCCAAGGGCGTGCTCAACGTCGTGTTCGGCGTGCCCGCCGACATTTCAACGCATTTGATCGCGTCGCCGGTTATCCGCAAGATCACCTTCACGGGGTCGACCGCTGTCGGCAAGCAACTCGGCGTGCTCGCCGCGCGGGTGATGAAGCCGACCACGATGGAATTGGGCGGCCATGCGCCGGTGATTATATTCAGCGATGCCGATCTCGATCGCGCGGTACGCGCGCTGGTGGCAGGCAAGTACCGCAATGCTGGGCAGATCTGCATCGCGCCGACGCGCTTCTATGTCCACGACAGCATCCATGATGCGTTTGTGGAAAAATTCGCGGCGGCGGCCAGCCAACTGAAGGTCGGCAACGGTCTAGATCGAGCGACCGTCATGGGCCCACTCGCCAACCCGCGCCGCATGTCGTCGATGCACGAGATGATCGCCGATGCCGCAGCAGCGGGCGCGCGGGTTGCGACCGGCGGCGATGCTATAAGGGGCGCGGGCAATTTCTGGGAGCCGACCGTGCTCGCCGATGTCCCCAACGCGGCGCGCATCATGAACGAGGAACCGTTCGGCCCGGTCGCGGTGACGCAGCGCTTCGACAGCTATGTCGAGGTCGTCGAACAGGCTAATCGCCTGCCCTACGGTCTTTCCGCGTACGCGTGGACCCAGTCGGCGCGGACCGCCGCCGATATCGGCGACGATCTCGAAGCCGGGATGATCGGCATCAATTTCGTTGGCCTGACCGGCCCCGAGACCCCGTTCGGCGGCGTGAAGGAAAGCGGTCACGGTTCCGAAGGCGGGATCGAGGGGCTGGAGGCGTACCTCCACCACAAGTACATCGCGCAAGGGTGAGGCGCGGTTAGTCGCAGATCACGTTGAGCAGCGCTTGCCGACGCTCGCGCCGGACGATGTTGAGACCGCGCCGGATCGCGCCGACCAGGTCGCCCGGATCGGTAACGCGCTCGGCATAACCCCCCGAGGCTTCGGCATATTTCTCGAAATCAGGCACCGGGCGCAAATCGCTGAGCGGTGCGGGCTTGGGCCCGCGCGCCGCGTGCCCGCCCGGATAGACGCCGATCGTCGAGCGCTGCACCGCCGCCCAGCGCGCGTTGTTGCAGATAATCGTCAGGATCGGGGCATCGTGCATCGCCGACGCCTGATGACAGGCGGCCGGATTGCAGAACAGATACGATCCGTCCCCGAGTGTCGCGACGACGGTGCGGTCGGGCGCAGCGATCGCCGCACCGATCGCGGCGGGCATGCCCCAGCCGAGCCCTGCCGCCGGCGAATGCATGAAGAAGCTTGCGGCTTCGGTCGCATCGAAGATCTCGCGATCGACCCAATATTCGTTGACCAGAATTACCCGGTCGTCGAGCGCCTCGTTGAGACAGACATTCAGCCAGTCCTTGGTCATTTGCGGTGCCGCCATCAGCGGGGCGAGCCGCTGCTCGCGCCTGTCCCGGCGTTGATTTGCCAGGGCGGTGATCGCGGCCTTGCGCTGCGCGGCGGCGTTGGGCGCATCGATCCCCTGCATCGCATCGGCTAAGGCTGGAAGAAACGTTGTCGCCGACGCGGTGATCGACAGATCGCTGCGGAACCCGCGGATCGGATAATCCTGGAACAGCGGGTCGACGCCAACATGGACGATCCGGGTCGCGGGGTCGGGCTCGCGCGTTTCCGGCAGCCACGGCACGTCGCTTTCAAGGCAAATGAGCAGGTCGATCTCGCCAAGATAGGGATGAACGTCCTGCCCGAGGTGGAACGGGTGGTCGGCGCGCGCGCAGACATAGCGTGACTTGGCTTCGACGATACCGATGCCGAAGCGTTCGCACAGCGCCTCGAGCGGCGCTACCGTCGCCGGGTCGCGTCCGCTCGCCGATGTCACGAGCACCGGGCAGCGCGCCGCAGCGATCATTTCGGCAAGTGCCGTAATACCGGCCGGATCGGGTGCGGGCGCGAGCGGAACGATGACGGCGTGTCCATCGACTACCGCCGAATCGGTCACCTCGGCGAGCACTTCGCGCGGCAGCGTGAGGTACACCGGCCCCGCCGGTGCGGCCTGGGTGATCGCCAGCGCGCGGTCGAGCACGTCTTCCATGTTGACGCCGCTGCGCAGCTCATAGTCCCATTTGACCAGCTCGCGTAGCATGCCCGCCTGGTCGTACATTTCCTGCGCCCAATGGATCGTCCCCGAGCGCGCGCCGAGCGGCCCCTTCTCGTACAGCGGGCTTCGGCCGGCGATGAACAGCATCGGCACTGCGTCGCGCCTGGCATTCATCACGCCGCACACCGCATTGGCGGCGCCGACACTGACATGCACCATCACCGCCTGTGGCTTGCCCGTGACCATCGTGTGGCCGTGCGCCATGCCGACCGCGAGGTTTTCGTGGCTACCGATCAGCGGTTTCGGGAAATCGAGACCGGACAGGTGTTGGCGGGCATAGGCCTCGGCGATCGGCGCGGCATCGGTGCCGCTGTTGATGAAGAGATACTCGATGCCCTTCTGTCTGAGCAGCGCAAGAAAGGTCTCGGCCACCGATTCCGATGTAGCCGCATTTGCATCGGGGAGAACGGTCGCAAGGCCGTGATCCATCTTGACGTCTCCATCGATTGGGCGGACATATTGGCAGACGTCTGAGCAACTGGCAATATCGTGCGACGAGGAGACAATAGGAATGACACCGCCTGTTGACCTGGCGGCGGCAAACGCCCGTGCCGATGCGCTCGAGGATCGGATGACCCGCGACCTTGACGAATTGGTGGTCAAATCCGTCCTCTATCAATCCGGCGACATCGATCCGGCGCAACCGCGCCCGCAACCTGCACCGAGCGGTCGCCATTTCCTGATGCGCGAAGATCCGCGCCTGCAGAGAATGCCCGAGAAGCCAACATTGATCGATTTCTTCCGCTACCGCTTCGGCCCTGCGGCGCATCTCCTGCAAAGTGCTCGGCTCGCGCTCCGCGATCGGTTGTCCGAAAAAACCGTGCTCGCCTGTCTGTTGCACGATATTGCCGTGTTCGGCCTGATCCGCTCGGACCACGGCTATTGGGGCGCACAGCTGATCGAACCCTATGTCGATGACGAAGTCAGCTGGGCGGTCCGCGCGCATCAGGCGCTGCGCTTCTACCCCGACGAAGCGGTTGGCTATGAATATCCCGAAGCCTATATCCGCTTCTTCGGCGCCGGGTATCGGCCCGATCCCTATATCGACCGCGACTATCAGGTGGCGCGTCAGCATCGCTGGTACATGACGGCAAGGCTCGTCACGCTATACGATTTCTACGCGTTCGATCCCGCTGTGAGCGTGGATATCGAGGATTTCACCGACATTATCGGGCGCAATTTCCGGCAACCCGATGAAGGCCTCGGCATGGACAACAGCCCGAGCAGCCATATGTGGCGCACGATCATCGCGCCGACTCGCTTTCTGTGATCCGCCGCGCAAACGCGATTGTTGCCAAGATCGACCAGAGCGGGATACCGCTAGCTTGAGCAAAGTTGTGGCACGTGCACGTCTCATTCCCAAAAGGCGCCATGGCCGCCGCGTCTTGGGCGCGAACGACTGATTACCGCCACCTAGAAATTGTTGCGGACACTGCCGCCGGCCCGCGTGACAATCTCGCGCGTCGCGCAAGAGCCGAAGGCCGCTCCGGCGCTTGAGCGTTATTTTTTGGCAATCGCGTCGCCTTGCGGGTCGCCGCGGGAGATTATGGTAACCAGCCGCGCAGTTTAATCGCACCCTTATCGACGCATTATCTGCTCATATCGGCCAGACGGTGCAGCTGGTCCGTTCCGCGCCGTTTCTGCACCGGCTGGTGCTCGATCAACTGATGCAGGCCGGGAACGCAGATGCCCGCGCTCGCGTGCGTGACATGAATATCGATTTGGTCGAATTCTATCGTACGTTGCTGCGGCCGTATCGCTGCTGCGAACTGCTCGAGACCGATCCCGTGTTCCTGCTCCTGGTAGTGCTGAGGGCGAACGACTTCTTCTAGTCGGCCGCACGCTGATCCCCGAACTCCTACCCGAGCGCATGGACATGGGCAGGCTGACCGCCGATTTTCAGGCATTTCTGCTAAAGCTTGCACTGGAGGGCCTTCGCAAGCGCTGAGCGGCGCCCTCGAGTAATCGCAGATTGACTATCTCCCAACGCCATTGAACGATCAGACCACTGACGATTATGTGGGATGAATTGAGATGGCTGGCGCGCTTCCGGACGAGACAACAAGGCCGACGCGGCCCGTCGTCAACCTTGCTTTCTCGGCAGCGATCGATGTCGGCGGCCCGATAGAACTCGGCACAATCGACGATGGTCGGGAGCGGTTCATTCCGATCCTTGGGGGCAAGGTGTATGGTCCGCGTCTAGACGGTATTATTCTGGCCGCCGGCGGAGACTGGCAGACGGTGCGAGCAGACGGCCGGACCGAACTACTCGCGCGTTATTTCATCCAAGCCACGGACGGCACGGTAATCGCAATCGAGAATCCCGGTATGCGGGTCGCGACAGCCAAGGTGATCGAACGGATCGCGCGCGGCGAAGACGTATCTCCAGCGCAATATTATTCCGGTGGATCGCCGCGATTTCGCGTCGCGACGGGGCCTCATGACTGGCTGCGCAAGCGCGTGCTTGTTGCGCGCGGGGTGCGCCGTCCCGACAGCCTTACGATCGACTTTTATACGATCGATTGACCGGCTTTTCCGATCGAACCTTTGGCCCGTCATATGACGAACCGATTGTCGCACTGAACCGCGGTTCGGTCGACGTTCTATGTGGCATCTAGACTTAAGATCTGCGAAAAACTTGATACAGGCAGATGCTCTCTCGGGCCCATCCACAATGCGGCTCCTTCACCGGGGTTCGAACCCAAGGCACCCCGAAACCCGCACAAATCCGTGCCCAAAAAGGGAATCGAAATCGCCGGAACTGGAAAACGATCAAGCCGATTGGCAATCTCCCCTAACCCGCTCCACAGTTGCGCTTAACCGCCAGAAAACCTGCGGCTGTCTTCCGGTCCACCATCTTCCAGCTGTGCGAGTGGCGTCATCTCGAGTTCGTCGATGCGGAGATCGCGCATCATGCGGCGATGTTCCTCCTGGGTGAACGGCCAGAGGATTTCGGTGTCGCCGGCGCCGCGATACCAATTGGGGCACCCCGTCCAGACGGTGTCAGGCAGTTTGCTGCGTATGTCCGACACGAACCGGTCGGTGGCATCGCGGCTAGGCGCCGCGACGGCGTTGCGCGCCCTGGCCGCCGCGATGACGCGCAGGATATAGCCTGTCTGCTGGTCCAGCCCGATCGGGATGGGCACGTTGTTCACCGGACTGAACGGACCGTAGAGCATGAAGAAGTTCGGGAAACCCGGCAGGGCCACGCCGCGATAGGAGAACACCCCGTCCTTCCAGGTCTCGTCGATCGATACGCCGTCCATCCCGATCAGGCGCATCGGCCGCATATAAGCCTGGGCGTCGAAGCCGGTCGCATAGACCAGCACGTCGAACCCCAGCAGCGCGCCGTCATCCATGCGAACGCCGTCCGGCTCGATCCGAGCGATGCGCCGCGTCTCGACCTGCGCGTTGGGCAGCTCCATCGCCGCATAATAATTCTTGTCGGACTTAGGGATACGCACGCAGCCGACCGGCATGCGCGGCCGCAACTTCTCGCGCAGGTCGGCGTCGCGCATCGCCTCGAGCGGCTTTGCCAATTCCAGAGCGACGGCATCGCGCGCCGGACCGGGTTGGGTCCGCCACAGGTCCATGCCGCCCAACCATTTCCACAGATGGCGCGCGCGCAGGCGATACGCGAACGGCAGCCGCAACGCCAAACGCCCGAGCAACGTAGAGCGGGGATTGTCGCGGACATGGATCCACTGCGGGCGGCGCACGAAATGCGTAACATTGATGCCGGAAACTGCGAGCGTTTCGGCGATCTGGATGCCGCTCGCACCGCTGCCGATCACGCCGACCCGCTTGCCCTCGAGCGCCACGTCGTGATCCCAGCGCGCGGAGTGGAACGCCGGCCCGGCGAAATCCTCGCGCCCGGCGATATCGGGCAGCTTCGGCTCGCGCAGGAAACCCGTCGCCGAGATCAGGACATCGACACTATCGGTCTCCCCGCCGCTGGTGCGGATGCGCCATCGCCCCGATTCGAATATCGCCTCGACGATTTCGGTTTCGAACCTGATGTGCCGCCGCCACCCGCGTTCACGCGCCACCGTGAGCAGATAGGCCTGTATCTCGGGCTGTGGGGCGAACTTCCGGCTCCAGTCGAAATTCGGCCTGAACGGAAACTCATACTGGCGCGACAGCACGTCGACGTAAAGGCCGGGATAGGTGTTGTCCCGCCACGTGCCGCCCAGCTCGGCGGCCTTTTCATAGACCGTGACGGCGATGCCGGCGCGGAGCAGCCGGTCGGCCATGAACAGACCCGAAATGCCGGCGCCGATGATCGCCGCCTTGTAACCGGGCCGGGCCGTCATCCGCGCCCGAGATATGGCTGCCCGATCGGCAGCATGGTGGCGGTCAGCATGTTGGTGTCGAACGGCAGCGCCGCCATTAGCGTGATCGTCGCGGCGACCGATGCGCCCGTCATCATGTTGGGTCCGGGTCGCAGGCTGGTCGCGCCGACGCGCAGGTCGCTCTCGGTGACGCCGGGATGGATGATGGAGGCACTGATGCCGTGCGCACGGCCGTCCAGCGCCAGGCTACGCGTCATCCCTTCCAGCCCGAACTTCGTGGTTGCATAGGCGATCGTGTCCGCCCGCGGCATTTGGGCGGAGATGCTGCCCACCGCAATGATCTTGCCCCGGCCGCGCGGCTTCATCACGCGTAGCGCCTCGCGCCCGCACAGGAACGCGGCGGTGAGATTGATGTCGATCACGCGGCGCCATTCGTCCAGCGTCACGTCCACCGTCGGTGTGTGGAACACCAATCCAGCGTTGTTGACCAGAATGTCGATCTCGCCGAACGCTTCGGCATCGGCGAACAACCCGACCACCTGATCTTCCTGGGTGACGTCGGTTGGACGGACAAGCACGTCGACGTCGAGCCCGCGCACCTCCGCCGCGAGCGTTTCCAACCGGTCGACTCGCCGGGCGGCGAGCACCAGCCTCGCGCCTTCTTCCGCGAAGCGCCGGGCGACTGCGAGGCCGATGCCCGAACTCGCGCCCGTAATAAGCGCGGTGCGCCCTTTCAGCATCTCCCCCATCCGGCTCCCCCGCGCTTCTTGTCGATCAGCATAGCGAAAATGGGCGAGGTGCGTCAAACGCTCAGACGTCTGCTTGGTGCTGCTAGACCAATGTGGCAGTCGGCAACTGGTGCTGATTGCGGACGCGAATGGGCCGCAAATCAAAAGCAAAGCCCGCTTCCCCTTTTCGGTGTTTCAACTCGTCTCCTGAAGTGATCCGCTTGGTGGTCATGATGTACGTCCGTTTTCCGCTGTCGCTGCGAAATGTCGAGAACCTGCTATTCGAGCGCGGCATCGACCTGGGTCATGAAACCGTGCGGATGTGGTGGAGCAGGTTTGGGCCAATGTTCGCTGGCGACATCCGGCGGCAACGGATCAGTCGGATGCGCGGGTTTCGCCATTGGGTGTGGCACCTGGATGAGATGTAAGTGAAGCTGAATGGCTGATGGTCTATCTCTGGCGAGCGGTCGATCACGAAGGCGAAATCCTGGAGAGCTACGTTACGAAAAAGCGGGACAAATCAGCGGCGCTCACCTTCATGAAGAAGGCGCTAAAGCGCCACGGCAAGGCCGATACTATCGTCACTGGCGTGAAGCGTGTTTGCTCTCCAGCGACGCTAAACCCCGACGCATGCGAAAGTGGTTCGAAGACGTAGTTTGGATGATGGTCGAGGATACGGAGCCGGTTGCGCATGTCACGTGCTGGCGCCGATGGATGATGGAAAAGGATGCAGCTTCGAAACCGCGCTCAATAGCTTTGAAAGTCCCGCCCGCCGAAGCCCTCGACCAATTGCTCGCAGACGTTCATATCGAGGGTGTTGCGACGACCGGTTGAATCCGCCGAGTACGCCCGGCACTTTCCAGCGTGTGTCGCCGGTGCCGTTGCCGGCGATCTTCATCACCGCCTCGACCAGTTCATGATCCCAGATGCGGCCATAGTCCGGCCCCGTCACCGCGCGCAGCTCGACGCGGCCGTCATCGGTCTCGAGCGTCTTCACCAGCTCGGCGCGGTGTTCGAGCAGACCATGCTGCAGGTTAATGCCGGCGAGTGGCGCGGGCAGCTGGCGCAGATAGCCGGACGGCGCGCCGACCAGGCTCGCCAACTGGCCGAACGACCAATGGGTGGGCGACACGGGCTCGTCACGCCCCGGCACGATCAGTTGCAGTCGCTCGCCATCGTCGCGACTGGCCTCGACGCGCACGGCGCGGCTATCGACGGTCCGCGCGACAGCGCGCTCGGCGCGGGCCAGAACCGCCTCGTGCAGCGCGGTCAGCGACAGGAAGCGCTCATCGTCAGGGCGCGAAAACCATTCCGACGAGAGACGTGAGATGTTCTGGCCGCGCGAGATATCGACCTTGAAGGCGCCGCGCACGGGCGCGGGATCGTGGCGCGGACCGCCAGAGGAAGGGACGAGGTTCATATGAGGTCTCCGTGACCGGCCGGCCGGGAAACTCTCTCCCGGCGCTCAGCCCGTCGACGCCGCAAGGCGGTCCTCTCGCTCTCACCCCGCGGGCTCCCAACAAGCGCCCCGAGAAGCACAAAGCGAGGCCGCGGGCCACAATCGCAGGCCTTCATCCACTCTCCGAAAAATTATTTTGGGGCGTCGTTATACCGCCCGGTTGCGCCATAATTCGCCAGCTTGCGCTACGGAGCGCTCAGCTGGATTCCCACACTCTTGATCAATCGGAATCCTCGTCTCAAGTCACTCGAATAGGGAGCAAAAGGACGCAACGGATACAGGAAGACCCCAATGACGACCGAGCCGCAAGACTGCATCATTCGCCTCAAGGCCGTACTCAAGCGCACCGGTCTCAGCCGGTCGACCATGTATCGCAAGGTCGAGCAGGGCACGTTCCCCAAACAGGTCAGGATCTCCGAGCGTTGCGTCGGCTGGCGCGAGTCATCTGTCGAAGCGTGGCTGCGCAATCCGATGTTCTATTCGGTCGAAGAAGGCCGATACAGAACGTCTCGCAATCCTTCCCAGGGTGGCATCGTGGCGCAAGACATCCGGCCCTCGACCAGCAGCCGAACCACGCTCACGCGATGGCGAGATCGAGCAGGGTGGGCCCGGTTGCGGCAAAGGACCATGTCAACGCGGCGTCGAGCTGCGTGCAGTCATCGATTCGGCGCGCGGGAATGCCCATCGCGGTGGCCAGCCCGACAAAGTCGATCCCGTCGAGCGTGGTGCCGGGCACGCTGTTCATGCCGAAGATTTTCGCGAAATGCTCGAGCGCGGCGTAGCGCTGGTTGTTGAGGATGACGAAACTCACCTCCGCGCCCTGCTCCGCCGCGCTCCACAAACCCTGGATCGCATACATCGCGGCGCCATCGCCGAGCAGCGCGACGACCTTCCGGCCGGGCGAACCGCGCGCCACGCCGATCGCCGCCGGCAGGCCATAGCCAAGCCCGCCGCTGGCGCAGGTGAAGAAGCCCTGCTCGCTGGTGATCGGCAGGTGATCGTGCATCGGTCCGCGCGCCGTCGGTGCTTCCTCGACCACCACCGAGCTTGCGGGACGCAACGCGGCGATGCGCGACAGCACATGGCGCGCGTCCATCGCGGGTTGGGGGGCGGCTGCGCGCGGGGCAGGCGCGCCGGCGCCGCGCGGCCGGACCTGCGTCGCCAGCGTGGCGAGCCCGGCCGCCACATCGCCCAGTACGCCGAAGCCCCCCGGCAGCGCGGCGAGATGCTGCGGGTCCTCACTGAGCACGGCGAGCGCGGCATGTTCTGGCCAGTGCGGACCCTGACCTTCGGCATGGTAGGTGAAGGCCGGCGCACCCGCGACGAGAATGACGTCGTAAGGCGCCAGCAGACGCACAATCTCCTCGCGGAAAGCGGGGAGAAAGCCAGTGAAGCGCGGGTGGTCTTCGGCGAAGGTCTCGCGCGCGGCAAAGGGCGCCGCCCAGACATCCGCGCCGCACGCACCGACGAGTGACCGCACCGCATCCCAGCCGCCGCACCGCGCGACACCCGTACCGAGCACCAACACAGGCCGTTCGGCGCGGTCGAGCATCGCGGCAAGCCGGGCAATGGCGCCGGGATCGGGCAGCGTCGTCAGTGCTAGTTCGGGCAGGAGCGGCATCGCGCATTCCCGATCCCAGTCGTCGACCGGGATCGACACGAAGCACGGCCCCATCGGCGGCGTCAGCGCGATGTGGAAGGCGCGCGCCAGCGCCGCGGGCACGTCTTCGGCGCGCGCCGGTTCGATCGCCCATTTGACGAACGGACGCGGAAATTCGGTCGCGCGCTCGGCGCCGAGAAAGGGGTCGAAGGGCAGGATCGAGCGGGCCTGCTGGCCGGCGGTCACGACCAGTGGCGTGCCGTTGCGATAGGCGGTGAACAGATTGCCCAGCGCATGGCCGGTTCCCGCGGAAGAGTGCAGGTTGACGAGTGCCGGGCGGCGTGTCGCCTGGGCATAGCCGTCGGCCATGCCGAGCACGACCGCCTCGTTGAGCCCGAGGACATAGTGTATGCCCTCGGGCAGACCGCGCAACATCGGCAATTCGGTCGATCCGGGATTGCCGAACAGCGCATCGACGCCGAAATGGCGGAAGACGGCGAAAGCGGCTTCGCGCACCGTGGTCATTTGCGTGCTCCCAAGGGTCGTTGTCACATCGGGCGACGGGTCGGAATTTTCCGCCGATCCTTCGCCCCGATACAATGGCTGGCATTTCCGTCGAGTCGCGTTGCGCTACCCGGCGGCGGTTGGCGAAAGATGGCGACCCATGGTCATCAGGATGACCGCGGCGATCAGCGCGCCGGCCCCGACGATGCCGATCGCCAGCGGGATGTTCAGGCCCGCCGCGATCAGGAAGCCGCCGAGCAGTGGCCCGAGCACGGCGCCGCCGCGCCCCACGCCGATCGTCAGGCCGGTGCCCGTGACGCGCAATTCGGGCGGAAAGGAGCGCGCGAGCAACGCATAGAGCCCGACAATACCCCCGAAGATACAGATGCCGGCGAGGAAAGCCGCGACCTGCATCGCGACAAGGCCGACCGCCAACCCGAACAATATGAAGGTGATCGAGGTACCGATCATCGCGATGATGAGCATCCGGATCAGACCGAAGCGCGGCGCCGCCCAGCCCAGCGCAACGCCGCCGAGGATGCCGCCGAGACTCATCAGCGACGAGGTGCGGATCGCATCCGGCGTGGTGTAGCCAAGATCGCTCATCAGCTTGGGCAGCCATCCGGAAAAGAAATAGAAGGTCAGGATGTGCAGGAAATAGACCACCACCAGGATCACCGTCATCCGTCGATACAGCGGCCCGAGCAGCGCGGCATAGCTGCCCGACGCCACCACGGGGACGCGGGGTGGTTCGGGATCCGGCGCGATCGTGGCGGGTGGGTGGCCGAACCGCGCCAGCATCGTCGCGATCCGTGCGCGCGCCGCCGGGGTGTCCTGTCGGGCAAGGAAATCGATCGATTCGGGAAGGCCGAACCAGACCAGCGGCAGGAACGCCGCCGTGACGACGCCACCGATCACGAACACCGATTGCCAGCCATAGGTCCCGATCACGTCGGCGACGGCGAAACCGCCGACCAGCCCGCCGATCGGATAGCCGACCGTCATCGCTGCGACGCAGAAATCGCGGCGGCGTTCGTTGGCGAATTCGGCGGCGACCGCGTTGATCGCGGCGACCATCGCGCCGATACCGAGGCCGGTGAAAACGCGCCAGACGCACAGCCAAATGAGGTAGGGCGCGGTGGCGGTCAACGCCATGCCGACTGCCATCAGCACGAGGCAACCGATGATCAGCGGCCGACGGCCGAAGCGGTCGCCGAGCGGCGCCAGCAACAGCGAGCCGAGCACCATGCCGACCAGGCCGGATGACAGTGCGGCGCCAAGTTGCGCCGGGCCGATATGCCAGGCCTTGGCCATGCCGGGCGCGGCGAAGGTCACGGCCAGCACGTCGAAGCCGTCGAGCGCATTGAGCGCAACCGAGAGGGCGACCGCGAAGATCTGCGCCGGGTGCATCGGTCGGTCCGCGAGCAAGTGCGCCGCCGCGCCGGAGCCCGGGGTTGTCGGTATGGCCATGTCGTTCCCTCTTCCCTGGTGCCGCGCGACGTGCCGCGATTGAGGCGTGCCGACAATGCTCGCGCCGCGTCTACCGACACTTCGCGCCGATGCACAGCGCCGGGCATCATTTAGTATGCGTTGCATCCCATCTTGCTGCCGATCGGCAGCGCATCACCGTCAGTCGCGCGCCTTCACCCGCGTCATCGCCAGCGCGGCCAGCGCCATCACCGCGGCGGCGAACGCCATCGTCCAGATCGGGTCGTGCGGGAACCATGCTTTCATGATCGACCCCATCACCGTCGCCACCAACAGCTGCGGCACGACCACGAAAACATTGAACAACCCCATATAGATACCGAGCTTGCGCTGCGGCAGGCTGGAGGCGAGGATGGCATAGGGCATGGCCAGGATCGACGCCCAGGCGATGCCGATGCCGATCTCGCTCAGCCGCAACAGCGCGGGGTCGCGGATGAAGAAGAAGCTGGCAAAACCCGCCGCGCCGCACAGCAGCCCGACGATATGGGTTCGGCTCTTGCCGATCCGCGCCGACAGCCATGGCAGCAGCGTCAGCGCGGCGATCGCGGCGACGCCGTTATAGATCGCGAAAAGCTCGTCGACATGGTTGGCTGCCGCCTGATAGGTCGCACTCGCCGCGTCGGTCGTGCCGAAGGCATATTGCGCGACCACCGGCGTGGTGTTGATCCACATGATGAACAGCGCCGACCAGCTGAAGAACTGCACCAGCGCGAGGCGCTTCATCAGCGCCGGCATGCCCGAAAAATCGCCGACGATATGGCCGAGGATCGAGGCCTTGCCGCCCCGCTTGGCCGCGTTGATCGCGATGATGCTCGCGCCGCCATAGGCGATGAGCAGCCCGCCGAGCAGATAGACCTCCTGCTTGAGGCCCAGCGCCTCGACCGCCAGTAGCACGAGCGCGCCCGCGCCGATCCACGCCAGGCTGCTCGTCACGTTGCGCTCGGCGAGCAGGCGCAGCGTCTCGTCATGGTCGCCGTCATTGTCGACGCCGTCGAAGCCGGCCATCTGCTCAGGCGAATATTCGCGCGTCGTCAGCACGGTCCACAGCACCGACAGGAACAGCGCGCCGCCGCCGAACCAGAAGGCGAAACGCACGGTGTCGGGCACCACGCCGGGTGGCGCGGTGTTGGCCACGCCCCAATGATCGAGCAACTTGGGGAAGATCGATCCGACCACCGCCCCGGCGCCGATGAACGCGGTCTGCACCGCATAGCCGACGCTGTGCTGGTCCTTGCGCAGCATGTCGCCGACGAACGCGCGAAACGGCTCCATCGAGATGTTGAGCGACGCGTCGAGTACCCACAGCATCACCGCGGCAAACAGCAATTGCGGCGCCAGCGGCATGACCAGCAGCGCCAGCGTGGCGAGGATCGCGCCGGAGAGGAAATAGGGTCGCCGCCGCCCGAGTCGGCCGAACCATGTGCGGTCCGACAAATGCCCGATGATCGGCTGCACCAGCAGGCCGGTCAGCGGGGCCGCTACCCATAGCGCCGGCAGGTCGTCCAGACTGCTGCCGAGTGTCTGGAAGATGCGGCTCATATTGGCGTTCTGCAGCGCAAAGCCGACCTGGATTCCGAAGAATCCGAACGAGATATTCCACAGTCCGGCAAAAGACTGGCGCGGCCGTTCGTTCATCGATCCCCTCTTGATCCTGTCCTCACGCGCGAGGGTGGCAGCGCATTTCCGGTCCTGCAAGCGCCGGTCAGGTCGTCCCGCGGACCACCAGCCGGGGCGGCAGCAAGGCCGTTTCGGTGTGCTCGCCGCGGATCCGCGCGAGCAGCGTATCGACCAGCAATTCGCCGGCACGACGGTAATCCTGCGCCACCGTGGTGAGCGGCGGGTGGGCAAGACTCGCCGCCGGCAGGTCGTCGAAGCCGACCACCGCGACGTCGCGCGGCACGACGATGCCGCTTTCCTCGAGCGCACGCATCGCGCCGATCGCGATCAGGTCGCTCGCCGCAAAGATCGCATCGAACTTTATGCCCCGCCCGATCAGCCGGATCGCGGCATCATAGCCCGCCGCCTCGGTGGTGATCGCGTCGACCTGCAACCCCGGATCGGGCCGCAGCCCCGCCGCCTTCAATGCAGCGGTAAGCCCGCGATAGCGATCCTCGAATTCGGGATAATGGCTCGATGCCTCGCCGAGAAAGGCGATGCTGCGCCGCCCCAGGCCGAGCAGATGCTGCCCGGCATCCTCGCCGCCGCGCAGATTGTCGCAGCCGATCGTCGTCTCAGGCTGACCGGCGCGGACCGAGCCCCAGCGCACGAAGTGCGTCCCCTGCCTGGCCAGATGGTCGAGCCGCGCGCGATAATCTTCATAATCGCCATAGCCGAGCAGGATGATGCCGTCGGCCTTGCGGCTGTCCTCGTAATCGACATGCCAGTCGTTGGACATCTGCTGGAACGAGGTCAGCAGGTCATAGCCGCGCAGCGCGCAGGTCCGTGTGATCGAGCCGAGCATCGACAGGAAGAACGGATTGATCAGCGAGTCGTCGGGCGTCGGATCCTCGAAGAACAGCAGCGCCAGCGTGTTGGATTGCCCGCGCCTGAGCGACGAGGCGTTCTTGTCGACGGTGTAGTTGAGCTGCCGCGCGATCGCCTCGATCCGCTTGCGCGTCGCCTCGCTCACCGTGCGATCGCCGCGCAAGGCACGGCTGACGGTCGGCTGCGATACGCCCGCCAGCGCCGCGATGTCGAAACTGGTCGGTTTGTCCTGCACCGACATGCTGCGGTGACACCCTCCAAAGACGGTTGGGCCCGTGACGGCCCTGTTTCGCCTGCCTAGACTTGTTGCGACGTCGGGGGAAGCATGGCGTCGTTGTCGTCGTTTTTTGGCCGCGGCATTGCGCGATGCCATCGCCGCGCTAGAGGCTCCGCATCGATCGAAGGGAAGCGGCGGCGATGACCGGGCTGGCGATGACGAACTGGCAGCTGCGCGTCGAGCGCTTCGGTGTCGAACGGCAGCCGATCGTCGTGATCGACAATTTCGCGCCCGATCCGCGTCGCTTCACCGATGACGCCGCGTTCCTGTCGTTCCGGCCGATCGGTGAGCATTATCCCGGCATTCGCGCCATCGTCGCGCCGGTCATGCTGCGCGACCTGCTCGCCGCGCTCGCGCCGGTCGTCACCGACACGTTCGACATTGCCGCGGTCGACGTGATCGACGCCTTCTACTCGCTGGTGACCACGCCGTCGGCGGCGCTGGCGCCGATCCAGCGTCTGCCGCATTTCGACGGCGTCGAGCAGGGCAGGCTCGCGCTGCTCCACTATCTTTCAGCCGATGCGCGCGGCGGCACGGCGTTCTACCGACACCGTAGCACCGGTTTTGAGAGCGTCGATGCCGCGCGGCTCGGCCCGTATCGCGCGGCGCTCGATGCCGATCTGCGCCGCACCGGGCTTCCCGATCCCGGCTATATCGCCGGCGACACCGACCTGTTCGAGCAGGTCGCGCGCTTCGACGGCCGCTTCAACCGCGCGATCCTCTATCGCAGCAACACGCTGCACTGCGCCGACATTCCCGCAGACATGGTACTGAGCAGCGATCCGACGATCGGCCGGCTCACCGTGAACACCTTTCTCGGCGCGCGCTGAACAGTGTCGCATAAATGCCACGCCGGCGGGCGGCTTGCCTGAACGCCATGTGAATACGTATGTGCGTTTCTTCCCACGCTGCCACCCCGGCGCCTAATCGAGCGACAGATCGATCGCGGCAAGCGAGCGGCGGCTGCGCAAAGGCGCAAGGGGAGGACCTGAATGAACGTTTCTCACAACCATCGTCGTTTCTCGACGCGGACCCGGCTCGCACTGCGCGCCAGCGTGATCGCCCTCAGCGGCGTCGCGTCGCTGATCGGCGCCGATGCCGCACTGGCGCAGGACACGCCGCCGGCGATTCCGGCGCCCCCGCCGCCGCCGGCACCCCCCGCCGCCGATGCCCCTGTGGTGCAGGACATCGTCGTGACCGGCATTCGCGCCTCGCTCGCCTCGTCGGCGCGGATCAAGCGTGAGTCGACGCTGATCGTCGATTCGGTGTCGGCCGAGGATATCGGCAAGCTGCCCGACGTCTCGATCGCCGACTCGCTAGCCCGACTGCCCGGTGTCACCGCGCAGCGCCTCGAGGGCCGCGACCAGCGCCTGTCGATCCGCGGCCTCGGCCCCGATTTCGGCACCACCTTGCTCAACGGTCGCGAGCAGGTCACCGTCGGTGACAATCGTGGCGTCGAATATGACCAGTATCCGTCGGAATTCTTCAAGAACGTCAACGTCTACAAGACCGCCGACGCATCGCTGATCGCCTCGGGCATTTCGGGCACGGTCGACCTGCGTATGTTGCGCCCGCTCGATCAGGCGCACCGCGTGTTCTCCGTCGCGGCGCGCGGCGAGATGAACGGCCTCAAGGCGCTCAACCCGGATTCTTCGCGCTACGGCTATCGCGCCTCGGCGACCTATGTCGACAAGTTCGCCAACGACACGTTCGGCGTGGCGATCGGCGTGTCCGCCTCGCAGAACCCATCGCAGGACGAGCGCTATAACTCTTGGGGTTATGCCGGTGCCGGCACGGCGGCGAGCCCGTTCGTGCTCGGCGGTGCCAAGCCTTATGTCCAGTCGAACGTGCTCAAGCGCTACGGCGCGGTTGCCACGCTGGAATGGCAGCCGAGCGAGAATTTCCACTCGACCTTCGACGCGCTCTATTCGCACTTCCAGGAGACGCAGCATCTGCGCGGCATCGAGTTCCCGCTCGGCTTCTCCGGCCCGGCACAGAGCGGCATCAGCGTCTCGGACGGTTTCGCCACCACGACAACGTTCAGCAACGTCCATGCGATCCAGCGCAACGACCTCAACGACCGCAAGGCCGAGAACTTCTCGTTCGGCTGGAACAACGACATTCGCCTGAACGACAAGCTCAAGCTCAACGTCGATGCCAGCTGGTCGCGCGCGACGCGTACCGACTTCCTGCTCGAGACCTATACCGGCGTCGGTTATGGCGGCAGCGGCCCGGGCGACACCGTGACGGTGACGCAGCAGGCCAACGGCATTTACAAGATCGTGCCGACGCTCAACTATACCGACACCTCGATCTTCAAGCTGACCGATCCGCAGGGCTGGGGTTATAACGGCACACAGCCGGTTGTGCAGGCCGGTTTCCTCAATCAGCCGAGCTTCAAGGACGATCTGAAGGCGTTGCGTGCGACACTGAACGGCGACATCGACGCCGGCATCCTCAAGAGTTGGGAGGTGGGTGCGAATTTCAGCCGGCGTCAGAAGACCAGCGCCTATGGCTCGTATTTTCTTTGCCCCAAGGGCGCAGGCACCAACTGCACCGTTTCGAGCGGTACGCCGACTTCGGCCACCATCCCGGCTGCGGCGATCCTCGGCCGCAACATTCCGCTCGGCTATCTCGGCGTCCCGGCAGTGCTCGCGCTCGACCCGATGTACCTCTACAACAACGCTCTGAACAGCGCGTACGACAACCGTCCCAGCTCACTGGTGCGCGACAACGTCGTCGCGGAGAGCGTCTGGACCGGCTACGCGAAGCTGAGCATTGACGGTCAGGTCGGCGGACGGACGTTGAAGGGCAGCATTGGCGCGCAGTTCATCCACACCGAGCAGAGCTCTACCGGGCAAATCGCCAGCGTCAGTTCTACGGGCGTGGTGACGATCGCGCCCGCCTATCAGAAAGCGACCTATAACCGGTTTTTGCCGTCCGCGACCTTCTCGCTCGAACTGATCCCCAGCGGCTATGTCAAGCTCGGCGCGTCGCAGACGATGGTTCGTCCGCGCATGGATCAGGAGCGGGTAACGCAGGACGTCAGTATCAACACCGCCAACATCGCCGTCAACAATACGAACCCGGGGTTGAACCCAGTGTTCAGTTCGAGCGGCGGCAACGTGCAGCTTCGGCCCTATCAGTCGACAAACGTCGACATCTCGCTGGAGAAGTATTTCCACGGCGGCGGCTATTTTTCACTCGCCGGGTATTTCAAGCACATCACCGATTACGTCGACCCGGGCAACAGCTATGCTTTCGACTTCTCGCCACTGCTGGGCGCGCTTACCCCGGCGCAACAGTCGATCGTCAATACCAATCACTTGACCACGGGCTCGGTCAGCGCGCCGGCCAATACCGGCCGCGGTTACCTGGTCGGTATGGAAGCGACGCTGTCGCTGCCGTTCAAGACCATCTCCTCTGCGCTCGACGGCTTCGGCTTCTTCGGCAGCGGCAGCTACAGCGAGAGCGCGATCAAGCTGATGAGCAATCCGACCCAGGTGATCACGCTGCCGGGCCTGTCGAAATATGTCGCCAGCGGTGAGATCTATTACGAGAAGCACGGTATCCAGCTGCGCGGCAGTTACCGTTACCGGTCGACGTTCCTCGGTGAAGTGGCCGGCCTGTCGGCCAACCCGACCTATCGTCAGGTGGTGTCGGAGGGCATTCTCGATGCGCAGATCGGCTATGAATTCCAGGACGGCCCGCTCAAGGGCCTGGCGATCCTGGCCCAGGCCAAGAACCTGACGGATCGTCCGTTCATCACCTACCAGAATAACGATCGCCGCCAGGTCATCGACTATCAGCGCTACGGCCGCGATTATTATCTCGGCCTGACCTACAAGTTCTGACGGCCCCCTCTCCGTCTTACTCGGGGCCGCCGGCGCATGACCTGCCCGGTGGCCCCGTTCTTTTCCCGACACACCGGCCGGTATAGCGTCCGGCCTGCCACAAGGAGAGTTTCGTGACCGAACAACCCGATCCGGTCACCATCGTGATCGCCGGCGGCGGCAGCGCCGGCTGGATGACTGCCGCCGCGCTCGGCCGATTCCTCGAGACCGGCTACCGCGTCCGGCTGATCGAATCCGAGGAGATCGGTACGGTCGGCGTCGGTGAATCGACCATCCCGCAGACCCGGTTGTTCAACGAGGCGCTCGGCCTCGACGAGGACGCTTTCGTCCGCGCGACCCAGGCGACCTTCAAGCTCGGCATCGAGTTCGACGGCTGGTCGCGCCCCGGCGAGCGTTACATGCACGCCTTCGGCGCGGTCGGCCGCGACGTCGGGCTGATCGCCTTCCAGCATTACTGGCTGCGCGCGCGCCAGCTCGGTCTCGCCAAGAGCCTCGACCATTATGCCCTCAACGAGATCGCGGCGCGCGGCGGCAAGATGCATCGCGGACAACCGCTGGGTGGAGCGGCGATCCCCGACATGCCCTATGCCTTCCAGTTCGACGCGGGGCTGTACGCCGCATGGCTGCGCCGCTTCGCCGAATTGCGCGGCGTGGTTCGTACCGAAGGCAAGGTCGTCGAGGTGATCCGTGACGGCGAGAGCGGCGACGTCGCGGCACTGTTGCTCGAGTCCGGCGAGCGCGTCGCCGGCGACATCTTCATCGACTGCACCGGTTTCCGCAGCCTGCTGATCGAACAGACGCTGGCAAGCGGGTTCGAGGACTGGTCGCACTGGCTGCCCTGCGACCGCGCGCTTGCCGTGCCCAGCGCCGGCGATGGCGCGCTGACCCCCTACACTCGCGCCCGCGCGCTCGCGGCGGGGTGGCAGTGGCGCATCCCGTTGCAACACCGCGTCGGCAACGGCCATGTCTATTGCAGCGACTATCTCAGCGACGACGAGGCGACCGCGCTGCTGCTCGCCAATCTCGATAGTGAACCGCTCGCCGATCCGCGCCCGCTGCGCTTCACCGCCGGCAAGCGCAAGCGCGCCTGGCAGCGCAACGTCATCGCGATCGGCCTGTCGAGCGGCTTTCTCGAACCGCTCGAATCGACCAGCATCCACATGATCCAGTCGGCGATTTCGCGGCTGCTCAAACTGCTCCCCGGCCGCCATGTCGCCGCCGCCGACCGCGACGAATATAACCGCCAGACCGATTTCGAGATCGAGCGGATCCGCGACTTCCTGATCCTGCATTATGCCGCGAACCGGCGCGACGAGCCGTTCTGGCGCGCGCGCTGCGCGATGGCGTTGCCGGAGACGCTGGCCCGCAAGATCGCGCTGTTCGAGGCCAATGGCAACATCGTGCGCGAACATGAGGAACTGTTCACCGAGGTCGGCTGGCTGCAGGTGCTGGTCGGCCAGGGCGTCATCCCGCAGGGCTATCACCCGCTCGCCGACCAGATCGCGCCGGTCGAACTCGGCGAATATATGGAGACGATCGAGCTGCTTTACGCGCGCGAGGCGGGCCGCATGCCGCGCCACGCCGAGTTCATCGCCCGGCATTGCGCGGCTCCACGATGACCGCTGCGACTGAATACGTATGCCGGGGGGTTGGCTTCGTCCGGCACGGACCGCAAGAGACGAAAAAGCACGTGATATCTGCTTCACGTAGCGTGCGCCGGGAGTGGGTGGGATGAGCGGAACGATGCGCCTTGGCGCGATGGCCGCGCTGCTCGCGGCCATGCTGCCAGCGCCGCTTGCCGCACAGCCGGCGGCACCCGCCAGCTATCGCGATCGCCTGCCGCAGGACGAGGTGATCTATTTCCTGCTCCCCGACCGCTTCGAGAATGGCGACCCGGCGAACGATCGCGGCGGCCTGACCGGCGACCGGCTCAAGACCGGCTACGACCCGACCGCCAAGGGCTTCTATCATGGCGGCGACCTCAAGGGGCTGATCAAGCGGCTCGGCTATATCCAGGATCTCGGCGCGACCGCGATCTGGGTCGGGCCGATCTTCAAGAACAAGCCGGTGCAGGGCCCGCGGGGGCACGAATCCGCCGGCTATCACGGCTATTGGATCACCGACTTCACCCAGGTCGACCCGCATTTCGGCAGCAACGCCGATTTCAAGGCGCTGGTCGACGCAGCGCATGCGCGCGGCATGAAGGTCTATATGGACATCATCGCCAACCACACCGCCGACGTGATCCAGTATCGCGAGTGCGGAGCAGGCAGCGCCTGTCCCTATCGCTCGATCGCCGACTATCCATTCCAGCGGCGCGGTGGCCCGAACGGCCCGGCGATCAACCCCGGCTTTCTCGGTGAGGGTGTGCAGACGGCGGACAATTTCGCGAAGCTGACCGACCCGACCTATGCCTATACGCCCTATGTACCGGCGGCGGAGGCAACGGTGAAGGTGCCGGCGTGGCTCAACGACGTGCGCTGGTACCACAACCGCGGCAACACGACCTATTACAACGAGAGCGCGACGCTCGGCGATTTCTCCGGGCTCGACGATCTCGACACCGAGAATCCCCGCGTCGTGCAGGGCATGATCGACATTTTCGGCGACTGGATCGACCGCTATGGCGTCGACGGTTTCCGCATCGACACCGCGCGCCACGTCAATCCGGAATTCTGGGCGCAGTTCGTTCCCGCGATGCTTGCCCGGGCCAGGGCGAAGGGCATCCCGCATTTCCACATCTTCGGCGAGGTCGCGTACGAAACGCTCGATGTCGGGATGCTCGCGCGCCATACCGTCGTCGACAAGCTGCCCGCCGTGCTCGACTTCGCCTTCCGCCAGGCGGTGCTCGAGGCGGTAACGGGGAAGCAGGAGC
Organism: Sphingomonadales bacterium; assembly: GCA_038245375.1. Lineage (GTDB taxonomy): Bacteria > Pseudomonadota > Alphaproteobacteria > Sphingomonadales > Sphingomonadaceae > Sphingomonas. The sequence continues at coordinate 12,815 of JBBRSN010000021.1, read as the reverse complement.
CCGGCGCATGGGACAAGCTCGTGCTCGGCGACGCGCTCTATGCGCACGGCTTCGACACCGCGAGCATATTGCCAACCTTCGTTTCCAACCATGATGCCGGCCGGCTCGGCTTCTATATCCGCAAGGCCTTGCCCAACGCGTCGGACGACGAGCAGCTCAAGCGCGAAATGCTCGCCAACGCGATGTTGCTGACGTGGCGCGGCGTGCCGACGATCTATGCCGGCGACGAGCAGGGCTTCGCCGGCGACGGCGGCGATCAGGATGCGCGCGAGGACATGTTCGCGAGCCGCGTCGCGGTCTACAACGACAACAAGCTGATCGGCACCAATACCACCACTGCAACGGCGCATTTCGGCGAGGACCATCCGCTGTTCCGGCAGATCGCTACGCTCGCGCGGCTGCGCCTGTCGCACCCGGCGTTGACGCGCGGTCGGCTGGTATTGCGCGCGCGCGACGACAAGCCCGGGCTGGTCGCGGTGTCGCGCTTCGATCCCGCCACCGGCGCGGAGCTGTTGCTTGCCTTCAACACGTCGGGTGACGCGGTGACGCGCCAGCTTCAGGTCGAGGTCGCCTCGACCGCCTTCACTTCCCTTGCCGGCGGTTGCGCCGCCACGGCCAGCGCGCCGGGCAGCGTCACGATCACCCTTCCCGCCTTTGGCTATGCGATCTGCGAGGCGCACAAATGAATGACCCGGCCCTGCGCCCGACCGCCATCGCGGCGGGCGCGCCATGCGAGCGTCCGTGGTGGCGCGGCGCGGCGATCTACCAGATTTATCCGCGCAGCTTCGCCGACTCGAATGGCGACGGCATCGGCGATCTTGCCGGCATCACAGCGCATCTCGACCATGTCGCCTCGCTCGGCGTCGGCGGCATATGGCTGTCGCCCTTCTTCACCTCGCCGATGGCCGATTTCGGCTATGACGTGGCGGATTATTGCGATGTCGACCCGATCTTCGGCACGCTCGCCGATTTCGACGCGTTGATCGCGCGTGCGCACGCGCTCGGGCTGCGCGTGATCATCGACCAGGTCTATTCGCACACCTCCGACGAGCATGACTGGTTCCGCGAAAGCCGCGCCGACCGCAGCAATGCGAAGGCCGATTGGTATGTCTGGGCCGACGCGAAGCCCGACGGCAGCCCGCCCAACAACTGGCAGTCGGTGTTCGGCGGCCCGGCCTGGACATGGGATGCGCGGCGCCGGCAATATTACATGCACAATTTCCTCAGCGCCCAGCCGCAGCTGCACGTGCATCTGCCCGAGGTGCAGCAGGCGTTGCTCGACGTGGCGCGCTTCTGGCTCGACCGCGGCGTCGACGGCTTCCGCGTCGATGCGATCAACTTCGCGATGCACGACCCGGAACTGCGCGACAATCCGCCCGCGCCCGAGACCAACGGCGTGCGCACCCGGCCGTTCGATTTCCAGCAGCACATCCACAACCAGAGCCATCCCGACATCCCCGGCTTTCTCGAACGGGTGCGCGCCCTGACCGACGAATATGGCGCGCGCTTCACCGTCGCCGAGGTCGGCGGCGCCGCGCCCGAACGCGAGATGCACGCCTTCACCGCCGATGGGCGGCGGCTCAACTCGGCCTATGGCTTCAACTTTCTCTATGCCGAGCGCCTCACCCCGGCACTGGTGCGCGAGGCGGTCGAGCAATGGCCTGACGTGCCCGGCATGGGCTGGCCGAGCTGGGCGTTCGAGAATCATGACGCGCCGCGCGCGCTGTCGCGCTGGGTCGGCCCCGAGTATCGCGACGCCTTTGCCGCGCTGAAGATGCTGCTGCTGGTGTGCCTGCGCGGCAATATCTTCCTCTATCAGGGCGAGGAGCTCGGCCTCACCCAGGTCGATATCCCGTTCGACCGGCTGCAGGACCCCGAGGCGATCGCCAACTGGCCGTTGACGCTGAGCCGCGACGGCGCGCGGACGCCGATGCCGTGGCGTGCCGAGGCGCCGCATCTCGGCTTTTCGGTCGTCGAGCCGTGGCTGCCGACCGGCGCCGACCATGAAGCGCTGGCGGTCGACCGGCAGGAGGCCGACCCGTTGTCGCTGCTCGCGCTCACGCGGCGCCTGCTTGGCTTCCGCAACGCCAGCGCCGCGTTGCAGACCGGCGACATCGCGATCATCGCGGCGTCCGACACGTTGCTCGCGTTCGAACGCAGCGCGCCCGGGCAGCGGTTGTTGTGCGTCTTCAATATCGGCGACGCGCCGCGCGACTGGTGTCCCGAGCAGCCCGATCAGTGGCAAATCGTCGAACAGGTCGGCGACGTCATCGACTGGCAGTTCGGGCCGTTCGCCGCGCTGGTCGCCGAGCGTCGCGCGTAAAGGAGTCTGTCGATGCGTATCCTTCCCGCCCTGCTCGCCTTGCTGGCCCTCTCCGCCGCGCCCGCCGCCGCGCAGGTCGTCGCCAGCGTCGCCTCGCCCGACAACAGCCTCAAGGTCGAGGTCACGCTCAATGGCGAGGGGCGCGCCGGCTATCAGGTCAGCCGGCTGGGCAAGCCGATCGTCGCGGAATCGCATCTCGGCTTCCTGTTCACCGATGCGCCGCAACTGCTGCGCAACTTCGCGCTCGAAAGCCAGAAGAGCAGCGAGCATGACGACAGCTGGACCCAGCCCTGGGGCGAGTGGACCAACGTCCGCGACCATTATCGCGAGCTGCGTATCCGCCTGCGCGAGACGACCGCGCTGCACCGCGCGCTCGATGTCGTGTTCCGGGTGTTCGATAACGGTGTCGGCTTCCGCTACGAATTTCCCGACCAGCCCCATCTGCGCCAGGCCAACATCGCCGAGGAACTGACCCAGTTCAATCTCGCGCAACCGGCCGAGGCATGGTGGTGCGAGGCGTTCGAATCCAATCGCGCGGAATATCTCTACCACCATACGCCGGTGGCCGAGATCGGCATCGCGCAGACGCCGCTGACGGTGAAGCTCGCCGATGGCACGCACATCGCCTTCCACGAGGCGGCGCTGGTCGATTATGCCGGCATGAACATCGCCAAGGTCGTCGGCGGCGATCTGAAAGCGGTGCTGACGCCGTCGGCGAGCGGCGCCAAGGTCAGCCGCCTGGCGCCGTTCCCGACGCCGTGGCGGGTGATGCTGATCGCGCCCGACGCGGCCGGGCTGTACATGGCCAATCCGTTGATCCTCGACCTCAACGAACCCAACAAGCTCGGCGACGTGTCGTGGGTCCACCCGCGAAAATATGTCGGCATCTGGTGGGGCATGCACCTCGACACGCAGAGCTGGGCATCGGGGCAGAAGCATGGCGCGACGACGGCGAACACCCGCGCGATGATCGATTTCGCCGCGAAGAACGGTTTCGGCGGCGTGCTGGTCGAAGGCTGGAACAAGGGCTGGGACGGCGACTGGTTCGCCAATGGCGAAGACTTCAGCTTTACCCAACCCTATCCCGATTTCGACCTTCCCGGCCTCGCCGCCTATGGCAAGGCGAAGGGTGTGGTGCTGATCGGCCATCACGAGACCTCGGCCAATGCCGCGCATTATGAGGAACAGATGCGCGCCGCGTTCGACCTCGACCAGCGGCTCGGCATCGACGCGGTCAAGACCGGCTATGTCTCCGATGCCGGCGGTTTCAAGGCGAAGACCGGGCCGGACGGCGCGATCCGCTTCGAATGGCATGAGGGGCAGGCCGCCTCGGTCCACCATCTGCTGGTCGTCACCGAGGCGGCGAAGCGCCATGTCGCTATCGACACGCACGAGCCGATCAAGGACACCGGCCTGCGCCGCACCTACCCCAATTGGGTGTCGCGCGAGGGCCAGCGCGGCATGGAATACAACGCCTGGGGCGTGCCCAAGAACCCGCCCGAGCACGAGGCCAACCTCGTCTTCACGCGGATGCTCGGCGGCCCGATGGACTTCACCCCGGGCGTGCTCAGCCTGAAAGGGCGCGGCGATAGCGACATCCTGTCGACCATGGACAAGCAGCTCGCGCTCTACGTGGTGATCTATTCGCCGATCCAGATGGCCGCCGACCTGCCGGAGAATTACGCGAAATATCCCGGCGCCTTCCAGTTCATCAAGGACGTGCCGACCGACTGGTCCGACACGCGCGTGCTGAACGGCGCGGTCGGCGACTATGTCACGATCGTGCGCAAGGACCGGCGCTCGAACGACTGGTATCTCGGCGCGGTGACCGACGAGAGTGCGCGCACGCTCGACGTGACGCTCGACTTTCTCGATGCCGGCAGGGGCTATACCGCGGAAATCTATCGCGACGGCCCCGGCGCCGATTACCGCACCGACGCGCGTCACGCGATCACCATCGAGAAGGTGAAGGTGCGCAAGGGCGACAAGCTCAGCCTGCCGCTCGCGCCGGGCGGCGGCGAGGCGATCCGCTTCGTGGCGGGGCGGTGAGGCGTACGCGACCTGAAGCCCCTCCCCTTCAGGGGAGGGGTTGGGGTGGGGCCTATCCGCGAGTGCACTGTTTGTGGAAACGCCCCACCCCCAACCCCTCCCCTGAAGGGGAGGGGCTTGGAAGTTGGCTGATCGGTGCAATCTTCGCACTGCTGGCGCTCGTCGCAGCCCCCGCCCAGGCCCAGGACGCCGGCCGCTTCGTCGAGATCGCCGCCGCGCCCTCGACCCAGCCTGAAATCGCCGCGCCGCACGTCGTGGTCTGGCTGCCGCCTGGTTACGATGCGTCGCGGCGGCGCTACGGCGTCGTCTACATGCATGACGGGCAGAATTTGTTCTTCCCGGCGCGCTCCAACTTCAACAAGGTGTGGGCGGCGGACAAGGCGGCGTTGCGGCTGATCCGCGCCGGCAAGGTTGCGCCGTTCATCATCGTCGGGATCGATCAGCCCGGCGCCGCGCGCTACCGGCAATATTTCCCGCAATTCCTCTACGCGCCGGCATCCCCGAAATTGCGCGCCGGGTTCGACCGGCTCGCCAGGGGGCCGATCACCGGCGACGCCTATCTCCGCTTCATCGTTGCCGATCTCAAGCCGATGATCGACCGCGACTATCGCACGCTGCCCGATCCGGCGCACACGACGATCATCGGGTCGAGCATGGGCGGGCTGATCTCCTGCTACGCCTTTGTGCAATATCCCCGCGTCTTCGGCCGCGCAGCGTGCGTCTCGACGCACTGGCCGCTGGCCGATCCGTCGGATGTCGGGCCGTTCAACCCCGAGGTCACCGCGCTGTGGCAGGATTATCTGGCGCACAAGCTTGGCAAGCCGGGCGGGCGGCGGCTGTGGATGGACCATGGCACCGAAACGCTCGACGCGGCGTACGAACCCTATCAGCGCGCGATCGACGCCGACCTGACCGCGCTCGGCTGGCGCCGGGGCCGCGATTTCGTCAGCCACAGCTATGCCGGCGCGGCGCATGAGGAAAATGCCTGGGCGGCGCGGCTCGACGATATCTTCGGCTGGCTGCTGCGGTGAGCGGACCCGGCCGCATCGTCATTCTCGGCGGCGGCACCGCCGGGTGGATGGCGGCCAATCTGTTCGCGCAGCGCTGGCCCGGCACCGCGCAGGTGACGGTGATCGAAAGCCCCGAGATCGGCATCGTCGGCGTCGGCGAGGGCTCGACCCCGCAACTGAAGGCGTTTTTCGACACGCTGGGCATTGCCGAGGCCGAATGGATGCCGGCGTGCAACGCGACCTACAAGAACGGCATCTCCTTCCATGGCTGGTCGGATCGGCCCGGCCATGAAAGCTATTTCCACCCGTTCCCCAGCCCGCTCGACCTGCACACCGCGCCGGCCTTTTTCTTCAATTGCCAGGCGCGGCGTTTCGGCAATGACGTGTCGGCGCATCCCGACCGCTTCTTCCTCCAAGCGCGCCTTGCCGCCGCGCGGCTTGCGCCGATCGCGGCGGAGAGCTTCCCGCTCGAGCCGGGCTATGGCTATCATTTCGATGCGCAGCTCGTCGGCGCGTTCCTGCGCGACCATGCCGTCGCGCGCGGCGTCACGCATCTCCAGCGCCGCATCGTCGACGTGACAGTGGAAGGTGGCGCGGTCACGCAGCTCGTCGCGGAGGATGGCGCGACGATCGCCGCCGACCTGTTCGTCGATTCGAGCGGCTTCCGCTCGGTGATCCACCAGGCCGCGCTCGGCGTGCCGTTCCGCTCCTTCGCCGACAATCTGTTCAACGACCGTGCCGTGGTGATGCCGACGCCGGCCGACCCGACCGGCACCGCGAGTGCGACCAGGGCGACCGCGCTGAAACATGGCTGGGCGTGGGACATCCCGCTGACCAGCCGCACGGGCAACGGTTATGTCTATGCCTCGCGCTACACCACGCCCGAGGCAGCCGAGGCGGAGCTGCGCGCGCATCTCGGGCTCGGCGAGGAGGTGGCGGCGCGGCACTTGAGCATGAAGGTCGGGCGGGTCGAAAGCACATGGTCGGGCAACAGCCTCGCCATCGGGCTGGCGCAGGGCTTTATCGAGCCGCTCGAGGCGACCGCGCTGCACATCGTCCAGGCGACGGTCGAGGGGTTCATCGCGGCATGGGAAGCGGGCGGATACACACCGGCCAACCGCGACGCGTTCAACCAGCGCATCGCCGCGCGCTATGACGGCATTCGCGACTATATCGTCTGCCATTACCGCATGAACCGGCGCAGCGACACGGCGTACTGGCGCGACAATGCCGCCAACGACACGCTGTCGGATTCGCTCAAGGCGATCATGACCTGCTGGTTCACCGGCCGGGACCTCGAACGCGAGATCGCCGACCAGGGCATCGCCGGCTATTATCCCGCGAGCTCGTGGCACTGCCTGCTCGCCGGCTATGGTCAGTTCCCCGACGAGACGCGGCTTCATGCGCCCGAACCCGCCGCGCTGCGCCACGACATGGGCGCGATCGACGAACTGCTGCGCCGCGCCGCGCTCAATTTCCGCGACCACAAGGCCGTGCTGGCCGAACTCACCTGAAGGACCCGCCGATGCGCTGGATCATTGCCCTGTTGCTTGCCGCGCTGGCGCTGCCCGCCGCCGCCGCCGCACCGGTGCCGGCGCGCTACACGCCGCAGCCCTATGTGAAGATCCAGCACCCGGCATGGAGCCGGCAGGCGGTGCTCTACCAGCTCAACACCCGCCAGTTCACGCCCGAGAGCACTTTTCGCGCCGCCGAGAAGCAGCTGCCGCGGCTGAAGGCGCTGGGCGTCGACATCATCTGGCTGATGCCGGTCAACCCGATCGGGGTGAAGAACCGCAAGGGCACGCTGGGCAGCCCCTATGCGGTGCGCGATTATTATGGCGTGAACCCCGAATTCGGCACGCTCGCCGATCTCAAGGCGTTCATCGCCACCGCGCACCGGCTGGGCCTGCACGTCATCCTCGACTGGGTCGCCAACCACAGTGCGTGGGACAACAAGCTCGTGGCGCAGCATCCCGGCTGGTACGAGCATGACTGGAAGGGGCGTTTTCGCCCGACGCCGTGGTTCGACTGGTCCGACATCATCGACCTCGATTACGACAAGCCCGGCCTGCGCCAGTATATGACCGCGGCGATGAAATATTGGGTGCGCGACGTCGGCTTCGACGGCTTCCGTTGCGACGTCGCCGGCATGGTGCCGATGGATTTCTGGAACAATGCCCGCGCCGAGCTGTCGGCGATCAAGCCGGTGTTCATGCTCGCCGAGTGGAACTGGCCCGGCTATCATGCGCGCGCCTTCGACGCGACCTATGCCTGGGACTGGTGGGACGCGATGCACGCGATCGGCACCGGCAAGGGCGATGCCTCGGGGCTGTTCGGCTATTACAGCTGGAACGACGGCGCCTGGCCGCGCGGCGCGATGCGCATGCTGTTCACCACCAACCACGACAAGAACAGCTGGGACGGCAGCGACGAGGAGCTGTTCGGCAAGAGCTTCGCCGCGGCGACCGCGCTGAGCTTCGTCAGCGATGGCCTGCCGCTGATCTATAACGGGCAGGAAGCGGGCAACCCCAAGCGGCTCGCCTTCTTCGAGCGCGACCCGATCGCCTGGCGCGACCACCCCAATGCCGCGCTGTACCGCCGGCTGATCGCGTTTCGCAAAAGCCACCCCGCGCTCGACAATGCGCCCTGGGGGGCGCCGATGATCCGCGTCGTCAACGACCATCCGGAAAAGATCCTGTCGTTCGTGCGCACCAAGGGTGCCGACCGGGTGTTCGCGGTGTTCAACTTCTCGAGTGAGCCGCAGAAGGTCACCTTCACCGACGGCCCGATCGCCGGCGCCTGGCATGACGAACGCGATGGCGGCGGCGTCACCCTGGCCGAGGGCGCGACGATGACGGTGGCGCCGTGGAGCTTCCGTTTGCTGGCGCAGTAATGGCGCGGCGGGGAGGGCGCACGTGACAAGTGCCGCGCAAGTCGTGGTGTAGGAGACCCGCAAGTAAAGGGGGTATTTTGCGAGGGGATGGGGGTCGGTTTGCGGGGGGCGTTGGCGCCGCACGCGCGAAGATGGCGCGGCGAACAGGCGCGCGACTCCAACTTCATGTCTGTCCCGCTGCGGCCACTGTTCGGGCGCGGCCGGGCAGGGCCCCAGCGCGATGACAAGCGCTGTTCGGCGCGCATTATGCGAATAGCCTGACGAATTACTGTGCGACATCTGCGACCTCCGTTCGCCACCGCGCGCCCGGATCCAACATCGTGGCGGGGCGGCGCGGTGGCGGGAGCATCCTGCGCGATGTCGCACGCGCGGTGAATCACGGTGGTGTCGGTGACCTCCAGCGCGATGCTTGGCCTGCCTTTGGCACCCGATCCAACGCCGCGTTAAGACCGACGGATGTCGTGGACCACGCCCTCGTCATACATCTTCTTGAGCGCGGCCGCCGGGATGGCGAGGCGCTCGCGGGCGTAATAATCCTCGCTGTCGGTCTTGCCGCGGTCGATGTCGCGATCGACGCCGCGCCAGTCGGTATAATAGGTGTTGGCCATCTCCAGCTCGACCATGCCGTTCTTCACGCCGGTGACGCGCAGCGCGGTCAGCATTTCGGGTGCCTCCGGGCTCTTCACCAATTTGGCCATGTCGGTTTCGTAGATGTCGCCGACTTTCGGCGCCTGGACGTAACTGGCATTCTGCGCGGTATTGGCGGCGGCGGCGATCGTGCCGAGCCCGACCATGCTGGCGATCGCGCCGACGCCGACGGTCCAGCCGCGCTTGTCCCAGAAGGGAATCGCCGCGGTGGATTCCTGCCGCGGGATATCGGCCTCGTCGGTGACGAACTCGCTGCCGCAATTGCCGCACATCACATAGGGCGTGCGATCGCTGACCCAGCGGAACAGCCAATAGACGTGGCGCACGCGGTACGCGACCATCTTCGAGAAAGGCGCGTCCTTGTCGCAGCGCGGACAATGCCGCTCGCCGGCCGGGCCGACATCGGCGATCGCGCCCTTCGAGCCCCATGAAACAAAGAACATAAATTTCGCCCCCCGGCCGCGCAACGCTGCCCCCCGGCGTCGCTGTGCCGGCAAGGTGGCAGATGACATTGCGTGCCGCAAGAGCGGGTTAGCGTGGCCTGCCGGGCCGGTGATCGATGGCGGCGAAGGCCGCGTTGCCGCGCTGCCGCTTTTCTGCAAGCATGCGCCGATGATCGCCGGTTTCGCCGCCCTGCTGCTCGTGTCGGCCCTGCCGCAGCCTCCCACCGGCGACGGACGGTGGGAGCTTTTCCAGACCGTCAGCTCGGGCGGGCAGCAATATGATTATTATTACGACCGGCCGGGCGTGACGACGTCGGACGAGAAGGTCGCGGTGACGATCAGGATTCTCGGCATGCCGGCAAAGAGCGTGACGCTGTCGTCGATCGAGCTGAATTGCCGGACGGTGACCTTTACCGAGACGAAGACCGTCTCGACCGACGGCGCGGGGCACATGACCGAGCTGGCCCCCGCCGACCTATGGCGCGATGCGCCGATCCTGCCGGGCAAGTCGGCGGACAAGTTGCGGCGTTTGCTCTGTCGGTGAGCGGCGGCGGAGATTCTTTGCAGCCGCAAGTTGAGTGCAGCGTCACCAGAATCCGAGTTCGGCTTTTTGCGCGTCGCTGAGCGCCGGCATGTCGGCGAGGGTGATCTCGCGGCGCACGATATCAGCGTTGTTCTGCTTCATGACGCCGGTTCCTTACCAGGCGACCGGGGCCGGCGCGCCGCGCTGTCCGGACCACTGCAGATAAAGCGCGGCAAGTTCGCCCGGAAGCGCCGCGGCGAACCCCGCATCAAGCGGATAATGCGGCATCGCCTCATTGATCGCGTCGAGTAGTAGTAAACCCTGTTTGCGATCCTTGGCGCGCTTCAGCGGATTGCGCTTCGCCCGCCCCGCCATCCACAGTTTCTGCAGCGCGAACCAGCGCGGATCGGGCGCGACGATGCGCACCGGGCTGCCGTCGCGACAGATCAGGACCTGGTCGATCGGCGTTCCCATCAGCAACCATTCCTGCTCGGGCAGGGCAACCGGGCGGGGGCGATCGGTTGGCGCCATGCTCGCAAGGCGCGACGGCGCGACCCGTATCTCGACCTCATAGGCCTTGGCGTTGCGCGCCTGAAAGGTGCGCTCGGTGTTGACGGTGAAGGTCGGATCGACCGCCTTCAGCAAGTGCCATAAAACCTGCTCGCCCTGGTGCGGCTCTGTCTCCGTCCAGGCGAGATCGAAGTCCGCCGTCTCCTCGGGCAGTTCGCGAATGAAACCTGCGGCCTCGAGCATATAGGCCGCCATCGTGTTGGTGCCGACGACCAGCAAGGCGCCGTCGAGCAGGCCACGCCGATCGGCCTCGCGCAGCAACGGACCCGCTTCGCTGGCCACCATGGGCACGCGCAGCGCGCGCGCCAGCCGGGCGGATTCGTCGAGCACGGCCTTGCTCGTTTCGCGGCGATGTTTGGCGGCGGCTTTCGCGGCGCGATATTCCTCCCATTGCGCGGCCTTCTCGTCGGACCATGGCCCCAAGCTCGTGCCGTTTCCGCCGCGATCGTGGATTTCGTAGAGATAGGCCCGACCGGCGATCTCCTTGCGCCGCAGATCATAGGGCAGGGCGGCAAGCGTTCGTTCCGCCTCGATCCATGCTTCATAGCGCTGGCGGAGATTGACCAGCGTGCGCGCCTGTTCGTCGGAGAAGGGTTTCACCACCGGCATGGGGGTTTATCCCACAAATCTCGAATTTTGTAAAATGTGGGATAATTCGGGGATGCGGCTTGGAATGCGGGACACTTGGCTGGAGATAAACGGGGTGTCACCGGAACCGCGACAATCAAGCCACAGGCGCGTGTCCGTAATGCGCGAAAATTTCCAGAGCGCGCTCGGGTGTTATGCCATTGGCCTGATCCAGCGCCAGTGGGTGAGACACGTTCTGAATTCTTAGTCGTGGGCGCTGGCGGTCAAGTTGCGGATAGACCCACAGGGCCAGGGGATCGGCACCAATATAGTCTTCCAGCTGGTTGCAAAGCCACCCGCTCCAGGGACCCATATCGGGATAAGCGCCATCGTCGAAGCCGGCGATGTACTTATCGAAGTTTTGACGCGACAGTGTTGACCAGCAACCGAAACCGAACGGTTCGGGCGAGCCGTGTATCGGAATTTCCAGCACACCCCGGATAAGGAAGTATTTGCCGTCTATCACGCAAAAATCTTCGGACAGGAAATCACCATCCAACCGAAGTGCACCGTTTTCCTCGCGGATCTCATCGCCTCGCCACGGATCGGGTGCGAACGCCGCAAGGTGCGCGAGGCCGTCATGCTCCTCATTGCAACCTGCGCACCGCCATCGCCCGTGCAGGCGATCGGCGGCGGACGGTCCCGACTTGCGCCGGAACCAGCTCACTCCGCCGGCAGGTAGATCTCTCCACCCTTCTCCCGGAACGTCTCGCTCATCGCCGCCATCCCGGCCTCCGCATCGGCAACCGCCGCCGGATTGGCAAAAGCCGACCGCGCCGCATCCGCCCCCGCCGCGTCGTCATCCGCCGCAATAAACGTATCCGCCGGCGCATTCTGCTTCGCCGCGAAATCGCGCACTTCCTGCGTGATCTTCATCGAACAGAATTTGGGCCCGCACATCGAGCAGAAATGCGCCGTCTTGGCGCCCTCGGCCGGGAGCGTCTGGTCGTGATATTGCTCGGCGGTATCGGGGTCGAGCGACAGGTTGAACTGGTCGCGCCAGCGGAATTCGAAGCGCGCGCGGCTCAGCGCGTCGTCGCGCAGCTTCGCGGCGGGGTGGCCCTTGGCGAGGTCGGCGGCGTGGGCGGCGAGCTTGTAGGTCACCACGCCGACCTTGACGTCGTCGCGGTCGGGGAGCCCCAGATGCTCCTTGGGCGTGACGTAGCAGAGCATCGCCGTGCCGTACCAGCCGATCATCGCGGCGCCGATACCGCTGGTGATATGGTCGTAACCCGGCGCGATGTCGGTGGTGAGCGGCCCGAGCGTGTAGAAGGGCGCCTCGCCGCAGACCTCGAGCTGCTTGTCCATATTCTCCTTGATCTTGTGCATCGGCACATGGCCGGGACCCTCGATCATCACCTGCACGTCGCTCGCCCAGGCGCGGTGGGTCAGCTCGCCGAGCGTGTAGAGCTCGCTGAACTGCGCCTCGTCATTGGCGTCGGCGATTGAGCCGGGGCGCAGGCCGTCGCCGAGGCTGTAGGCGATGTCATAGGCCTTCATGATCTCGGTGATCTCGTCGAAGCGCTCGTAGAGGAAGCTCTCCTTGTGGTGGCTGAGGCACCATTTCGCCATGATCGAGCCGCCGCGGCTGACGATGCCCGTCACGCGCTTCGCCGTCATCGGGATGTACGCCAGGCGCACGCCGGCATGGATGGTGAAATAGTCGACGCCCTGCTCGGCCTGCTCGATCAGCGTGTCGCGGAAGATCTCCCAGGTCAGGTCCTCGGCG
>JBBRSN010000020.1:0-60018 GCA_038245375.1 Sphingomonadales bacterium | reverse complement strand
GACGTCGACGAGGTCCACAAGCTGCTCGGCACGATGGCCGACGACGCCAGCGCGCAATCCACGGCGATCACCCAGATCAGCGCCGCGATCGGCGCGATGGACCAGTCGACCCAGCAGAACGCCGCCATGGTCGAGCAAACCTCCGCCGCCGCCCGCAACCTCACCGCCGAGGTCACCGCGCTCGCCGACCAGGCCGCGATGTTCAAGACCGAAGAGGCGCATGTCCGGCGCACGCCGCCACAGCGGGTCGCGCCGCCGCAACCCGCCCAGCGCCAGGCAGCCAATAAGCCGGCGTCCGGCTATCGTTCACCGATCAAAGCACTTCCGGCGGCAGTGGCCCGGACCGCAAACGCCAGCGCCGGCCATGATGACTGGAATGCCTTCTGATGCACGCGGCGTCGCGGGTGCGGCCTCAGATCCCTTGCGAGAGGTCAGCGGTCGCGCACGCGCTGCCACCTGCGCGAGATCGTCCGAAGAGGCTGGGGGCAATCATGCAAGTGCTGCTGATCTTGCTTGGATCGATGGCGGCGCTGGCGCCACCCGCAGATGGCGTAATGGTGATCCTGCCGGCGATACCTGGTGATCCGGCGGCGACCTATCGCTGGGCCTTTTCGGCCGGCGCCCTGCTGATCGCTCCGGGACCCTATCCCGGGTCCATCGTAGTGAAGGGGTCGCGCACCGCGCTCGTGCTTCCCGCGCTTTCGCACGGCGCGCTTCTGATCACCGCCCGATTCACCGGTTGCGGTTCAAATAGTCCCGAGGAACGCTGAAATGACGTCGATCAACCTCACCTATCTTCGCTTGATCGGTATGCGCCTGCTCGCCGGTCTGATCGTCGTGCTCGCTGTGTCGGCGGTCCTTGGCGCTCTGCTGGCCACGCTACCCGGCAAGCTTCCGGCCGCGATCATCGCGCTATTGCTGCCGATCCTGCCGTGCATCATGGCCTTGCAGCGCCGCACCGACGGCCAGGCACGGATGCTGACGAGCATCACCGTCGTCATCATGCCCGCCCTGCTGCTGTTCGTTTTCGAAGGCCGCGCCTGGCAGATCGATCTCCATATGGTCTTCTTCGCGCTGCTCGCGGTCGTCTCGATCCTATGTGACTGGAAGGCGATATGTGCTGCTGCAATGGTCGTGGCGCTACACCACATCGGCTTCGGCCTGTTGTTGCCCGACTGGATCTTCACGGGCGGCGGATCGCTCGGTCGCGTCGCGCTGCACGCCGTCATCCTGATCGTCGAAGCGGCGACGCTGATGTGGATCGCCGAACGCATCGTCGCGCTGATTGCCGCCATCGAGCAGCAGGACTGCGAACGCCAGCGCGCCGAGGTTGCGCTGGCTGCCGAGCGATCAATGCAAAGCGAAGCGGTAGCGGCGGTGACACATTCGCTCGGCCGGGGCCTGGCTGCGCTGACCGCCGGCGATCTGACCGCCGAAATCCATGCCGAATATCCCGAGGGCTACAGCGCGCTGCGGACCAACTTCAACGACGCGCTGACTGGCCTGCGTCGGCTGATCGGATCGGTTACCGCCAGCGCGATGGGCATCAAGAATACCTCTGGCCAGATCGCCCAGGCTTCCGAGGATCTCGCCCGGCGCACCGAAAGCAGTGCCGCAAGCCTGGAGGAAACCTCGGCCGCGCTGCTGCAGGTGGAAGCTCGCATCAAGGCGACCAGTAAGGCCGCCGTCACCACCGTCGCACGCGCCGACCAGGCGATCGCCACGGTCGCGGGCGGCCGAACCAGCGCGGAACATGCCGTGCACGCAATGGGCAGGGTATCCGAGAGCGCCAAGGGCATCGACAGCGTGATCGAGGGGCTCGACAAGATCGCCTTCCAGACGCGCGTGCTGGCCATGAACGCCGCAGTCGAAGCGGGGCGTGCCGGCGACGCCGGGCGCGGCTTCGCAGTGGTAGCCGATCTCGTCTCCGCACTTGCGATGCGTGCCGAAGACGAAGCAAAGCGGGCACGCGACCAGCTCACCGTCACCCAGGACGAAATCACCACCGCTGTCGAGGCGGTGCGCAAGGTCGATGGCACTTTCCTTGACATCTCGACCGACGTCGGCGGCGTTCACGCCTTGCTGGAAGGGATGGCCGCCGACAATGCCGCGCAATCGCTTGCGATCAGCGAAATCAGCGCCGCGATCGGGGTGATGGACCAGTCGACCCAGCAAAATGCGGCGATGGTTGAAGAAACGTCGGCCGCAGCGCGCAGTCTCACCACCGAGGTGACAGCGCTCGCCGAGGAAGCAAGCCTGTTCCAGACCGATTGCGACGCGCCTGTGAAGCCGATACATTTTCGGCCATCACCAGAGGCAATTTCGGCCCGCGCGTCGAAGGTGGGTGGAGGCTCGCGGGCGACACGCAAATAGGGTCGCGTCGAAACGCGCGCGCGCCGCCCCCGGCCGGAGAACACAAAACTGCCGCGGCACCATCGGGCGCCGCGGCAGTTTGTTGTTTGGAAATGCCGAGACTTCGGTTCGCGCGAAGCGCTTCAGGCCGCCGCGCCGGTTCCCGAAAGTCCATCGATGATATCACGATTGACCGAAATCAGGTCGTCGATCGATTCCCGACCGGCGATGACATCGCTGGTAAACTGGTCGACCCAGAGCGCGAGCGAGATGATGCTGGCACGGAGCGCGGCCGGCAGTTCGTTGCCCGCGGTACCGCAAACCGCGGAAAAGGTGCTCCAGAGCTCGCGGTTGCGATGCAGGGGTGGCATCAGCGCGCCCCTCACATGCCCCGCGTCCCGCGCGTGAATCATCTCACCGGTGATTTCGCACATCAGGCGTCGTTCGGCCTGGCGGGGCGTTTCGACGATGTTTCGGGCTCGATGATAGGCATTGAGCGACATGCGCGTTCCTCTGGCTGATCCTCCATTTTAGACGATCGCCGGTTGAAGCGTGCGTCGGACCAACGAACCTTCCTCCTATAATGGAATGGGCGCCGCAATTTCTTCGGCCGCCGGGCATTTTCAGGAAGATCCCGCATGAACGACACGATCCTTGCCGGCGATATGCCAACGGCGCTCGATGCCTGGCCCGACGTGCGGATCCTGTCGCTCGATTGTTTCGATACGTTATTGTGGCGCGACACGCACGCCCCGCGCGATGTATTTCGCGCTTTGGAGGGTCCCAATCCGCAGCAGCGCGGCTGGGCCGAACAGCGCGCACGCACTGCTTCCGCGCTACGCCATCATCGCAACGAAGTCGGCATTGCCGACATCTACGCCGAACTGCTGCCCAACGCATCCTCGGAGGAACGCGGCGCGATGGTCGCGCAGGAACTCGCCGCTGAGGCGCGCTACTGTTTCGGGTTCCTGCCCACCATCGAACTGATGCGCACCGCGCATGCGCGCGGGCTTTCGGTCATCATCGTCAGCGACACCTATCTCGATGCCATGCAGCTCGGCGCGTTGATCGCCAATGCCGCGGGCGATGACGTGCTGGCGCTGATCGACCGCATCTTCTGCTCGTCAGAATATGGCGTATCGAAGGGCGAGGGGCTGCTCGGCAAGGTCGTCAAGGAACTCGGCGTACGGCGCGACACGATCCTCCACATCGGTGACAACAGGGCCGCCGATCTGGTTGCCGGGCAAAAAGCCGGCGTGCAGGCGCTCCACCTCAAGCAATTCACCGCGACGACCGAGCAGCGGCTTCGGCTGGAAGCGGCGACCAGCGCGATCATCCACGCCGGTGGCGGATCACGCGACATGAACAACCAGCCGCACCGCGCGCCGATCGCGATCGCCGAGCCCGGCATCACCAACCCCGCCGAGCTGCTTGGTTACACGACGATTGGCCCGATACTCCACGGCTTTGCCAAATGGATCGCATGCGAAGCCGAAGCGCTTCGTGCCGCCAGCAGCGGCCGAGTCCACATCCTCTTCCTGATGCGTGACGGCTATCTGCCGCGTCTGGTGTTCGACGCGGTTGGGCAAAATGCTCGCACCCACGCGACGGAGATCAGCCGCTTCACTGCAACCGCAGCATCCTTTGCGGCCGAAGCGCAGGTACTGCGCTATCTCGACGCTGAAATTGCGACCGAGCCGCACGTGATCCTGACACAATTGCTGTTCGACCCACACGAAATCGCGGTTATTCTCCGTGCCCTTCCGGCGCACGGCGCAAGCGCCGCGCTCGTCCGGACGATCCGCTCCGAGCCGCGCATGAAGCGCATATTGGCGCGGTCGCGGGACTTTGCCGAGCGCTTGGCCGAATATCTGCGCGCTACCGTCTCGCCGGCGGAGGGCGACACACTCCTGCTGGTCGACCTTGGCTATAACGGGTCTGTGCAGAATCAGGTCGCCCCGGTGCTGCGGCGGATGCTGAACGTCGAGGTCGCCGGTCGCTATCTGCTGCTGCGCGAAACGGAAATGTCCGGTCTCGACAAAAGCGGGTTCATCGACTTGCAACATTATGACGCGAACACGCTGGAGGCGCTGTGCGGCAACGTCGCGGTGCTGGAACAGCTGTGCACCGCGGCGCAAGGGTCGGTGATCGATTACTCCGCCGACGGCCGCCCGGTGCGGGCTGCCAATGCGATCAAGGGTGCGCAGAGCGAAACCCGCAGCGCGGTCCAACAGGGTGCCGTCAGCTATGCGCGCCATGGGGGCCACGCGGTTGTCCGGCCGTTACCGACGATCGATATGGCAGCGCTGCGCCACGCGGCGGTCGCGGTGCTTGCGCGATTGATGTTCCTGCCCATGCCGCAGGAACTGGCAGTCCTCGCCCAGTTCCAGCATGATGTAAATCTCGGCGTCGACGCAACGGTTGCCCTGTTCGATCCCGACATCGCACGCCGCGGCCTGCGCCAGCGCGGCCTGTTCTACATGCGGGGCTCGGAGCGGATGTATTTGCCCGCCGAGCTTCACGGCGAAGGGCTCCCTGTCAAGCTCACTCTTCTTGCACAAAGGCGCTTTGGACTGCCGCTCAAATATGCCGATTTCATCGACCAGACGATCGCGCTGCCCGTCCTTATCGCCGACGGGCGGAAGGTCGACACCGCGACGATCACCGCCACACCGACGCATGACGGCTATTATGTCGTGCCGATCCCGATCGGTGATTGCCGCTTCTCGATCGGCCTCCAGTTCGGCCAGCTCTACGAATGGCTCCAGGTCGAGAGTGCTGTCTTCATGCCGGTCGACCGCTTCCTCAGCGACAAGCAGCGTTCCGGGCTTGAGGAAGTCGAAGCCGTGCCGACACTCGAGGGGATGGAGCAGACCGCTCCGCATCTCTTCCGCTGCGAAGACAATGCCGCCTTCATGATGATCCCGCCACCGCCGCGCAACGACGCGAGGCCGATGATGCTTGCGGTCGTTTTTCGTCCGATCGTCGCGCGCGCAAGCGCCATCGCGACGCGACCAGGGGTCGACGCCGCGATCCAGTCGGCCGTCCGATGAGCGACCTCCTGATTCATTCGATGGCGGAGTTTTCCGACCTGATCCTCGGCAGCCTCGAGATTGCCGGCGCGCGCCACATCGTCGAGATCGGCGCCGAGTTCGGCGGCATGTCGCACCTGCTCGCCGATTACGCCTCGTCGGTCGGCGGCAATCTGACCAGTATCGACCCCGCGCCCAAAGCGGAGTTCGTCGAATGGGCGCGGCAATCCCCGGTCGTTACCCACATCGCCGCGCCCAGTCTCGATGTCATCCAAAGCCTGATCGATGTCGATGCGTGGGTCATTGATGGCGATCACAATTACTATACCGTCTATCACGAGCTTCTGGCAGCGGCGGCCGCGAGCATTCGCGACGGCAAGCCGCTGCTCGCGTTCCTTCACGACGTCAGCTGGCCGACCGCGCGGCGCGACATGTATTACGCGCCCGACCGGATTCCCGAGGCGTTTCGCCACCCGCATGAATTTGGCGCCGGCGCGATGCTCGATCGCATCGATCTCGTCGCTGGCGAGGGCTTTCGCGGCGGCAGCAACTGGGCGATGGCCAATCTGTCCGGCGGACCGCGCAATGGCGTCCTGACCGCGGTAGAAGATTTTATCGCTGCGGCGAGCACCTCGGGCCGCGTGATCGCCTTTGCGCACATCCCAGCGGTGTTTGGTCTCGGAATCCTGTTCGACGCCGATGCCGAGTGGAGCGGCGCCGTTGCGACGCTGGTCGCCCCTTTCCACGACAACAAATTGCTGGCGACGGTCGAGCGCAATCGACTGCGCAATTACCTCAAGGTGATCGAGTGGCAGGACCGGGCCACGCGATGAAGTCTCTCGCGGGCGTGAGGAATCACCCGTTTCGCACGCCGGGCCCCATGCCTCTCCTATAATCAAGTACAGCCAGTTCGTTCGGAGAAGTTAAGCGCGTCATGTTGAACGGTGTCGGATTCCTCATCATTCTCGGGTGCGTCTTCGGCAGCTTCCTGATGTCGGGCGGCAAGATGGCCGTGATTCTCGAGGCGCTGCCGCACGAGCTGCTGGCGATCGTCGGGGCGGCGATCGGGGCGTTCGTCGTCGGCAACAGCATGGCGACCGTGAAGAACGCGGGCAAGGGCATCCTGCGCTCATTCAAGGGATCGCGCTGGAAGGACAGCGACTATCGCGACCTGCTGACGATGATGTTCGGCCTGCTCGCCACCTTCAAGAAGGGCGGCGCGACCGGCATCGAGCGGCATCTCGATGACCCCATGACGAGCAACCTTTTCAGTCCCTATCCGCGCCTGCTCGCCGACCACCATCTCATTGAATTCATCTGCGACTATTTGCGGATGATGACCATCAGCTTCGAGGATCCACACCAGATCGCCGAGGCGATGGAGAACGATCTCGAACGGCATCATGCCGAGGAAATGCTGCCACAGACCGCGCTGCAGACAATGGCCGATGGCCTGCCTGCAATCGGCATTGTCGCGGCGGTGCTGGGCGTCATCAAGACCATGGCCTCGATCGATCAGCCGGTCGAAGTGCTTGGCGCGATGATCGGCGGCGCGCTCGTCGGCACCTTCCTGGGGGTGCTGCTCGCTTATTGCCTGGTCGGCCCGCTCGCATCCAAATTGCTGTCTGTCATCGAGGATGACGGCAAGCCGTTCGTGATCGCAAAGACGGCGATCCTTGGCCATGCGCACGGCCTTCCGACCCAGGTCGCCATCGACATCGCGCGACGCATGGTGCCGTCGAGCTTCGCTCCTTCCTTCCAGCAACTCGAGACCACACTCGATGAGGCGAAAAATGACCTTAACGCTCTCCCAACCTGATCCGGCCTCCGACCTCGGCACCATTCGCCTGATCGGACATGGCTCCACCGTCACTGCGGAGGATCTTCGCACGCAACTCGTCGTGGCGTCCGATTTTGCCGAGGCCACGGCGATCGATGCCTCCGAGTCTCTCAGCGTCGGCCAGGCAGTGCTGCAGCTGCTGATTGCGGCGCGGCACGAGGCCGGGCTCCGCAACCACAGCCTCTACTTCACCGCCGCCAGCGTCGCCTTTTCCGAGCGCGTGCAGGGCTGCCAGTTGGCCGACGCAATCGGCCTCGAGACCGGAAAGGATGTTTCCTTATGAGCAAGTTGATTCTCACCGTCGATGATTCGGCCAGCATGCGCATGCTGCTCAAGACGTCGCTGACCGCCCAGGGTTTTCGGATCGAAAGCGCCAATGACGGCGTGCATGGCCTGGAGCGAATGCACGACGTGGGTCCCGACCTTCTGATCACCGACATAAACATGCCGAAGATGGACGGCTTCGAGCTGATCGAAGCGGTTCGCGCTATTACCCGGTTCCGCGGCACGCCGATCCTGGTGCTGTCGACGGAATTTTCCGACGACAAGAAGTCCCGCGCCCGCTCCGCCGGGGCGACCGGCTGGATCACCAAGCCATTCGATGCCGAAAAGCTGGGGGCGGCCATTCGCCGCGTGTGCCCGTGAGCGACGAACTCGACGAAATCCAGGCGATCTTCTTCGAGGAGTGCACAGAGGGACTGGCCGTTGCCGAGCAGGGGCTGTCGGCGATGGCTGCGGGCGACGTCTCGAAAGAAGTGATTGCGGGCGTGTTTCGCGCCGTACACTCGATCAAGGGTGGATCGGGTGCATTCGGCCATGCCGCACTGCTGGCCTTTTCACATTGCTTCGAGAATGTGCTCGACGAGGTCCGCAGCGGCAAAATTCCGGCGACGGCTGAAGTTACGAAGGTGATGCTTACCGCTTTTGACATCCTGGCCGACCATGTCGCGGCAGCACAGGGCGTTGCGGCGCTGCCGTCGGATGCCGCAGCATTGGCAGCCCTGGAAGAAGTGCTTGCGAACAAGGGCGCCAGCACCGTTCCCGCTGAGGCAAGTCCGGTGCCGTCCGAGGCGGACGATGAGTTCGGCTTCAGCCCAGTTTTGGCGCAGATCGAGGAATTCGATCCTTTCGGCTTCGAACCGGTCGGTGTTGCCCTGACCGACCTGGAAGCGGACGAGCCGCTTCCATGGGTGGTCCGCTTCGGTCCCTCGCGGGCCGCGCTGGCCAACGGCGCGGAGCCCTTGCTCTGCATCCGAGAGGTCGAGCGACTTGGTGCGACGATCGTCTCGGTCGACAGCTCTGCACTGCCGGCGCTGCGCGATCTGGATCCCGAAGAAAGCTATCTGGTATGGACGTTGACCGTGCCGGCGGCGGTCGAAGAGAGCGCGATTGCGGATTGTTTCGATTTTGTCGCGCCGGATTCGCTGATCGAGATCACCCGCGCCGCCGCACCCGTAGCCCCCGCCCCTGAGGCAGCCGCTGCGATCGACGACAAAGTGGACGTCCCGACATCGACGCTCGTGCTGGTCGAGAAGTCAGAGGCGGCGCCGATTGCGCGCGCCGCTGCGGCGCCACCCGAACCTCGCCCGATGGATCCGGTTCAGCAGACCATTCGTGTCGATCTCACCAAGCTCGACATGTTGCTGAACCTGGTCGGCGAACTCGTGATCCGCGGCTCGATCCTGTCGGATCGGCTGGCACCGGTCGACCAGGAGCGGGTGGAGCTGCCCGAACTCGCGCGATTGACACGCGAGATACAGGACAATGTCATGTCGCTGCGTGCGCAGCCAATCCGGCAGGCTTTCTCGCGCGTGCCGCGCATGTTGCGCGATCTGAGTGTCGAAACCGGCAAACAGGTGATCCTCGAGATCAGCGGCGAAACCACCGAGGTCGACAAGGGCGTGATCGAAAAGATCGGCGATCCCTTGACCCACATGATCCGCAATGCCGTCGACCACGGCGTGGAGAGCGTGGCCGAACGGCTCGCGGCGGGCAAGCCCGCGGAAGGGCTGATCACGCTGTCCGCCGAGCAGAAAGGCGCGCGCATCTTCGTGCGCGTCAGCGATGACGGAAAGGGTATCGACCGGCCGCGCGTACGGGCCAAGGCAATCGAGAAGGGCATCATCGCCGCCGATACGGTCCTTTCCGATGAGGAAATAGATCAGCTGATCTGCGCGCCAGGCTTCTCGACGGCGGAGACGATCTCAAGCATCTCGGGTCGCGGTGTCGGCATGGACGTCGTGCGCTCGAACGTCGAGGCATTGGGTGGGCGGGTCGATATCACCTCGAACCCTGGCCTTGGCACCACGTTCACGATGATCCTGCCGCTCACCCTCGCCATTCTCGACGGGATGATCGTGCGGCTCGCCGGGCAACGTTTCGTGCTGCCGCTGGCCAATGTGATCGAGACGGTCCGGCCCGAACCCGGCCAGGTCCGCGCGATGACCCCGACCACCGAAGTAATCGAACTGCGTGGCGCCTACCTCCCGGTCAAGCGGCTGACCGACCTGTTTGGCTTTGCCCGCGACACGCGGCTTTCGCCCGAAGAATCACTCGTGATCATCGTCGAGAGCGAGGCAGCGGGCAATGTCGGTCTGATGGTCGATACGATCGATGACCGTCGCGAGGTGGTCATCAAGAGCCTCGACCAGAACCTCTACCCGATCCGCGGGCTCGGCGGCGCCACGATCCTCGGAGACGGATCGATCGCGTTGATCCTCGATATCGACGCGCTCGTCGCGTCGTCCGGCCAGTTGATTTCGAAATTCCCCCTCAAAGGATTGGCAGCATGAGCGCGCTCAACACCCCCGGCGAACGCAAGATCGTAACCTTCTCACTCAGCCAGCAAATGTTCGGTATCGACATGAAGGCGCTGATCGAAATTCGCGAGTGGGAAAACCCTACCCCACTTCCGAGCGTCCCCGCCTATATCAAGGGCGTCACCAACCTGCGCGGCACGGTGGTTCCTGTCGTCGGGCTGGCCGAGCGGCTGGGATGGGCGCCGAGCGTGCTGCATTCGCGGTCGTGCATCCTTGTCGTCACCATCGCGGGCAAGCAAGCCGGTTTCCTGGTCGACGAAGTCGCCGACATCATCCTGATCAACGAGGACGAAATCCAGCCTGCGCCGGAAGTCGAGATCGGCGAGCCGAGCGTGATTGCCGGGCTGGTCCAGGTCGCACCGCGCGCGCAGGAAGCAGCCGCAGCGGGCGAGGCTTCCACGATGGTGCTGTTGCTCGATCTTGATGTACTTAGCCTGACACGACATCTGGACTTGGCGGCGTGATGCATGCGGCCGTCTCAAGGGCAGGCTCAGACGACGCGGGCGCGCTGAAGGCGGCCGTCTCGGCGGAGCTTGGCAGCAGCGAATTCGCGGTGATCGCCAAGATCATGCAGCGCGACGCCCGGATCCATCTGACCGAAGGCAAGACGACACTTGTCCAGTCTCGCCTCAGCCGGCGCCTGCGCACGCATGGGCTCGCCTCATTTCGTGATTATGTCAGGATGGTCGAGTCGGATGCTGTTGAGCGGGCCGCGATGATCGTTGCCCTGACCACCAACCACACTCATTTCTTCCGCGAGAACCACCATTTCGACCATCTTTGCCGCACTACACTGCCGTGGTTGAAGGATCGCGCACGGCACCAGCCGGTGCGCATCTGGTCAGCCGGCTGCTCGAGCGGCGAGGAAGTCTATACCATCGCAATGTGCCTGCTGGGGAAGGATCGTAGCGACGCGTCATGGCTTCGGCAGGCCGACGTACGGCTGCTGGCGACCGACCTGGCACCGCACGTCGTGGACAGCACCCAGCGCGGGGTCTATTCGGCGGAAGCTGTCGAGCCGGTGCCGGCGGCGTATCGTGCCAGCTGGATGCGACCCGTCGGTCCCGATTTCGTCATGGCGGAAGAAGCCCGCGCGCTGGTGACGGCGCGCGTCCTGAACCTCTTCGATCGCTGGCCGATGCGCCAGCAATATGACGTGATCTTCTGCCGCAACGTGATGATTTATTTCGACGACGCCGCCAAAGCCGAGCTGGAGGCGCGGTTCGTGGAAATGCTGGCACCGGGAGGGTACCTCTATATCGGTCATTCGGAGCGACTGATCGGCGCCGCCACGAGCGAGATGACCAATTGCGGCCAGACGATCTACATCAAGCATGGTGGAGACGCACGATGAGTGGCCCGCCGATCCGCGTGTTGATCGTCGATGACAGCGCGTCGATGCGCGCCGTGCTCAAGCGGACGTTGTCTGCGGATCCCGAGATCGAAGTCGTCGGCCTGGCGCCGGAACCCAATGCGGCGCGCGCGATGATCAAGGACCTCAATCCCGACGTGCTGACGCTGGACATCGAAATGCCTGGTATGGACGGGCTCTCGTTCCTCGAGCGTATCATGCGCTTACGTCCGATGCCGGTCGTGATGTGTTCAACGCTCACCGCGCGCGGTGCCGAGGCGACGATCGAGGCGCTGCGGCTCGGGGCTGTCGACTGCATTGCCAAACCGACCGGCAATCCTCACGATATCGCGCTCAATTCGGCGCAGCTGTGCGCGACGGTGAAGGCAGCCGCGCGGTCGACCTCGCGTCGCGCGCCGGAGCCTACCGTGCCGCTCATGCCATCTCCACCGGGAGCTTTGCGCGACGTGGTGATCGCGATTGGCGCCTCGACGGGCGGCGTCGAAGCGCTGTTCCTGGTACTGAAGGCGCTGCCGCCCGACTGTCCGCCGGTGCTGATCGTCCAGCACATGCCGGCGGCGTTTACGCCAGGCTTTGCGGCACGCCTCGACAAGGAATGCGCCGTCCGTGTCACGGAAGCGCAGGATGGGTCCCCCATTGTGCGCGGCACCGTCTATATTGCACCAGGGGGCCAGACGCACATGGAACTGGCCGGCGGTGTTCACGGCCGGATTAAGCTGCGGTCGAGCGAAGCCCATGGGGGGCATCGCCCGTCTGTGGATGTCCTCTTCCAATCGGTCGCGCTGCTGGGCTCCGCAGCGGTCGGGGTAATCCTGACCGGCATGGGTTCCGACGGCGCCGAGGGGCTGCTCGCGATGCGCACAGCCGGCGCCCGGACACTGGGGCAGAACCAGGATACGTGCGTCGTCTACGGAATGCCGCGCGCGGCGCTCGCTCTGGGCGCCGTCGAGCGGGCAATTCCCTTATCCGCAATCCCCGAGGCGATCCTCGGCGCTTGCCGCAAATGATGTTTGGGAGCGATTGATGCCAGCCGCAGCTGCAATCAAGGTGATGGTGGTCGACGACCAGACCAGCATGCGCGCGATGATCCGCCGGACCCTTCAGGATCTCGGTTTCAAGGATATCCGTGACAAGGCCGGTCCGGTCGACGCGCTGGGCGCGATCCGGTCGGACCGCGTGCACCTGATCATATCCGACTACAATATGCCCGACATGGACGGGCTGCAGTTCCTTGAGGAGGTGCGGAAGGACCCCGTGATCGGCAAGACCGTGTTCATCATGCTCACCGGATCCGCCGATCGCGAGATCGTGCAGAAGGCCGCTGCGTTGGGCGTCAACAATTACGTCGTGAAACCGTTCTCTGCGGCCGCGCTCAAGGAAAAGATCGAGCGCGTCTTCGGCGAGCTGACCTGATCCAATGCGCCGCATCTCGATCATTCAGGGCGAAAATGCCGTCTCCGGTGATCCCGACGTCGTCATTTCGACGCTGCTCGGCTCGTGCGTCGCCGTATGCCTGCAGGACCCCGATGGCCGCGTCGGCGGAATGAACCACTTTCTGCTGGGGGAGCCCGGCAAGGACGACAACATCCAGCGGAGCGACATGAGCCGCTACGGCGTGCATGCGATGGAGCTGCTGATCAACGCGCTGATGCGCAAGGGGGCAACGAGATCACGGTTGCGCGCGCATCTATATGGCGGCGCCAATATCATCGCCGGACTCGGCTCTATCGGCAGCAGCAACGCCGCCTTTGCGCGCCGCTTCATGGAAACCGAGGGTATCGCGATAGGTCATTGCGACCTGGGTGGCACCCATGCCCGCCGCGTCGAATTCGTTCCGTACGAGGGCAAGGCGCGCTCGCGGGCAGTGGCGGAACCGCCAAAGATCATCCGCGCGCCCGTCACTCTTCCGGACGGTGATCTCGAGCTCTTCTGATCGCTTCTGCTTTGTTCCTCACGTCCGCACTCCCGAATAGGCCCATATGAGTAATGGCACATATCGACCATCTCGCCTCATCCCTGTACGCGGCCATCGCGGTCGAGATTCGCGACGTTCGGGCGCTCATCGAGCATCTCGCTGAGACGCTCGTGTCCGACGAGGCGTTCGCCATGGCGTACATGGAACAGCTCCAGACGTTCGACCTCGTGATTCAGCGCGCGGATGAAAGCGCTGATCTCCTCGACCGCATGGCCAGCGGATCGAAGTCATGGGATGCTGTCAGCAAGGTGCGTCTGGGTATCGTACAAGACAAGCTGCGCTCCGCGCTGGCGGCGGCCTGACGGATCATGGCAATCTCGCCCAAGGCCAATGTCCGGCCGATCGTCATTCGCAAGGTCAAAAAGGGTGGCCATGCTGCACATCATGGCGGTGCGTGGAAGGTCGCCTATGCCGACTTCGTGACCGCAATGATGGCGTTCTTCATGCTGCTTTGGCTGCTTGCCAATCCCGACAAGCAACGCCTCAAGGGCCTCGCCGAATATTTCTCCCCCGCGACGCCCAGTTCCTCTACCTCGACGACGCTGACGACTACGCCCGGCGACCAGCCGGGCCTCGGCGGCCGCACGCGGCGGGCGCAGGCAGACAGCAAGAGCTCGACCGGACAGCCTTCGGCCGAATCGGCCAAGAGCGGCAGCGCGCGCGGCGGCACCGCCAACATCCCCGATGCGTCGATGCGCGTCGTGGCCGAGGAAATGCGGGTCGCACTCGAAGCCGCCCCGGCCGCGCAGGACGCCAAGGACAGCATCCGCATCGAACCTGACCGTAATGGCGTCCGCATCAGCCTGATGGATACGAGCAGGCGATCGATGTTCATGGGAGGCACCGCTGACCTCAATCCCTTTGCGCGCGCTATGCTCGGCGAGATCGCCCGCAAGCTCTCGAAATCCGGAGCGCAGATTGCGATCGAGGGCCATACCGACGCCGTTGGGGGCCAAAGCGACGCGAACTGGCGCCTGTCAGGCGAGCGCGCTCTGGCGGCACGATCGGCCATGATCGCGGCGGGACTGACCGCGGACCGGTTTGCCGAAGTCGTTGCGTTGGCGGGAACGCAGCCGGTCTATCCCGGCCAGCCGTCCCGCCCGGAAAATCGTCGAATCACGATCGTCGCGCTCGGCGAGGCGCCCACGCTTCCCAGCGATGTCAGTTTCAAGTTCTGAGATCGGAGCGATCGTGAGACCCGCTATCCTGGCCCCCGCCCTCCTGCTTGCCGGCCTTGGCGTCGGCGGTGGAACGGCGCTGGCGGTCCATTGGCTGCTGCCTCCACCGACTGCCCCGGCCACCGTCACCGGCAGGAAAGTCGACGCGGTCGGCACGAGTTTCACGCCCACCGGCAAGATACTGACGCCGCTTGTCTTTGCCGACGGGCGGCTGTCGGGATATGTGTCTTTCGAAGTCGAGCTGGAGACGCTCGACGCGGACGTCGCCTTCGTGACGCCGCGATTGCCCGTGCTGCTGAACGCGATCAACATGCGTACTTTTCGCGCACCGATGGCGAGTGGCCCGGACGGCATGCTCCCCAACCTCGAGATTTTCCGCAAGATCGTGATGGAGTCGTCAGACGAGGCCTTCGGTCCACGGATCGTGCGTCGCGCCGTCATCACCCAGGCGACGCCAGCATGACAAAGCAGCTGCTTTCCCCCGTCGGTGCCGGGACGTTCCGTGCGAAGGAGTTACGACCATGACGTCCGCCCTGATTCCGCCGGGCGCAACCGAAGCGGTGGCGCGCGACGCGCGCCTTACCACGATCCTGCTCATAGGCCGCGTCTCGACCGGGGCGCGGGATGACCTTTGCCGCGTCCGCAACATATCTCCGGGCGGAATGCGCATCGAGACACTTGCGCCAATGGAAATCGGCCAGCAAATCTCCATCGAACTGAAGAGCGGCGTCTCTGTCCGTTCCGTGGTGGTCTGGGTAGATGGCACGGACGCGGGCGTAAGCTTCGCTGAGTCGGTGAATATCGAACAGTTGCTCGCGACGTCGACGCCACCACGTCCTGCGGCTCACGTGCGGGCGCCGAGATCTCCCCGTCTGTCAGCGCATTGCCCGGTTGCGCTGCGGCGCGACGGCCATATCCAGTCGGGCGTTCTGGAGGACGTGTCGCAGGGCGGCGCCCAGTTGCGCTCACGCGGAACGACCAAGGTCGGCGATCAGGTTACCCTCTACATCCCGGGCCTCGGATCCAAGCGTGCGACGATACGCTGGGTGAACGATACGACGGTCGGCCTTTCCTTCGCAGAGAAGCTCGGCTTCACCGATCTTGCGCAGTGGCTGGCGAGTCCGGAGCGCTTCACGAAAGAGACCGCCGCCGCGCTCAACCGGAGCCGCCAAAGCTCCTGATCAGCGACCCGGCGACCAACGCCCAGCCGTCCACGAGCACGAAGAAGATGATCTTCATCGGTAATGCAATGGTGGGCGGCGGCAACATCATCATGCCCATCGCCATCAGCACCGCCGACACTGCCATGTCGATGATCAGGAATGGAAGGAGCAGCAGGAATCCGATCTCGAATGCGCGGCGCAGTTCCGAGATCATGAACGCTGGCATCAATGTCGTTAGCGGCGTCTCCGTGCGTGCCACGGGCGGCTTTCCAGTGAGCCCGGAGAACAGCTGGAGGTCGTCGGTGCGGACATGCTTGAGCATGAATTGACGGAATGGCTCTGACGTCCGGACGAACGCCTGCTGCTCGGTGAGCTTTCCCGCACTATAGGGGTTCACGCCCTGGTCCCACGCCTGCTGGAAAGTCGGCGCCATCACGAAGAAGGACAGGAACAGCGCGAGACTGATGATCACAGGATTGGGTGGAACCCCCGGTGCACCGATGCCCGTGCGCAGCAACGACAGCGCGACGACGATACGCGTAAAGGATGTCACCGTCATCAGGATCCCCGGCGCGAGACTGAGCACCGTCAGCATCACGACGAGCATGATCGCCCGCCCGGAGACCGATCCCTGTCCCAGATTGATCGTGGCATTTTGCGCAAAGGCAGCGGACGGGATCGCGATGGCCAGCGCGAACAGCAGAATGTGGCGCTTACGCAAATTTTCTCTCCTTGGCGACGGTCCGCGCCTTGCGGACCCGCACGCGCGTCGTCGAAGACGCCACTGCCGGCGGCGGTGCCGCCATCGGTCCCGGCAGATTTTCGGGCAGGGATTTCAGCACCAGCCAGGCCGGAGCGACGCGCGGGCAGGTGCGGTCGACCAGCGTGCCGAAGCTCTCGTCGGTCTGCTGCTGTTGATTGCCTGGCGACGCGTCTTTGGTACCGGAGGTCCGGTTCCGGCGATCAAGCCGCGACTTCAATGTGCGTACCGCGGGCGCAACGCGCTTGCCTAGCTGCACGACGAGCGCGCCGACGCTGTCGGCCGCCATCGCCGGCCCGAGCGCATGGCGCTGTGCTTCCCGTGGTCGGGCCGCTTCCGCGCGGGCGATGCCACGGGCATCAGCTGCCGCCACATCGACGGCGTCGCGCACCACGCCACTTTCGATGATCAGATGCCCCTCCGGCGCGACGAGAATGAGATGCTCGCGCCCGTCGCGCCGCAGCAGGGCAACCATGCGGCGGTTGTCGATCGGCAGCGTCTCGATCAGCTCGAGGCGCTTGTCTCGTGTGGTGATGCTACGGCCCGGCAGGCGAAGATCGTAGCGGCGAACCAGCCAGAGCGCCCCGGCGAGGATACCGAGAACCGTTCCCAAACCACCCAGCGTACGCAACAGCGATAGCAGGTCCATCAACCGCGCATCCGCTGAACCACTTCGGTGATCTCCAGCGACATCTGGTCGCCTTCCACCAGCACTCGCCCCTTTGCGACCAGCTCGCCGTTCACATAGACAAGCGTCGGGTCCTCATGGCCGCAATCAAGCGGAATCATCGCACCGCGCCCCATTTTCAGGATCTGGCGTATCGGCACCTGGGCCGATCCCAGTACGACCGACATGTCGACGAAAATGCTCTCGAGTACTGACATCGCTGCGGTCTCCTTCACGTCATTTATAGGAAAATCTTTCCGCACCGGCGCCCGGCTAGGCAAATTTTGCCTATAACGATGTTGTGGCCGACCTGGCCGCCGGAGACGAAGAATGGACCTGAAGACATCGATACAGGTGTCCGCGTCAGGGCTGCGGGCACAGTCGCTGCGCATGCGGGTGATCGCGGAGAATCTGGCCAATGCCGATTCGGTATCGCGCACGCCTGGCGGCGATCCCTATCGGCGACGTCTCCCGAGCTTCAAGTCGGAGGTGGACCGCGACAGCGGCGCCGCCGGCGTGGCGATCGAGTCGATCCGAAGCGACAAGAGCGCATTCCAACGGGTTTACCAGCCGGGCAGCCCGGCTGCCGACGCGACCGGCTACGTCAAGATGCCGAACGTCAATGCGCTTGTCGAAACCGCCGACATGAAGGCTGCCCAGCGTTCCTATGAAGCCAATCTCAGCGCGATCGAAGCGGCCAAGAGCCTGACGATGCGCACCATCGATCTTCTCAAGTAAGGGTGAATTCCATGTCGATTGGCGTATTTGATGCAACCTCGGCCTATGGCCGGGTCCTTGGCGCGACCAAGCCGACCAAGATCGCCGAAGTGGACAGCACGCCGGAAACCGGTGGTGGCTTTGGCAGCATGGTCGAAAAGCTGGTGAGCGATGCCGCCAGCAACATGCGCAGCGCCGAAACCGCGAGCGCAAGGCAGGTGGCGGGCAAGGGTGACCTGATCGACGTGGTGACGGCGGTCGGTGCCGCCGAAACCGCGCTCGACACCGTCGTCGCGGTACGCGACCGGATGGTGAACGCCTATTCCGAAATCATGCGCATGCAGATCTGATCCGCCGTGACGCCGTTCGCCGCAATGGAACTGGCCAAGGCCGCCATGATCCTCGTGTTGACGATTGTCGGCCCGATGCTGATCACCTCGCTGGTGGTCGGTGTGGTAGTCGGCCTGTTTCAAGCCCTGACGCAGGTTCAGGAAATGACCCTGACCTTCGTGCCGAAGCTGCTCGCGATCGGCGTGATGATGCTGCTGTGCCTGCCGATGATCGGCCATGCCATGTCGAACTTCATGGCGCAGATCAGCGACCATATCGTGCGCGGCTGAGCGATGGAGGACCTCCCCGTCGCCGCGACGGCCTTCCTGATCCTGTTCGCCCGGGTCGGCGCGGTCCTGATGTTGCTGCCAGTCTTTTCCGAGGAAGCGGTTCCGCCCAAGATCCGGTTGATGCTGGCTTTGGGTATGACCGCGGGCCTGTGGGGTATTCTCGGCGCGCGCGTCGCGCCGATCGCGCAGAACAGCGCAGCGCTGCCGGGCATCCTGGTGGCGGAACTGCTCACCGGCCTGGCGCTAGGCATGATCGTCAAGATCATGTTCATGGCCGCCGCCATGGCAGGCTCGATCATCAGCCTGCAGGTCGGCTTGTCGTCGGCGCTGATCAACGACCCGTCGCAGGGCGGCCAGGCATCGGTGTTGTCCAAGCTGATCGGCGTCGTCGCAACGATCGTTTGCATGGGCATGGGCGTGCACCATCTCTGGATCGCATCGATCGTCCATTCCTATGCGATCTTTCCGGTCGGCGGCCTGCCCCCCGCAGCTGATTTCGCGCAGCTCGCGATCCTCACCATCGGCAAGTCGATGAGTCTTGCGATCAGCCTCGCCGCGCCGCTGCTGGTCTATGGTATCGTGTTCAACATGGCGCTGGGCATGTCTGCCCGCCTCGCGCCGGCGATCCAGGTCTTCTTTCTCGCCCAGCCGCTCAACCTGCTGCTCGGTCTGACGCTATTCGCCACCGTGCTCGGCGGGATACTGACCACCTTTGCATCTGCGATGGCCGACTGGCTGCAGACGAGTTGGGCCTGATCCATGTCCGACGACAAGGACCAGAAGACCCACGACCCAACCGACAAGAAACTCTCCGAAGCGCGCGAAAAGGGCGACGTCGCATCGTCGCCCGAGATGCGCCACGCCGTAATGTTCGTCGCCTCGATCATCGTCGCGGGCGGCATGGGCAGCTGGACGCTGGCGCAGATGGGTCCAATGTTGGTACGTCTCTGGGGTAGTGCAGACGATTTTTCGCTGGAGCCGGATGGCGCACAGGCCTTCGCCACGGGCATCCTTGCGCACACCGCGAGCGCGATGGCACCATTGCTCGGCCTGCTGTTCGGCGCCGCGATGCTGATCATGTTCGTCCAGGGACGGCCGACGCTGTCATGGTCTCGCGTGACCCCTAAATTCTCCAAGCTGTCGCCGATCGGTGGCTTCGGCCGGATTTTCGGCAAGCGTGCGATGGTCGAGTTCCTCAAGACATGCGCAAAATGCGCCGTGGTTATCACCATCGCGCTGATGGTGATCGCACCGCGCATGGTCGCGCTCGACCAGCTTGTCGACGCCGAGCCGCGCGCGATCGCACAGGCCGCCGGCGAACTGGTCCGCCACATGATCAAGGCGGTCGCGATCCTGGTCGGCGTGCTTGCCGCATTCGATTTTCTCTATCAGCGCCATGCCTTCCTGAACCGGATGAAGATGTCGCTGCAGGAGGTGAAGGACGAACACAAGCAGAGCGAGGGCGACCCGAAGATCAAGGCCAAGATTCGATCGATCGGGATCCAGCGCGCGCGGCGTCGCATGATGGCCGCCGTCCCTACCGCCAGCGTCATCGTTACCAATCCGACGCATTATGCGGTCGCGCTCAAATATGATCACGGCAACATGGCCGCGCCAGTCGTCGTGGCCAAGGGCATGGACGAGATCGCGCTCCGCATCCGCGAAGTGGCGATCGCGGCGGGCGTACCGATCGTCGAGAGCCCCCCGCTCGCGCGCGCGCTCTACGCCAGCGCGATGATCGACCGACCCATCCCGACCGAGCATTTCAAGGCGGTGGCCGAGATCATTGGTTACGTAATGCGCCTGGCAAAGCGCCGCGCCTGAACGACCAAACCGTTGGCTCAGGCGGTGATGTCGTGCTTGGCCAACTCGACGCGCACGCGCAACTCGATCTCCCGGAGAATTTCCCCGAGCGCGGGATCCTGCGGATCGTCGAGCGTACCGGTCCAGGCCGCGACTTCCTGCAGCCGTTCGACCGCGGGGAGGCCCGCCAGCAATTCCTCGTTGAGACGCTCCAACGCCCGCAATCCGCGATCCGCCACGATCGCGATGCGGCGCCGGCGATCGATCGCCGGCTCGGAGGCGGCGAGCGTCACCATCATTTCTACGCTGACCGGCTGGCCGATGGTCGCTGGCGGCGGGGATTGCTGCACCGGCGGATCCGTCACGGCGAATTCGGCAACCTTGGGCAATGCCGCAAGGAGCATGTTCTGTACGGGAGCGGAAAGGCCGGTGATGCGCAAGGATTTTCCTGACCGGGACGCTGAATGTCCCTAACTGTCCTATAAGAAACTAATCGCCGAAATTCCACGAACCCGGGAAATCTATGCAATTTCTTCGTATCGCCCTGGCGACCATGCTGACCGTATCGGCGGCACTCGCGTCGCTTCCGGCGCAGGCGGGGCCGCGCATCAAGGACATCGTCGACATCGAGAACGTCCGTCCCAACCAGTTGGTCGGCTACGGTCTGGTGGTTGGGCTGGCCGGCACCGGCGATCGCATGCGCAATTCTCCGTTCACCGAGGAGTCGATGCTGGCGATGCTGGAACGCATGGGCGTGAGTGTCCGTGGCACGCAAATGCAGACCCAGAACGTCGCCGCCGTCTCGATATCCGCGACCATGCCTCCCTTTGCGCGCGCCGGATCACAGATCGACGTCCAGATCTCGTCGCTTGGCGACGCCAGCAGCCTGCAGGGAGGAACGCTGCTCGTCTCCTCGTTGCGCGCACTCGACGGCGAAATCTACGCCGTCGCGCAGGGTCCCGTCGCGCTCTCCGGTTTCAAGGCGCAGGGCGCCGGCGCGAGCGTCACGCGCGGCGTGGCGACCTCGGCTCGCATTGCCGGCGGTGCGATCGTCGAACGCGAGGTCAACTTCGCGTTCAAATCCGCCATCAGCCTGAAGCTCGCCCTCAAGAATCCCGATTTCACCACCGCGCAGAATGTCGCCTCGGCGATCAATCGTCGCTTCGACAAGGTAGCCGAAGTGCTTGACCCGGCGACGGTGGAAATCGCGGCACGCGGCGGCTTCACCGGATCGCTGATCAGCCTGATCTCGGACATCGAAAATCTCGAGGTGACGGTCGACCAGCCCGCGCGGATCGTGATCAACGAAGCGTCCGGCACGGTGGTGATGGGCACCGACGTTCAGATCAGCCCGGTCGCGATCGCACAGGGCGGGCTGACGATCAGCGTTTCGGAGATGCCCGTCGCCTCGCAGCCCGCACCGCTATCGGGTGGCACGACCACGGTCCTGCCACGCACCCAAATCTCGGTCGACGACGGCGGCGGAAAGTCGCTGGCGCTGCTCAAAGGCGGCACATCGCTGAAATCACTGGTGAGCGGTCTCAATACGCTCGGCGTCAGCCCCCGCGACCTGATCACCATCCTTCAGGCGGTCAAGAGCGCAGGCGCGCTGCAAGCCGAAATCGAGGTCCAGTGATGTCGGTCGCACCGATCGCGCCGGCATCAAACCCAACCCCGGCCGCGACGCCGTCGCCCAAGGTCGCGGCCGCGAAACAGACCGCCGAGAAGTTCGAGGCGGTGTTCCTCGGGCAAATGACGCAATTGATGATGGAAAGCGTCGAGGTCGGCGACCAGTTCTCCGGCGGCCATGGCGAAGAGATGTTTCGTGGCGTGCTGGCGGAAAAGCTCGGTACGGCCATGGCCAGCAAGGGCGGGATCGGTCTGGCTCCGGCTGTCATGGCGCAGATTATCAAAATGCAAGGGGGGTCCGACAATGGCCAGTGAGTTCATCGATATCCTGAAGTCGCTGATTGCGATCATGGAAGAAGAGACTGCCCGGCTGCTTGCGCCAGGCCGACACCAGGATTTCGCCGAGATGGCGGCTGCCAAGATCAAGCTCGTCGCGGCGCTCGAGACCAAGACGGCTGAGCATGGCCGCAAGCGGGCGGATTGGCTCAGCACGCTCGATGCTGAAACGCGCGACACGTTGACCGCCTCGATCCGCCATCTCGGTGCCGCCGCGCAGGTCAATGCCCGCGTGCTCGAAAGACAGATCGATCTGTCGACCGAGATGATGAGCGCGGTCGCAACCGAGGCACGGCGCCTGTCCGGCACCCGTAGCGCGATCTATGGCGCGAGTGGTGCTCTGTGCAGGACCGAGATCGCCACCCCGATATCGGTCAATTCGAGCCTGTAGGCGGCGTTGTTAGCGCGTGAGCATCGCCGTCCTGATCAAGGCGCGGCGGACCTGCTGGTGGTCACGGCATTGGTCGAGACACGGCATCTTCAGGCACACGCTGCAAGAGTGGCGTGGCGTGGCTAATAGCAACCAGCCAAGCCGAAATCCGTCAACACACGCCTGTGGCCAGCCTTATTGGCCGTGGCCGATCGCCGTTTTGAGCAACGCCAGCTGCTTGCGATACAGGCCCGTCAAGGTCGCGAAGTCGGCCTGGACCTGCCCCATCTTCAGCAACTGATCCTCCAGCGCGACATTGTTGCCGTCGGGCTTGGTTTCGGTGGTAGCGGCATCGAGCACGATGTCGCCGGCCATCGGCTGGCGCGCGCCCAAAGCCGACATGCCGCTGGTGATGGCGATCCGCGGCCGTGCGACCGACGGCTTGCCGCCGTCCTGCGCGGACAGCAGGCTCGCGAAATTCGGCGCGTTGACGTCGCGCGCCTTGAAACCGGGGGTTTCGCTGTTGGCGATGTTCTGCGCGATGACACGTTGGCGCTCGGACAAATGCTTCATCGCCAGACCGATTCCGGCGAGCAGCGGGGGCGTGGAAACCGGCATCTTCAAAAACCCGTGTAAAAGGAACTGGTGGTCGTATCGGCCGCCGGTGTGAGCCGCGCGAGCGCTGCCTTGTAGCTGGCGAGCTGCGCGCTCTGCGCCGCGGTCATCGCCGTCGCCTTCGATCCGTTGGTGAGCGCGGCCTTGCCGGTGTCCCAATAGAGCGAACGATAGGCCGTTTGCGTCGTCGAGATCGCGTTCTTGATCACCGTCAGTGTCGTCGCGGCGTCCTTACTGGTCGTGATGTTCAGCGCCTCGGTCAGCGCAAGTCCGAAATTTCCCCCCGGATGCACCTTGGGGGCATTGTTGGCGGTGACAACGGGGACCGACAATCGCGTAGGATCAAGTCCGAGCTTCGCCAGCGCATCCTTGTCCTTCGCGCCCGCGACAAGCGCGATCGAAGAGCCGGTCTTCGCGTCGATGCGCAAGACCATCGAGCCCGAAACCAGCGCGGTCGTGACCGTCGCCTTGGATCCGGTCAACCGGCGGATGCGATCAGCCAGCGTCGTCATCGTGTCGTCTGCCTCGATCACGACCTTCTTCGCGGCACCGCCCTGGATGCGCAGCGAGAACTCGTCGCCGGCGCGCAGGCTGGTCTGCGCGACAAGCTTGATCGATGCTTCCGGATTGAGCGTACCGCGATGCAGACCGAGCGCGCCCAGAACACTATCGCCGCCGCTCGCCGCGGCGATGCGAACCGGCTCGGTGCGCAATGCGGTCTGGCCGAACTGGTTGCTGCTCAGAACGGCACCTGAGCTCGCGTCGATGCGGCTGACGAACCCGTCGACCGCGCCGCGCCGCGTGCCATCGAGATCCCCCGTCGTGCGGCCGCCGACGTAAAGCGCGCCATTCATAAAGGTGACGCTATCGACCTGATCGTCACCGGCGGTCGCAATGTAGGACGTCGTGGCCCCCGAAAGCGCGCTGTCGATGCGCGCGACGAAACCATCGCGCCCGGCCCCCATGGCATTGGCCTGGGTACCGGTGAGAGCGGCACTCGTCGCCCCGGCAACCGCGATCGTGCCATCGGCGGCGACGGCAATCGCGCGCGCATCGGCATGGCCGAGCGAGAGGCTGCCGAGATCTGTGCCAAGAGCGGCCGCGCTGATGCTGCGCAGCCTGGCATCGCCATTCTCGTTGGTGAGCGCCAGCAGATTGCCGTCCTGGCCGATCGCGAGCGCCTTGATCGCCTCGCTGCCGCCGCCATCGATCGTCCGGCGCTCGACGAGTCTGCCGGCCGTGTCGAGCCGCGCGAGAAAGGCGTCGCCTCCTCCGGTTGCCGACTTCCCCCCCACGAAAATCGCGCCATCCGCGCCAACCGCAATCGCGCTGGCGGTATCTGCGCCGAGCGCATGAACGACGGTGGTGAATTTCTCGTCGCCCTGCGCATTAAATTGCGTGACCAGCATATCGCCGTCCGAACTGGCGCCGTCGAAAGTGCCGCTGACGGTGCCAGCGACGGTCACGTCTCCGCTCGCCGACACGCTGACGGCGGCGCCTTGCGTCGCACCCGCGGCGCCGAGACTGCGCTGCCAGACGACGGCACCTTCGCTGTCCATCTTGGTCAGGAACAGGTCGGACGTGCCGCTCGATCGGTTCGACTGCAGGTCGCCGCTGGTCGTCCCGACAACGTAGCTGAAGCCTGCGGCGTCGGTCGCGATCGCCTGTGCCGTAGTCGGTGCCTGAACCGTGGTGGGTGTCGCAGTGGCGCCCTTGGCAGGGGTGGCGGCAGTCAGCTTGGCACGCGCGGTCGCCACGCTGTCGAGCGCCGCGATCGTTGCTTCAGGCTTGCGAGTCATCGCCCCGGCGACATCGTCGAAACGCAAGATCTGGGTGACCGCCGGTGCATCGAGCGCGGTTTGACCGGTTGCAACCACCAGCGCGTCCGGTGCCCCGACCTGGTCGATCGAAACACGCTCGGCGCTGTTGGGCGCGTTCACCGACATGCCCCATTTCCCCGTGCTTTTGTCGGGCTGGAAGTTCACCAGCCAGCGCGGTTTGGGATTGCCATCGGCGTCGAGCACGACAGAGCCATCTGGATTGCGCATCGGGATCGCCGTGATCGCTGCGTTGATCGCAGTGGCGACCGAATCGAGCGTTGGTGGCTGCGCGGTTTGCGACAGATCGACCGTGATCGTGTCGCTGCTGCCAGGCTTGTCGAGCGAGACGCTGAGGATTTCATTGCCGGTCAACCCGGGCAACGGCGTGTCGCGTGCGGCGAGAATGCCTGTGCCGGTGAACTTCACCGGATCGGACGGGGCGACCGCAACGGTCTCGGCACGGCGCGTGGGCAGCGCAAAGGAAAGCTCGACCTTGTCCGATGGCGCCTGGCCGAGGAACTTTTGCAGGTCGAGCAGCCCTTTGCCGAAGGCCGCCTGCAGCGAGGTGCGTTCGGCGGCGGAGGCGGTCGTTCGCGCAGCAGCGGTGGCCAGCAGGCTGAGCTTTGAGAGCGCCTTGTAGGCGGTGAAGGCCGTCTGGATATCGGCGGAGCCGGCATTGGGGGTCGAAACGCTGGTGTCGATGATCGAAGCCAGCCGCTTGATGGCCGAAACCTGCGCCGACTCGGGAGTCGTGCTGGCCGGCTCCTTCCATGGCGGCGTCGTTGCCGCGAGGGTGAACTGCGCCTTGGCAGCGCGCACCGCGCGCGTCTCGAAGACGGGCGTGGAGCTGAAATCGGAATAGCTGTTGGTGCCGGAAAGCATCGAAAGGGCGGCCAGGCCATTCGACATATTAATCGTCATGTCATTGCTGCTCCGGCTCCGCTGTTCCGTATCCCTCCTATAATAGAGGCATCCCGGACCAGGGCCGCGCATTAACCTTCAATATATGTCTGGATGCCGATGAACATGATGGCGTTGACCTCCCAGCCCCCCGAACTGAAGAAATTTTCGGGGCTGGAACGAGCGGCGGCAATGATGCTCGCGCTCGGCAAGGAACATGGCGCACCGATCTGGGAACTGCTCTCGACCGATGAGGTCCGCGAACTGTCCGCCTGCATCTCCCAACTCGGGCGCGTACCTTCCGGGGTTGTCGAACATCTCCTGATCCAGTTTTCGGGAGAGGTGTCCAGCATGGCCTCGCTCCATGGTTCGTTCGAGACGACCGAGCGGCTGCTCGACGGAATCCTGTCGGGAGACCGGGTCAAGGAGATCATGGAGGATATCCGCGGTCCGTCCGGGCGCACGATGTGGGACAAGCTGTCCAATGTCAGCGAGACTGTTCTAGCGACCTATCTCAAGAACGAATATCCACAAACGGTGGCGGTGATCCTCAGCAAGCTCAAATCCGATCACGGTGCCCGCGTCCTGGCCGAACTGCCGCGCGAATTGGCGGTCGACGTGATCATGCGCATGCTGCGCATGGATACGGTGCAGAAGGAAGTTCTGATCGAGGTAGAGCATACGCTGAAAAACGAATTCATGAGCAACCTGTCGCGCTCGCAACGGCGTGACCCGCACGAAACGATGGCCGAGGTGTTCAACGCCCTCGACCGCGCAACCGAGGAAGCGATGCTGACCGCACTCGACGAGCGCGCGCCGGAGGCCGCCGAACGGATTCGCGCGCTGATGTTCACTTTCGAGGATCTCGGCAATCTCATGGCCCCGGCGATCGCGACGATCGTCCGCAACGCCGACAAGCGCGAGATGGCGATGGCGCTGAAGGGCGCTCCTGCCGAGATGCGCCAGCTGTTCTTCGGCGGCATGACCGAGCGCGCGGCAAAGCTCCTCAAGGAGGACATGGCGGGGATGGGCCCGGTTCGCGCACGGGACTGCGAAGAAGCGCAGAGCGCGCTCGTACGTCTTGCCAAATCGCTTGCCGACCGCGGAGAGATCGTGCTCGTCGATCCGAAGAACGACGATGCGATGATCCTTTGAACGCCGCTCTTCGCAACCGGGGATGATTGATGGACGCTTCATTTCACATAACGCCTTTCGCCTTCGACCGGATATTCACGCTGCCAAAGGCGGCGACCCTCGCGGGATCGGATCAGGATTCGCCGGAAGTCGCCGCGCTGACCGCCGAACTTGAACTGCTAAAATTGCGGTTCGAGACCGGTGTCGCCGTGGCGCATGCCGATGGCTTCGAGGCCGGCCTGGCCCAGGCGCGCGGCGAAACCGCATCTGCTCTGCTGGCCGCGACGGACGCGCTGCACGCGTCGATCGAAACGGTTGAGGGCGAGTTCGAGGTGATCGAGCAGCGTCTCTCCAAAGCCGCCGCCGATGTGGCAATGGCTGCAGCCGACGGGCTCGCCGCGCGTGCGCTCGAGGCCGATCCGACGCTGGCAATCGATGAAGCGATCGCGCGGGTGTTGACCCAGGTCGCCCGCGGGCAGGAATTGCAGATTCGCGTCAATCCGGCGCTGATCGAGCAGATGGAGGCGCTGATCGCGGGTCGCCAGAGCCGCGAGCGACGCCGCCTCTCGTTGACGCTCGTTGCCGATCCGGGGCTCGCTATCGGCGATGCCCTGATCTCCTGGACGCAAGGTGGACTCGCGCTCGATGCCGATGCACGGCGCACCGCAATTTTGGCGGAGCTCGACCTGCCCGGCCGCAGCCGGGCCGATCTTTCGGCCTGATCGGCAAGTTTTACCCACCCGGCAAAATTTTCCGTCGCACCCACCTATAATGAACGGGAGGGGTTCTCGCCCCGATTGCAGCAGTGGGGCCGATCTTGGACGGATTGCGTAAATTTATCGCACAGCTTGGTGCCCGCCGGCTGATGATCATGGGCGGTGTCGCTCTTGCGATGCTTGGTGTGCTTGCAGCGGTAGCGCTCCGCGGCACGCCCAGCGAAATGGGCTTCCTCTACACGGATCTCGATCCATCGGTTGCGCAGGCGATCACCACCAAACTGACCGCACAGAATATTCCTTTCCAGCTTTCGGCGGACGGAACCTCGATCATGGCCCCGCAGGAGAAGCTCGCAGAGCTTCGCATGTCGATGGCGGCCGACAGGCTCAGTGGCAAGGTCGGCTACGAGGTCCTCGATGCCGAGGAGCCGTTCGGTGTTTCCTCGTCGCGCGCCCGGATGAACGAGACCCGTGCGATCGAAGGCGAACTCGAGAAGTCGATCCAAAGCCTCGACAATGTTAGCCGCGCCCGGGTCCATATCGTGATGCCGGACCGGGCAATGTTCGCGGCCGAATCGCGCAAGGCGACCGCCGGAGTCACGGTAAAGACCAACGGCCGGCTTCCGGCTGGCGCGGTACAGGCAATTCGCTATCTGGTGTCATCGTCGGTTCCCGAGCTATCCCCCGAGCAAGTTTCGATCGTCGACCAGACCGGCGCCCTGCTGGCGCGCGCTGGCGAAGCAGACCAGGTCGGCGCATCGCAGGCCGATGACCGCGAGGCCGGCATCGAGGGTCGACTTCGGTCGCAGATCGAGGCGATGCTCGAGCCGATCATCGGCGTGGGCAAGGTGCGCGCCGAGGTGTCCGCCCAGGTCGGGCGCGACCAGACGCGCGAGGAAACAAGCGTCTTCGATCCTGACAAGCAAGTAATCGGCCATCAGGTTACCGTCGAAAGCGGCGACCAGAGCAACGAAAATGCCGCGGCGGCGCCCGGCACATCGGTTGCAGCGCAACTTCCGGAAAATCAGGGCGCCAGCGCCGGCGGTGGGCCAGGCGGTGACACCCGCAAATCTGCACGCAACGAGACATCCGAGGATACCACCTACGAAAACAGCCAGACCCACACGGTGACCGTGCGTTCACCGGGCAAGCTGACTCGGCTAACGGTCGCGGTGATGGTCGATGGCGGCCGCAAGGGCCTGCCTGCACCGGAAATCGAACGGCTGACCCGGCTGGTGCAGAACGCGGTAGGGTTCGACGCGTCGCGCGGCGACAGCGTGGTGGTGGAAAGCATGGTCTTTGCGGCCGCCGACGTGCTGCCGGACACCAAGGCGGGGTGGTTCGCCTGGGTATCGCTCGACCAGTTGTACGGCCTCATCAAGCTGCTGGTGATCGCGGCAGTCGGGCTGATCGCGCTCAGGATGCTGCGGCCCACGGGCGCGGCGCCGCTGAATGCCGAGGAAGCACGGTTGCTGACCGCCCAGACCGCCCAGACCCAGGCGCTCGCCGAGCTTGTCGCGAGCGGCGATCCCGCCGCGATGCTGCAGATCGAGGCGATGCGCGAGGCCGGCGCAGATACCGCGCTGCTCGATCAGGAAATCGCGCTCGCCCAGGTCGATGGCCGGATCAAGATGTCTTCGCTCAAAAAGATCGGTGACGCCATTTCCGGCAGCCCGGCCGAATCTGCCTCGGTTATCCGCCAATGGATGAACACATGATGGAAAGCCCCACGACCATGGACATCGAACCTCACGACGTGGTGCCGGCGACCGACACCGCGGCGGGCGATTTTCCTCCACTCGAGGATTTCGGCGCCGCGGACGATCAGGCACAACCTGCGGGCGACGCCTATTCCAGCCTGGAGGCAGTCCACGACGTTCCGGTCACAGTGCAGGCCGTACTCGGTCGTTCGCGAATCGCGATCGGCGCGCTGATGCAGCTCAAGGCCAACGCCGTGATCGAGCTCAACCGGCGCGTCGGCGAACCGGTCGACATCTTCGTCAACAACCGCTTGATCGCGCGCGGCGAAGTCGTCCTGATCGAAAATTCGCTCGGCGTTACGCTGACCGAAATCGTCCGCCAGGAGCGTTGACCAGATGCACACGACCGGTCCGATTCACCTGCTGCTCGTCGGCGCGCCGAATAGCGAGTTTCACCTCGCCGCGGCGATGGCGCGCGAATCCGGTGCAGATGTCGCCTTGGCGGACTGCGCGACCGGAGCGCTACAGATGCTGCGCGACGCTGGCGGCGATATCGTCATGATCGATATCGAAGAGGACATTGCCGGATTTATCGCGCAGCTTCGCTCAGAACGGATCGCCGTTCCCGTACTCGCTTGCGGGATTGATGCCTCTGCGGATCGGGCGGTCGCCGCCATCCGTGCCGGCGCGCGCGACTACGTGCCGCTCCCACCCCAGGCGGATCTCATCGCCGCAGCCATTCTCTCGGTCGCCCAGTACGGCACGCGTATGGTCGGCACCGATCCGTCGTTGGAGCGTGCCATGGAGCTCGGACTTGCGATGGCGCATTCGAACGCGCCGGTCCTGCTTGTCGGTGAACCCGGATGCGGCAAGGAAATCCTGGCGCGCACTGTCCATGGCGCCTCGGGACGGCGGGGTCGCTTCCTCATCGTCGATTGCGCCGGCGGCAGCGACGATATTCTGGAATCGGAACTGTTCGGACACGAGGCAGGCGCCTTTTCCGGTGCCGTCGCGCGGCGCCGCGGGCGGATCGAGGAGGCTGTCGGGGGAACGATCTTCCTGCGCGACGTCGACGCGCTCTCCCCGCTGCTCCAGGTGCGATTGCTCACAATGATGCAGGGGCACGCCACACCGAATGGCGGCCCCGATCTGACGGCAACGAGCGCTCGCGTCATCGCCAGCACTGCCTCCGATCTCGACCTCCTGGTCGGCAAGGGCCTGTTCAATGGCAACCTGTTGGCGCGACTGGGACTGTTGCGGATCGTCGTGCCGCCATTACGTGCTCGCGCGGGGGATATCCTGCCGCTCGCAAATTATTTCGGCGAGCGCTTCGCGCTGGCCAATGACCTGCCGGTCCGCGCCTTCAGCGACGAGGCCGCCTTCTTGCTGCAACACCATGGCTGGCCGGGCAACGTGCGTGAGTTGGAGGATACTGTTCACCGCGCCGTGCTGCTCAACCGTGAAGACCGGATCGCCGCGAGCGCGATCGTCACTGCGGACGGATATGGCGTCGGCGCCCCCCGCGTGGCACCGACCGATACGCTGGGTGCGCCATTCGTCGCTAGTACTGTCGAGGACATGGAACGCGACCTGATCCTCCGTACCCTCAGGCATTGCCGCGGCAACCGCACATCGGCCTCGACCATCCTCGGCATTTCGGTGCGGACGATGCGTAACAAGCTGAAGACCTTTATCGAGGCTGGCATTGCCGTTTCCCCCTG
The DNA here is from genome assembly GCA_038245375.1 of Sphingomonadales bacterium. GTDB lineage: Bacteria > Pseudomonadota > Alphaproteobacteria > Sphingomonadales > Sphingomonadaceae > Sphingomonas. The sequence continues at coordinate 28,779 of JBBRSN010000020.1, read as the reverse complement.
CACCCTGAACGGTCGAGCACCGTGAGCAACGCGCTCAACGACCTGATCAAACGCTTCGGGCTCGGTCGCGATCTCGCGCTGGCCGGGAGCGTCATCGCGATCATCGCGATGCTGATCCTGCCCTTGCCGCCCTGGATGCTCGACATGGGGCTCGCGCTTTCGATTACCTTGTCCGTCATGATCCTGATGACGTCGCTGTTCATCGAAAAGCCGCTCGAGCTTTCGGCCTTTCCGACGATTCTCCTGATCGCCACGATGCTGCGCCTTGGACTCAACCTCGCGTCGACCCGCCTCATCCTTTCTCACGGGCATGAGGGCAGCCATGCCGCAGGCGGCGTGATCGGCGCGTTCGGCGAGTTCCTGATGGGCGGCGAGCCGGTCATCGGACTGACGATCTTCGCGATCCTCGTGGTGATCAACTTCGTCGTGATCACCAAGGGCGCCGGGCGCATCGCGGAAGTCGCCGCGCGGTTCAGCCTCGATGCGATGCCCGGCAAGCAGATGGCGATCGACGCCGACCTCTCAGCCGGCATGATCACCGAGATCCAGGCGCGCGAGCGCCGCGCCGAGATCGAGGCCGAAAGCGGCTTCTATGGTGCGATGGACGGCGCGTCGAAGTTCGTGAAGGGCGATGCCGTCGCCGGACTGCTCATCACGGCCATCAACGTCGTTGTCGGCCTGATCATCGGCGTCGCGATCCACGGGGTTCCGGTCGGCGAGGCGTTCCACACCTACACGATCCTGACCGTGGGCGACGGTCTGGTCAGCCAGATCCCGGCGCTGATCGTCTCGACCGCCGCCGGCCTGCTGGTGTCGAAAGGCGGCATTACCGGCAAGACCGGCAACGCGCTCGGCATCCAGCTGGGCCGCTATCCCAAGGCGTTCGGGATGGTCGCGCTGCTGATGGGCGGGCTGGCGATCATGCCGGGGCTTCCGTTCGTGCCGTTTGCCGCCTTCTCGGCGCTGAGCGGCTGGCTGGCCTGGAAAATGAGCAAGCGCGCCGAGAGCGACGCACTCGCCGAGCGGATGGCCGAGGCGAATGCCGATCGCACGGCGCAGCAGGTCGACGAGCCGGTCTCGCGGACGCTGGCGATCGACGCGGTGCGTCTGGAAATCGGCTACGCGTTGCTCCCGCTGATCAACGATTCGAACGCCGAACCCCGGCTTGACGACCAGGTTCGCGCGCTGCGGCGCCAGATGGCGCTCGACTTCGGCTTCGTGTTGCCGGCCGTGCGCATCATCGACAACATGGCGCTCAAGGCCAACGAATATATCGTCTACATCAAGGAAACCGAGGCGGCGCGCGGGGAGATTCGGCTCGATAAACTACTCGTCATCAATGCCGGCGGCGGCAATCTGGGCATCGCCGGCGAGGAGACGCGCGAGCCGGTCTTCAACCTGCCCGCGCTGTGGATCGATCGCGCGCTTCGTGACGAAGCGGGCGTGCGCGGGCTGACCGTCGTCGATTGCGGCACGATTATCACAACGCATCTGACCGAATTGGTGAAGGACAATATTGCCGACCTGCTGTCGTTCACCGAGACCCACAAGCTGATCACCGAAATCCACAAGGATTCGGAGAAACTGGTCGCTGAAATCGTTCCTTCGAAGATCTCGATCTCCGGCGTGCAGCGCATCCTCCAGAACCTGCTGTCCGAAGGGATCTCGATCCGCGACATCCCGACGATCATGGAGGGCATCGCCGAGGCCGCCCCGCTCAGCAGCAATCTCGTTCAGATGACCGAGCATGTCCGTGGTCGTCTTGCCCGCCAGATATCGGCGCAGCAGACCAACCAGGGCGCGATTCCGATCCTCACGCTGTCGGCGCGGTGGGACGCGGAATTCGCGGAAAGTATCGTCGGCCTGGGCGACGATCGCCATCTGGCGATGGCCCCGTCCAGCCTTCAGGCTTTCATCGCCTCGGTCCGCGAAACCTATGACCGGCTGGCGGCGGGAGGCGAAATTCCGTGCATGTTGACCAACCCGGCGATTCGCCCCTTCGTTCGGTCGATCATCGAGCGCGTGCGGCCGGCGACGGTCGTGCTGTCGCAAAACGAAATCCACGCCCGGGCGCGCATTCGTGCGCTGGGAACGATCGGATGAAACCCGGTTGGCCGTCGCCCCTCTATAATGAACCGGTGGGTCTGCGGGCCGGCCGGAAAGGCAATGCATGAACTTCGCCGCGACGGGAATTCCGACTTCGCCACAACTGCCAGCGAGTGCCGCCAAGCCAGCGGCGAATGCGACAGCTGGCTTCGCGTTGGCGATGGTCGACGCACTATCGACGGGTGTCGCGGCGGCAATCACGTCGACGCTGCCCGCTATGCCGGCAGGAACCGGTACACCGCCCGACTCATCCCAAGGTGCGACCTCCCCCCATGTCACGACGGGGGGCGTGATCACCGCCGGCTCGACTGCCGATGTCGTCGCTTCGGTGGCAAGCTTCACGCCGATCACCGCGTCGTTCGGCGCATCGCCCGGACGTCCGGGCGCGAGTGCCGCAACCGTCGCGGCAAGCTATTTCCTGCAGGTCTCCGCGTTTGGTCCAGTGACCGTACGCCCGACTGGCGGTGCTGTAACGGGAGCTGAGGTAGCGAGCCCCTTGTCCGCCACCGCAACGTCCGGCGTGGCGATCGGCCCTCCGGTCGCCGAAACTGCAGTCACGGTCATGAACGCTCTGCACCCAGCCGCGACGTATGACGCCGCAACCGCCCTTCCGACGGCTGCGACCATCTCTGCGATAGCAAACCCCTTGCCCGCGGTCGTCGCGTTCGACGCGGGGAACGCCCACCCCGCCACCCAGGCTCTCACGGTAATGGCTATCCCCCTGCCTCAGGTCGCAGCTGCCGACGCGGAGACGGTCCGCCTGCCTGCCCACGCCACGAATATTGCCACGACCATCTCGCCTGCGACCGCCGTATCCGACACGGTGGTGAACGGCCCAGCCGTCGGCATCGCGACCGTGGAAGCAAGCGGCTTGCCTTCGCCAGCCGCAACCCGGTCATTGGACCCGCGCCTGACGGCCGCTCCCGCAACGGCCGTGTCGAGCCGGGTGTCGCCGCTGGCCGCTGCCGATTCCGCAATCAACCGGACAATTGCCGACCTCACCACCGCAGTTGTGAACCCGTCGTCCCTGCCTGCCGCTCCCGTTGTGGGGAACGAGCGGAAAACGGCGAAGCTTGCTGCCCAGGGCGCAAACGCGTCGCCCCTGCCTGCCGCTGCCGCTGTGGGAAGCGAGCGGACAACGGCGAAGCTTGCAGCCCCGGTCGCAAACCCGTCGCTCCCGCTCACCACTTCCGATGCGATCAGCGAGCGCACGTCCACGGACGTCGAGACGATGTCGCAACCGGCAGACGAACCACGATCGGCCGGCACCGCACGCCAGGATCATCCCGTCGCGACAGCCGCGCAGGAGTCATTTGCCGTCGGTGGTTCTCCGAATGATCCGCAGCCAGATTCCCCTCTGGCATTGCAAGCGGCATCGACCGCATTCGCTGCCACCGAGCCACCGCCCATATTGGCAAGCAGCCCCACTCCCGTCGCGGCGAAAGTGCTTGCTCCCGACGCCGACGCGCCAGTGGGAGCGATCCCACGAAACGCCCCCGACGTGGCGCCTAACGTCCGGCTCGCTTCGACACCGCAACCAGCAGTTGCGACGACAGCCTCCGCGGCTCCGCCGATCACCCCGAATGATGCGCCTGCGGATATCGCGGTGCTGCCGACCGTCCTTGCTGCCCAGATCCTTTCAAAAGCGCCGGTAGCGTCGCCTACCGCGCCCAGCGACCGCTCGGCGTCGGCGGAGGCGCCGGCCGGGACTCGCGACCCATCCGACGAGAAAGACCCTGGCGCGGCAGATGTCCTGCCCCCCGCGACCGCCCCCGCTCCGCAACCGCAACCAGTATCCATGGCGTCGGTGGCGCTTGCCCCGGTCCAGCTCGTGCCCCAACCCCAGGTCGATCCAACGCCCGCCGCTCCGGAGCGCCGCGCGGCATCAGCAATGGCGCCGGTGAAGGAAAGTGCGCCGCGTCATGGATCGAGAACGGCACCGGGCAGGCAAGTTAAGGCGAGCGAAGCAGCTCCCCTGCCCGGCATCGCTCAACCCCCTGATGGCGTAATAGCGGCGGCACCGTTCGTTCCCGCAGCACTGATCGAAGCCACGCCCGTCGCCAACAGCTCGACCGCGCAGCGCGCGGCCGAGGTTACGACTGGCGAGATCGCGCCCGCCGCCACTGGCGTCGTCGTCGCCTCCCCGGCGACAGCGCCATCCGTCCCAATGCCAGCCGGAGCGCACCTCATCGAAACGGCGGCGTCGCTTTCGCATAACCCTGGGCGGGTCAAGACCGGCGACGACACGGAACGCCGCTCCGGCTCCGGGGTCAGCGCGATCGCTTCGACTCCGGCGCGATCACCCGCCATCGCCTCGCCGGCACCGGACGCGACAGCCGTGCCGGCAGAGCTTTACGCGCCGAAGACCAGCGCTGCCGACGGCCTTGCGCTGGAAGACGTGTCCACCGCGCCAGGGGGCCTTCCGGCCCCGCCACCGCCGGACGTTACCCCGCGCCCCATCGCTGCTGCCCTTCACAAACCCCAAGTCGTTACCACCGACATGCCGGTGGTCACCGCGCAACCAGGACAGATTGGCCGTGAAGTGGGAGTGGAGATCGCACGGCGCATTTCTGCCGGAGGCGAGGAACTGATCGTCCGCCTCGATCCCGCCGAACTTGGTCGGATCGAGGTTCGGATGTCGTTCGACGAGCGCGGCGGCTTGCACGCGGTCATCGCCGCCGACAGCCCCGTGGCGCTCGACATGCTGCGCCGCGACAGCGCCGATCTCAGCCGTTCTCTGAACGACGCGGGCGTACGCAGCGATGCACAGAGCCTGCGCTTCCAGAACGATGGCGGCGGCAATGGCGGCCAGCCGCGCAGCCCGTGGCTCACCGCCGATCCGAAATCCGCCCGCCAGGTGGACGGCATCTTTACCGACGAATTCGAAGGCACCCCCTACCGACCGGTACGCACCAGCGGCCGCTACGATCTCTTGGCATAGGAGCCACCTATCATGTCGATCATTCCCGCCACCACCACCTCGACACAGCAAATCCTCGCACCGGTCGCCGCCAACGCGAAGACCGCGACTGGCGCTGATTTCAACATGTTCCTGAAACTGCTCACGACGCAGATGCAAAATCAGGACCCGTTGAGCCCGATGGACAGCACCCAATATACCCAGCAACTCGTCCAATATTCGCAGGTCGAGCAGAGCGTGCAGCAGAGCGGCACGCTGAAGGATATTCTCGCGCGACTTTCGACGCAGGATTTGTCGCAGGCATCGGGCTTCATCGGCCGCGACGCGGTGTTCAATTCAGCAGTGTCGGGGCTGGGGACCGCGCCCGCCAGTTGGAACTACGCAGCGGATCGCCCGATGACGTCGGGGACCGTGACCATCAGCGACGCTTCGGGCGCCACGGTGTTCACGCGCGCACTCGATCTTGCCGGCGCAAGCGGCAATTACAGCTGGGACGGCACGTTGGCGGACGGCACGAAGGCGCCGAGCGGGGCCTATACCCTGTCGCTCAAGGCGATCGATGCGGCTGGGGCCTTCGTTCCGACAACGATCAACAGTACGGGCAACGTCAACGATGTGAGCGTCAAGAACGGCGTCCTGTCGCTCGGCGTCAACGGCGTGCCGATGTCGATCGATACGCTGCTCCGCCTGGCGGCGAGCAACGGCTAGGGGAGTCGCGAGGGTGCTGCAGAAGGTGTTTATAATTGATGCCAAGCGATAGACGAGCGAGAATGCGCCTATAATGAGACAGAGACACGGATCGGCGCCCCCTCCGTTCCGTGTCTCTTCTTCACAACCGACGGTTGTATTCGCGAAGACAGGAAGGGCGGGTGTCCCCCGAAGCCCGCCCTTCCTATTTCTGATAGTGCCGCATTCGTTGTCGTGAGAGACAGGCGCGCAGCTAACCGGGGAAACGGCAAAAGCCCGGCCGCGCGGCGCGACACGTCGCGTCAACGATTACGCTTATTGTGCACGCGATCGCCGCGATCCGCATCGACCATGTCGCTGCGCACGACACACCGGGCTAGGGGGCACGGTACGCGCACGCCAAAAAGGCGCCGCGAGGCGCCTCCTGTGCAAACCGAAAATCACAACAAGATCGGTTCGGCAGGCCATCGATCGAACGCACGGACCCGACCTTAGTCTAGTTGGCTGGAGCCGCCATTTCGGCAGGGGCAGTCGCGCACAACCTCAGCCCCGCCGGCGCGCGATGCGCGCTCGGCGGTCGCCGCGAAGGCGCTTCCGGCGACGCCAGCCGCAGCGCCTGCACCGCCGACGGGACATCGGTGCGCGGCGGACAGCCTTGCAGGCAATCGATCCAGAAATCATCCAGCATACAACCCGGCAGCGCGATCGGTTTGGCCATCAACGCAACGCAGTCGATGATCGAGGGATCCTCGCGGGGGCCGATCACATCCAGGACATCGTCCAGACTCATGCCCGGTGAGCAAAGCAACTTTGCCGCAGCGGCCGTCCAAAGCGCCTGTGCGTCGGTTACCGCCAGCGTGAGGCTGATGCGAAACTCCGGCTGAGGGCGAGCACTCGTATCGAATGGTGATGCCTGATCACGACCGACATGTTCGAAGTCCAAACCACACTCCTATTACACACGACAGAGGCACCGACCGGGCGAGCTGCGATCGTTTCCGATAGCGACGCAATGCCCGAACTGATGGTGCGGCAACCATTCGGTAGATACCCGTAAGCTCCTGGATACTGTCCGCCGCCCGTGTCCGATCACTGCAAGCGGTTGACCGACCGCCGACCCAACTCACGCGAATGGGCGATCACCACGCACAGCTCGGCGTAGAGCCGATCCCAGAACGGTGCCGGAATCGCGAATATCCTGCGATCGTTCTTCTGCATCATCACAACCGCAACGGTGTCGTCGTGTGCCAGGGTAAAGCGCGAGGCGAACAGGCCGTCGACGGTCTCATCGGGCAGGCCGTCGGGCAGCGCCAGGCGCGCAGCGATGATGTAACCGCACAGGACTTCGGCGCCGTACCCGTCAAGCACCGCTTGTGGATATCGCTCATGATCGGGACGGTCGAACAACACCAGCGCCCCAGATGGATGCGCTTCGACGCTCACCCGCAAGCGCGCGCCGAAAGCATCGGTGATCTCACGAATTCTAGGAAACACCACGGATTCCTCCAAATGCGCCGACGGCCATGACGAGCGAGAGGTCCGCGACCAGCGCGACCGTCAGACGGAAAAGGCCGGGATGAAAACATCCCGGCCTTCCTTCGACCACCCCGGCACGCCGGGGCTGTCGCCACTCCTTAACGGAACAGCGACGTGATCGTCTGCGGCGCCTGGTTGGCGATCGACAGGGCCTGCACGCCAAGCTGCTGCTTGACCTGAAGCGCCTGAAGCTTCGCCGATTCCTTCGCCAGATCGGCATCGACGAGATTGCCGATACCCGCGTCGATCGCGTCGGACAGCTTGCTCGTGAAGGCCGACTGCGCATCGATCTGACGCGAAGCCGAACCCAGCTTGCTGAGCGAGGTGGCGAGGTTGGTCTGGGTCGTCGTCAGCGTGTCGATCATCGTCGTGGCGGCGGCGGCAGTGTTAATCTGACCACCCGATGCAACGGTGATAACCGAGCCACCAAGGTCGAGACCCTGGTTGGCAACCGACAGCGAATCCGCCTGCCAGCCGGTCGTCGAGCTATTGCCGTCCTGGAGCGACTGGAGCGCGGAGACCGCTCCGCCGCTTGCCTTCAACAGGTTGGTCCCGTTGAAGTCGGAGGCGTTGACGATCGTCGTGATCTGATCGCGAAGGGCGGTGAAGTCCTTGTTGATGCCGTCACGCGCCGCCTGATCGATCCCGGCATCAGCAGACTGATAGGCTTTCGCCTTCATCTGGTTGACGATGTCCGAAATCTGCTCAGCGCCGGCGATCGCCACGTCGGTCACGCTCTTGGCACGCGCCAAGGACGAAGAGACCGACTTCAAGCCACCCAGATCGCCGCGGAGGCTCTGGGCAGTCGTATACGATGCCGAGTCATCCTTGGTCGATGCGACGTTCAGACCGGTGGTGATCCGGGCCGAGGTCATGCTGAGCGACTTGCTGGTCGCGGTCAGGCTCTGGAGAGCTGCCATTGCGCCAGTGTTGGTGTTTACCGAAAAGCTCATGATCGTTCCTTCTGGGATAGAAGGCCGCTTCTGCGGCCTGGGCCAGATCCGCTGGCCCGCGACGGACCGAAAAACATTCCGGTCCGCCCTCTATTGTGGAAAGAAATATTGGATGATCAAAACGGATCGCACTCTTTTTTGAAGGTTAGCGCGGAGTTAACGACAGCACGCCCCAAATAGCGTCAGAATGGAAAGAGCGCGTCGTAGATTTGCTGGCCCCAGCGTGCCTGCTGCGCATCGGTCAACTGTCCGCGGCCGCCATAGCTGATCCGGGCCTCGGCAATCTGCGTGTGGTGGATGCTGTTGTCGCGAGCGATGTCCTCGGGTCGAACGATGCCCGACACGACCAGCTCGCGCAGCTCGAAATTGACGCGCACTTCCTGCTTGCCGCGGATCATCAGATTGCCGTTCGGCATGACCCCTACCACGGTCGCCGCGATGGTCATGTTGATCGTCTCGCTGCGGCTGGTGTTGCCGGCGCCGTTCGCTTGCGATGTCGAACTGGTGTCGACGAGTTTCGCCGGGTCAACCGCACCCGGCAACAGGCTTGCGAGCGGCGCCTGGAGCCCGAGCAGCGCCGCAATGCCGGATTTTTCGGAGCCCGTCCGGCTGCGCGTGGTGGTGTTGTCCACCGCCGCCTTGTCGGCGATGTTGATGCGCACCGTCAGGATGTCGCCAACCCGGCCCGCGCGCTGGTCGCGAAAGAACGCGCCACCACCTGTCCGGAAAAGCGAAGCGCTCGCCGCGGGTGGCGTCGGTGCCACCGCCGGGGCGGCGCCGGCACGGTTAGCGGCGCCCTGCAAGCCGAGGGACGACTCGATGGTCGGCGTGACGATCTGCTCCGCCGGGGTCAGTTTGGGTGCCTTGCCGACCGCCTTCAGGCGGCCGACCGCACCACAGCCTGACAGCGCGGTCGCGATAAGCAGCAGCGAAAGAATCTTCTTCATGATATGTCCCCGATGGTCATCAATGCGTCGCGACACGAACCGCGCCCGTGCCTTCGACGACGGCATCGAGCGTTCGGTTGGTGGAGAGGCTGACAATGCGGACAAAGTCGCCGGCGGCGCCGCTGCCGAGCGCTCGCCCGGCGGTGGTGATCAACAGACCGCCGTCGCGCAGTGCGATAACGACGGGCTCGCCGCGCCGGACCAATTGCGGCCGGATCACATCGGAGGAGCGCACGACCGCCCCGGCGGAAAGTGACCGTGCCGCCTCCATGCCCACGACTTCCTTCAGGCGTGGAGCACCGCGTACCTGCCCCACAGGCACGTCCTGCGATACGAAGTCGTCGGCCGCGAGCAGATCGCCCTTGGCAACGGCGTGATCCAGGACGGGCGCGACGATCGTCTGGGGCGTCGTTGCGAGGTCCTGTGAGGTGGCTGGCGCGAAGCCATAGACAATCAGGCCAGCAAGCAAGAGCGCGTCGAACAATCGCATATCAGCGCAACTGGCTTGTGGTGGCGAGCATCTCGTCAGCCGTCTTCACCACCCGACTGTTCATTTCATAGGCTCGCTGCGCGGTAATCAACGCCGTGATCTCGCTGACCGGGTTGACGTTCGACTGCTCGATAAAGCCCTGCGTGATGGTGCCGAAGCCCGGTTGACCGGGCGCAGCGATCGTCGCCTGGCCCGATGCCGCGGTCTCGAGGAAATTGTTGCCCCCCAGCGCCTCGAGGCCTGCTTCGTTGACGAATGTCGCGAGTTGCAACTGTCCGATCGTCTGCGGTGCGGGCGTCCCGGCCAGGGTAACCTGGACCTCGCCGGTTTTGGAAACCGTCACGGCGACAGCGCCTTGTGGGACGGTGATGCCTGGCTGCACGGGATAACCGTCGGCGGTGACGAGTTCGCCCTGGTCCGACAACTGGAACGAGCCATCGCGGGTGTAGCCGGTTTCACCACTCGGCATGGTGATCTGGAAATAGCCCTTGCCCTGGATCGCCATGTCGTACGGGTTGTCCGTCTGCGAAAGTGCGCCCTGTTCGGCGATACGATATACGCCGCCGGTTTTCACGCCTGCGCCGATCTGGATGCCGGTCGGCAGCTTCGAATCGCTACCCGAAGCGGCGCCGGCACGCGATACTTGCTGGTACAACAGATCCTGGAACTCGGCCCGCTGACGCTTGAACGCGGTGGTGCTCATATTGGCGATATTGTTCGATATGACGTCGACATTGGTCTGCTGGGCCAGCATGCCGGTGGAAGCGATCGAGAGAGAGCGCATGGGATACCTTTCTGGAAAATCGGGAGTCGTGGATCAGGTGAAGCGGCCGAGCTTGTCGATGGCACGCGAACGCATCTGTTCGATACTATCGGACATGCGCTGGCTCGATTGGTAGGAACGCAGGATCTCGACCATCGCCGTGGTCTCGACGATCGGCTGCACGTTGGACCCCTCGACCCCGCCGGCCGTAAGCTTGGTCTCGGCGGCTGACAGTACGCGACCGCCGGAGGCGGCCATCAGGCCGTCACCACGCGGCGACACGCCTGCTTCGTCAGCGAAAGCGGTCACGGCGAGTCGACCCAATACTCCGCTTGCGCTCATGACCGAACCATCGGTCGCAATGCTGAGCGTCGCGATCTGGTCGGGTGGGACGTTGATCGGCTTCCCGCCGCTGTTGAGCAGTCGCTGGCCCCCCGCAGTGGCGAGGTCTCCCGACGTCAGGACCTTCACGAAGCCAGCCCGGGTATAGGCAGTGCTCCCGTCGGGCGCCTCCACGCCGAAATAGCCTGGGCCATCGATCATCACGTCGAGCGGATTGCCGGTCGGCTGGAACGCGCCCATCCCGGTATCGTGGATCGCGCCGTAGTCGAGCACATAAGAGGTGGTGTTGGCCGAGGGCACCGAGGCATCGCCGCCTTGCTCGACATATTCATGAAACACCGGCTGCTCGCGCTTGAAGCCCACCGTACTGGTATTGGCCATGTTGTTGGCGGTCACGTCCAGCCGGCGCTGCAGCGCCTGCTCGTGGCTCAACAGGACATAGGAGGAGATATCCATCCGTGTTCGCTCCCGCATTAATCGTCGATCGAAGTGCACTAGGCAGAAGTTGCCGCATTACCCTCCTATATTAGAGGGGATTCGAGCGAACGACGCGCGGCGAGCAATTTCCGATGATCGCGCCAGACGAAAGGGAACCTGTTGTCAGCACCTGAAACCGACAGCGAGATCGTCGAGGACGATGCTCTGCCGCCAGCCAAGGCGCCCCGATTCAGCAAGCGCCTGTTGGTCATCGCCGGCGCAGCGCTCCTGCTGGTACTGGCGGGCACCGGCGTCACGGCCTATTTGCTGCTGTCGGGCGGGCCGGCCAAGCCAGGCGTCGAAAGCAAGGACGAAGGTGATGCGACCTATGTCGATGCGCCGGCCATGGTAGTCAATCTGCGCGGCGCCGATGGCGCCGCGCGATTTCTGAAGATTCGCTTCACGCTGGTTCCGGCGTCGGCCGCCAAGGGTGAGGAGATCAAGGCGAAACTCCCCCGCATTATCGATGCCTTCCAGCCCTTCCTGCGCGAGTTGCGGCCGGAGGATCTGGCCGGCTCCGCCGCGGTCTTCCGCATAAAGGAGGAGATGTTGGTGCGGGCGACGACCGCGATGGGGCCGGGCGTGGTCAAGGACATCCTCATCCAGGATCTGATCCAGCAATGAGCGACGATTTTGTGGATTTCGAGCTCCCCGCGCCGACCATGTCGTTGGGCGACGGCGATGGCGACGCCTTTGACCAGGCCGGCATCGACGCGCTGTTCGGCGGCAATACGCCGCTTGCCAGGAAGAGCGGACTTAAAGCGGTCATCGAATCGAAGGTGATCAGCCATGAGCGCCTGCCGATGCTCGAGGTGGTATGCGAACACATGGTGCGAAGTTTCGCCACCAGCATGCGAAACCTGACGTCGGATGCGATCGACGTGAGTCTCGACGAACTGACCTCGATCCGGTTCGGCGAGTTCATGGGGCGGCTGGCGCTGCCGGCGATGATCGGCGTGTTCAACGTGGTCGAGTGGGACAATTACGGCGTCATCACCGTCGAATCGAGCCTGATCTACGCAGTCGTCGATGCCTTGCTCGGTGGCCGGCGCGGCGGCGGTCCGATGCGGATCGAGGGCCGGGCCTTCACCACGATCGAGACGACGCTCGTCTCGAAGATGCTCGAACTTGCGCTGGCAGATCTTTCCGCGGCGTTCGAGCCTATCGCCCCGGTCGGCATCGTTCTGGAGCGGGTTGAAACCAACCCGCGCTTCGCCGCGATCGCCGGTCCCACCAACATCGCTGCCGTCGCAACATTTCGCGTCGACATGGAAGGGCGGGGCGGCAAATTCAGTATCCTCCTACCCTATGCCACGATCGAGCCGGTCCGCGAAAAGCTGCTCCAGCGCTTTATGGGCCAGAAGGTCGGCCGCGGAAACATCTGGGAAGAGCACATGGCAGCGGAACTGCTCAAGACCGAGGTTTCGGTCGACGTGGTGCTTGGTGAAAAGGTTCTTCGACTCCAGGAAATTCGCGACTTTGCGGTAGGACAGACGATCACGCTCAACACAGCGCCCGACGACGCGCTGGAGATCCAGTCAGGCGGCATCCCGCTGGGACGCGCCCAGATCGGTCAACGCCGCGGCAATATTGCCGTCAGGATGCTGGCTGACATGTTCAAGGGAATGCCACGATGACATTTACAATGCTCTCCAATATCTTGACGATGATGTTCTGTGCCGCCGTGCTCGTGCAGAGCGTCCGGATGATCCGCTGCCTCCGGGCGGTGAAGGGGGTGGCCTTCGGCACCATGGTGGCGGCGCTCGACACATCGACCGCCCAGGCGCACGCTGTCCTGGCGGACTTGCGCGAAACGCTGCGGACCGATTGTGCCGCCAATGCGCGCGTCATTGCCAGCGGCACGGCGATGCGCGAGGAGCTCACCGTGATGGCGGGGATCGCCGACGCCGTTGCGGAGCGGATCGTGGAGGCGGTCGGCAAGACCGGCAGCACGCGCGTCGCCCCCAAGACCAAAGCCAAATCAAAGGCTGCACCCGCGCTGCCGGCCGCATCAGAGACCGCGTCATGATCCGCAAACCTTCCCTGTTGATGCTCACCGCTGCGGCGGCAACGATCTCAACGCTCGCACATGCTGTCGGCGCCGCGTCTCCGGCACAGGATATGCCAGCGACCCGGCTTGGCACGGCGATCAAGCAGGATCTCGCCACGCGCGACGAGTCGACCGCGCGCCGCAATCGCGCGCTGGATCTCCGCGAACAGGTCGCGCGGGCTGCCGAAGAGCGAATCAAGGCGGACCTGCGCGCGCGCCAGCAGCAATCCGACGCCGCGGCTGCTCCCGGCGGGAGCGGCGCCAATGAGGCGCAATATGACAATCTCGCGAAGATCTACCAGGCGATGAAGCCTGCCAAGGCGGCGCTCGTCTTCGAACAGCTCGACATGGATGTGCAAATGAAGGTGGCACAACGGATGCGCGATCGGTCGACCGCGATGATCCTTGCTGCGATGACCCCCAATGGAGCGGCCGATCTCAGCATGTCGCTGGCGCGGAAGGCGCCAAAGAGAAAGGAGCTTCCACTTCCCCTTTTGCGTGCGTCCAAACCGGGGCGGCCCCCCGCGCCTTAGCATTACCGTTGCACGCTTGAGTGAACGAAGAATCAATGGGTCTCCATGGCAGAGAGGCTGTGGATGGCAGGTGGATCGATCGAGACGACGCTCGAGTTGTAGGGCATCTTCGTTGCGGGATGCGAAGGCTCGGAGCAGGTCTTGTTCACGCAGGAACGCGCGGCGGCGGCGCCTTTTCTGGACGACTTACTGGGTGACGAGCGGCGCAAAACCGGCATGCCGGACGAGGCTGCGGGCGATCCCGGGTCGTGACGCCGACAGGCAATTCTTTGGCCGTGGACGGCGGGGCGCTGACGGGCTGCACGATGCGACATCGCTCTATGGAGCAGCGACCGATACGGCTATCCAGGCCCGCTGTTTCAGGCGGTCGCCGAGACCTCGACGATGAGGACGGCGGCGATATCCGCATCCTCGGCGCGTAGCGCACTGGTCAGCATCTTGCTGAGCTGGACGGCGTTCACCGGAGTGTGTGTCGACGCGTACAGACGGGAGAATTCGATCGCACCTGCGACCGACACCGCGCGAAGTTCCGGAAGCCGCTCCGTCAGCCGCGCCAGGCCCGCACCGTCAGTGGCGGCAAGCACCATTTTGAGGTGTAGTGCGCCCTCCAGATGATCGGAACCGATGATCGGCACGACGATCTGGCTCATCTCCACGAGCTCCGGCGGCGCTTTCGGCGGCAGCGCGCCATTGGCGGCGGTCGCGGACACCAACGCGGCGACCGCCGCGATGTGCAACAGCGACGCCTTGGGGATGACTCTCTTGATCGTTCGCACTCCGGCAGCAGATGCCAATTCGATGCGCCCTCTTCCTATAATAGAGTGTAAACGCGAATCTTGGAATTTTCATGAGCAGAGATCAAAGACCCGGTCGCGTCGTGATGGTCGATACCGATCCCGTCAGCCCGGTTACCGAGCGCCGCGCCGTAGACCAGCTCGATAGCGGAATAGCCAATCAAGCGGCCGCACCTGCGGCCCTACCGAAATCCGGTATCCTGCTCTGGGTGATGCTGTTCTTGCTGGCGTGTGCGGCCGGTGCAGGCGGCTTTTCGCTGATGGCGCGCTCTGGCGTCCTGTGACGATGTCCCGGTTCGCCATCGCCATCGCGGCATTGCTCGCCACGGCATCCGCACCCGTGCCGCGACCGGTCGCGGACAGCGCCGAAATTACGGCCGATGCCGCAGATGCGGCGACCGATGCCGATGCCGCTGTGGTACCGCTCGCACCGACATTGATCCACGCAACGCCCCCGTTGCCACCGTTCGCTCCGCAATTGTCCAGCATCCCGGTCATCGTATCACCCGGCGGATGGCACATGCCTGGTCAGGGCAAGGGATGGGACGGCCTGAGCGCAGCGCGGCCGGCGACGCGCCAGGCGGCGCGTTGGGCGTTTGCCACCGACCAGATTGTCCTCGGCCGGGGGGCAGAGGCACTCGGGGCGCTCGACGTTATGCGGCAGGACGAACCGGACCTGTCGCTGGTCCCCTCCTTTCAACTCGCGCTCGGCGCCACCTTCACGTTGCTGAACCGTCCATCAGCAGCAGTCGCCGCGCTGGCGAGTGACGATCTGTCCGACAATCCCGAAGCCTGCGCCTGGCGCATGCTTGCGCTAGCCGAGGGCAACCTGCCCAGCGAGGTGCTCGGCCAGCTGCGGTGCGCGCTGCCCGCCTTGAACGCCCGCGCAGCCAGCTCCCGAGCACCATTTCTTCTTGCTGCCGCGCGTGCCGCGGCCGACCTGACGCGGCCCGCGCTTACCGGGGAATTGCTCAGGACGCTGCCGGTCACCAACTTGGCGGCGAACCTCTTGCGGGGCAGGGCCCAACTGGCACTGGGGCACGCTCGGCAAGGAGCAGAGCTTCTGGTCGGCGTGCGCAAGTCGGGCAGTCGCGAACAGCGCACCGATGCGGACCTCAGCCTCCTCGAGGAGGCCGCGAAGCATGGCATGCTCAGCCGCGATGCATCTGACCGGCTGCGCCAGATTCGCTTCGTGTGGCGGGGTGGCGACATCGAGGCACGCGCCCTTCGCCTCGCCTATCAGGTGGCGCGCCGAAATCACGATTTGCGTGCCACGCTCGAAGCGGGTGCCACGCTGTTCCGCTATTTCAACGGCGGAGCGGATCGCTCGACCCTGGTAGCCGAACTCCAGGAAACATTGACGGCAGCACTGGCGCCGGAAAATCCGCTCCCGCTCGACCAGATCGCCGGACTCTATTGGGATTATCGCGACCTTTCGCCCGCCGCTGCCGGGGGCGATCTGCTGGTGTCCCAGCTCGCCGATCGATTGCAGGCGGCCGGATTATACGAGCGCGCAGCCGAATTGCTCGATCATCAGCTGCGCGTCCGCACGCGGGATATCGCCCAAGGCCCGCTGTCGGCGCGGGTCGCCTCACTTTTCATTCTCGCGGCCGAGCCGGCGCGGGCGCTCGCTGCGATCCGGGATACCGACGCCAACGCCTACCCCGACGATATGCTGTGGGAGCGGCACCGGGTCGAGGCCGTCGCGCTCGATCAGCTTGGTCGGACCAACGAGGCGCTGGCGACTCTCCAGGACGTGCCCGATGGCAATGCCATCAGCAGCGAGATATACTGGAAGCGCCGCAACTGGAAAGCCCTCGCCGCCACGTCTATACCAGCGCCGGTGGGATCCGGGCCGATGACCGAAGTCGCGCAAGCCAGAATACTGCGTTATGCCATTGCGCTGGCCATGCTGGGCCGCGAGAGTGACCTTGCGCTGCTTCGTAGCCGCTATGGCGGGGCGTTTTCGAGACTGCCGACCGCACCGGCGTTCGAAGCGCTGACGGCCGGTCTCGGCGAGGTCGATCCCGCAACGGTGAGCGCGGCGATGGCTGCGATACCGTCAGCCAGTCCGGCCGGGGGTATCGCCGATCTGATCGATGCGGCACCCCAGGTTGGTGGCAACACGGGCGGCTAGTGTCACGAATCAGAAGTTCGCAATCGTTAGACTCAGTGTTGCACGACGATCATCTTGAGCGAAGGAGATGGCCGAGGGACAAGTTGCGGTTGGCGACAGTGGAGCTGACGGCACCGGCCTTGGTGCCACGGGCGCGGATCATCCTTGGCTGCGCGTCCAGCTTGCAGAACAAGGAGCTGGCCTTGCAGGTCGGCGCGGATCCGGTCACGGTCAGCAAATGGCGCCGTCGCTCCCTGGCGGATGGGTTTGAGAATCGGCGTTCAAACAGCACTTAACTGTTTTAAAATGGCAATGTATTTCGTCAAACTGCAGATAGCGCGGCGATTACACGTCGAGATTGGCAACGCTCAGCGCGTTTTCCTGGATGAACTCGCGACGCGGTTCGACCACGTCACCCATCAGCCGGGTGAAGATCTCGTCGGCGACATCGGCCTGCTCGACCTCGACGCGCAGCATCGAGCGGTTCTGCGGGTCGAGCGTGGTCTCCCACAATTGCTCGGCGTTCATCTCGCCCAGGCCCTTGTAGCGCGAGATCGCCAAACCCTTGCGGCCGGCAGCGAGGATCGCGTCGAGCAACTGGCTCGGCCGCGCGACCATCGTCTCGCCCTTGCCCAGCACGACCGGCGCATCATCATCCTCTTCGGTCGCGGCATCGACCTCGGCCTGCGCCGCGGCGGCGGCCTTGCTCGAGACGAGCCGGGCGGTCTGTGCGAAACTGTCGCCCTGTTCGAGCGCAAGGGCATGCAGCTTGCGTGCCTCGGCCGACACCAGGAAAGCCGCCTCGATGATGTGGTGATCGGTCACGCCGCGCCACGCGCGCTCGAAATGGATGCCGCCTTCTTCGGTCAGCACCGCCGTCCAGCGCGCCTCGGGATCGGCCGCGATCAGTCCCTTGGTAACCTCGGCGACGCGCGCCTCGCGCTCGTCGCGCGTCGCGGCGGGATCGAGCGCACCGCCCATCGCCAACGCCTCGACCATCGTCGGGTCGTAACGCCGCGGGACATAGCGCATCAGCGTGCGCATGCGCCGCGCATGATCGACCAGCGAGCGCAGATCGGCACCCGACCGCGGGCCGCCGGGGCCTTCGAGTATCGTCGTCGCGACACCATTCTCGACGAGATATTCGTCAAGCGC
Organism: Sphingomonadales bacterium; assembly: GCA_038245375.1. Taxonomy (GTDB): domain Bacteria; phylum Pseudomonadota; class Alphaproteobacteria; order Sphingomonadales; family Sphingomonadaceae; genus Sphingomonas. The sequence goes on along the minus strand of JBBRSN010000020.1, from coordinate 10,910 downwards.
ATTGTCGTCCTTGAGATAAACCTCGCTGCGTCCGCGCGTCGCCTTGTAGAGCGGCGGCTGGGCAATGAAGAGGTGACCCTTGGTGATGATTTCCGGCATCTGGCGGTAGAAGAAGGTCAGCAGCAGTGTGCGAATATGCGCACCGTCGACATCGGCGTCGGTCATGATGACGATCTTGTGGTAGCGCAACTTCTCGACGTTAAAATCATCGCGGCCGATGCCGGTACCCATCGCCTGGATCAGCGTTCCGATCTCGCGGCTGGAGAGCATCCGGTCGAATCGCGCGCGCTCGACGTTGAGGATCTTGCCGCGCAACGGCAGGATCGCCTGGAAATGGCGATCGCGGCCCTGCTTGGCCGAACCGCCGGCCGAATCGCCCTCGACCAGGAACAGCTCGGACTTGGCCGGGTCGCGCTCCTGGCAGTCGGCGAGCTTGCCGGGCAGCGAGGCGATGTCCATCACGCCCTTGCGCCGGGTCAGTTCGCGCGCCTTCTTGGCGGCTTCGCGCGCCGCGGCGGCGTCGATCACCTTGCCGACGATCGCACGGCCATGCGCGGGATTTTCCTCGAGCCATTCGGCGAGCTTGTCGGCCATCAGGCTTTCAAGCGGCTGGCGCACCTCGGACGAGACGAGCTTGTCCTTGGTCTGCGAACTGAACTTGGGATCGGGCAGCTTGACCGAGACGATCGCGGTGAGGCCCTCGCGCATGTCGTCGCCGGTCAGCGTGACCTTCTCCTTCTTCAGGAGGCCCGACTTGTCGGCATAATTGTTGATCGTGCGCGTCAGCGCGGCGCGGAACGCCGCAAGATGCGTGCCGCCGTCGCGCTGCGGGATGTTGTTGGTGAAGGCGAGGACGTTCTCGTAATAGGAATCATTCCACTCGAGCGCGACGTCGATCGTCACGTCGTCGCGCGTGCCGGAAATCGCCACCGGCTCGGGCATCAGCGGAATTTTGTTGCGATCGAGATACTTCACGAACGCGGCGATGCCGCCCTCATAATAGAGCTCGACGGTCTTGGTTTCCTCGTGCCGCGCGTCGCTGAGGAACAACCGCACGCCCGAATTGAGGAAGGCCAGCTCGCGATAGCGATGCTCGAGCTTGTCGAAATCGAACTCGGTGATCTTGAAGGTCGCCGGGCTGGGGAAGAAGGTAACGCGCGTGCCCTTCTTGCCGGGCGCGGGGCCGACGATCTTGAGCGGCGCGACGGCATCGCCGAACGCGAAGCGCATATAATGCTCCTGCTCGTCGCGCCAGATCGTCAGGTCTAGCCATTCGCTGAGCGCGTTGACGACCGACACGCCGACGCCGTGCAGACCGCCCGAAACCTTGTAGGCGTTGTCGTCCGACGTGTTCTCGAACTTCCCGCCGGCGTGGAGCTGGGTCATGATGACCTCGGCCGCCGAAACGCCCTCTTCGGTGTGGATGCCAGTCGGGATGCCACGCCCATTGTCGGTCACCGAGACCGAGCCATCGGGGTTGAGTACGATGTCGATCCGGTCGCAATGCCCGGCCAGCGCCTCGTCGATCGCGTTATCGGAAACCTCGAACACCATGTGGTGAAGACCCGAGCCGTCATCGGTATCACCGATATACATGCCGGGGCGTTTGCGGACCGCGTCGAGGCCCTTCAAGACCTTGATGGACTCGGCGCCATAGTCGCCCTGGTTGGGCGTGTTGGGATTATTGTTTTCGGGAGTGGTTGCCATACCAAGCATATAGGGATTCGGACGCGGAAACGAAAGGGAAATGGGCCATTCCCGCTTGTCGGACGTGCCGCGTTGCTTCACGCTGCAGCGATCTACCGGTCGCGCTCGATTTTGGTTCCAGCACAATGACTTGAAGGATGAGCACGACAGCGCCGGTATCACCGTCCGCGACGCGTTGCCCGGAAACCGCGAAGGAGCATGGCATGACGATCGCCACAGCACCCGACCGTCGCGCGCTGCTGGCCGGCGCGGTCGCCGGGATTGAAAGCGATCGGCAGGGCCAAAGCGCCTTCGAACCTAGAAACCTATCATGGTCCGCGAGGAGCGGCCGCGTATCAAATCGCTCGAGTCGCCTAATCCTTGGAACGCGCGATCCTTGGAACGCGCAGCAATTCGACAATCCGCTCGCGCAACGTCGCCTCAGGATACTGACGCCCTTTTTCTTACCCTCGCCAAGCGCGGTCAGATCGGCAGCGCGGGCGAGCGAAATCGAGAAATCTCCGCTGGAGCGACCGTTGGCGATAGCCATGTCGATATCAAGATTGGCGTGATGGGAAACCATCGCATCGTGCGCCGGTCGGGATATCTCAGACCAGATCCGACGCTTCCGGCTTCAACGCCCCTGATGCTTCGCGTGCGCGCTTTCCGTGAAGGCGACGAAGAAGCGTGGCGCGCCGATTGACAGCCCGGGTGACCTTGTCGCCGGTGAACCCGTCGATGGCGCGCAATAGCGGTCCGACCTTTTGGCTATTGGTGATCGCCGCAAGGTGCTCGACCTTGGACGTGGTCAGCGCATCGCGCAGGTTGGCGGTCAGGCCGTGCTCGGCCCTGCCGGTGGCGATCGCGTATCGAAAAACCCGACCGCACACGCTCCGCAGACGGCGAGCCGATTCGTGCCGGCCCCAGCCCTCGACGCTTCGGAGTACCGCGAGCAACGCGAGCAACGCGAGCAACGCGAGCAACGCGAGCAACGCGAGGGTCGTGATCTCGCTGATCTTGCGCTCGCCAAGCGCGGGATATGCGAAGCCGAGCAGCCATTTTGCCTTGGCGATGGTGACGTCCCCGAGACCCGCGCGCGCTTGGCAAGCCACTCCTCGGCGACCGCGCGAAAAGATGTCGTTGCGTCGAACTTCGCTTGGGCAACATCTTCCTTGCGCTTGCCCATGGGGTATGAACAAGCTCGACGAGAACTTCCTCGATGGTCGAGCTCGCCTTAATGCGCGTGTCGCCGCGCGTTTATGAGTCGCGGCATAAACAGTCCTTAGCGCTGCTGATAAATTTGCGGTAACCTGACGATGCATGGGGGGCTGAAACCATTCGATGTCTTCTCTCGATTATGGGCACACCCTCGCTCGTGATTGGCGATCACGAGCTTCGACTTAGCCGCCGTGCTCGTGCTCTGATCGCATATCTCTCGTTCCAGCCGGACCGACCGGTCGCGCGTGAGGCGATTGCGGAACTGCTGTGGTCGGGGAGGTTTCAGCACCAGGCCAAAGCGAGCCTCCGACAATGTCTTACCGAAATTCGTCGGGAAACTCGAGATCTGACCCTTCTTGAAATCGGTCAGACCACCGTAACGTTGCTTGGCGCTGTGGTCCGGACGGACATTCAGGCAATCGAAGCGGCCAACGGCGAGGAGCTTGCCGATGCGCTCGAAGCACTTCCACCTGGGCCCGGCCTCTCCGGGCTTGACGTGTCGCCAGCCTTTGAGCGGTGGATCAGCGGTGCCCGCGCCTCGGTCGAGCGTCGGCTGCGCAAGCACGTTATCGATGAACTCGATGCGGCGACCTCTCGTAGCGAATGGCTACTCGCTCGACGGATCGGAGACGCATGGCTCACCCGCGAGCCGCGCGATGACTTGGTGACAGCCATGATCATGCGGTCGGATGTCGAACTGCGGGCACCGGAGACGGCCGTGGCGCGCTACGAGCGTCTGATTGCACCCGAATCCGCCTCGGTGAGCCCGCTTCCACCAATAGCCCCGCCGCTGCTGATCGTCGGCCGCATCGACGGGGTGGTGACCAATGCACCACATCTCAACCTGTCACTGCGCGAAGAATTACTGGCGGCGCTGGCGCGCTTCAGGGGTTTGCGTCTGGTGAGTGAGCCCAACGCGCTCGACCAGATGAGCGCTTCCGACGACCGTGGTGGCTACGCCCTAGGTGCCACCCTGCACGACGGTGCGATCATCGTCACGCTACTTGAACGATCGAGCCGCGAGGTGCTGTGGTGCGAACGGACCGGGATCGATTCCGGGTCGGCGATCCAAAACGCCATCGAAGCGACCGTGACACGGACGGCGGGGGCGGTGCTCCCGACGATGGAAGCGGATTCGACGATCAGGCCCCATGCAGCCGGCGTGCTCTATAGTCGCTATCTGGCGGTTCATTCGCGCGCGATCGACCTTGCCGGCCATGAAGAGGCGCGCAATGTGGCGGCGGAACTGGAAGCGATCATCAGCGAGGCCCCGACTTTCGCACCGCCGCTTCTGGCGCTTGCGCGACTCTACAATACCGACTTCGGTTATACCCGGGCAGGGTCGTCAGGGTACGCCGAGCGCGACCGCGCCTTCGCCTTGACCCGGCGTGCGCTGTCGCTCGATCCACGCCATGTCCATGGCTATACGGTGATGGGATGGTGCCATCTCTGGCGCGATGAATGGTCCCTCGCAAAGCTGCAATTCGATCAGGCGATCGCGCTGAATCCGTTCCACGCAGACCGCCTGGTCGAGGTCGCGTTCGGCCATTTGTTTCTCGGCGACCTGGAATGTGCGCGCCAGTTGTTCGAACGCTGTCTCAGACTTACTCTGTCGCCAGGCGATGGCTTCCACGGCGATCGCGGCTTGCTGCACCTCCTTTCCGGCGACTTCGACCGCGCGGCGGAGGATTTCTCACGACTGCACAATCGGCGCGGTTGGGTCGTGCTGTACGAGACCGCCTCGCTTGCGCTTGGCGGTCACGCAATCGCCGAGGCGCGCGCCGCGGCGGAGGCGTGGTTGAAGGAGATCTGGCCCGGGCACACCATCCCGACCGCGACCGAGCTACGGCAATGGGTCGGGCGTCAGAGACCGTTCCGCGTCGCCGGCCATCGCGACCTGTTGCTCGAAGGGTTGCGGCTGGGGTTCAGCTAGAACGTGATGCGAAAAGTGGGAACCGGTTTTTCGCAATAAATCACGCGACAACAAAAGATTACAGAGCGGGATGCAATGCAGATCAATCGCATCCCGCTCTAGCCCCGGCCGCCGGTATCACGGCGTCGAGCCGGACGCTCCGCTCGGCCGCCAGTCGCTCCAGATAGACGGTGCGCGGCGGGGGCGGAATCGACGCTGGCGAGCAGGGCGGACGGATTGCCTCGGCCAGGGCGCGACATGCGTCCTCGCGCTTTACATCCACCCGCCCCACCGGAAGCCATGCCGCCAGCCTTGCCAGCGAGTTGCCATGACGCCCGTCGTCAAAGGGTTGCAGCAACAGGGGCCATTCGCGATCGGTGAAATGAATGGAGGCCGCCCGCCGCATGAACGCCCCTGTGAAATCGCGTGCGATCAGCCGTTCACGCAAGGCGCGCGTGAGTGTCGCCCGCACATTGACCAGCGGCTCGGTAACCGCGCCCGACCCGTGCGAGACCGGCATGTGGAGCAGCGCCACCTCGTCATCGCCGACGATCAGACCACGCCGATAGGCCTCATAGACACGGCCGATCCCCAGCATGCCATGGACGTCGAGTTCGGCGGCACGCAACGCGCCCATGCTCGCTGCGCCGATCACCCGGCGCCCATGGGCGAGCAGCATGAGGACTTCCTTGTGGCGGGGGGCAGCGCGCGCATCGAACACGCCGTCGACCAGCACGATCGTGTGAGCATCGTGCGACAGGCAGGTCAGAAGGTCGCCGGCCGTCGCCGGTGGACGGATCTCGATGCCGGGCGGCACGGCGGGCGGCATGCTCGGGCCGACAAAGGCGACGATCCGCGCCGTCATGTCTCGAGGCGACGCGCACGCCGGCCCGCGCCGAGCCCGGGAACGAACGCCTTGACCACGACGGCGGGAGAGTCCGCTGGTGTCAGACGGACCGCGCCCGCCTGCCGATAGCCGGCGCGTGCGAGATCATCGACGATTGTCGCGGCCGCATGTTGGTCGCAGACGGCACGATCCGGATGCGGGAAGCTGAGCCCGCGCACCCCGGGCGGCAGCCCAAGCGTCGCCTGGGGTCGCGCGGCCCCCGCTCTGGCCCCTGCCGCCAAGGGGAGATCGTCGCGCGCGCCGGAGATAATCGTGGCCCGCGACTGCGCCGCTTCGACGAGCGCCGCGCGCAGCGCCGCTTCCGGACAATGATGCGCGGCCGCGCCACCGGTCGCGCGATGCGCGGAAGAGGTCGGTCGGCGATCGACCAGCTCGCACAGAATCACCGGCATCGCGACGATGGCGGGCAGCAGGCTGAGCCGGATCGATACTTGGCGCACCTCGAATCGCGCGCGAAGTTCCTGGAACCAGTCATGATTTATGCTATCAAGGTCGATCAGCCGGCGCATGCGCAGCGGCAACGCCTCGTCCTCGCGGGCCGATCGCGCGTCGCGCTCGACGAGCTCGCGCAAGGCGTTCGCCGTCGCCGCCCAGACTTCGAAATGTGCCGCCTGTCCGTCGCTCGAACGGCGGACACCGGCGGCCCCCGGAACCGACAGATCGAGCGACACCGCGTCGAACGGCACGAAGAAGGGCCTGCCGTCGCCAATCGGTTCGGCAACTACCCAATCGAGCGCTCCGCTGATCGGCGTGTCACGGCGAAGCGCGAAGTCGGTTGCCGCAACGCTGCGTCTTGTGGGTGGCAGCCGGTCCCATGCGGCACGCAGGTCGATTCGATCCCAGCATTCGGCATGGTGACTCTCGACCGCTTCCATCAGGGCACCGATCCGGGCCGAAGCGTGATCCAGGCCTTTGCCCTGATGGACGCTGAGCGCGCGACTCATCGGGCGCACCGCCTGCCACACAGGAATGCCGAGGCGATCTAGCGCCGTGACGTCGCCCAGCCGGGTCATCCCGGCGGCTCTGGCGGCTGCCAATGCTGCGACTTCGTGCGCTGTATCAGCCGTTCCGACCGGGATCGGTCGCTTCATTGAAGTCCACCGACCCACGGCTTGCCACTTCCACTGCCTCGATCTTGTCGCCGGCGTTGAACAGTGCTTCCACGCCGCTCACGCCTTCCGTTTGCCTTTGTCCAACCGCGGCGGCCGGATCATATTCCCAGACCGCCATGGACAGGTAATAGACGTCGCCGCGTTTGATGATGAAGACCGGCTCCGAATTAGCCGGCTTCGCATCCGTCGAAATAGTCACATCCCCACTGGCCATGATCTCGATCCCCCCCGTTCGCGCCGAACAGGCGGCGCAAGACTTGTCTAAGATAGCGCGAAGATGCCGTCCATGCCGTCAGGCCGGGCGTTGCGTGAATAGAGCGTCAAAAAGGCGTCAGATGCTTCCGGTGTCGCGATTTCGGGCCCTAGCTCGCGAGGAAATCGAGGGAGGTACCATCATGCAACGCCTATCCAAGCTGCCGCACATCTTGTTCTTGTCCACCGCCACATTGCTCGTCGCGGGATGCGCCACCACCAATCCGGGGACCGGCGCGAAGATCTCCTATCATCTGCCCAGGACCGATGCCGTCGCGGAGATCGTCTTGAACCTGAAGGCATGCGAAACCGACAAGGATCCGCCCAGCCTGACAGGCACTCTCGACCTTACACCCAAGGTCACTGCCGACGCCCCGCTCTATACGGTCGATGGCGCCCTGCTCGGTTCCGGCCACATCAAGCGCGCCGTTGGCATCAAGACCAACGACGACGCGATTTTGGTCGGCATCAATGCCGACAACAGCGATCGTTCGCCGCAGATCGTGGGGAATGTTCTCCAAATTGCGGTGAAGGTGGGCATGCTCGCCGCAGGGGTTGCGCCAGCCGCGCCATTTGTCGGTGAGAAACGACCCTACCCGTTGTGCAATGCCACGACCAAGGCGGCGCGCGCACGCGCCGATACGATCGAAGCGAGAATTCTCGCGCTCCGCCAGGAACTGGCCGCGCTGCCTGCGGGCCAGCCCATTGGCGACGCGGACCGGCAGAAGGCGCGCGACATCTATCACCTCTCGCTGGAACGCACCGCGCTTGACCCGCTCCTGACCATAACCGCCAAGATCAAGTTGAAAATCGATCGCACCGCGCTCGCGCCGGTTGTCGGTGATGGCGGCAAACCGACCGGTGCCTATGGGGTCCCGGGGAAGCCGGATCCGAGCGATTTCGAGCAATTCTTCTGGGATGGGACGACGACCGACGACTCGAACAAGGCAGTCCGTCAAGCCGAACTCGACCGTTTGCTTGCCTTCAAATGGTCGGTCGAACCGGCGCCGGTCCCTCCTGGCGCCACGATGGCGTTGCTCGCGGCGCCGAAATCGCTCGATCCCTGCAAGTTGGCGATGTGGGTGCCTCATCCGGAGATACTCCACGTCAAGGGCTCGCAGACAGTCGGGGGGGACCTCGAGGTGGACAGCACCTTCCCCGCCGCGCAGTGGAACGACCCGGCGAGCCTGTGCCTCAGCGTCGGTTTCGGCGAGTCGCGATCGGTCGCGCTCAGCTTCGACAAATTCGGCCGGACGCAGGAATTCACCTGGAGCTCCGATGCGCGTGCGGAGAATATTACCGGCGCCCTGAGCGGCTATGCCGACACGCTGGCGCCGCTGCGCCCGAAGCTGTTTCCGACGGAAGGCGAGCGGATGCAGTCCGAGGCGGATCGCCTCGAACTGAAGCAAAAGCTCGACAAGCTGCGCGCCTGCGAACTGGCCAAGCAAAATGGGGGAACGTGCGCGGAATAGAGGTCACGGGTTACGTCACATGCGCCCTTTATCCCCCCTCGCTCTCCGGGAGTTTGTCTGGTGACTGGCCTGGACCATCTTGAAACCGCGGCACGGGAGATTGCCGCGGGCGACATCGAGGTCGCCCTCGGCAATCTCTCGGAAAAGCTAAACCTTGTCCGCGCCAGCGCGGAACCCAGGGCCTGGCGCCAGTTCTGTCGTGCCGCACGCTCACATCGCCTCGTCGAACGCCTTGCATGGGATCCGATCGGCGAGGCGGCGATGCGACGCCCGCTCGATCAGGATCGACTGCTCGACATCGTCAGGGCCGCCCCGCTGGCGTGCGGCGCTGAGGATGGCGCCATGCGGATTCACCGATACCTCGCCCTGTCGAACCTCGCCGGCGCCCTGCGCGAGCGTGATGAGGTGATCGAGCGACAGTTGTGCGAGGCGTCGCGCGCCACACGACATCCGTCGATCTTGACGATCTCCAGTGCCGCCGAGGTCGAGGGATTGCCGAACAGTCTCGATCTGGCGCTGGTGCGCGGGCTCTACGATGGCTTGTCGACCTCGGCGGCGATGCGGCTGACGCGGCTGGTCGCGCGCCGGCTCCGACCGGGCGGAGTCTTCCTGTTCTCGAGCCTCGCCGAAGGCGCGAGCGACAATGCCTTTGTCGAGGTCGCCTTCAACCTCCGCCCCGTCTGGCGCGCGGCGGGCGAGATGCGCGCGATCGCGACCGCAGCCGGCAGCGGCCTGGCCCGTCGTCACTTCGAAAGCCGCAACGGCGCCATCCACTTCTGCGAACTGCTTCGACCCTGACCAACCAAAGGAGACGTGACCATGTCCGACGAAAAATCCCTGTTCGCCCTGAAAGAGACGATCAGCCGCCGACTGGAGGGCGCCGTGCTCCCGGTCGGCATTGGCGCGCGATTGAGGCGCGCGCGGTCGACCATCGAGGCGGGACTGCAGACAGGCTTGCATGCATTGGCCCCCGACGGCGATCTTGGCCGTGCCAACGAGGCGCTCCACGCGATGGATCTCGCAGACCCCGCAAGCGTGGCGCAGGCCCTCGACTTGTTGAGCGTAGCGATGGAGCCGGCAGCGCTGCAGATCGACCCGCGCTTCAACGTCAGGGGTTGGATCCGCGACACGCCTGATCCACGCGACCAGCTCTATTCCGCGCCTTTGGCATTGCTCAAGGCATTGCCGTCAAGCGTCGACCTGCGCGCCGGGTTGCCCGAACCCTATGACCAGGGCCGGATCGGCAGTTGCACGGCCAATGCGATTGCCGCCGCGGTGGAATTCGCGCGGCGTGACGCTGGACAACAACCGGACTTTCTACCGTCGCGCATGTTCATCTATTATATCGAGCGGGCGGTTGACGATGCGGTGCGGCTCGACAATGGCGCGCAACTGCGGACCGGCATGAATGCGATCGCCAAGGACGGGGTGTGTCGCGAGGATTTGTGGCGCTATGACGACACGCCGGCGGACCCCCGCACCCATATCTTCCCCGCCGGCGCGCGCGCGGCGGAGACCCCTTCTCCGGCAAGTTACGGCGAGGCGCGAACTCATGTCGCCATCTCCTACTGGCGCCTCAATCAAGCCCTGGCACAGCTTCGCGGTTGCCTGGCCGAAGGATTTCCGTTCGTGTTCGGCTTCGTCGTCTATGGAAGTTTCTTCGATGGCCAGCGTCAACCGCGCGCGGTGATCCCGATGCCGTCGAGCGGCGACGTCTTTGTCGGCCGGCACGCGGTGACCGCGGTCGGCTATGATGATGCCGCCGGCACGTTCCTGATCCGCAATAGTTGGGGACCCGGCGTTCAAGACGAGGGACATTTTCATATGCCCTACGCATATCTAATCGATCCCCAGCTGTGCGCTGACTTCTGGACTGTGAGGGCGATCGTCGGCTGACTCGATGTCGATCTGCGGTTACTGGCGCCTGGAGCGACCGGCATCGAGATATATCTAGATTTGGCGAGATCGTTCCACCGTGCGTGTGGTCGGTGAGCTTAGATCACGGTCTCGAAACCGGCGTTTGACGGCCTGGGTCGGTCTAAACGCGGTGATCTGATCTCACCGGTCATCGCCCAGATTGGCGATCAGGTCGTGATGAACCCCTGCCGGTGGCGATCACATGTCGAAAGACCTAGGCTCCTCAGTGTCTGACTCAGAAGCCCCTGTTTCTCGATTAAAGTCTTGATATTCGTCGAGTTAGGAGTTGGACCGAAGCGAGAAAGAGCCTGGCGGTGGCGCTTTCGACCATGCGCTCGAAGTCCTTGGCGAGGCGGCGGTTGCGGTTCAGCCAGGCGAATGTCCGCTCGACGACCCATCGACGTGGCAACAGTTCAAAGCCCTTCGCAGCGTCG
>JBBRSN010000019.1:0-60469 GCA_038245375.1 Sphingomonadales bacterium | reverse complement strand
GGCGCTCTTCGCTCGACCCGATGCCCGGCGAAGGTCAGCCGCCGTTATATCCAGTCGCGTAATCGTGATCCCAGACATCTCCGCCTCCAATCCAACACTTCCGCATCGAATCAGAAAATCAACCTCTTGGGAATCCCCGCCGAGTCAGTCCTTTCGCCCGCTGGTATCAATTGGCAAATCTAAAATGGCTTGACCGAGACCGGTCAGCAATACCGCGAAGGAGCATTGGCGGGGGCGAGCCGCTCGATCGGCGACCCGCCCCTGTCCGCATCGGTTGCGATGTCAGTCGTCGACAAGGTCCCAGGGGCCGACATAAACCGTGACGGTCGAGCCGTCGGGTACGTTCTGGACCGTCTTCGATGGCACGTTGGGGCCGGAATAGGGGCCGAGCGGGTTTTCATCCATGCTGAAACCATAGGCCGCGTTGCCATACATGATCGGCGTACCGCCAGCGCGGCTGTCGGTGCCGGTGCTCGTCGAATAGTGCAGAAACTTCGCATAGAGATGGCTGACCTTGCCGGCCTGATACCAGTTTGCTGCCTCGTTCCACGCGGCGGTGCTTTCGCCCTTGGTGATCGCCGTCGACGAAGTGCCATCGGTGGCGACGCCGCGGCACAGCGCCTCCCAGATACAATCCTGCAACAGCCCGGCATCACCGGCGGCACCGGCCGGCGTGAGGTCGCCAAAGGCCTGCTGGAAGGTATATTGCGCTCCGGTCTGGCCGGGCAGCGTCGCCCCGGCGGCGAGCGGCATGAAGAAGGTGTAGCTGTTGGTACCGTTGCTCAGCGTAAACGCTGGTGACTCGACCTGGGTTTGCGGGTTGGTCTGCTTTGACGACACCCCGGAGTAGATATTCGGCGCCGGCGGGTTGGAGCTGAGATTGATGCTGAGATGATTGCCGACCGCGAAGAACGCGGCCAACGTCGAATCCCAATAACTTGTCAGCGGATTGTCGATCGCGTTCACGTAGTTGCCGGTAAGTGCACCGAGCATGTCGTTGGGGTCGGCAATGGCGAAATACTGGCCGTCCACTGCGGGCGGCGTCGGTGCGCCGCTGGTGATCGGGCCGTCGTAAAGCAGTTGCGCAAAGGCCGTGGCCGACGGCAACTTTTTTGCTTCGTTGGCGATGAATGCGGTGAAAGCCTTGCCGATCGCCGCGCGGGTCACTGACCCCTGCGCACCGAATTGCTGTAACGCGCCGCCGATCGTGACCGAGAAAGCCAGGTTGAGCCCGAATCCGCTGACTGCACTGACATCATCCTGCGCATCCATACCGAACTCGAAGACGTCGAACGGCCCCGGCGCCGCGACGCCGGGCGCATTGGCATAGGGGTATTGGGTATATTGCGTCGGTTGCGAACTCGACACCGCCAACGCGGTCGGCTGGGTGGATGAGACCACGAACAGCAGTCGGTCATTGCCGTTGGTCGCCACCGACAGCGACACGCTCGGCACGGCTGATACCAGATAAAATGGCACCGAGGTCGGGCCGGCACCACCCCCGAAGCTGCCGTCGCCCTGGAGTACAGCGAAATTGGTCGCCCCGCCATTGATCCAGCCGCCCACCCAGGCCTGCGCAACGCTCGCTTTTAGATTGGTCGTATCGCGGAGTAAAAATGTCGTGGTCATAACAGGGCCTCCTACAGATGCTTGATCGCAATGTTAGCTTGCCTTGTTACCAAGATTGTCAAATTACCTCAGGCATGTCCAGTAGCAATAATTCGCACCACAATGGACCTTTATTTGCCATAAATCATTACAAGTAAGCATTACTTATTGGTTACGAATCAAGTCATCTAGGAAACCTAATTCATATGTTGTTACATTATATTGACCGTTGCAATTTCTGTAGCCTTCAAGCGGAGATTAATTGCTCCCCCTCGCATCCTTGCAGGTCCCAGCCCATGCCCGAACCAATGGCGAGTTTGCGAGCGTTGCGAGGAAGGTGCGCCCGGCCACCTTCGGTTAGCGCGAGGGATCAGATTGCGCTCGTCGATGCGGCCGCAGGGCATAGGCGCGGCCAGCCTGGCCCGCGCGGTCACCATCATCCTTGGCGCCGGCGCCCCAATAGGCCCGATAGGTCGCGCGGACGCGATCGAGGTCGGGTGTGAAGGTCATCGCCGCTTCGCAGCGGACCAACGCCTCGGCGGCGCAGCGCGCAAGCGTACCGTACGCCTCCGGCGGCGCCAGTCGGGCGATTTCGCCGAGCGTGCGCTGCAGGCGAGTCGCGACCTCAACCACCGTCGCACCGTCTCGCGCGATCGGCTGGATCAAATCCTCCAGCAGGTCGGAAAGCATCAGATCGGGCAAGCGCACGCCACCGGCCTCACGCTCGTCCCGGTCGTCTCGCGGGTCGAGAAAGGCCGCCATGACGCGCACGCCCGCGCCGAGCACTGCGATCGCCGTGCCGGCGTCGTTGACTCCGCGCGAAAGCGCCCGCGAGGCAATCTCCGACAGCACGATCAGTCCGAAGCGGGGATCATGGTCGAACTGCCGGTGGTGACCGATCGTGAACGCATCGCGCACCATGGAGTCGTCGATGCCCGTTGCTCGCGTCCAGCGGGCAAGTCCGCGCTGAGGCGTGACGAAGCCACCGGACGTCACCAACACGTCGATGGCGCAATCGGCCTGTCGCGCCAACTCGTTGAGCACGCTGACATCGATATGGGTGACATAGCCGATATCGGCGGCTTGAACCACGTGTCCGGCCGGCTCTTCGGCGCGCGCGGGGGAGGTCAGGCAGATCCGAAGCCCCGATTGCGTGATCGCGCGCATGGCAACGCGCTCGACCCGCTCGATCGTGTCGCCGACCCGCCCGAAGCTCGACAGATGCTCGATCCAGCGCAGCAGTGTGAGGACGATGATCGCGATGACCATGATCGTGCCGATGAACAGGATGACGCGCCCCGACTTGCCGTAGATGCCGGTCGACAAGGCGCATATCCCGACGATCGAGAAGAGGAACGCACCGAGAAATGTGGACAGCGCGTTCTGAGCAGCCGAATCCTCGACGAGCAGTTGCGTTGCGCGCGGGGTAATCGTGTTGCTCGCACCGGAGAAGGCCGAGACCATCGCGGTTAACGAGAAGGTGGTGACCGCGAGCATGCTCGTGGCGAGGATCTCGAGGATGTTGTCGACCGCGTCCGAGCCGATCTTGGTGCTGATGTCATAGGGCACGAACGGCGCGACGAAGGCGGCCAGCAGTGCCAGCGCGACCGAAAAAATCGAGAACAGCGCCGCGCGGAACCAGATCCGTCGCAGCAGCAGGCTCACCACCCATTGCCAGCGTGAGGTCACATCCGTTCCTTCCAGCCGGCATGGATCAGCAGCCAGTTGACGGGAAGCGCGGTGACGAAACCGGCAATCATTGCGACCTGCATGGCAAACCAGAATTCCACGCTGCCGACCGCCGCGAGCTGGCCGAATGTCGGCCTGAACCAGCCGAATTGCATCAGTGCCATCACCCCGTACATGCCGGCCTGCCACGACGCGATTGACGCAATATCGGCCTTGAGCGCTGCAAGGATCCCGTCGCCGACCGAAAGATCGCGCATTGGCTGAATGGTGAAATATTGAAAGACGATACCGAGCCCGAAGGCGAGCAGGAAATCGGGTATCCAGATGGCGAAAGTCTTTTCCGCGAACACGCTGTGCCAGCCGAACCAGACGGCGATCACGGGAAAGGCGAACGCCAGCCATTCGGCGACCAGATCCCCCAGCGCACAACCGGCACCGCAATGGCTGGCCGCCTTGGCGACCGACACCGCGTAGGGCAGATCGCGGGGCTCGACCTCGGGATCGGCAGGGGCACGGCCCCACGTATAATAGCCGGCGAGCCAGAGCAGGCCACCGAACAGCGCGGTGAGCGGCCATACGAAATTCATGATCACCATTTTCTGCGGACGGCGCAACTCGTCAAAGGTGATGACCAGCGCGCAGAGGATCCCCAGCGCGACACTCGTAGCCGCCAATCCCTGCAGCCAGCCGGGAAAGCCGGCGGTCATGGTCCGATATCCACGGCCTCCGCCCGCGCGTGCGCGGTCGAAACCTGGCCGAAGCCGAGCGCCTTCGCGATCGGCGCATTCCAGCCATAGGGATCGGTCCGGAATGCGACTGCGCCATCACGATCAACGAAGACGTTATGATAGAGCAGCCGAACCGGAATTTCACGCGCCAGGGCGACGAATTTCTGGCCGCCCGAAGCGCGCGCACGCCGCCATTGATCGGCTACGCCTTCATCCTCGGCGATGCGTTGCGCAAATCCCAACGCATCCTCGACGCGGACACAGCCGTGGCTGAGGTGGCGCTGACTGCGTGCGAACAGTGACGGGGCCGATGTATCGTGCAGGTAGATCGCATAGTCGTCCTTCATGTCGAACTTGACGAGGCCAAGCGCGTTGCTCGGCCCCGATTTCTGGACGATCCAACCGTTCCTGCGCACCATATCATGCCGCCGCAGATAGCCGCGGCCGACCCCGGCCATTTCCCCGTGCTGGATCGATTTGGGAATCGTCCAGGTCGGGTTGGCGACGAGCCGAAAGATCGGTGCCCCCAACAGCGGCGTTTCCTTGTCGGGCCGGCCAACGATCACCCGGCGGCTGTCGACCAGTTTGCCGTCGCGATAATAAGACAGTCGCGCCGCGGCGGTGTTGACGTCGATCCGCGTTGCCGGCGGTGTGCGCGCGAGCCAGCGCAACCGCTCGAGTGCAACGGCGAGTGCCTGCGCGCGCTCGCCGGGCCGCAGATTGAGGATCTCGAGCGTGTGCGGACCAACGATGCCATCCGCAGCGATGCCGTAATCACGCTGCAGCCGCACGACCGCATCAGCGATGCGCCGGGTATATATCTCGGCATCGGCTGGCTGTGGCGCGCCACCGGCCGGCGCCACGGTGTTGCCGGCCGGTTCGACCGCAGAACCTTGTTCGGGCAGATATTCGCCGCCGACGAGGCGCTCGACAATGCTCGGCACGCGGGTGTCGCTGTCCCCGACATGGATCACGCCGGCGCCAATCGCCTGCTCAGCGCTATCGCGAGCTTCGTGCCGAGCTTCGAGATAGGCTTTGGAGAGGCGCGCATAATCGCCGTCCTGCGGTGCGAGGCTGACAAACCACTCTTCCAGCCGACCGCCCGCGATCGCCTTGCCGAGGGCATCGGCAAGATCGCCCTGCGGGCGCGGAAGCGTGTAGATCGCGTGCAGCGCGGTCGGATCTGTCACGCCCCGGGCCAGCGCCGCCGCATAACGCAACGCCGCCCTCGTCAGGGCGATCTCGCGTTGCACCGCGCCGGCGGATGGCGCGGAATCTGCTAGGAAGTCGAGATGATCCAGCCCGTGCCGCCCCCGCTCGCCCAGGATGCCTTTCAGCGCGTTTGTCGCCGCAGCTGACCACACGGACTGCCACCCGTTCGCTTCATAAAATTGCCGCGTCGCCGGATCGTCCGCCGCACCACGCAACAGAGCCGCCGTGATCGGTGGCGCGGGCGAATCCGGTTCGGCTTGTCGAGTGGTCGTGGCCGCGGCGGCCGGCACCGGAACATGGTCGCACGCCGACAGGATCACTGCGGACAACAGGAGCTTCCACCCGTAGGCGGCGGGAAGATTGTATCGTTTCATATACAAGGCAAACGACGGAACGACGGGATAGGTCCCCTCAAGCCAAACCGGAGTCTCGCGACTCAACGTGCGATCCCGGTGCGTCGGACGCCACGTGACACCGCTCGACCGCGTCTTCGACGGCGTTCAACGCGGTGCGATCCGACGAAATTGAACGCAGGAAGCCTCGAACCAGCAATCGGCTTCGCGGGCTTGCCTCCGCACCGAAGCAGCCGGCATCGCGCCGTCGTGGTGCAACAGATCGTGGCGGTCGGAAGACGCTATCCGCGAAAATTCACACCGGATCAGTCCGGCTCGTCCGCCTTGAGGACACGGGTCACGCCCGTCTTGCCGTCGACCAGATGCTCCTCCTCGGCGCGCGTCCCGATGTCACGTTGCAGGTTTCCGCCCGATCGTCCCGATTGCGACGGTGTCTTGAGCACGCCGTCAATCATCCGGTGGTCGTCATGGCGACGGGCATCTTCCGCTCTGGTATTTTTGTCAGACATTACAATATCCCGATATAATCGTGCAGCCCACCTTTCGGCAGGCATCCAACTAGTTTCGCTCCGTACGAATGTTGCTGTCCGCCAGCCATACAATGCTTTCGAATCCAACATTTGAACGAATGGCTGGTTACTATCCGGCGGTGGTCCACATCATGTTATTCACTCCTTGAGGTATTGTCCGGTTCAGGTCCAACGGGCGCGGGGGGTGTGTCGTTCCCTTTCCCGAAAAAATCGAACGGTGTGACCGGACTGCCGCGTGGCGCTGCGTTTATGGGCGCCGTGGTGGCATTGATTGGCGTCGTGCAAAAGGCTGCGCACGGCGGCGGCCGCGACGATCAACCCGACCTGATGGCCAGGTGTAGCTTCAGGGCAAGCTTTCTCTGGCCGGTGGCGACGCGAAAATGCGGGCCGGGCGCTTATCTTCAGGCTGCAAGCGCCTCGTGCGGCAACACCGCTGCGGCATAATCGCTCTCGGCACGCGCGATCAGCTTGCGGTCGTCATGGTTCCACGGGTGAAAACCCGGCAGGAAGAATGCGAGCCATGCGCCGAGGACCTTGCGTGCCATCCCGGGGCGACCCAGTGTGTACCACAGGATCCCGCGATGCGCGCGCCAACCAGTAATCCCGTCCTGCCGTAGCAACTCGACCATCCCCATGTAACGCCCCATGAAGAATCGCTCCGTCGTCGCAAGCATCACCAGCGACTTGATCGCCCACCGCTTGCGCCGCGACCAGTCGCGTGTCGCATGCAGCCAGGTGTCATAGGCGACGCCCTTGTGCTCGATCTCCTCGGCGGCGTGCCAGCGCCACAGCGCGACCGCTTGTTCGTCGCCGCCGGCAAGGTGGCGCGGGTTGGCGATCAACTGGTGCGCGATTATCGCGGTGAAATGCTCCAGCGCCATCGTCGCTGCGAGGCTGCCGATCGGCGGCTTATCCTTGGTCAGCGCGAGCGCTTCGTCGATATGCCGCTCGAGCAACGTCACATCATAGCCTTGGTCGGTGACGTGTCGGTTGAACGCGACATGCTCGCGGGTGTGGATCACTTCCTGTTTGATGAATGCCCGGATTTCGTCGCGGAGCCGTGGCGACGTGCCCTCGCGAAAGTTGCGCACGCTTTCGATGAAGAAGCCCTCACCCTTGGGAAAGGTCACCGACAGCGCGTTGTAGAACGCGGTCGCGAACGGATCGTTATTGAGCCACCAGCGCCGCATGTGCGTGCCGCGACCGAAACGGAGGTCGCGTGGGGTGATAACAAGATCGTTCGGCGTCACTGCTTTCGCCACGAGAACCTCCAGACGCTGATGCGGAGTTGCCCGCCGACTGCCTCGTAGATAGGCTTACTTACATTCGTGTCAATATGTGGTGGTGACGATGCGTCAAGCCTCGACGCACGGCGCGCGGGCCACCTTGGCCTCGAAGTCGCGCGCGATCTGGATATGGATCGTGCGCACTATCTCGGTCGAAGCTTCGCGCGCGTGACGTCGTGCGCGCGCCGCCCATGCGATATATTGCTCCTTGCTTGGCAATTTTCTCACCCGATCGCCCTTCATTGCCAATGCCGGCTGTCGTCCTATTGGCCCGCGACGGACGAGAGAGCGCCGCCACGCTAGCCGGTGGCGACGCCCTCGAACGGTGGATCGACGCTGTTGACCTCCAGCCGCGCTCCACTGCCTATCGCCGCGAGCGCGCAAACTGCCCCCAGTTGCGCGAAGCCCGACGCCGGACTGATGCCAGCACAGCGTTACGGTTGAGCGTCGTGGCTGTGACGAAAAGGTTGCTGCGTCAGATCTGAAATCGACGACGATCGCCGCTCGATAGAGGAAAGGCTATGAGACTTCGTCGTCGCCGATCAGTTCGCCATCGCGCCGACAGGTCGCGTGACAGCCGCTCTGGCAGCCGTGCCGATCGTTGCGATCGGGTCGGACGGGTAGTTCGATCAGCTGCCGATGGCCGAGGCAAGTTCCAATGACCAGCCAGTCGCCCGTCATCGGCAATACCTGTAGACCACCGGCAAATGCGAAGCCGATGCCAGCCAGCAGCGCCGCTGCGACCCGCATGGGCGAGCTAGCCGACCTGTTCATCGTCGTCGTCGATCAGGATGCGGATCGCCGCGCCGTCGAGATCCTCGAACTGTGCCGAACGAACCGCCCAGAAAAATGCGGCGAGCCCGCCAAGCCCCAGCGCGAGCGCGATCGGAATGAGAAACGCGACGCCGGTCATCGTGCCGCCCGGCGCAGCCGCAGCGCGTTGGCGACGACGACCAGCGACGAGCCCGACATTGCCAGCGCGGCGATCAGTGGCGTGACCATCCCGGCCATCGCGATCGGCACGGCAAGCAGATTGTAGCCGATCGCCAAGGCAAAATTCTGTTGCACGACGCGCATCGTCCGACGCGCCACGACGATCGCCAGCGGGACCGGCATCAGCGTCTCGCCGAGGAATACCGCATCGGCCGCCATCTGCCCGACATCGCTCGCCGAGGCCGGCGCCATCGCGACGAACGCGCGGCGCAGCGCGGGTCCATCGTTGAGCCCGTCACCGACCATCAACACATGGTGCCCCTGGTCGTCCAGCGCGGCAACCGCTTCATGCTTGTCCGCCGGCGACAGGCGCGCGCGGCCGGGGATGCCGAGCGTGGTGGCGAGGCGGTCGACGACGGCGGCGCTGTCGCCCGAGACGAAGCTCGGCGCCAGACCGAGCGCGGCAAGGCGGTCGATCGCGGCGCGTGCGTCGGGGCGTGGCGTGTCGCTGAACATGATGTGGTACGCGGGCGCCGCGCCGATGCGGAACACCGCCTCGGTCGCGCTTGCGATCGCGGTACACGTCCCGCCGGCAACCCAGTCTGCCCGCCCGAGCCTGACGCGCTCGGTGCCGAGCATCGCCTCAACTCCAAGACCCGCCTCCTCGTTAACTTCGGTAAGCGCCCGCGTTGCAACGGCATCACCCAGCGACCCGGCAATCGCGCGGCTCAGCGGATGACGGCTGGCCTGGGCGAGCGCGAGCAACATGCCACGCTCGGTGGCATCGGCGGGCAGCCCGCTGGTCGGCTGCAGCCGGCCCAGCGTCACCGTCCCGGTCTTGTCGAGCAGCACGCGATCGACCTTCGCCAGGCGTTCCAGTGCCGATCCGTCCTTGATCAGCACCCCCGATCGTAGCAGCGCCCCAGCCGCCACGACCTGCGCGATCGGCACCGCGAGCCCCAGCGCGCACGGACAGGTGATGATCAGCACTGCGACCGCCGTCATCAGCGCAGCGTGGAGCCCTGCCCCGGCCAGCAACCAGCCGACCAGGGTCAAGGCGGCAAAGGTGTGGACGGCGGGGGCATAGAGCCGCGAGGCGCGGTCGGCGATGCGGACGTAGCGCGACTTGCCCTGCCCCGCGCTGTCCATCAGCCGCGCGATGTCGGCGATCGCGGTCGACGCGCCAGTCGCGGTCGCACGCACCACCAACGGTGACGACAGGTTGATCGTGCCGGCCAGCACCGCGGAGTCCACGCTCACGCGTTCGGGCAGGCTCTCGCCGGTCACCAGCGCACGGTCTACGCTGCTGTCGCCTTGCTCGACCTTGCCATCGACGCCGATTCGCTCGCCGGCGGCGACCAGCACGCGCATTCCGGGCGCCAGCTCCTCGGTTTGCCGGCGCTGCGTCGTGCCGTCGGGTAGCAACACCAACGCATCGCGCGGCACCCGGCGCAACAGGGCGGCAACGCCGTCACGCGCCCGCGCACGCATCACGCTGTCGAGCGCCCGGCCGGCGAGCAGGAAGAACAGCAGCATCACCGCGCCGTCGAAATAGGCATGCGCGCCGCCGATCGCGGTCTCGTACAGGCTCATCGCCGCGGTCAGCACCACGCCGATCGAGATCGGCACGTCCATGTTGGTGGTGCCGTGGCGCAAAGCACGCCATGCGCTGCGGAAGAACGGCCGCCCGGCATAGGCGATCGTCGGCAGCGCGATCAGCGCCGACAGCTCGTGGAACATCTGGCGCGTACTGCCCTCGGCGCCCGACCAGATCGCCACCGACAGCAGCATGATGTTCATCGCCGCAAAGCCAGCGACCGCCAGGGCGAGCAAAAGTGATCGGCTCTCGGCGTCCCCCGATGCTTCGATCTCGCCGGCAAAGACATGCGCGCGGAAACCAAGAGCGTCTATGGCGGCGCACAACGCATCCTCGTCGGGCACTTCGAGATGCTCGACCGTGACGCGCCCGGCACCGAAATTGACCCGCGCGGCGATCACCCCCGGCATCGCGGCGAGCGCACCTTCGAGCTTCGCGATACACCCTGCGCAGCGCAACCCCTCGACCGCGAAGGTCGACCGCACCGCCGCCTCACCCAGGCCGATCGGTGCGAGTGCCGTCATGAATGCACTTCGTCGGCAAAGCGCGCGTGGTCGGCGCCGGCACGCACGTCGATGCTGAGCAGCCAGCGACCGGCGGGCAACGCCTGTTCGCTGGCATAATGCCCGGCGCCACGGTCGCGCAGCACCAGCATCCGCGCGGGAACTCGACCGAGCGGATGGCTCGCTTCGATCGTCACGCGCGCGCCCTCGATCGGCCGGCCGGCCCGCGCGAGCGCCAACGTTACCGCGCCGCCATCGCCCTTGCCCGGCTCCGCGCTCCAGCCTTGCAGCCGCTGCGCCCGCGCCTCGGCCAGCCAGCCATTATATTGCTGGCTGGCGACATAGCTGTTGTCGACGACCGTGCCGCCAAAGGTGCGGATCGCGTCGCTCGCCATCAGCACGTTTACCCCGATCACCACGGCGAAGAAAGCGCACATGATCGCGGTCATGTGCCAGCCGGTGAAGCGTCGTGTCATCTCACTCGTCCTCGGGTCGTTCGAAAAAGCTCGCGTCGCTGGCGTGGCCGCCCTCGGTATCGAGCGCACGCGCGGTAAAGCGCATCGGCACCCGTTCCTCGCCATGCCCGCGCGCGACGACGAAGATCTGGACAGGAGCAACCTGATCGGCGGCGACCGCGACACGCACCGTGCGGCCGGCATGTTCGCGCGAGCCGCTGACCTGCCACATCGCGCCATCGATGCCCGACAGCGCGATCTCGAACTGGCGCGGCCGTTCCTCCATGTTGCGGATCTTGACGATATAGCCGTTGCGGATGCTGCCGTCGGACAGGCGCACCCATTGCGGGTTGCGAGCCTGGGTGACGCTCAGGTCGATCCGCGTGCGGTTGCCGAGCGCGAACAGCATCGCCACGCCAATGCTCGCCCAGACGGCGAAATAGATGATCGTGCGTGGCCGCAACAGCCGCCGCAATGCTGACAAAGGTTCCTCGCCGCGGCTCGCGCGGCGTGCGTCGAGGTCGGTGGTGTAGCCGATCAGCCGCGTTGGGCGGCCGACCTTGGCCATGATGTCGTCGCACGCGTCGATGCACAACGCGCAGGTGATGCAGCCGATCTGCGGTCCTTCGCGGATATCGATGCCGGTCGGGCACACCGCGACACAGGCATTGCAGTCGATGCAGTCGCCGACGCCGCCGACGGTCGCCGTTCCCGCCGCCATGGCCGCCAAATCGACGCCGCCGCTCTTCGCGCCCGTTTCGGCGCGCTTGAGCCCGTGGCTGCGCGGTTCGCCGCGCCAGTATTTATAGGTGACGGTCAGCGATTGCTCGTCGAGCATCGCGCTCTGGATGCGCGGCCACGGGCACATGTAGATGCACACCTGCTCGCGCATCAGCCCGCCGAGCGTGAAGGTGGTGAAGGTCAGCACACCGACCGTGGCATAGGCAACGAACGGCGCGGTTCCGCCGGCAAAGGCGCGGGCGAGCGTCGGCGCATCGGCAAAGTAGAAGATCCATGCGCCGCCGGTCAGCGCGGCGATTACCAGCCAGGTGCCGAACTTGGCACCGCGCCGCAGCACCTTGTTGACGCTCCACGGCGCCGCCTGTAGCCGCACCTGGGCATTGCGATCGCCATCGATCAGACGTTCGACGTGAACGAACAGATCGGTCCACACGGTCTGCGGGCAGGCATAGCCGCACCATGCCCGCCCGACCGCCGAGGTGACGAGGAACAACCCGATCGCCGCCATGATCAAGAGCCCGGCGACATAGTAGAATTCGTGCGGCCAGATCTCGATCGCGAACATGTAGAAGCGGCGATGTGCCAGGTCGACCAGCACCGCCTGGTTCGGCGCATAGGGGCCGCGATCCCAGCGCAGCCATGGGGTCACGTAATAGATCGCCAGCGTGACCGCCATGATCGCCCATTTGAGGCGCCGGAACGGGCCGTTGACGGCCTTGGGGAACACCTTGCGCCGCGCTTCGAAGAACTGCTCCGGCTCGATCAGATCCTGCGGGTGCGACATGATCCGCTAGGGCCTCGCCACTGACGTGGCCGGGGCGGTCGGCGCGACTGCAGCGACCTTTGGCGGCGAAGCCTCGCCACCGCCCAGAGAATGAACATAGCTGGCGAGCATCTTGATCGTGATCGGGTCGAGCCGCTGACCCCATGCCGGCATGATACCATAGCGTGCGTTGGTGATGGTCTGGGTTAGCGTCTCGCGGCTGCCGCCATAGAGCCAGATATGATCGGTCAGGTTCGGCGCGCCGAGCGAGCGGTTTCCGCGCGCGTTGTCGCCGTGGCACACTGCGCAATTGGCGGCGAACAGCGTCGCCCCGCGTCGCGCCGAGGCGTCCGCCGGATCCTGGTGCGAAATGAACCGGACATAGGATACGAGATCGCCGATCTCGGCCGGCTTGAGGATGCCGTCACGGCCGAAGGCCGGCATCTGCGACATGCGCGTCGCATCGTCGCCCGGCTGGCGCACGCCGTGGAGCAACGTCTGCTGGATCGTCGCGATATCGCCGCCCCACAGCCAGTCATCATCGTTGAGGTTGGGATAGCCCTTGCCGCCCGCCGCACCCGAACCGTGGCACTGCACGCAGTGGACCTTGAAGGCGGAATGCCCACCCTCCTCCGCCGCGCGCTCGAGCGCCGGGTTTTGGGCGATTGCCTCGATCGGAGTCTGGGCCAGTGCCAGCATCACCGGCGCCTTGCGCTGCCGGTCGGCCGCCAGTTCCTGTTCGAGCTGGCCGTGGCTCGTCCAGCCGAGCGTGCCGGGCGTCGCCGCGTGCAGGCCCGGTATTGCCGGATAGAGCACGCAATAGACGATCGCGAAGACGATCGACGCGTAGAAGATGTACAGCCACCAGCGCGGCATCGGGGTGTCGAGTTCCTCGATCCCATCCCATTCGTGTCCGACGGTCATCGTGCCGGTCGGATGGTCCAGGCGTTCGCCTTCAGCCATCGATCTGCTCCTCTTCGAAGATGCTGGTTGCGGCGTGGCGATGCTCGCGCGGCGCCTGGGGTCGGAAGGTCCAGCCGACGAACGCGAGGAACGCGACCCCCATCAGGATCAGGCCCCAGCTATCGGCAAAGGTGCGCAAGGCTTCGTAGATCACTTGGCCCGCTCCCGCGGCGCGGCCGCCTTGAAATCGACCTGGGTACCGAGCACCTGGAGATAGGCGATCAACGCATCCATCTCGGTCACGCGCGACGGGTCACCGTCATAATCGCGTGAGGCCGCCTTGGGGTAACGCCGCGCCAGATCGGCGGCATCGCCATCGCCGCCGGCCTGCCCCGAAAGGTCGGCCGCCGCCTTGGTGATGTCCTCGGCGGTGTAGGGCACGCCGACATGGCGCAGCGCTTTCAAATGGTCGCCGATATTGGCGACCTCGAGATCGCGCTCGGCAAGAAAGGCGTAGGGCGGCATGATCGATTCTGGCACCACCGCGCGCGGGTCCTTGAGATGCTGGACGTGCCATTCGTCCGAATAGCGACCCCCGACACGTGCCAGGTCGGGCCCGGTACGTTCGGATCCCCATTGGAACGGATGGTCGTACATGCTCTCCGCAGCGAGGCTGTAGTGACCATAGCGCTCGACCTCGTCGCGGAAGGGGCGGATCATTTGGCTATGACAGCCATAACATCCTTCACGGATGTAGATGTTACGACCCGCCAGTTCGAGCGGCGTATAGGGCCGGATGCCTTCGACCTTGATGACCGTCGAGTCGATCCAGAACAGCGGCGCGATCTCGACGATGCCGCCGATTGCCACGACGAGGAAAGCCAGGACCGCGAGCAACGTAACGTTGCGTTCGATCGTCTTGTGGCGTTGCAGAAAGGAAGCCATTGCGCGCTCCTCAGTTGGCGGCCGCGGCGGCGAGCGGCATCACCGGCCGGTCGCGCTCGGGGTCGTAGGTGGTCGTGGCGAGCGGTGCTTCGGTGCGCAGCTTGCCGGCGATCGTCATCGCGACGTTCCACACCATGAACAGGGCGCCGACAAAGTAGAGCAGCCCCCCGCCGATGCGCATCACATAATAGGGATGCAGTGCGGCCACGACCTCGGCGAACGAATAGACGAGATAGCCGTCGGACCCATATTCGCGCCACATCAGGCCCTGGGTGATCCCGGCCACCCACATCGAGGAAGCGTAGAGCACGATGCCGAGCGTGGCACACCAGAAGTGCCAGTTGATCATGCGCAGTGAATAGATCCGTTCACGGCCCCACAGTCGCGGCGTCATGAAGTAGATCGCCCCGAAGGTGATCATGCCGTTCCAGCCGAGCGCACCCGAATGGACATGGCCGATCGTCCAGTTGGTATAATGGCTGAGCGAGTTGACGCTCTTGATCGACATCATCGGGCCTTCGAAGGTCGACATGCCGTAAAAGGCCAGCGCGAAGACCATCATGCGGATGATCGGGTCGGTGCGGATCTTGTCCCAGGCGCCGTTGAGCGTCATCAGACCGTTTATCATGCCGCCCCAGCTTGGCATCCACAGCATCACCGAGAAAACCTCGCCCAGCGTCTGCGCCCAGTCGGGCAACGCGGTGTAGTGGAGGTGGTGCGGACCGGCCCAGATGTAGAGGAAGATCAGCGACCAGAAGTGCACGATCGACAGCCGGTAGCTGTAGATAGGGCGCTCGGC
Source organism: Sphingomonadales bacterium (assembly GCA_038245375.1). GTDB lineage: Bacteria > Pseudomonadota > Alphaproteobacteria > Sphingomonadales > Sphingomonadaceae > Sphingomonas. The sequence goes on along the minus strand of JBBRSN010000019.1, from coordinate 45,424 downwards.
CTGCTTCGGCACGAAATAATACATCATGCCGAGGAAGCCGGCGGTCAGGAAGAAACCGACCGCGTTATGGCCGTACCACCATTGTGTCAGCGCATCCTGCACACCGGCAAAGGCGGAATAGGATTTCGATCCTTCCCACGACACCGGCATCGAGAGGTTGTTGACCAGATGCAACATCGCAACGGTGATGATGAAGCCAAGGTAGAACCAGTTGGCGACATAGATATGCGGTTCCGACCGTTTCACGATCGTGCCGACGAAGACCGCGAGATAGCTGACCCAGACGATCGTCAGCCAGATGTCGACATACCATTCGGGCTCGGCATATTCGCGGCCCTCGGTCACGCCCATCAGATAGCCGGTCGCGGCCAGCACGATGAACAGCTGGTATCCCCAGAAGACGAACCGCGCGAGCGCCGGCGCGAACAGCCGTGCGCGGCAGGTGCGCTGCACGACGTAAAAGCTGGTGCAGATCAGCGCATTGCCGCCAAAGGCGAAGATCACCGCCGAGGTATGCAGCGGCCGCAACCGCCCGAACGTCGAGAAGTCGTAGTGGAGGTTGAGCAGCGGAAAGGCCAGCTGCGAGGCGATGACGATGCCGACCAGAAAGCCGACGATGCCCCAGAACACCGTGGCGATCACGCCCCAGCGAATGACATCGTCATAATAACGGCTCTGCAGCGCCGCCTTTCCCGTCATGCCCGGCGCCGCCTTGCCGAACTGTCGCGCCGTCACGAAGACGACAAGCAGCGCGGCGGCGGCGCAGATCGCCATGTGTACCGCAAAGGCGTGATCGACCGCCATCGCCGCAGCGACCGTGCAGGCCAGGAAGACGACGAACCAAAGTCCGCCGCGCAGTGCAATATCGTCTTCCAACCGGCCCTCCCGCCATTCCCAAAGCGTCGGCGGGTGCTATCGTATCGAGAGGGGCCGTAACCTATGCGTAGTTACCCGTAATTCCAGGTCTCACCGATGGGACCCATGCGCTTGAGCCCCTTCCCCCTCGTCGGTGCGGCAGCTGCTGCGCTGATCGTGGGGGGACGGCAGCCGATGGCGATCCGTCACCCTTGCCAATCTGTGCGACTGTCGGTCGGCATCGACCAACATATCAGCGCTGTTCCGCGAAAAAACTTCCGGGTGTAACAGCGAGGGCTTCCTGTGATTGTTCGTCATAATTTCAATAAGTTGGCCCGGCGCAACCGCCGTTCGGGAACAGCGGCGGAACAGCCACGGAACAGCGTCAACAACAGCGCGGCGAACAGCCGGGAACAGCGCCCGGAACAGCAGGCCTGACATCCATCATCGACCATGAGAAACAGCCGCGCCGCGCCGTTGCGGGCACCCCTGACGGCATGATCGCATAGCGCCGCCGCGATCGCGGTTGAATCATCCCGCACCGCTGAAGATGGGCGGTCGAAGAAACACAGCGCCGTATCCGCGGCAGCCCTTGTCGTGGTGCACCCGCAGGGCGATGCGCCACCATCGCCGATCCTTGCAATTACGTGGCGAAATTCGGCGCGCCGTCGGGGATTGCGATCAGGCGGTAAAGCGGTCGACACAAGCGAGGACGACGGCGCGCGCCTGCTCGACTGGCAGGCCCTGCTCGATCCGCAACCGCTGCCAGGCGGCGAAACTGGCGATCAGGTCGAGCGTTTCGAACGCGATGGTGTCGGCAGCAACTGCCTCCGGGATCAACGAGTGCAGCCGCGCCCGCATCAGCGCGATCATACGATCATTCTCCGCGGCAATCGCCGGTGACATATGCCGATGCGCGTCGCCGGCCCGCTTGAACGGCAACAGGCGCTCATAGGTCGTGACGCGACGCTCGACAGCCTCGCGTAACCGCCCCCGCCAGTCGGGAGCCGTAAAGGGCGCTGCCCAGCCCTCATAATATTTCGCCAGTCCGCCGAGCATCGCGGCGTAGAGCGTTTCCATGTCCTTGAACTGCCGGAACACGGTGCGCAGCCCGACCTCCGCCCGCGTCGCGACCTGTTCCGCGCTGGGCGTGACCGCCCCTTCCTCGACCAGCGCCAGCATGGCCGCGACGATCTTGTCGCGACTGGTCTGTGATCGCTTGCGCCGGCCATCTTCTGGCGCCGTCTGTACCGTCATCTGGTCCTGACCCTAATTGGCCCAATAGATATAGGTCTCGCCGGCGCGCGGTTTCGTGCCGAGTGGCCGGTCGATAGCGATCGGTGACCGGATTAGCGATGGCCAGGCGGGCTTAACGCTGTCTTTGTCATGTTGTGCGAGCAGCCCGGTCAAGCGCGCAACGACGTCCGGGTGCTGCGCTGCGACGTCCCGATGCTCGGTCGGGTCGGCCTTCATGTCGTAGAGCAGCGAGACATGCGGCAGGTCGAGCGCCTGCAACTTCCAGTCGCCGTCACGCACCACGCGGTACGCGCCGTCACGCCAGAACAATGTCTGGTGCGGCGTGCCCGCCGCATGACCCTCGGCCCATGGTATCAGGTCCACGCCATCGATCGCGCGATCGCGCGGCAAGGCGGCGCTCGCCGCGTCCGCTGCGGTTGCGAAGATGTCGAAATGACTCACCGGCCCCGCAATCGACAGGCCGGACTTGATCTGCGCCGGCCAGCGCATGAACAATGGCACCTTCACGCCGCCTTCGAAGAACGTCGCCTTCCAGCCGCGATAAGGTTTGTTGATGTCGGGCAGGCCGATATAATGCGCGCCGCCATTGTCGCTGGTGAAGATGACGAGCGTGTTCCGGTCGAGCCCCTCGGCCTTGAGCGACGCCATCACCTGGCCGACGCCGCGATCGAGCGCGCGGATCATCGCGGCGTAGACGCGGGTGCGGTGATCCTTGATCATCGGCAGCGCGTCGTAATCCGCTTTCGACGCCTGCAGTGGCGTATGCGGCGCGTTATAGGCGAGATACATGAAGAACGGGCGGTTGCGGTTGGCGTGGATTGCGCCGATCGCCTGGTTGGTCAGGTAATCTGTCATGTAGCGATCCGGATGAAAACGCTCGCTGCCATTATACTGCACGCCGAAAGGAAGGTTGGCCCACAGGAAGCGATCGATCGGGTCGAAATCCTGCTTCGAATTCTCCACGTCGGGACTGTCCTCGGGGAGGTACATCTGCCCGCCGATCATGAAGCCGAGGCTCTCGTCGAAGCCATGCTGTTCGGGGCGCATGCCGCGTCCTTCGCCGAGGTGCCATTTGCCGAGGTGAACGGTGTGATAGCCCTTGCCCTGCAGCAATTGGGCGATCGTGACCTCGCTGGCGGGGACGCCCTTGTCGATCGTCGTCGCCGGCTGCCGCGCGGCGTCCTCGTCGAAGATCGTCTTGTGCTCCCAACTGGTTGGGAAATCCGCGATGTTGCGCGCGAAGCGTACCTCGGGACGGATCAGGCTGGAGGGAAACCACGCCGGCGGATGCGTTTCGGCCGGGGTATATTCATAGCCGAAGCGCGTTGGATAGCGCCCGGTCATCAGCGCCGCGCGGCTCGGCGCGCAGGTCGCGTTGCCGGCATAGCCGTCGGCGAAGCTAACGCCGTCACGGCCGATCGCATCGATATTCGGCGTCTTGAGCAATCCCCCGGCAACACCGCCGCCGTTGAAGCTGATATCGTTGTAGCCGAGATCGTCACCGACGATGAGGATGATGTTGGGCGGGCGCTGCGCGGCAGGCAGTGCTGCCGTCGCCGGACCCTGCTGCCAAACGACCGGCCGGTTGGGATAGATGTGCGGCGCGAGCCACCCGGGCAAATGGAGCAGCACATAATCCTTGGAGAGGTAGACACCCACCGCAAGCAGCGCGGCCGTGCCGAGCGTGACCTTGATCCAGCGCTTCATGACCGCGGCTCGGCATCGAAGCTGCGCCACCCCAGCGCCAGCACGGCGATCATCACCGCTTCGACCATCATCGGCGGGTACGCGCTACTCGCCGCACCATCCAGCAACAACGAGACGACCCGCCCGCCGATCGCGATAACAAGCAGGATCATCGGCACGAGCAACGGCGCGCGCCATGTCCGCCACGCGCCGACCAGCGCGAAGATCGCACCCGTGACGAAGAAGGCCGTGAAATCGGCGCGGATCGTCGCCATGCCCTGCGATCCGACCGGGGTGAGGAAAAAACGCTGCGCACCCGGTACCGGGTTGAACAGAAAGCTGAGACCCAGGACGAAATTGAACAATCCGACCAGCGCGACCACGCCGCGCACCACGTTCTTCATGACGATCCGCTCCTCTGTTTCGACAAAGTCTAGCACCCTTGCCGCCAAGCGCAATCTTTCGGCATTGCCAATGCCACAAGATCACGGCATCCTGCGCGCGGAGGGAGACGATGTAAGCGAATGCGGGGGATCTCCTCGCGCACGCATTCGTCGTCGGCGTAGCGCCGTTCTCGGGGGGACAGGCGTTACGCTGCTCGACCAGGCCGTCGTTTCGTGCGTCGGCCTGGCGCGCGAGCGCCCTCTGCCTACCCTCCAGCGCTCACGCCGCCGCTTCGACCAGGCGCCGCTGCAATCCGCGTTGTTCCAGCCGCCAGACGAACTGGTCGAACCGGTCCTGCCCGAAAAACGGCTCGCCCTCGAACACCATCAAGGGCACGCCATAATGACCCCCGACGCGCTGCGCCGCCTGGTTGGCTTCGACCAACGCGCGATAGCGCGCCTCGTCCTGCACAATCTCCGCATCCAGTTCCGCCAGATCGAGTCCGGCACGCCCCGCTGCCCCGGCGAGGTGATCGCCGAGATGCCAGTCGGTCACCGACCCCCCCCAGATCAGCCGGCTGACCTCGTCGAGAAACGCCAGTCCGCGCCCGCGCTCCGCCGCTGCGACGCCGAGATGTGTCAGGCGATGAATATAAGGCTGTTCCTTCGGGTAGGTCCGTGTCGCGTAATCCATGGCGACGGGATCGGGCGACGCCCAGCGAAACGGCAGGCCGGCGAACTCCGCGCTACGCCCGATGTCGCGCATGAAGTAGCTCAGCCACAAGGGATCGTTGCTGGTGAAGAAGTCGGGTTGTCGTACCGCGATCGGATAAACCGGACAGACATTGGCGCGCACGTCGTAGATTCGTTCGAGCGCGACCAGCCGCGGCGTCACCAGATAGGAATAGGGCGACCGGAACGACCAGTAGAGATCATAGCTCAATGTCATGCCGAAAGCGCCTTGGTACGGATATTGAGCTGACCGGCGAGCCCCGCGACGCGGTGCTTCTCGATCGCCTGATAGGCCGGCGACTGGACCATCGCCATCATCGCGGCACGCGACGGATATTGCGCCAGCGCGACCATGTCCCACAATTCCTCGGCCTCGCCGAGCATCAACTCGGTCACAGCACCGGCAAATATCGGCGCGCCGCCGACCGCCTCAAGGCAGCCGCGCACCGCGGCGCCATAGCGCGCATAGGCCTCGCGCCCCGAGAGGTCGGGTTCGCTGCCGTCGGGATACTCGGCCTTGTCCTTGAACTTCAGCAGATTGACCATCACGAACGGGCCATCCTCGGCGCCACCGAAGAAGGCGGTGATCTGCTCGGGTCCGGGAAACACGGCATTGGTAATGTTCATGGTCGGGCTCCGTTTTCGGCGCTATCGGCGACGCTCAGGTCGTGCGGTGCGACTCAATGATCTACCAGAGCGGCGACGCGTTGCTCCGGCGACACAAGACCCACATCTACCCCACCCGGAACGTATTGGCACGTGAAGTGCCATAATATCGCGTCAGCGTCAATGTCGCGGTGCCACCGCGCGGTCGTTGACCAGCCGCAGTCCGATATGATCGGTACCCAGGCCGCGCTCTTCGAACTGTCGCGCGGCGGGGCGATAGCGCGCGCAATAATTGCTCGCGCACAAATAGGACCCGCCCTTTATCACGCGGTCTTCGCTCCCGGCGCGGGCCGGCTCGCTGGTCCATTCCCAGACATTGCCGATCATGTCGTAAAGCCCGAAGCCATTGGGTTTGAAGCATCCCACCGGCGCGCGACCACGATACCCGTCGAGTCCCAGGTCCCGCACGGGAAAGACGCCCTGATAATAATTGGCCTGCGGCACGCCGTGCTCGTCGATCGGCTCGGGCAAGGCCTTGTGGCCGGCCAGTGCGGCATATTCCCATTCCGCCTCACTCGGCAGCCGCTTGCCTGCCCAGCGCGCATAGGCCTCGGCATCCTCATAGGCGAGCTGTACCACCGGCTCCTGGCCGTGGCCGGCGATCGACTCGCCCGGCCCGGCAGGATGGCGCCACTGCGCCCCGATCTTCCAGCGCCACCAGCGCGGGTCCGTCTGGCTCGGCACGGCGAACACGGCCGATCCTGGCACGCGCATCTCCGCCGGCGTCTCCGGGGTAACAGGCGGCGCGCGCTCGGCCATTGTCTTGTACCCTGTCGCCGCGACAAACCGCGCGAACTCGTCATTGGTCAGTTCGTGCGCGTCGATCCAGAATGGCTTGACGGTCACCGTGCGCGGCGGCCCTTCCTCAGGGTAATGCGGATCGTCCCCCATCGTGAAGCTACCACCGGCAACATGCACCATCGGCGCGTCGACCAGCGCGGCGCAATGTGGCGATGCGGCCGGCGGTGCCTGCGAAGAGCAGGCCGACAGGATTGCGGTCAGCACCAGCAACGCCAGTCCGCGCATGATTACGATGCCCCGTCTCCCATGCCGGCCATATGTCTCAGCGCGAGGCGCCGGCATATTTGTTCTCGCGCCGCCGCCCAACCATCAGCCCGCGCTCCAGTCGCGCACATAATGCCGCATAATAGTCCGAGAGGAACTCGTAATCGCGACCGTCGTCGGGCAGGCCCGCCTTGTTGCGGATCGACCAGGCGACGGTGGCGATAGCATCCTCACGCCCGCCGCGCAGCACATCCTCCAGCGTCTGCAACTCGTAGACACCGTACAGGTCGAGCGCGGCATCGGGGAAAACCATGCGCTGGCGCTCGACCGGCGCGACGAGATCGGCACCGAGCTTGGTCACGCCACTGCACACCACCCAGGTGCCGGCGATCATGTCGCCGATGCGCAGCCGGTCGCGGTTGAACAGCGGGAAGAACAGGAAGATTCCGCTCCACGACAGCGCGAAGATCACCAAAAACGCGTCGGCCGCGCCCTCGGCGACCTGTGCGAACAGGAACGATAGCGGCAGGAATATCTCGATCTCGCGCATCGCGTTGCGGGCGATCACCGCGCCACCTGTCAGCCGCGCGCCGTCGCGCGCCACGACGCGCAGACCCATCGCGCGCTTGCCCGGCGTGGCGCCGCGCCCGCCCATCTCGAACAGCGTGAACCAGCCGTTGCGCAGAATGAAGAAGCCGAGCAGCCAAACGATTTCGAGCGCGTCGCCAGCCTTGGTCGCAGCGAACAAAGCGAAGATAATGATCGTTGCCACGACAAGCACTAAGACAATCAGCATCGCGTCGATCATGAACGCCGCCGCGCGCGTCCCCGCGCTGCCCAGGTCGAGCTGCAAGTCGACGCCCTCCGGCGTGACGAAGCCGCGCCGCAGCGATGCCGGGCCCTTCGGCTTGTCGCGGTTGCGCCTAAACCAGGCCATCGCGCTTCCGCGGCAGATAGAAATAGACCAGCCAACCCGCCAGCATCGTCAGCCCGATCGCGTAGCGTGTTGCAGTATCGTCGACCACCTGCCGCCCGATCCCTTCCAGCATCCCGGCGACCATCAGCATCACCACCGCGCCCGCCATGACGGTCGCCGCCTGACGGCCGGCGCGCATCGCCGAATCGCCGCGCGTCTCGCGCCCGGGAAAAGCGATCGCCGTGCCGATGCGCATCCCCGCCGCACCCGACAGGATGATCGAGAAAATCTCGGTCGTTCCGTGAATCGTCAACCAGCCGACGAACTCGCCGCCAAGGCCCTTGGCGTCGAACACGGCGATCATCGCGCCCAGCATCAGCCCATTATACAGGATCAGCAGGACCGTCGGCACCGCGAAGGCGAAGCCCAGCGCAAAGGCGAAGATCGCGATCTGCGCATTGTGGGTGAACAGGAAGGCGGCGAACACCGCGAGGCCGTCCTCCTTCGCCTCGCCATGGCCGTGCAACGTCTTGCGCAACGCCTCGACCGAGGCTGACGGATCGCGCCCCTCGGCCATCCCGCCGGGGATCAATGTGTAATAGCTGCTCGGGTCGTGCCGCACCATCAGATAGGCCGCCAGCGCGCCCGCCACGGTCAGCAGGAAAGCGACGACCGTTTCCTTCCACAAAGCCTGCACCGCGACCGGCCAGCCACGCCCGAAGAAGCCGCCGATCTGCCGCCACGCCGAATTCTGCACGCCGTAAATCTGGAAATAGGCGCGGGTGCAGAGCTGTTCGAGATAGCCGACCAGCGCGCGGTCGAGCGACGTCTGCCGCGCCACCGACAACGACGACAATGTCGTGCGATAGAGCAGCGGCAGCGCGAGCAGATCATCGTCAGAGAGCGCGCCGATCGAGCGCTTCTCCATCCGCGTGATCAGCTTGTCGAGGTGCTGCCACTCATGCTCATGCGCGGCGCGGAAGCGGCTGGCATTGACCAACACCGGCTGCGCGTCGACGAACGGCGTGGCGGCGTTCACAGCAGGTTCCTCCGCTTGAGGTCGACATAGCCGGCGACGAGAGTCTCGCCGACCTGATCGTATGCGCTTTCGATGACATGCACGCCGAGATGCTGCAACCGCGCCAGCGCCAGTCGCCGATCCCTGAGCAAGGCGGCAGCGGTTACGGCGCGGGTCACGTCATCGGGCGTCTGCGGCAGGCGGTCGGCGATCGCCTCGACCTCCTCGTCGCGTAGCACGACGACCAGCATCAGATGCTTCGCGACGATCCGCGCTGCGGCGCGCACCATGAAATCGGCCGAGGTCAGGTCGGTGAATTCGGTGAACAGCACGATCATCGATCGCCGCGTCAGCTTGGTCGCGAGCGTGGTCAGCGCAAAGGTGTAGTTGGTTTCCTCGGTCGAATAATCGATCGCCGCGGCCAGCCGCTGCAACTCCGCGAACGCCGGCACGCCGGAAACGAGGCCAGAGGCGATGCGCGGCCGCGAATCGAACACGTTGAGCGCGACGCGGTCGCCGAGCTTGAGCGCTACCCAGGCGGTCAGCAGCATCGCCGACACCGCGCGATCGACGCGCGGCAGGCCGCCGACCGGTTCGGACATCTGCCGTCCGGCATCGACCGCGAAGACGATCTGGTTGTTGCGCTCGGTACGGAATTCCTTGGCGTGGAGCTTGAAATGACGTGCCGACTGCTTCCAGTCGATCGCGCGCCGGTCCATACCCGAACGAAATTCGACCAGCGACTCGAAATCCGCGCCATCGCCGCGATCGACCTGCGCAATCAGCCCGTTGACGGCATAACGCTGGAAGATCTGCGCGCCGCGTTCGCGCACCGGGCGGACATCGGGCAAGATCGGAAAGCTGCGGTCGAGCACGACGCGCTGCTGCTTCCACACCAGCCCGAGCGGCCCGCGCCAGCGCAGCCACACCGCCTCCAGCCGCGCCATGCCACGCCGCAGCGCAACGAGTGGCATCAGGGCGGCGCCCTGTCCGTCGCGCAGCGGTATCCACAGCCGCCCGTCATCCTGGAGTCCGAGCAACGCATTGCCCGCCAGCGCGACCTGCGCCGTCTGTGGTGCGCCAGCCCCGCGCACACGCACCGTGATCCTGGCGTCGACCGTCGCACCGACGCTCGCGCTGGACAGCGGCGACACCACCGCCTCGCCCCGGCGCGCGCCGCTCAGCGCATCGACGAGCGTCAGCAGCAGCACCGCGACCGGCCACGCCAGTCCGGCATACCACCGCGCCGGCAACATGACGCCGATCAGCAAGGCGACGGGTGCCCCCGCCGCCGCCGCCAGCACTGCCGAGCGCGTCGGATAGATCAACGCGGCGCCTCGATCGTCTCGATGATCGACGCGACGACATCCTCGATCACCCGCCCGTCGATTTCGGCCGCCGGCGACAGGATCAGGCGGTGCCGCAGCAACGCCGGCGCCAGCGCCTTGACGTCGTCGGGAATGACGAAGTTGCGGCCGTCGATCGCCGCGCGCGCGCGCGCCGCGCCGGCGAGCATTGCGCCGGCACGCGGACTGGCGCCGCTCTCGAGATCGGCGACGTCGCGCGTGCCACGGATCAGCGCGGCGATGTAATCGATCACCTCGTCGACCAGCGCGACCGAGGCCACGGCCGCGACCGCCTCGCCGATCGACGCCGCGTCGGCGCGCTTGCCGACGCCCCATTCCTCCGGCGACATCGCCGCCTGACGCGCGCCGTGCGTGGCGATGATCTTGCGCTCTTCCTCGGCCGACGGGTAATCGACATTATGCTTGAACAGGAAGCGGTCGAGTTGTGCCTCTGGCAGCGGATAGACACCCTGCTGCTCGATCGGGTTCTGCGTCGCCACCACCATGAAGCGGTCGCCGAGCGGCAGGCTGTCGCCGTCGATCGTCACGGTCCGTTCCTGCATCGCCTCGAGCAGCGCCGCCTGCGTCTTGGGCGGCGTACGGTTGATCTCGTCGGCGAGCAGCAGGTCGGTGAAGATCGGGCCGCGCGTCAGCGAAAAGGTCGAGGTCTGGAAGTTGAACAGATTGGCGCCGATGATGTCGCCCGGCATCAGATCCGGCGTGAACTGGATGCGTCCGAATTTCAGCCCCACGGCGTGGGCGAAGCTGTGGGCGATCAGCGTCTTGGCGGTACCCGGCGGACCTTCGAGCAGGATGTGCCCGCCGGCGAACAGTGCGACCAGCATCATCTCGACGGTCGCCTCCTGGCCGACCACCGCCTTGCCGACCTCATCGCGGATCGCATCCGCCAGCGCCTTGACCTCTTCGACCGTCACGCATTCTTCTCCCATTGCCAGCGGTGCAGCGCCTGCGCCGCCTCGAGTACCTCATGCCGGTCGCGCGCGACCCGCGCCGCCTCGGCCAGATCGGTGAATCTCGCACCCCGCCCCAGCCGGTCGAGATAGGCGTCGATCGCCGCGTCGCGCAGCCGCGCCGGCACCCCGAACACGATCGCTGCGCGCTCGCGCACGACATCGGCATAGCGTCCGCCCAGCATCTTCTCGCGGCGCGCGCGCCGCACCAGCGCCGCCGCGTTATCGATCAGGGCAGCCTTGCCGAAGGCGATGGCGCGCGGGCGGCGGCGCGGTGAGCCGAACTGCCCGAACGCCTGCCATCCGGCCAGCAGCATAGCCGCGACGATCGCCAGGGTCATCGGCAGGAAGGGCGGCTGGAACATCAGCTTGAGCGGGTTCGGTGCGTGGCCGAGGCCATTGAGCGTCACGTCGAAGTCGATCTCGCCCGGATCGGCAGAATTCATATAGTCCAGCAGCGTCAGCGCCGCCCGCGCCTGGCTGGCATCGGTCATGCCGAGATTGGACAGCAGGTCAGGATCTGACAGCACCCACAATTTGTCGTCGATGCGGCCGAACACCACGCCGCCCTGTCCGTCGGTGATCAGCGGCACGAGCTTGTCACCGGTCATCGTCTGCAAGGGCCGCGCCGCGTGAAAGCCGAAGGATTGCGTCCATTCGCCCGCGGAAACGAGTGGCTTTCCGCCGCTGCGGTGCTGCGCGATCTTGAGCTTGTATGTCGGCGCCAGCACACCCTCAGCCTCCGATGGGTCGTTGAGCGTGACATATCGCACCCAGCCGGGATGAGCGGCATCCGGCACGGTCAGCCATTTCGGCAAGATGATCAGAGTCGGCTTGCCCTTGCGTATGTTGAGCACGTCGCCCATCGGCGTTGCGGCAAATTCGGGTGTCAGCACGACAAGCGCGTCGCCATCGAGCCGCTTGTCGTCACGAATGACGATCGGATTGCGCCCGGTATCCTGCGCCAGCCGCACGATCCCGCTGAAGCCGATCGCCGCGTTCGACAGCGCATGGCCACCGCCATTGTTGCCGGTGCGGAGATCGGGCGCATAGGCGCCGAGCACCAGCGTCGCGGCGAAACCGAGAATGCCGATCGCCAGCATGATCGCGACGGTTCGCGCCCGGAACGCCCCCGAACCGCTCGATGCACCATTGATGACGACGTCGCTCATGCCCGCCACGTCCCCGGCAGCGCGAAATCGGCATAGGCGGCGCGCGCGCCGGTCCAGTCATCGACACTGACCGGTCTGCCACCGAACAGGCTGCGTTCGACCAGCCGTGCGATTCGCGCGAACAGGTCGCGCGCCGGCACCGGCACCGCCTCCGCAGCGGCGAGCTCGCGGCTGGTCAATGCCGGGCGCACAAGGCGCGGGCGTCGCCGCGCGATATCCTCGATCGAGCGAAACAGCAGGTGGTGCACCGCCTCGGCATAACGTCCTTCGGCGGCAAGCATATCGGCTTCCTTGAGCCAGGCGCGAACCGGTGCGGCATCGGGTGCCCACGCCTCCTCCTCGGGCTCCGCCGGCACTGCCACGGCGCGGCGACGTCGCGGCAAACGCCATTGCCCCTCGCGCAGGCGCACGACGATTACCCAAAGCAAGATCGCCGCCAGCACCGCAAGCAGCACCCACAACAAGCCACGCGCAAAGGGCGCGTCGGGCATGAAGCGCGCAAGCCAGCCGAAGAACCGCCCGATCGGCCCATGAGCGAGCCAGTGGAAGAGATTTGTCAGCCATGCCGGCGGCGGCGCGGGCGGCTTGATCGGCTGCATCGTGAACTGAATCGACGGGTCGACACGGAGCGCATGATGCGCCGCGGCGAAACGATCGGCGGCGATGGCCGCCTGATGCTCAGTTTCCCCGCTCACTCATGCCCCCGGTGACGCAAGCTGTCCCGATCGCAAGGGTTTAGAGCAAGTCGTCGCAGCCGCAACTGCAATTCTCGCTCGACGTGGCTCGTTGGGAGCCGCAGGCTCCGATAAATGCGTGATCGGAGGCATGATGGCATCGGCACCAGTTGATAATTCCCGCGGCTCAATTTCGGTGGGTCGCGTCTTCGCGCGGGCGTCGGCGGCTCTGGCGTCCAACCCATTCGTAATGCTCGCTATCGCCCTGCTTTGCGGCGCGTTACCCAGCATTGGCCTCGCGCATCTGATCCAGCCGATGATTCGGCCGTTATTGCTCTCGGGCTGGAGTGGCATGCTCGTCTTCTACGTAATAAATGTCGGTCTCGGCACATTTCTCGGGGTGGTCAGCCAGGCAGCCATGACACGGACCGTGGTTGCCGCCGCGGAAGGCGAGCGTGCCACCCTGGGAAAAGCATTGTGGTCGGGATTGTCGATGATCGTAACACTTTTCGGCTTGGCCCTATTGATCGCACTCAGCGTCGCTGCGGGAATTCTGTTGCTGGTCGTACCCGGCGTGTGCTTGCTGGTCATCTGGTCTGTCGCCGCGTCGGTTTTGATCGAAGATGACCTGGGAATCATCGATGCGTTATATCGCAGCGCTTACCTTACGAAGGGCGCACGTGTGAGCATTCTGGGCATTGAACTGGTCTTGTTCGCGCTCGGCCTCTTCACGACAGCGCTTATCACGACAATCTCCATGACGATCCTTCGCCAGCTGGTCGCCGCGTCGCATTTTGGCGCAGTCGGCCAAGCGCTGTGGTACACGATGCCAGCGCTGGCGATCCACACCCTGCTCTACGCATTCGTCCCCGCTGTTAAGGCCGCACTTTACCTTGAACTGCGCGAGTGGAAGGACGGGCCCGTTACAGACACCCTAGCCGAGGTCTTCGCCTGATGCCGCTCTATGCCCTCGATGGAAAGCAACCCACTCTCGCCGCCGGTGCCTGGGTCGCGCCCAGCGCCGATCTCATCGGCGACGTCCAACTCGGCGAAGATGCCAGCGTCTGGTTCGGCGCAGTGATCCGCGGCGACAACACGCCGATCGTTATCGGCTCGCGTACCAACATCCAGGAAGGCGCGATGGGCCATAGCGACGCCGGCACCCCGTTGACGATCGGCGCCGACTGCACGATCGGCCACCACGCCGTCCTGCACGGCTGCACGATCGAAGATCGCGTGCTGATCGGCATGGGCGCGATCGTCCTCAACCGCGCGGTAATCGGCGCGGGCTCGATCGTCGGCGCCGGCGCCCTGGTCACCGAGGGCAAGACCTTCCCGCCCGGCAGTCTGATCGTCGGCAGCCCGGCACGCGCGGTGCGGACGCTCGACGACAATGCCGCGGCGATGCTGCTGGCATCGGCGGCGCATTATGTCGGAAAAGCCCATGCCTGCGCCGCCGGACTGACTCGAGTCGGCTAGTTCAGCCGGTTGGCCCGCCCAGCCACGCCGTCAACGCCGGCTTGAGCCGCTCGGCCGACTGCCGCCGCGTTTCGATCAGCGCGAGCGTCCGCTTCGCCCCGCCGCGCGACGCCTCGGGCAGGTTCTTCTCGGCGAACGCCGTTACCTTGGCCGGCATCGCCGGATCGTTCGAGCCCGCCGCCAGCCCGACGACGAATCCGGCGCGCGTGCTCGTCTCGAGGAAACCATTGACCAGTTCGAGATTGGCCACCGCGAAATCGAACGCCATGTCGGGATGCCGTGCCGCGATGGTAGCAAGCAAGCTGGCCTTTTGCGGCGTCGTCAGGTCGTCGCCACGCAACAGGCCGAGCGCGCGCATCGCCAGCGCATCGTCCTTGGCCGAACCGAGCAATCGGACATATCCGTTCCTGGCAACCGGGTTCTTCTCGGCCTTGGCAATCGCGAGCAAGGTCTCCCATTCCGCAGGTGTGGCGTTGCGCGCGAACGTGCCGAGGATCGGGCTGCGGATCGCCGGGGGGATCGCGTTCGGGTCCTTCTGCAATTTGGCGACATAATCGCGCGCCTTGGCCATCACGTCGGCGTCACCCGTTGCGCCGAGCGCGGCGATCAGCGTCTCGCGCAAATTGGTCACCAGTGGTGATTCGCCTGGCAGCGCGGTGAAACCGACACGCGCCATCACCGGCGCCAGTTTCGCGCGGACCTTGGCGCGTAGCGGCTGTTCGAGCGGCGTGCCGCTGTAGAGCCCGATCATGCCGCTCAGGTCCCCGGCGGTAGTCGCCCACAGCAGCGCATTGCCATCGACCGGGACCGCGGACTGCAAGGCGAAATAGCGATCGAGATCTTGATCGCCGCTCATCGCCAGCGCGAAATCATCGCCCAGCGTGCCGAGCTGATCCGTCAGGTCGAGTTTCGCGAAGTCGCGCACCAGCGCGGCATGGCTGGCATCGTCATACATCACGCGAACGTAGCTTCGCTTCCCCTGGTTCAGGACAAGGGTCCCGCAGCCCTTGACCGTCACCGTTGACGGCGCCGCGCCTGACACGATCGAACTGGTGACCGGACCACCAAGGACCCCCAGCGTCAGCGGCACATGCCAGGTCTGCGGCTTCTTCGACGGCGCATCGAGACCGAAGCGACCCTGCGTCAGCACCGCGTTCGTCAAGCCATTATCACAGCGCGCGCCGGTGAGCGTGACCAGCGGCACCCCCGCCTGCAGCGTGAAGTCGTGCGCCACCTGCGCCACCGGCTTGCCCGCCGCGGCCGCCAGCTCGTCCCACAGCTGATCGGTATCGGTGTTGCCATGATTATATTTCGCCATGTAGCTGCGAATGCCCGCGCGGAACACATCCGCTCCCAGCGTCGACTCCATCATGCCGATCACCGCCTGGCCCTTCTGGTAGGTGATGCCGTCGAACGCCTCGCCCAGCTGGTCGACCGTCTCGACATGGCGGATGATCGGGTGCGTCGCCGCCGTCGCGTCAAAGCCGAGCGCACCCTCGCGATCCTGCGACACCGCGGTCGCGCGCGCATCCCAGCTCGGGTTGAGATCGCTGCTGGTCTTGTTCTCCATCCACGAGGCGAAGCCCTCGTTGAGCCACAGATCGTCCCACCAGCGCATCGTCACGAGATCGCCGAACCACTGATGCGCCATCTCGTGCGCCACGACGGTGAAGATCCGCTCGCGCCCGCTCTGCGTCGCGCGCTTGGGGTCGAACAGCACCTCGGGCTCGAAATAGAAGATCGCCCCCCAATTCTCCATCGCACCGAAAAACTGGCTCGATCCGGGTGCCGCGATCATGTCGAGCTTGGGCAGCGGATAGGGTTGGCCGAAATAGTCGTTGTAATAAGCGAGCAGCTTCTTCGCCTGGCTCAGCGCATAATCGCCCTGGTCGACCACGCCGCGCCGGGTGATGATGCCGATCTCGGTCTTGCCCGCCATCACCGTCTTGCGCTCGACATCGCCCATGCCGAGAAACAGCAGATAGCTCGACATCATTGGAGATTGCTGGAAGCGGTAGAGCTTGCTGCCGTCCTTCCGACGGGTGACCATCGCCGCCGGCATATTCGAAAACGCCGTCTGGTTGCCCGGTGCTACCGCGCTGAGCGTGAACTTCGCCTTGAACGCCGGTTCGTCCCACATCGGCGCGAAGCGGCGCGCGTCCGGTGCCTCGAATTGCGTCGCGAGCATCCGCGCGGCCGAGCCGTCGGTGTTGGTATAATCGATCGCAAAGAAACCGGCAGCAGACTGGTTGATCTTGCCATCCCAGGCGAACGTCAGCTTGTGCGTCCCGGCGACGGCCGCCTTTGGCAGGGTCACCGTCAGCACCTGGTCGGCATCGTTCATCGCGAAGGGCACGACCGTGCCGTCGAACGTCACGCGCGAAATGCGAAGCTCCGTCGCGTTGAGCTGGATCGTCGTGGTCGGCTTCTTGACCGCGATCGTCACGGTTTCGTGGCCGCTGAAGGTCATCGCCTTGGCATCGGGCGCAACGCTGATGTCGTAACTGAGCGGCGCGACATCGGTCGGCAGTCGCCCCTGCGCGGCGAGCGCGGGAGCGGAAACGGTCATCAACAGTAACGAGGCGAACGCTAGCTTCATGGGGAACGACTCCGGGGGTGAGTGTGTTAGCGCCATAAGGCATCCGCGGACCAAGGCAAACCGGGTACGGTTCCGCCACGCTGGACAGCCATTTCGGTTTCGCTATGAAACCCGCATGAGCCTTCCCCCCCTGTTCGATCGCCTGCGCCTGCCCATCATCGGGTCGCCGCTGTTCATCATCTCCGGTCCGGAACTGGTCATCGCCCAGTGCAAGGCGGGCATTGTCGGGTCGTTTCCGGCGCTCAATGCACGCCCCCAGACGTTGCTCGACGAGTGGCTGCACCGCATCACCGAAGAGTTGGCGGCACATAATCGCGACCATCCCGATCGCCCCGCCGCCCCCTTCGCGGTCAACCAGATCGTTCACAAATCCAACGACCGGCTCGATGCCGATCTCGCCACCTGCGCAAAATGGCAGGTGCCGATCGTCATCACCTCACTCGGCGCGCGTGAGGAACTCAACACCGCGGTCCACGGCTGGGGCGGAATCACGCTGCATGACATCATCGACGACCGCTTCGCGCACAAAGCGGTCGAAAAGGGTGCCGACGGACTGATCGCGGTCGCCGCCGGTGCCGGTGGCCACGCCGGCCGGCTGTCACCCTTCGCCATCATCCAGGAAATACGCCAGTGGTTCGACGGGCCGCTCGCGCTGTCAGGCTCGATCGCGACCGGCGGTGCCGTGCTGGCCGCGCAGGCGATGGGGGCCGATCTCGGCTATATCGGCTCGCCGTTCATCGCCACCAAAGAGGCCAATGCGCCCGAGGAGTACAAGAACGGGATCGTCGCCGGCAAGGCCGCCGACATCGTCTATTCCAACCTCTTCACCGGCGTACACGGCAATTACCTGCGCCAGTCGATCGCCGCGTCGGGCCTCGACCCCGACAACCTGCCCGAGGGCGATCTCAAGACGATGGATTTCGGCGGCGGCAACAGCGCCAAGCCCAAGGCCTGGCGTGACATCTGGGGTTCAGGCCAGGGAATCGGCGTCGTCGACAAGGTGGAGTCGGTCGCCGACCGGGTCGATCGGCTCGAAAGCGAATATCTTGCCGCCCGGGCGCGCCTGAAGCTGTAAAAGGAAAGCGGCGAGCCGGATCTATCCGCTCGCCGCCCCCGCGCCGCCGCAGCCCCCCGCAGCGGCTCCCCCCGACGCGAAAAAACTAAAAAGCCATCGCCAGCCGATCGAACATCGAGCGGGCCGGGCTCGGCGCGGCCATCTCGCTGGCCTGCGCGTCATCCAGCCGCGAAACGCGGCGATAGAGTTCGGCGCTTGCATCGATCAAGCTCCGCGCCGCCCCAGGCATGATCAGCATCGCGCCGGCATCGCTGATCGGCGCCGGCCCGAGACGCCGCGACGGATCGAGCGCATCGCGCGGCGTCATTTCGCCGGCATCGACCGCGCGCTGCGTCAGCAACCATGCGATAACATGCATCAACCGCGTCGTGACCTTGAGCGATTCGCACGAGAACCACACGCGCGCCATCGGGTCGAGCAACTCGCGATCGATACGGCCACCCTCGTCGAAATAGGCGCGCGCCTCGTCGGCCAGCACCATGGCATCGACATATAATGTGTCGATCAGGCGGCGGTGAAGCCGCGATTCGGTGGTGAAGCCCTGCATCGAGAAAAGGTCTGACATAAACAGGGCGTTAACAACATAGCTCTTGCGCGCCGATTTCCTCAGCCGGCCGTCCCAATCCGGATCAGGCGATGATGTCCGGAATCAGTTGATCTTCGAGCAGCGCGATTTCGTCGCGCAGGCGCAGCTTGCGCTTCTTCAGGCGCGCCAACTGGAGTTGGTCGGTCGATCCCGTCTCGAACAGCGCGCCAATCGCCGAATCGAGATCGCGATGCTCGATCCGCAGCATTTCCAGACGTTTGGCGATCAGTGTTTCGTCCATCGAGTCCCCGTGCGATGTGACTTGCCTCAATCGTGCTTGGTCGCCCCGGTCCGCAAAAACAAGCCATCGCGCAAATTGCCTCGGCACGTCGCGAAGCGTGTCGAATCGGCAAGACTTTTAACCGCGATCATGTTCTACTCGTTCCCCCCGACCAGCAATGCAGGAGAATGCATCCATGCAGACCGCGCACTACTCGGCTCTCGAGGCCAAGCATGCCGTCCTGGACCGCCAGATCGCCGACGAGGCCCATCGGCCGTTGCCCGATCCTGCCGCGCTCGCGGCGCTGAAGAAGCAGAAACTTCGAATCAAGGAAGAAATGGCGGCGCTTTAGGCTGCGCGACGGGATCTCGGCGTCAGTTTTCCCGGGCGCCGGGATCAGCGTCGCGGCATGATCGGCTTGACGTAGACGGGCGTCTTGGCGCCCATGCCCACCGGTTTGCGCGCCAGCATCGGATCGATCTGGCGGTCGAACGCCACGCCGATGCGACCCGCCGCCGACCACGCCACATGGCCGGTGACCCAGCCGATGCCGCGTACCTCGAACTCGATCGCCAAACCCTGTTCGAGGCCGTCCGAATAATCCGCCATCAGTCCGCCTGGCGAAAGATTGCGCACACGAATCGGCAGCACCTCCTTGGTGCCCGGCACGCGCATGTCCGCCATCAGGAAAAGGCTGTCGCGCGAATCCTGCCGATTGCTGGCGGGATCGTCGCTAGCGACGCCGCCGAAGGGATCATTCGAAAATTGGTCCATGGTCTGCTCTGCAACGACCTCCGTCCGGCAGTGAATAGCCGCGAAATCGTATCGAACTGCTTAAGGATCGGGCCGGCGCGCACCGCCGGCGCGACAAAAATCAGTCTTCGCGCGAGACCTTCTCATTGCGCTCGTGCCGCTCCTGCGCCTCGACCGTCATCGTCGCAATCGGCCGCGCTTCAAGCCGTGCGAGCGAGATCGGTTCGCCGGTCACTTCGCAATAGCCATATTCTCCCTCCTCGATGCGCCGCAGCGCCGCGTCGATCTTGGAGATGAGCTTTCGCTGACGATCGCGCGTGCGCAGTTCGATCGACCAGTCGGTCTCGCTCGATGCACGGTCGGTCAGATCGGCCTCGCGCAGCGAGTCGACCTGCAGTTGCGACAACGTGCCTTGCGCCTCGCGCAGGATCGCGTCCTTCCACGCCAGCAGCTTGTCGCGGAAATACGACAGTTGGCGCGTATTCATGAACGGCTCGTCGACGCCGGGTCGATAGCCGTCTCCGCCCCCGACGGGCGGAATGAAGTTTGCGGATTCGTCGAAGTGATTCAAAGCCGTCGCCATCCCCACTCTCCCCAGGTCGGTGCAGCACCGTGCAGATATCTTGCCACCGACCCCATGTGCCGGCCCTATAGCCATGACGCCCGGTCACCACAAGCAAGAGCGTAAGCATTTGCCGCGACATAAGTTTGCAAAACAGGGCCGGCGACGACATCGCCGATCGCACGACTTGCGCAATGCGAATAGCCTGCGCCGCATGATGTTGGTTCGAGAATTAACCAAGAAACCGTATCATCACGAAACATTAACCACAAAGATCGTGACGGCTCATCGCAAATTCCGAGTAAGCGTCGCTTAAGCTTGGTTAATGATGTTGCACTTAACGCTTTATTGGGCAGTTTGGCACGATAGCGGCGTAACGGCGGCTTCGGGTTCACCTCCGGCCACAGTAACAGAGCCGGCAGCGAAAGAGCGACGTCATGTCAGTGCGGATGGCCATTGCAAAACTTTGCGCTTGCGCGTGTGGCGGCGCCCTTGTTGGCGGCGGTGCAGTGCACGTCGCCGAGGGAGCGCAGCCCCGTCACCATAGCCGGGCGGTCAAGCGAGTCGTGCGGCACACCACCACCGTTGCCAGCGCCGGCAAATCGCGCGTCCGTCGAGTCGTCACCCAGACCCGTGCGTCCTGCCCGCCAGCGGTGGTCACCGTGACCAGCCAGGGCGCGCCGATTCCCCTGCCCCCGTCCTATGCCGCGCTCGGCGAGCGCGGTACGTCGTTCGCCTCGGGCGGCGGCGGTGGCGGCGCGGCGGTGGTCGGCGGCAGCGGCGGCTTCAGCGGCGGCGGCTTCTTTGCCGGTGGCTTCTTCGGCGGCGGATCGAGCGGCGGCAGCGGCGGCATTGTCATCTCATCGACATCGAGCAGTACCGGTTCCAGCGGGACGTCCAGCGGCACCTCGAGCGGATCGAGTGGCACCGTCATCAATATTTCGTCGACCTCGAGCAGCGGCGGCTCGGGCGGGTCCGGGGGTTCGTCGAGTTCGACCAGCACCGGCGGATCATCGACCAGTACCGGTGGTTCGTCGACCTCGACCAGCACCGGCGGCTCATCCACGGGCGGCTCATCCACCGGCGGCTCATCGACGTCGTCGAGCACCGGCGGCTTCTCGTCGGGCAGCACCTCCTCGACATCCAGCGGCAACGTTTCTTCGGCCAGCGGCGGAAGTTCGGGCAACGTCTCCTCGGCGTCGAGCGGCAACGTATCATCGGCATCGTCGTCGTCGTCGAGCGGCAACGTCTCGTCGTCCTCCTCGTCGAGCGGCAACGTTTCCTCGTCATCCTCGACTTCGTCATCCTCATCGTCGAGCGGCAACGTCGCCTCATCGACATCGAGTTCGTCGAATGGCTCGTCGAGCAGCAACTCCTCGGCAAGCTCGTCCAACGGATCGAGCAGCTACGGGTCGAGCAGCCATGGCTGGAGCAGCAACGGCGGCTGGAGTTCCAATGGCGGGTCAAACGGCGGCCATGGGTCGAGCGGCAGCACCGGGTCGACCGGTGGCCCGCCCGCCCCTGTCCCGGCACCGCCGATGGTCCTGCTGTTCGGCGCGGCCGCCGCGGCCCTCGTCGCGCGCAAGCGTTTTGCCAAACCGACGCGCGTTACCGCCTGACGCCTCAGGCGGCGAGTACCGCCTTCTCGATATCGCTGATCGTATGGCCGGTGAGATCCTTGTTGATTTCGCCGGCCAGTTTTTCGCTGACCGACGCGTGATATTGTTTGCGCAACTCGCCCAACGTGTGCGGCGGCGCGACCACGATCAGTGACTCGAATGACCCGGCGAGCGCGCGCCGCTTGAGCAGGTCGGCGGCATCGGCAGCGAAGCGATCCTCCGCCAGCTGATGAAAATCGGCTTCGGTGTAGCTATTCTGTCCGTGGCCAGCCATCGAACCCGCGCGGCCCGCTGCGTCGGTTTTCTGGTCATGATCCGCCGGGTTGCGCTGCTCTTCGCCATGTTCGACGACGAGATGGGGATGAACCGAATCGCCTTCGTTGCGCAGGAACAGCATCTTGCGCCCATCGGCGACAAGCACGCAGGCATTATGGGGTAGTTGCATTCGGATGGTCCTCTCGAAAACCCGTGTTCACAACGCGTGGTGACGGCGACGGGTTGCGTACCGCCGGACCCGCCGCCATAGCGCCGCGCATGCACGACATACGCCTGATCCGCGAAAATCCCGAGCGCTTCCCGGAGCCCTTCGATATCGGGCTGGCCCGCTGATGCGCATTCTGCTCACCAACGACGACGGCTATCACGCCCCCGGCCTCAAGATTCTCGAAGAGATCGCCGCAACCCTGTCCGACGACATCTGGGTCGTCGCCCCGGCCGAGGAGCAATCCGGCGCTGGCCACTCGCTGACGCTCAGCAGCCCCTTGCGCGTGCGCCGCCACGGCGACAAGCGCTACGCCGTCGGCGGCACGCCGACCGATGCGGTGATGATGGCGCTGGCGCGGCTGATGAAGGAAACGCCGCCCGACCTGATCCTGTCGGGCGTCAATCGCGGCGCCAACCTCGCCGAGGACGTGACCTATTCGGGCACCGTCTCGGCGGCGATGGAGGGCGCGCTGGCGGGTGTGCGCTCGATCGCGCTCAGCCAGGTCTATGCGCGCGAGGGGCTCGGCGACGCGGTGCCCTTCGGCGCCGCGCGTGCCTGGGGCGAGCGTGTGCTGCGGCCGATCCTCGCCACGCCCTATGAACGCGGCACGCTGATCAACGTCAATTTCCCCGCCGTGCCTGAAGACGCCGTCAAGGGCATCCGCGTCGTCAGCCAGGGCATGCGCGACTATGGCCGCTTGCAGATCGTCACCAACCGCGATCCGCGCGGCTATGAATATCACTGGTTCGCACTCGGCCCGTTGATCCACACCCCGGCCCACGCGACCGATCTTGAGGCCGTCGCCGACGGCTTTGTCGCCGTCACCCCGCTGCATCTCGACCTGACACACCGCGACTCGATCGCTATGCTCGACGCCGCGTATCGCTGACGGGAGGGAGAAGATGCGACGCCCTTGCCTGCGGCCGAGCGCCGCACTGATCATCGCTCTGCTGGCCGGTGGCTGCATTCCGCAGGATACGCGTCCCGCCCCCTATTACCCGCAAACAGTCCCGCCGCGCGATTATCCACCACCGGAGCGGTACGAACCACGTCGCATTGACGAGGATGTCCGCACCGTCCCCGCGCCGCCGCCGGCCTGGCAGTCGCGTTCCGTGACCCCCGACGCGCGCGTTATCGCCGATTCGACCTATGTCGTTCGCCCCGGTGACACGCTGCGCCGAGTCGCCGACATAACCGGCTCAGGATCGGAAGCGATCGCCCGCGCCAACAATCTTGTCGCGCCTTTCACGATCCGCATCGGCGAGACCCTCGCCATTCCCGGTGGACGCTATCACCTCGTCCGGCCTGGTGAGACCGGCATCGCCATCGCGCGTGCCTATGGCGTCGCCTGGGGCAAGATCATCGCCGCCAACGATCTCAGCGAACCCTATGTGCTGCGTGTCGGCATGCGCGTGCTGATCCCGGGCGGCAGTGACAGCAGCGGCACCGCCACCGCGGCCGAGCGCGCCGCCGCCTTCCGCCTCGACATCGACGACATCGTCACCGGCAGCCAGCCGGCGATCGCCGAGCACCAGCGCCCCGCCCGACCCGCGCAGACCGCCAGCCAACCGGTCTCGGCCTTCACTCCCGTGCAGGAACCATCGAGCCTCCATGGTGGCTTCTCCTGGCCGGTGCGGGGCCGCATCGTCGCCCGCTTCGGCCCCGGCGCGTCCGGCGAGCGCTACAATGGCATCAAGATCGCGGTTCCGACCGGCACCCCGATCACCGCCACCGCCGATGGCGTCGTCGCCTATGCCGGCAGCGAGATTTCCAATCTCGGTGGCCTCGTCATCATCAAGCATGGCGATGGCTGGACCAGCGTCTACGGCCATGCCAGCCAGTTGCTCGTCCAGCGCGGCCAGGCGGTGAAGCGCGGCCAGAAGATCGCGCTGTCGGGCGATTCGGGTTTCGCCGACCGCCCCGAGCTTCACTTCGAACTGCGCAAGGGCCGCCTGCCGGTCGATCCGCTCGCCGAACTGCCGCGCTGAGGTAGCGTCGCGTGCACACGCCGTGCTAAGCGCCCGCCCGCTATGACTGAATTCAGCTCCGACCTCCTCCGCCTGCTCGCCGAGCGCGGCTACATCCACCAGCTGACCGATGCGGCCGGCCTCGATGCGCTCGCCAACAAGCAGGTCGTGCCGGGCTATATCGGTTTTGATCCGACCGCGCCGTCGCTGCACGTCGGCAGCCTCGTCCAGATCATGCTGCTGCGCCGGCTGCAACAGGCCGGCCACAAGCCGATCGTGCTGATGGGCGGCGGTACCGGCAAGATCGGCGATCCGAGCTTCAAGGACGAGGCGCGCAAGCTGCTCGACCATGACGGGCTCAACGCTAACGTCGCCGCGATCCGCCGCATCTTCGAGCGCTTCCTGAAATTCGGCGACGGCCCGAGCGACGCGATCATGCTCGACAATGCCGAATGGCTCGACGCGCTCGAATATATCCCGTTCCTGCGCGAGGTCGGCCAACATTTCTCGGTCAACCGCATGCTCAGCTTCGACTCGGTCAAGCTGCGGCTCGATCGCGAACAGTCGCTCAGCTTCCTCGAATTCAACTACATGATCCTCCAGGCCTATGATTTCCTGGAGCTTTCGCGCCGCGCCGGTTGCCGTTTGCAGATGGGCGGCTCGGACCAGTGGGGCAACATCGTCAACGGTATCGAGCTGGCACGGCGGATGGATTCGACCGAGGTTTACGGCATCACCACCCCGCTGATTACCACGGCCGATGGCGGCAAGATGGGCAAGACCATGGCCGGCGCGGTCTGGCTCCATGAGGATCAGCTGCCGCATTTCGACTACTGGCAATTCTGGCGCAACACCGACGATCGCGACGTCGGGCGCTTTCTGCGGCTGTTCACCGACCTGCCGCTCGACGAGATCGCCCGGCTCGAAGCACTTGAAGGCGCCGGGATCAACGAGGCCAAGAAGATCCTCGCCAATGCCGCGACCGCGATGTGCCGCGGCGAGGCGGCCGCGCTCGAGGCAGCGGAAACCGCCCGCCGCACCTTCGAGGAAGGTAGCGCCGGCGGTAGCCTGCCGACGCTCGCCGTGAGCGGCACCATCGCTATCGTCGATGCGCTGGTCGGGCTCGGGCTGGTCGCGTCGAAGGGTGAGGCGCGCCGGCTGATCAAGGGCGGCGGGGCGCGCATCGGGCCTGAAAAGGTCACCGACGAGGCATTGATCATCGTGGTGGGTGACGATCCGGTCAGCATCGCCGCAGGCAAGAAACATCACGGCCTGCTCGTGCGCGGCTGAATTATCTGACACCGCTGGAAAAACCCCGCGTGGCAAGCACTTCTTAACGAGATTTGTTGCGATCCGCTTCACACCCCCCGGCGTAGCTTCAGGCACGCCAGGGAAGGGCGACATCATGGGTTTGGCTCAGGCAGCGATCACCGAAAACCGCGCGATACCGCGCGACGAGGTCCATTACCGCGCCCGCGCCGCAGGGCCGGACATGCGGCCGGTGACGCTGTTGATCGTGAACATGTCCGCGCTCGGCCTGATGGCGCGCTGCGAGGTCGAATTCGCCCCCGGAGAACGCCTGCGAGTCTCGCTCCCGGTGGTCGGCACCGTTGTCGCGGAAGTGCGCTGGTGGCTTGGCGGTCGCATGGGTTGCGAACTGGAACGACCGATCCCGCTCGCCGCTTATTACGAACTGCTCGCTGCGCTGCTCAAGGCGCGCTGAGGCTTCTCCTTTCCGTCCTCCAAGCGAGGCAGAACCTAACCCGACCGCAGCAACGCCACGCCGGCGTCGCGCTCGAACAGATACAGTGCGGTCCGCGCCGCCTGCCCGCGCGCCCCCTGCAACCCACCGTCGCGGTCGATCAACAACCGCGCGTCGTCGGTCGCGACCGGCAGCAGCTCGCCCAGCATCTCCGGCGTCGCCAGCCTGAACCCTGCCTCGCCCGATTGCCGCGTGCCGAGCAGTTCGCCCGCGCCGCGCAGCCGCAGATCCTCTTCCGCAATGCGGAAGCCGTCATTGGTCTCGCGCATCAGCGCCAGTCGCGCGCGCGAGGTCTCGCCCAGCGCGCCGCCGCGGATCAACAGGCAGTTCGACTTGCCGCTCCCGCGCCCGACCCGCCCGCGCAGCTGGTGCAGCTGGGCCAGGCCGAAACGGTCGGCATGCTCGATCACGATCAGCGTGGCGTTGGGCACGTCGACGCCGACCTCGATCACCGTCGTCGCGACCAGCACGCTGGTTCGGCCAGCCGCGAACGCCGCCATCACCGCATCCTTCTCCGGCCCCTTCATCCGGCCATGGATCAGCGCGACGCGCTCGCCGAACCGCGCCTGCAGCGTCGCGGCGCGCGCCTCGGCCGCGGCGAGGTCGCTCTTCTCGCTCTCCTCGACCAGCGGGCACACCCAATAGGCCTGTCCGCCGTCCGACATGTGTCGCGCCAGCGCATCGACCACCGCGTCGAGCCGATCCTCGGAGATCACCCGCGTCTCGATCGGCTGGCGGCCCGGCGGCATCTCGTCGAGCCGGCTGACGTCCATCTCGCCATAATTGGCCAAAGTCAGCGTGCGCGGGATCGGCGTCGCGGTCATCGCCAGCAGGTGCGGCGGGCGCTCGGCCTTGGCCTGCAGCATCATGCGTTGCGCGACGCCGAAGCGATGCTGCTCGTCGACCACCACCAGCGCGAGATCCTTGTACGCCACCGCATCCTGGAAGATCGCATGCGTGCCGATCAATATGTCGATCGCGCCCGATGCGAGCCCCATCAAGGTGGCCTCGCGTACCTTGCCCTTGTCGCGCCCGGTCAGCACCGCAATCTCGATTGGCAAGCCCGACAGCTGGCGACGCAGCGTGTCGTAATGCTGCCGCGCGAGGATCTCGGTCGGCGCCAGCAACGCCCCCTGCGCGCCCGCCTCGACCGCGATCAGCAGCGCCATCGCCGCGACCATCGTCTTGCCCGACCCGACATCGCCCTGCAGCAGCCGCAGCATCGGCTGCGACTGCGCCAGATCACCCTCGATCTCGCGCACCGTCCGCGCCTGCGCACCGGTCAGTTCATAGGGCAATTGCCACTGGTCGCGCAGCCGCCCGGTCCCGGCGAGTGCCCTGCCCCGTCGCCGGCGATTGTCCTGCCGCACCAGCATCAGCGCGAGCTGGTTGGCGAATATCTCGTCATAGGCAAGGCGATGCCGCGCGTTCATGTCGGACGGATCGGCGTGTACCCGCGCCAAGGCAGCGCGCCATGTTGGCCAACCGTCCTTGGCGAGCAGCCCGGGCTCGATCCATTCAGCGAGGTCCGGCGCACGCTCGATCGCCTGCGCCACAAGTTGCGCCATGCGCCGCGACGTGATTCCGTCGGACAGCGGATAGATCGCCTCGCGCTCGGGTGATGCATCGACCTCGTCGAGCGGCAGCACCTGGTCGGGATGGACGATCTGCAATTCCTGGCCGTAAAGTTCGAGCTTGCCCGACACGCGACGCAGCTCGCCCAGCGGCAGCAGCTTCATCGCCCAGCCCGGATGTCCGCCGAAATAGACCAGGCTGACATGATTGCCCGCCGCGTCGACTGCCTTGACCCGGCTCGGCCCGCGCCCGTTGCCCGAACGATGCTCGACCGCGGTCAGCGTAATCGCGATCGTCCGCCCGGCATCGGCCATGTCGAGTTCCTCGCGCGGCACGCGGTCGATCCACCCGGTCGGCAGGTGAAAGGCAATGTCGACCACGCGGTGCAGCCCGAGCTTGTCGAGCGGCTTGGCGAGCGCCGGCCCGATTCCCTTCAGGGCGGTGACCTCGGCGAACAATGGATTGAGGATATCGGGCCGCATGACTATGTGCGTCCTACCTGTAGCTCGCGGTTGCTCCAAGCACCGCGGGCCAATTTCGTTTGGAAATTATATGGATCGCGAGACCCGATTGAAGCGCCTGCGCTTTCGCGCCTGGCATCGCGGCACCAAGGAAGCCGATCTGCTGATCGGCGGCTTCTACGACGCGCACGCCGCCGGCTGGAACGACGACGAGATCGAACTGTTCGAGGGTCTGCTCGAGGAACAGGATGTCGACATCATGGCCTGGGCGATCGGCACCGAGCCTGTCCCTGCGCGTTGGCAGGGCACGATCATGGCCGCGCTGCACACGCTGAACTACGTCCCGATCGCCCGATAATTCTCCCTCTCCCCTAAGGGGAGAGGGTCGGGGAGAGGGGTGACCACGAACGCTGCGCTCTCCCGAGAAACCTTGGAACACCATGCCCGACCTGAAACGCATCCTCTCGGCCCAGACGCCCCTCACCCTCGCTGGTGTCCCGACGGGGTTCGAACCGTGGCTGCTCGCCGACCTGTCGCGCGCCGCGCCGACCCGCGCGGTGTTCATCGCCCCCGACGAGGCCGCGATGCGCGCGATCGCCGCGACGGCGCCGATGTTCGCCCCCGAGCTCGAGGTGCTCACCTTCCCGGCCTGGGATTGTCTGCCCTACGACCGTGCCTCGCCGACGCTGCAGGTCATGGCCGAGCGCATGGCGACGCTCCACCAGCTCCAGCAACCGGTCAAGCGCCCGCAACTGCTGGTCACCACAGCCAACGCCGCGATGCAGCGCACGCTCACCCCGTTCCGCATCCGTCAGCTCGTCGCGCGCCTCGCGCCGGGCGAGCGCATCGGGCGTGATCGCCTCGCCGAACAGCTCCAGGCCAATGGCTATGTGCGCAGCGAGACGGTTGCCGATGCCGGCGAGTTCGCGGTTCGCGGCGGCCTTGTCGACCTGTTCCCCAGCGGCGAGAGCCAGGCGCTGCGGCTCGACTTCTTCGGCGACGAGATCGAGAGCGTCCGCACCTTCGATCCCGCCGACCAGCGCACCACCGGCCGCGTCGACGGCTTCACGCTGCTGCCAGCGTCGGAAATGCTGCTCGACGAGGAGAGCATCAAGCGCTTCCGCAGCCGTTATCGCGAGCGCTTCGGCGCCACCGCGACCGGCGACCCGCTCTACCAGGCGATCTCCGACGGGCGCCGCCTGGCGGGCATGGAGCATTGGCTCCCGCTGCTCGAAGACAAGCTCTCGACGCTGTTCGAGCATCTCGGCGACGGCGCGGTGGTGGTGCGCGACGCCGGCGTCGTTGCGGCGGCCGAACAGCGCTTCGAGGCGATCACCGACTATCACGCCAACCGGGTCCGTGCCCAGTCGAGCGACCCGGGCAGCTATCGTCCGCTGCCGGCGGACTCGCTCTACCTCAAGCCCGACGATTTCAACGCCCGGCTCGAATCAGCACCCGCCCACCGCACCACGCCGTTCCACGAGCCGGAAAGCGCCGTGGTGCTCGACTTCTCGGTCGATGGCCCGCGCGATTTCGCGCCCGAGCGCGCCAGCGGCGTCAACATCTACGAGGCGGTGGTCGAACATCTCGACAAGCTCCGCCGCGACGGGCGCAAGCCGGTACTGGCGAGCTATTCGGCCGGCGCGCGCGAACGCCTGACCGGATTGCTCAAGGATCACGGCCTGGCCGGCGCGCGCCATGCCGACAGCTGGCAGGAAGCGCTCGGCGCCGCCGCCTCGTCGGTCGCGCTGATCGTACTGCCGCTCGACCATGGCTTCACCACGCCTGATGTCGCGCTGCTCACCGAGCAGGACATGCTCGGTGACAGACTCGTGCGCCGCCAGAAGCGTCGCAAATCGGCCGACGCCTTCCTCGCCGAGCTCGCCGCGCTCACCCCCGGCGACCTCGTCGTTCATGTCGATCACGGCATCGGGCGCTATGAGGGGCTGACGCAGATCCCGGTGCAGAAGGCGCCGCACGACTGCGTCGCGCTCAGCTATGCCGGCGGCGACAAGCTCTACGTGCCGGTCGAGAATCTCGAAGTCCTGTCACGCTACGGTTCGGATTCTGAGGGCGCGAGCCTCGACAAGCTCGGCGGCGAGGCGTGGCAGCGCCGCAAGTCGCGGATGAAGGAACGCATCCGCGAGATCGCCGGCGAACTGATCGCTACGGCAGCCGAGCGCGCGCTGCGGCCCGCCGATGTGATCGAACGCGACAGCAGCGGCTATCCCAGTTTCGTCGACCGTTTCCCGTACGAGGAGACCGACGACCAGGATCGCGCGATCAACGAGACGCTCGACGATCTCTCGGCCGGTAAGCCGATGGACCGGCTGATCGTCGGCGATGTCGGCTTCGGCAAGACCGAGATCGCGTTGCGCGCCGCCTTCGTCGCGGCGATGGCCGGGCACCAGGTCGCCGTCGTCTGCCCGACGACCTTGCTCGCGCGCCAGCATTTTCAGAACTTCGTCGCGCGCTTCGAAGGGTTTCCGATCAATATCGGCCGGTTGTCGCGACTGGTCACCGCGTCGGAAGCCAAGGCGACCAAGGAAGGCCTCGCCGCAGGGACGATAGACGTGGTGATCGGTACCCATGCGATCCTCTCCAAGGGCATCGCGTTCAAGCGCCTGGGGCTCGTGGTGGTCGATGAGGAACAGCGCTTCGGCGTCACCCACAAGGAGCTGCTCAAGGCGCTCAAGTCCGACGTCCATGTCCTGACCCTCACCGCCACGCCGATCCCGCGCACGCTGCAGATGGCGATGTCGGGCCTGCGCGACCTGTCGGTGATCCAGACCCCGCCGGTCGACCGGCTCGCGGTCCGTACCTATATCATGCCGTGGGACCCGGTCGTCCTGCGCGAGGCGCTATTGCGCGAACATTATCGCGGCGGGCAGAGCTTCTTCGTCACCCCGCGCGTCAAGGACCTGCCCGACATCGAGGAATTCCTGCGCGAGCATGTCCCCGAAGTGCGCTACGTCGTCGCGCACGGCCAGATGGCAGCGAGCCAGGTCGAGGAACGCATGTCGGCCTTTTACGACAAGAAGTTCGAGGTGCTGGTCTCGACCACCATCGTCGAGAGCGGGCTCGACATTCCCAGCGCCAATACGATGATCATCCACCGCGCCGACCGCTTCGGTCTCGCCCAGCTCTATCAGCTGCGCGGGCGCGTCGGGCGCTCGAAGACGCGCGCCTATGCCTATCTCACCACCGCCGCCGACCGCATCCTGACCGAAACCGCCGAGAAGCGGCTCAAGGTGCTGAGCGACCTCGATACGCTCGGCGCCGGGTTCCAGCTGGCGAGCCACGATCTCGACCAGCGCGGCGCGGGCAATCTGCTCGGCGACGAGCAGTCGGGCCATATCAAGGAAGTCGGCTACGAACTCTACCAGTCGATGCTTGAAGAGGCGATCCTCGACGCCCGTGCCAGCGGTGCGGCGATCCGGCCGCGCGATTTCTCGCCGCAGATCACCGTCGATGCGCCGATCCTCATCCCCGAGGAATATGTCCCCGATCTCGACCTGCGTATGGGTCTCTACCGCCGCCTCAACGATATCGACGACAAGGACGGGCTGGAAAGCTTCGCCGCCGAAATGATCGACCGCTTCGGCCCGCTGCCCGACCCGACCGACAACCTCATCCGGCTCATCGAGATCAAGCTCGACGCCAAGAAGGCGTGCGTATCGAAGATCGATGTCGGCCCGCGCGGCGCGGTGGTGTCGTTCCACGACGACAACCCGCCCAACATCGCCGGCCTGCTCGCCTGGGTCGAACGGCTCGGCGGCGTCGCCAGGCTGCGGCCCGACAACAAGCTCGTCGTGTCGCGCGCGTGGGGCGACCCCAAGGCCCGCCTCAACGGCGCGCTGCAGCTCGCCAAGGGGCTGGCGCGCGCGGCGGGGTGACGTTCAGCTGCTGTGATCGGCAATGATGCGCCACGCGCCGCGCTCGCGCGCGAACACCAGGGTCGTCGGTCCGGTCGCGGTCTTGCCGTCCGGGTAGGTCAGCAGATAACGCGCGATGTACAATGCGTGGTCCGGCCCGAGCTGCCTGAAGTCCAGCGTGGTGAAGGTCAGCGTGCCGCGCTTGGCCGGATCGGCGAAGTCGTAGCGTTCGCGGTAGCGCGCGATCATCGCCGGCTTACCGCGGATCAGCCCGTCCTTGACGACGAAACTGGTCTGCGGCGCGGCGGAGTAGATCGCCATGAAGCGCGCGACGTCGCCGGCGTTCCAGCCGGCCGCGCTGTCGGCCATCGCCTGCTCGACGGCGTGCTGCGCGCTCGCGGGAGCCCCGCTCCGCGCCGTCGCCGGTGTGCCGAGCAGGACAAGCAGCATCGCCAGGATGATCCGTCGCATCTTCGTCACCTTTGTCATTGGACAAGCCCAGATACGCTACGTAGCACGCTCGCGGGCGGAGGGATCAAGCGGATCATGGCACGAGCGCGGGCAGCAGGGCATTTCACCGACCTTGACGGCATGCGAGGCCTGTTGGCGCTGACCGTGATGCTGTTCCACCTCGGCCTCAACGGCCTGGTCGCGCGGCTCACGGGAGGACTCGTTCCGATTGGCTTGTGGACGCTATGCGTCGACTTCTTCTTCTTCCTCAGCGGCTTCGTGCTGTATCTGTCGCTGCAACGCAGCCGGCCCGACCTGAAGCGCTATTTCATCAAGCGCCTGTACCGGCTCGCGCCGATGTACTGGATCGGCACGCTGGCGATGCTGTTGTTGCTCGGCTTAAACATGCCCTCGCGCGTGATCGTCGCCAACGCACTGATGGCGCAGTCGATCTTCAAGGGGCTCATCCCCCGTCTCAGTTTCATCTCGCTCGACCAACCTGGCTGGAGCGTGCCGTTCGAACTGTTCCTCCCCGCGCTGGCGCTGCCGTTGCTCCCCGCGATGGCGAGGATCGATCGCCGGACCGCAGCGGGCATCGTCATCGCCTTGCTCGGCCTTGCAGCCACCTTCACCGTCGCCTTGGCCATGCGGCACGACGTCGCTCTGGCGCGCGCGACGTTCGGTCTCGGGCTCGGCGCGGCGCTTGCGCGCTGGTCGCAGTTGCGCCCGCCGCCTGCCGCGCGGCCGACACTGGTCCTGACGCTGTTCGCGCTGGTCTTTGCCATCATGGCACTGGCGGGCCGGGTCCCGGCGCTTGCCGCGCTCTTCCCGCTGCTGTCGGTCGGCTGCGTCTACTACGGCGCGCGCACCCGGACCTTTCTGTCGACCCGCCCCTTCCAGGCAATCGGTCGCTGGTCCTATTCGATCTACCTGCTGCACATCCCGATGCTGACACTGGTCGGCAAGACGCTGGGCGATGTTGGCGGCAGCGTTGCGCTCAAGCTGCTCGTCATCGTATCGACGATTGCCACAGCGGCGTTGATGTATCGCTTCGTCGAGGAACCGCTGATGGGCGGCCCCGAACGGCCGGCCGAGACGGCACCCTGACCGACTGACAAAACTCGCCCCATGCTCGACCGCTCTCGCCTTCGCAAAGCGCTCAGTTGCGTTGGCGAATTATGTCAGGCGTCGGGGCTCATGTTCGCCACGTCGCCAGCAGCGTCTCCAGTGCGGCAACGGTGATCGGGCCGGAACAGAGATAACCCTGGTAGATCTGGCACCCTTCCTTGGCGAGCAGGTCGAGCTGCTCCGCCGTCTCGACGCCCTCGGCAATCACCGTCAGGCCGAGCGAGCGCGCCATCTCGATCACCCCGCGCACCACCACCCGGTCGCGCGTCGTGCCGGTGATGTCCTGGGCGAGCTTCTTGTCGATCTTGAGATAGTCGAGCGGCAAAGCCTTGAGATAGGCGAGGCTCGAATAGCCCGTCCCAAAATCGTCGATCGCGACGCGACACCCCGCGCGGCGCAATGACGCGAGCAGCGCGGCGGCATTGCCGAGGTCGTCGATCAGCCCGCTCTCGGTGATCTCCAGCGTCAGGCGATTGCGCGGAAAGCCGCTGGCGTCGACCCGGTCGAGGAACAGGTCGGCAAAGCCCGGTCGCGCGATATCGGCCGCGGTAAGATTGAGCGCGAGCCGCAACCGCGAGAGCGCTGCCGGCCACAGCGCGGCGCGTTCCAGCGTGATGCGCTGGATATGGTCTGACAGCCCGATGTCGAGGTCGGCGCGCGCCGCGGCGGCAAACAGCATCTCGGCGCCGATCGTACCATGCTCGCCATGCTCCCACCGTGCCAGCGCCTCGACGCCGAGGATCGCACCGGTCGGCACCGACACCTGCGGCTGAAACAATATGTCGATTTCGCCGCGATCGATCGCGCGGTGGAGTTCGAACGACAACCGGTCGATCGCCGCCTCGCCGTCACCCTGTTCGGCCACGCGCATCGTCGCGCTGTCCGAATCGCGCGCATCGGCCAGCGCTTCACTCGCCCGGCGCAACAGACCGGCGGCATCGACCCCGGGCACGGCCTCGGCCAGGCCGATACGACAGCCGAGCATCGCGATCGATTCGCCGATCACGAAGGGCCGCGCCAACTCGCCCGCCACGCGCTCGGCCAACAGGTCGATCCGCGGCCGATCGGCGACCGCAGCGATCAGGAAGGACGAACCGCCAAAGCGTGCGACGCGGGCGCTCTTGCCGAGCAGGTCGGCGGCGGCCTCGCTGATCCGGCCGATCGCGGCGCGCAAAAGGCGGTCGCCGGCCGAGCGGCCATAAGCGGTGTTGACGACATCGAAGCGATTGAGCGCGATCATCATCGCGAACAGCGGCGCCGCGCCCGGCGCGTCGATCTGCCGGCTGATCCAGCGGCGCGCCGCAGCCGCGTCGTGGCCGTCGCCCAACACGTCGTTGAGTTGATGCCGTGGCAGCGGCACTTCGCCGAGCAGTTCGACCAGTGCGTCGATCCGACCCGTCTCGGGATCGAACTGGAGATGCTGGACGACCCGTCCGTGCGCCGCGATATCGTGCGCGAACGCTGTCGCCGGTCGTTGGTTCGACAGCCGCCGCAACGCGCCGAGCACCGCACTGCGCTCGGCCTTGTCGATGCGTCGCAGCAGCGCGGCGGCGCCGGCGAGTTCATCGAGGTCGAGCAGCTCGGCCAATGCGGGGGTCAGGCTGACCTTGCCGGCGGCCTGCTCGAAGCGCCAGCCGAGCTCACGCGCAGGCGCGACCGGCCGCCATTCGCCCGCCAGCCGTTCGGCATGCCGCGCGGCGAAGCGCAGCATCTGGACGAACTCGGTCTCGCTCGACGGGCTGGCGAGGAAATGCGTTGCGCCGGCCTCATGAAAATCGGCGAGCGCGGCGACATCGCCGCGCGACACGAGCACGAGCAACGCACCGCCATTCGCCTCGATCGTATCGGCCAGCGTCCGTGTCGCCGCGAGCCCCTCCGCCAGCGCGCCGCGTGCATCGACCACCGCGACCGCCGCGCCGCTCGACAGGAAGCGACGCTCGGCGCCCTCCGCACGGCGCGCCGCGACGACTTGCCAACCGGCACCGCCGGCAAGCGCAGCCAGCTCGTCGCGCTGGCGAAAGGACAGGATGAAGAGCGAGGCCGGCGCAGTCACGGGTCCGTTCTTACACCGTTACGGTTACCAAGCCATGCCGCGCTTTCTCGGCAATGCCCTTGTTAGCGCCCGCGCAAAGCCCTAGCTCCGGGGCATGGCTTCAGCCCCCGCCTCGACTGCCCCTGCCCTGATCGATCGCCACGGGCGCACGATCAGCTATCTGCGCATCTCGGTGACAGATCGCTGCGACCTGCGCTGTCGTTACTGCATGGCCGAAGCGATGACCTTCCTGCCGCGCGACAAGCTGCTCAGCCTTGAGGAAATCGCCATCATCGCCGAGCGCTTCATTGCGCGCGGCATCCGCAAGATCCGGTTGACCGGGGGCGAGCCGCTGGTGCGCCGCGATGTCGGCGAACTGGCGCGACGGCTGGGCCGTCACGTCGGTGCCGGGCTCGACGAGCTGACCATGACGACCAACGCCACGCGCCTCGCCGAACATGCCGAGGCGCTGGTCGATGCGGGGATGCGGCGCATCAACGTCAGCCTCGACAGTCGCGACCCCGATCGCTTCCGCCACATCACCCGCCACGGCGATGTCGCACGCGTTCTGGCCGGGATCGACGCCGGCGCGCGCGCCGGGCTCGCCATCAAGATCAACATGGTCGCGCTGAAGGGCCTCAACGAGGACGAAATCGCGCCGATGCTCGTCTGGTGCGTCGAGCGCGGCTTCGACCTGACGCTGATCGAGACGATGCCGCTCGGCGCGATCGACGAGGACCGTGTCGACCGCTTCGTGCCGCTGACTGCGGTGATGGACGATTTGCAGCAACGTTTCACGCTGACCCGCGATGCCCACCGTTCAGGGGGGCCGGCGCGTTATTGGCGCGTCGAGGGCACGACGACAAAGCTGGGATTGATCTCGCCACTGACCGCCAATTTCTGCGACACCTGCAACCGCGTCCGGCTGACGACCGAGGGCATCCTGTTCACCTGCCTGGGCCATGACGACAAGGTCGACCTCAAGGCCGCGCTGCGCGACGGCGGCGTCGCCGCGCTCGACTCGGCACTCGACGCGGCCATGCTGACCAAGCCGGCACGGCACGAGTTCGACATCGCCGCCGCCACGCCCGCCGTTGCGCGGCACATGAGCGTGACCGGCGGATGACAGCCGCGCGCTGGGCGCTGGTCGCCTCGCCGACCCCGCCGGCGCAGGCCGCCGCGCGCGAGTTGCATGACAGCTATGACTGGGTCGATGTCGCCGACGCCGACCTGATCGTTGCGCTCGGCGGCGACGGATTCATGCTGCAGACGCTCCACGCGATGCTCGAGCGTCGCCAGCCGATCGTGCCGGTATTCGGCATGAATCTCGGCACGGTCGGCTTTCTGATGAACGAGTGGCAGCGTCACGGGCTT
The DNA here is from genome assembly GCA_038245375.1 of Sphingomonadales bacterium. Classification (GTDB taxonomy): domain Bacteria; phylum Pseudomonadota; class Alphaproteobacteria; order Sphingomonadales; family Sphingomonadaceae; genus Sphingomonas. The sequence continues at coordinate 8,742 of JBBRSN010000019.1, read as the reverse complement.
GAAGAGCGGCTGGCGCGGATCAAGCCGTTCAAGGTCACACCGCTCGGCATGGTCGCGCAGACGATCGATGGCGAGAGCTTCGCGCTCCCGGCGATCAACGAGGTCTCACTACTGCGCGAAACGCGCCAGACCGCCAAGTTCGAGGTGACGATCAACGACCGCGTCGTGCTGCCCGAACTGGTATGCGACGGCATTCTCGTCGCCACCCCGGCCGGCTCGACGGCCTATAATTTCTCGGCGCAAGGCCCGATCCTGCCGCTCGGCTCGGCGCTGCTCGCGCTGACCCCGATCAGCCCGTTCCGCCCGCGGCGCTGGCGCGGCGCGATTCTGCCCGACAAGACGCGGATCGGCCTGCGCGTGCTCGAGGCGGCCAAGCGCCCGGTCAGCGCGGTCGCCGACCAGCGCGAGGTGCGCGATGTCGCGCGGGTCGACATCATGATCGACCGCGCGCGCGAGCTTACCTTGCTGTTCGATCCCGACCATGCGCTCGACGATCGCATCACGATGGAGCAATTCATTGCGTGAGGCGCTTGCGCTTTTGCGAATCCCGCTGCTATAGGCGCCCCTCCGCGACGGGCGAGGCCCGCCGTGACAAGACATTCCCCGGTAGCTCAGTGGTAGAGCGTTCGACTGTTAATCGAATGGTCGCTGGTTCGAATCCGGCCCGGGGAGCCAGTCTTTTTCGTTCGGGCGCTGGAAGAGCCGCTGCCGTCGCCGAACACTCACGGGTTCGCAACCGTTGATTCGAGCGTCAGATCGTTTGGCAATCCCCTATCGGTCCATCCTCACGCGTTTTGATATTCGATCCGACTTTTCGTCTTGAGAGGACAATCCATGTTACTGAAACATGGGTGGGCGCGTGATAGATTTCGCGGCGAACCAGGCTTGGGCGGACGGCTGTAAAACCTCGGGAAATCGGCCGGGGAGCACGCCAGAACCTTACTGCTCATCGCTTCACTTCACTGTGGTTCAGGCAGCCTCGAAGTCCAGCAGGCTTTGAACGAGCGCGGTGTCATGATGCCGGTCATCGTCATGACCTGGCACGGCAATGTGGTGATCGCGGTGAGCGCGATGAAAGGCGGGCGCTGTCGACTTCATCGAGAAGCCCTTCGATAGCGCTGTCGTGCGCGATGCGATCGACCGTGCATTCGCTCGCCTCGACAGTGCTGCAGGCGTAGTGGCACGCGCGGCGGAAGCGGGTGTGGTGCTCGGCGCGCTCACCGCGCACGAGCGCGAGGTGCTTGACGGGGTTGGCCAAGGGCTTCACGAACACAGACGATCGCCTATGACCTCGGAATTTCGCCGCGCACGGTCGAAGTCCACCGCGCCAATTTCATGACCAAGCTTGGCGCGCGCAGCCTGTCCGATTCGCACCGCCTTTCCTCGCGATGCGCGCGCCGGACGGATCGCGCTGGTCGGTAACGCGTTGCCGCAGCTGTGCGGCCTCGCGATCTTTACAAGCCATGTCCATGACGCGTTGCGGGCGCGCTTCCCCGGCATCGTCGCGGATCACTATGCCATGGTCGATCCTGGCAGGGCGTATCGCTTTCCGCCGACGGTCGCGGGCACGATCGAGCAGGATGAGCGCGCCAGCTACCGGGCGGCGGCCGACGCGATTGGCCTCAGCGGCGCCGACATGGTCTGGGTCCAGCATGAGTTCGGCATCTTCGGCGGTCCGGCCGGGAGCCATTTGCTCGATCTGCTCGATCGCGTCACCGTGCCGGTCGTCGTAACCTTGCACACACCCCCCTCGTGATATCCGCGACGTCAGCCGGTATGCTCGATCGCCACGCCCTGTGCCGCCGCGGCGCGCGCGAGCAGGTCGACCACCTCGGCGTCGTTGGTCTGCGTGAAGTCGACATAATGGGCGCCGACCGCATGGAAGGGATCTGGCGTTTCGAGGCAGACGATCTCGTCGCATTCGTCGCGCAGCGCGGCGAGCGTGTCGGCCGGCGCGACCGGTACCGCGAGGACGAGGCGCGCCGGGCGGTTCCGGCGGAGGCCCCTGAGCGCCGCGGTGACCGTGCCGCCGGTGGCGATGCCGTCGTCGACCACGATCACGGTGCGGCCCGTGACCGGGGGCGCGGCGCGCCCGCCGACATAGGCCTCGCGGCGGCGCTCGATCTCGATGAGTTGGCGGCGCAACTCGCCACGCAGATACTCAGGCTCGACGCCGAGCTGGCGCACCGCGGCTTCATTGACCACAAGCTGCGGATCGGCGCCATCAACCACTGCGCCGATGCCAAACTCCTCATGGCCCGGCGCACCCAGCTTGCGCACGAACAGCAGGTCGAGCTCGGCGCCCAGCGCGGTCGCGACTTCGAATGCGACCGGCACCCCGCCGCGCGGCAACGCGAGCACCAGCGGGTGACGGTCGCGCAGATGCGCGACCGCAGCGGCGAGACGCCGCCCGGCGGCGCGGCGATCGGCGAAGGCGGCAGCTTCGGGCATGCTTATCTCCTCAGACGGTCAGTTGGGCGAGGAACCAGCGTCTGGCGTGGTCGATCACCTCGTCGAGCGTTCCCGGCTCCTCGAACAGATGGCCCGCGCCCGGTACCAGCACGAGCTCATGCGGACAGGTCAGGTGGCGCATCGCCTCGCGATTGAGCTCGATCACGGTCGTATCGAGACTGCCGACGATCAGCTGCGTCGGCGCGGTGACGCGCGCGAGCGCGGCCGCGCCGGCGAGGTCGGGGCGGCCGCCGCGCGATACGACGGCGCCGATCGGAACGGGCGCCGCCGCCGCCGCGAGCAACGCCGCACCGGCACCCGTGCTCGCGCCGAAATAGCCGATCGGCAGATCGCGCGCCGCGGCAAGCGCATGGACCCAGGCGGTCGCGCGCAGCAGCCGCGCCGCGAGCAGGCCGATGTCGAAGACATTGGCACGGTCGGCCTCTTCCAGCGGGGTGAGCAGGTCGAGTAACAGTGTCGCGAGGCCGGCCTCGCGTAGCGCCCGGGCGACATGGTTGTTGCGCGGGCTCAATCGCCCGCTGCCGCTGCCATGGGCGAAGATCACCACGCCGGTGGCATTGTCGGGCAGGCCGAACAGCGCCTCCAGCCCCTCGGGGCGGATCAGCACTTCCTGTTGGTCGCGTATCGCGTTGGTCATGGCCTCACAGCCCAAACGGATAGGTTTCGGGGGCGCCACGGGCGTGTTCGGGGCCGAGCGGCGTGACCGCGTGCGTTTCCTCGAACCACAACCAGGCATCGAACTGCTCGGCGAGCACCGCCTGGAAATAATGACTGAGCAGTTCGCTCTCGGGGCGATAGACGACGCCGATCGCGCGCTCGAGCAACGGGGTACGCAGCAAGTCGGCGAGATGGCGCCGTTCGGGCGAGCGCCAGTCGGTGAGCGACCGCGCCTGGCCGGTGCGCCGGAAGGCATGCTCGTAGCTGTCCGGACGCGCCGGGCGGACCGTCTTGATCTCCATGTCGGCGCCCCAGTCGGTCGCTGCCGCCACGGTCCCGCGGTCGGTGCCGAAGCCGATCAGGACCGCCGCGTCGCCATGGGCCATCCGGCATAGCTCGCCGATGTTGAACTCGCCCTGCCAGCCCATTGCCGTCGCGCCGGCATTGCCGATATGCGAATTATGCGCCCAGACCACGGCCTTGGCGCCCGCGCCGCGATGCGCCATCAGTGACTGGAGCGTGGTGAACATGTGCCGGTCGCGCAGATTCCAGCTCTCGGCCGCACCGCGGTACATCGCGCGGTAATATTGCTCGGCGGCGTGGACGATGCGCGCGTTCTGCATCGCGTCGAACCAGTCTTCGCCATCATTCTTGAGATAGGCGAGGCGATGGTCGAGCAGGTCGCGAAGCTGCGCCACGACGGCCGCTTCGCAACTGTCACGTCCGCCGCGCTCGACCGCGCGGCCATAAAGCTGGGGCTCGTCCTGCCAGGGTGTCAGGCAGCCATAGCGCTGGCGCGCGCGCGTCGCGCCCTCCGGATCGAACTTGTCGAGATAGGCGAGCACCGCGTGGATCGACTCTGCCAGGCTGTAGACGTCGAGCCCCTGGAACGAGGCGCGCTCCGCCTCGGGCAGCGGCGCGTTGTGCCCGCGCAGCCAGTCGGCGAATTCGAGCACCTCGACGTTGCGCCACATCCAGGTCGGGAAGCGCGCGAAAACGTCGCCGCGCCGCGGGCGCGGCGCCTGGTGGCGGACATAGTCGTCGATCCGCGCCGCGTCGGGCCAGTCGGCCTCGACCGCAACGATATTGAAGCCATGGTGCTCGATCAGCCGGCGCGTGATCGCGCCACGCGCGCGGTAAAATTCGGACGTCCCGTGCGTGGCTTCGCCGAGCAGGACGACCCGGGCGTCGCCGAAACGATCGAACATCGCGCCGAACGCCTGGGTGTCGGCGGGATGCGGGAGCGGCTCGGCGGCATTGACGAGCGCATGGACCAGCTCGGGCGAGGCTTGGCCGCGCTCCTGGTCAAGGTCGGCGTGACGCATGACAGTCCCTTCTCCTTGGCCCGGTTCGCGTTGCGGAACGCTCCACGGCCGAGCCTTGTCGAGCTGCCGATCCGGGGCGGCATCGCGGCAACATTGGCCACTTCGCGAACCGGCGCACTTGGTAAGGTTACGGAGTCGGACGCGGTCGGAAATCAGCGCCGTGCCGAAGCATCCCGGCGGTTCGGCGCGCGCCTGCGAACCTAGTAGATGCCCGCATGGCCGACGCGCGCGCCTGCGCTCATGTTACGACGCATTGGCGACGCATATCGAGAGGGTCATCATGGAATTGCACCAGGCGATCTATGGCCGGCGTTCGATCCGTGACTATCGCGATGCCCCCATCGCCGACGAGGTCATCGAGGGGTTGCTCGCCGACGCCGTCCAGGCACCCAATGCGATCGATCGTCAGGCATGGTCGTTCGTCGTCGTCCGGGGCCGCGAACGGCTCGCCCGATATTCCCACGAGGCCTTGGCGAGCCTGTCGCCGCAGCATGTCGATGCCGGACTGGCGCGGATCGTCGCCGATCCCGCGTTCAACATCTTCTATAATGCGCCGGTGCTGGTGGTGATCTGTGCGACCTTGCCCGATCCGATGGTACGCCACGACTGCGCGCTTGCCGCGGCGACGCTGATGCTCGCCGCCCACGACAAGGGTCTCGGCTCGTGCTGGATCGGTTTCTCGGAGAGCTGGCTGGCGCTGGATGCAACGCGCCGCGCGCTCGGCATCCCCGACGGTGTCGTTCCGGTTGCGCCGCTGATCCTCGGCTATCCCGCGACGATTCCCGCACCGCCGCCCCGCAAGAAACCCGAGATTCGCTGGGTCGGGAGCGACGATTGACCGTCACCGATCCGCGCACGAACCCGGTCACCCCGCCTTCCCTCGCCCGCCGCGGTCGCAACACTGCTGGTCTCGATGGTCGCTTTCTATGTGGCCTATGCCCTGCTCGCGCTGCTGATGCTGTTCGCGCTCTGGACGCAGCGCGAGGCGAGCCCTCTCCTCGTGGGACTGGTCGCGACCTTTCTGCTCGTGGCGGTGGCGATTCCAGCGTTGGCGCTGTGGTTGCGTCGTCGCGGCAGCCGTCCGCTGTCTTCCCGGGTCGAGCGCCTGCGACCGGTTCGCGCGTTGCTCGGCGTCGTCGGCGAAGCGCCGGGCGAGCTCGTCTCGGATCGTCGCCTGATCGCGTCGGTGGCCGGCTTCAACGCTCTTGTGTTCCTCGCCGATGCGGCGACGCTGGAGGTCTGCCTGCGGGCACTCGGGCAGCCGCTGTTGCCGGCGGCATCCTTCATCGCACTGATGACCGCGTCGATCGTCGCCACGCTCGGACCTATTCCGATGGGGCTGGGCAGTTTCGAGGCGACCTGCACGGCGATGCTCGGCGTGCTCGACGTGCCGGTCGCGCCGGCGCTCGCCGCGACATTGCTGCTACGTTGCGCTACCCTGTGGCTGCCACTGGTCCCCGGCCTCGTTCTCCTGCGGACGGGCCGTCCGGCAGGGCCTGGCAGCGTGGGGCGTCGCGCGCCATGACATCGCTGGCGGCCGGCAGTCGATGCAAATCCGGAGAAGGCACATGAGCGATCCCATGGAGCTGGAACTCAAGCTCGAATTCGCGCCTGACGATCGGCAGAGACTGGAAGCGAGCCTGCCGCCGGCGTTGTTCGCCGGCACGACGCGGCGGCTCGTTTCGACCTATTTCGATACCCCGGAGCGCGACCTGCGCCGCCTGGGCTATTCGCTGCGCGTGCGCCGCGACGGCCGCAAGCGCATCCAGACGCTCAAGGCGGAGGGCGCTGGGTTCGCCGGACTGTTCGCGCGGCCCGAACGGGAACGTCGCATCGTCGGCGACGTCCCACGGTTCGACGAGAGCTGCGCGCCGCTGGTCGCGATACTCGGCGCCGGGACACTCGCGCGGATCGGACCGGTCTTCGTCACCGACGTACGGCGAACTGCCTGGATGATCGATTACGCCGGCGCGGCGATCGAGATCGCGCTCGATGACGGCGAGATCCGCGCCGGCGAGCGCATCGAACGGGTCTGCGAGTTGGAGCTCGAGCTGCACGGGGGCGTGCCGCAGGCGTTGTTCGATCTTGCGCGCGCGTTGAACGAGAAGGTGTCGCTGCGGCTTGGTGTTCGCTCCAAGGCCGATCGCGGCTATGCCTGTGCCGACGGGACACCACCTGGCCCAGCGATGGCCGAGCGGATCGCACTCGACGCCAATGGCAACGCCGGAGACGCCTTCCGTGCCATCGCCCGGGTCGGCATCCGCCAGTTCCGCCGCAATGAAGTGTTGCTCCTCCGTACCGGGGCCGCGGAGCCGCTGCATCAGGCGCGCGTCGGCCTGCGCCGCTTGCGCTCGGCGTTTTCGCTCTTCAGCCCGCTGCTCGCCGACGACCGACGAACTGCGCCGTTGCGTGCGGAACTGCGCTGGCTGGCGGCGAAATTGGGGGACGTCCGCAATCTCGACGTGCTGATCGCGCGTTGCGCGGACGTCGGACATGACGAACTGGTCGCGGCGCGCGCGCGGGCGTTCGACCAGGTTCGCACCGCGCTCGCCTCTGCACGCTGCCAACGCCTCATGATCGATCTCGTCGAGTGGCTGGAACTGGGTGACTGGCGCGTCGCGCCGGCCCATCCCGCCCGCCTTCACTCAGCGCTGGTGCCGTTCGCGCGCGCCCTGCTCGAATCGCGCCGGCGGCGGCTCAAGCGACGCAGCAAGGGCCTCGCCCACCTCGGCCCCCATCGCCGCCACCGCGTCCGGATCGAGGCCAAGAAGCTGCGCTACGCCACCGAGTTCTTCACGGCGCTTTATGCCGGCGGCAAGGCGCGCCGGCGGCACAAGGCCTTCCTTGCCGCACTCGACAGACTGCAGGATCTGCTCGGCGAGTTGAACGACCTTGTCGTGGGTCCGGCACTGCTCGCGAAACTCGGAATCGACATGACGTTGCCGAAATCGCGCAGGTACCGGCGCAAGCGGCTGCTCGACGGGGCCGAAGACGCGTGTGACGCGTTGTTGCATGCGAAGCGCTACTGGCGCCCGTGACGTTGGGCTGGCCGCGACGGAGGCTCCTCGTAAGGTCGCACCGAAAGCGCGGCATGGTCCCGATGCCATATCGTCTCGGCGGTGGCGCGCATTGTCATCGGTCCGCCGGGCAATCCTGGGCAGGGAAGGCGGCGATTTCCGCATACTCGGCGTTGGTTTCGCGGATGACGGGACAACAGCGCCCCAGCGAGCGGCGCGGTGACGTACGGTCCGACGCACATCCGGCATCCTTGCATCACCGAGAAGCGCAGCGGCAAAAATATCGCCTCGCGCCGGCACGGAGCATTTCCGTTCATCGCGCGTTCCACTAACCATCGTTATAACGATGCGGTTCGCCGCACGGGTCGCATGGAGGATTCAAGACAATGTCCAGAAAAACCAATCGCATCATGCTGCTCGGCGCGTTGGCGTCAGGCGCGCTGCTGGTCGCGGGTTGCGCGACCGAAACGGCCTATCGGCCGGCAACCGGGACCGGCTTCGCGCGTGTCGGCTACAGCGATCACCAGATCGAACCCAACCGCTTCGAGGTCACCTTCAGCGGCAACAGCTACACCTCGCGCGACACGGTCGAGAAATATCTGCTCTACCGCGCGGCCGAGCTGACGCTGCAGCAGGGTGGCGACTATTTCATCATGGCCGATCGCAACACCGATCACAGTTCGCGCAGCTACGCCACGCCGAGCTTTGGCGGTCCCTATGGCGGCTGGGGTGGCTATTGGGGGCCGAGCTGGCGCTATTTCGGGCGCGGCTATGGCTGGCGCAGCTGGGACCCGTTCTTCGGCGATCCCTTCTGGGATCGTAACGTCGATATCCAGACGGTCGACAAATACGAGGCCAGCGCCGAGATCATCATCGGCCACGGCCCCAAGCCGACGGACAATGTCCGCGCGTTCGACGCCCATGCGGTGGTCGAGCATCTGGGTCCGTCGATCGTCTTGCCTAAGTAACTTGCGTCAGCCCTCTCTCCTGCCGGGAGAGGGGGTTTGTCGTGCTCTGCGCGACGGGCAAGCCACCCAAGGACTTCTTATACCAGCGGGCGAAAGGACTGACTCTGCGGGGATTCCCAAGAGGTTGATTTTCTGATTCGATGCGGAAGTGTTGGATTGGAGACGGAGATGTCGGGGATCAGGATTACGCGAGCGGATATGACCGCAGGAGACCTTCGCCGGGCATCGGGTCGAGCGAAGAGCGCCCGGGCGGCGCGGCGGATATTGGCGCTGGCGTTGGTGTTGGAGGGGGTTGATCGGGCG
>JBBRSN010000018.1:0-60597 GCA_038245375.1 Sphingomonadales bacterium | reverse complement strand
TAGTCGACGCCCTGCTCGGCCTGCTCGATCAGCGTGTCGCGGAAGATCTCCCAGGTCAGGTCCTCGGCGACGCCGCCGACCTTTTCCAGCGCCTGGTAGATCGGTACGGTGCCGATCGGCACGGGGCTGTTGCGGATGATCCATTCGCGCGTGTCGTGGATGTTGCGCCCCGTGGACAGGTCCATCACGGTGTCGGCGCCCCAGCGGATCGACCACACCATCTTGTCGACCTCGTTCGCCACGTCGCTGGCGACCGCCGAATTGCCGATATTGGCGTTGATCTTGACGAGGAAGTTACGCCCGATCGCCATCGGCTCGCTCTCGGGGTGGTTGATATTGTTGGGGATGATCGCGCGGCCGCGCGCGACTTCGTCGCGGACGAATTCGGGGGTGACATGGTCGGGGATGCTGGCGCCCCAATCCTCGCCGTCGCGGATCAGCTTTTCCTTCGCCGCGGCGCGGCCGATATTCTCGCGGATCGCGACATATTCCATCTCGGGCGTGATGATGCCGGCCCTCGCATAGTGCATCTGGCTGACATTCATGCCGGGCTTGGCGCGCAAGGGGCGCTTCACGACATTGGGGAATTGCGGCACGCCGGCCGAGCGATCGGGGCCCGACAGGCCGTTGTCCTCGGGGCGGGTCTCGCGACCGTCATAGGCCTCGACGTCGCCGCGGCCGATGATCCAGTCGCGGCGCAGATTGGGCAGGCCGGCCATGATGTCGATCTTGGTCTTCGGGTCGGTGTACGGACCGCTGGTGTCGTAGACGCGCAACGGCGGCTCGCCGCAGCTCGGCTCGAGATCGATCTCGCGCATCGCGACGCGCAACGGGCCGACATGGATTTTCCGCGAGCCGCGGATCGGGCCGGTGGTTACGCCAATTTCGGTGCGGGCGGGGATATCTGCCATGTTCATTCTCCAAGCGCGGAAGCCGGGCTCGGGTCCTCGCCAGTCCCCCGGACTGGCTGCGGTCTCGCCCTCCCTCCGCCGGTGTCAACCGGATCAGGTTCGGCGGGTCGGAAGCATGCGCTTCCCTCTCAGCCGCGCGTCAGCGGCACCCCGGGGATGAGGCGACGCTAGGCGCTTGGCCGGGCAAAGGGAAGGGGCGTTGGTGGCGCGCACAGGGCAACCGGGTGGACGAAGATTTCAATCGGTCCGGCTTTGATCGCACCGTGGTAGCAAGCAGGACCGTCGAATGGCGCGCTGCGCGAGCATCACGGCCCGTTCTCCGGCGAACGCCGGAGTCCAGAGCCTGAAGCGCCGCACTGTGTGACCCTGGGCTCCGGCGTTCGCCGGAGAACCGCTCTTCACCCGATTGCCTTGGTGGCACGCACGACATCGCTCGGTGCGTGGCGTCAGCAGAAGAATGGTTCACGCGGAGGCGCGGAGAGAAGGCATTTGCGGCATTCGCGCCCGTCGTCGCGCGCGATTCTCGCGTAGCGGCCGGCGCAGCGGTCTGCTGTTTCGCGGTTGCTTTGCCCGAAGCGTGGCACCTCCGCGCCCCCCGCGCGAGCATCTATCCCTGGCCCTACGAGGCGCGCCTGACAAAGCAAAGGCCGGTGCGCCCAAGGGAGGAAGCGCACCGGCCCCGCCGCCCCGCGTCGGCGTCTCGGGAAAGGGTGTCGGTGTCAGCTCGCGGCGCTGGTCTTCGTCACGCCGTTGAGCCCGGCGGGGAAGAAGCCGCCGCCGACCACCGCCGATTTGGTGAGATAGAAGATGTTGAGCGCCTGGCCCGCGGTGCGGGTGAAGGCGAAGCCGTTGGCGTCGGCCGGCGCGATGTTGGCCGCGGTCGCGCTCCCGCTGATGCCCTGGTCGTCATCGGACGCGCCGTCGAGCGTGTCGCGATAATTGCTGATCAGGTCGGCGTTGCTGCGCAGCGTCGGTGTCGCGGCGCCCTTGGCGTAGAGCGTCGTGCGGATCAGCCCGGCATGATAGGCCTCGGCCGCCATCATCCCGACCAGCGGCGGCAGCGTCGCGGCGCCGGTGACGATCAGCGCGGCACCCTTATAGGCGGTGACCACGACGTCGCTGAGGAAATAGGCGGCAAGCAGGAAGCTTGCGTCATCGGCATAGGGGTCGAAGGTACCGCTGCCGATCACGCCGGCATTGAGCATCGCGGTGGTGAACGCGCCGCCCGCGCCGCCATCGATGTTGATCGCCGGCTGCGCGACGACGGCTGCGCCGAGGATCGAGCGCAGCAGCCCGACATGGGCGAGATCGTCGGCCGCGAGTTCACGGGCATATTGCGCGACGATCGGGTCGGTGAAGGTCACCGCGCGGCCACCGGTGACGGCGCCCGGCGTGCCGGTGCCGGTCAGCAGCCCCGCGGCGAGGCCGGTGCCGCTGCTCGCCAGCGCGTAGAATTGCGCGGTGAGATATTCGATGTTGATCAGGAAGTTGAACGCATTCTGGTCGATCACCACCGAGGTCGCGGTCGGCGTCGGCGTGACGCTCGTGTCGGTCGGCGTGGGGGTCGCGGTGCTCGAGCCGCTGCTGCCGCCACAGGCGTCGAGCAGCGCGACGGTGCCGAGCGCGAGGCCGGTGCGGCTGGCGCCGACGAGGAAACGGCGGCGCTCCGCGCGGTTCTGCGCGATGGCGGCGACGAGGTGCTCGGAAGAGGGAGTGTCGGTCACGGAAGTTTCTCCTGCGCGGGTCGCCGCGATCAATTGGCCGTGCTGGTGAAGACGGTGCCGTTCACCCCGTTCGGGAAGAAGCCACCCTTGGTGACCTGGGCGGAGTTGAGGAACAGGATGTTGAGCAGGCTGCCCGCGCCGCGCGCATAGATCGTGCCATCGGCATAGGTCGGCACGACGTTCGAGACGAGATTGCCGCCGACCGTCGTCGGCGAGACGCCCTGGTCGTCGTCCGGCGTGCCGTCGAGCTGGTCGCGCAGGTTGGAGATCAGTTCGCTGTTGCTGCGCAGGGCGTTCGTCGTGTCGAGGCCCTTGGCATAGAGCAGGGTGCGGATCGCGGCGGAATGATAGGCGTCGGTGACCATCGCGCCCTCCATCAGCTCGACATGGCCGATGTCGGCGAGCAGCGGCGCCGCGTAGCGCAAGGCGGTAACGCCGATGTCCGACAGCAGGAACGCCGCGAGCAGGAAATTTGCGTCGCTGGCATAGGGATCGAAGGTCGCGCTGGCGCCCGAGATGACGGTGGCGGCGCGCATCGCGGTGCTGAACGCGCCGGTCGCCGTGGTGCCGAGGTCTATGGCCGGCTGGGCGTAGGTGTTGGCGCCAAGCTCGGTGCGCAGCCAGGCGACCTGCTTGGCGGTATCCTGCGCGATCTCGCCGGCGATCTGCGCGACGACCGGATCGGTGAAGCTGACCTGGCGCGCACCGGTCGCGGCACCCGCGACATTGGTGCCCGTCAGGGTGGTGCTGCCGGCGCTGATCTGGCCGTCGGGTAATCCGGTGCCGAAGGCGGCGAAATTATAGAATTCCGCCTCGAGATATTTCAGCTGCAGCGCGAAGTTGAGGTAATCGATATCGCTGGTCGTGTCGGCAAAGGCGCGCGGGCCGACGGTCAGCGCGGCGGCGCCGGCGACGGTGACCGCCGCCGCACCGAACGCGGTACGGAAGAACTGGCGGCGTTCGCTCGCTTGCTCCGCCACAAGGGAGTCGATCGGCTGCTGGTCGTCGGTCATGCGGGGCGGACCTTCCCTTGGATGCATTGTCGTCCGCGGTCAGGCGGAGGCGGTGTTGTTCGCGTCCACCGGGTTCAACATTTTGCCGAAAGAAAGGGCAAAGAAGCGGGCACCGGACGACACGTCGAATGGCGAGGTAGCCGAACTGGCACGCAAACATCAACCGCCGTCATGCGCCGAGCGGGCATCTGCGTCAAAATTGCGTTGAATCAGGTCATTGCAGTGCGCCTCGCGGGCTAGAAAGTATATCCCAGGCCGACCGCGCCATAGATCTGATCGGGGTTGCCGGCGATCTGCGTCACGGGACTCGTCGTGAAATCGCCCTCCATCCGGCCCCGGCCGGCGGCGAGTAGCACGAACAGGCCGCGCCGCAGGTCGCCGGTCAGCGCGATATCGGCGAAGCCGGTGACGTTCACCTGCTGCCAGCCCCTGCGCGCGGCGACATCGAAATAGCCTCGCGGATATCGCGTCGCGGCATGATCCACCGACAGCGACACGCCGACCAGCATCTTGCGGCTCAGCGGAGTCGCATAGTCGATCGCCGGCGTGACGACGTCGCCACCATATATATTGCCGACATCGCGGACGTAGGACAGCCGGAACGACAGCGAATCGTCACTGCCCGTGAGCAGCCCGGTTCTGGTGATGCCGACAAAGCCGCCCGCGCCGAAGGCGATCCCGCGCGTGCCCGGCGGTGCGGCGCGGCGGTCGACGGTGCGGCCGAGATCGGCGCCCAGCACCGGCCCGGCCGAAAAATGCCAGCGCGGCCGCGTCGTCTCCGGCATGAGGTCGACATAGACCTGCGAGCCGCGGGTGAAGAACGCAATGCCGTGGAACGTGCCATGCGTGGTGATGATCGGCACCAGGACATGGCCGATCGGGCCATGATAGCCCGGCACATAACCCCAGCCGCCGCCGATGCTCAGCGTGTCGCGGTCATTGTCCGACTTGGCGATAACGATGCGCGGCACCGGCCGATCCTGCGCCATGGCAGGTGCGGCGATGACCACGGGCGTTGCGACGGCGAGCGACAGCAGGAATTTCACCGACGCCCCCCAACGCGGCCGATTCGTGGTTAACGTGATGTGGCGTCGCGCGCGACATGGCAACAGTCAAGGCATCGCCGCGCGCCGCGGGTGTATCACCGTTGAGCATTTTCCCTGTGCCTGGCCTGCCGTGCGCCGCGCTAGAAGGTGTAGCCGAGGCCGAGTGCGCCGTAGAACTGGTTCGGGCTCCCGGCGATCCGGGTGACGGGGCTGGCGGCGAAATCGCCTTCCATCCGGCTATAGCCGGCGCCGACGGCCAGCACGGTGCCGTGGCGCAGGTCGCCGCTCAACGAAAAGCCGGCAATGCCGCCGATCGTGACATCCTGCCAGCCCTTGCGCGCGGCAAATTGCGGCAGGCCGCTGCGCAGCGCACCCGGCGCGTCGACGTCATAATAGGTTTGGGCATAGCCAGTACCGGCATAGTCGGCCGAAACCGTCAGGCCGACCAGCACCGCCTTGCTCAGCGGGGTCGTGTAATCGAGCGCGGGTGTGACGACATAGCTGCCATGCACGCCGCCGACATCGTGGATGTATGACACGCGCAGCGACAGCGAATCGTAATCGCTGGTGATCACGCCGGTCTTGCCGATGCCGACATAGCCGCCCGCCTCGACCGCGATCTTGCGCTTGCCCAGCGCCTTGATCTGCGCGTCGCCGACCCGCCCGGTGCGGTTGAGGTCGGCGGCGATCACCGGGCCAGCCGAGAAATTCCAGGTCGGGCCGGATGGGATCGGCACGAGATCGACGAACAGCTGCGCGCCGCGCGTGAAGAACGAGATGCCGTGATATTGTCCGCGAGCCGCAACGACGGGAGTCAGGACATAGTCGTTCGAGCCCTGGTAGGTCGGCATAAATGCAGCCCCGGCGCCGATCGTCAGCGTGTCGTCGCTGGTGTCAGCCGGGGTGATGGCGATGCGCGGGGCAGGTCGCTCCTGCGCATCGGCGGGCGCGGCAGCGAGGGCTAACGGAACGACGAAAACGGGCACGGCAACAAGCGGCAGCGGAAATTTCACCAACATTACTCCGAGGGATCGTTTCGCCGAGAACGTCGTGTGGCGCATTTCGCTCCGCTACAAAAGATAGTGCATCACCACCTGTTGCGTTTCGGCATCACCGTGGAGCGTGAAGCGCGCGGCGGCGAAGCGCGGCGCGCCGAAACCGATCGGCGGATTGCGCGAAAAGCCGAATCCCTCGCGCGGGATGCCCATGAAGGTGTCGAGCTTCTTGTTGCCATTCTCGTCATGGATCACGGCGATGGCATAGTCGCCCTGCGGCAGGCCGGCGATGTGCAGATCGTGGACACTGGCGGGGACCGAACGACTCACTGCCCGGCTCTCATCGGCACAGGACGGGAAGTTGTCGGGCGCGGCGGTCAGGCAGATGCGGATCATGCCCTTGGTCGAGCGCAGCTTGGCGATATCGATCGTCAGGTCACAGGTCGGCGCCGCCCCGACCAGCAGCCCCATCGCCGCTGCGGCGAGCGTCACGCGCCGGGCGAGCCGCGCGCCGATGCGCGTCGGCGAAGCCGCCAATGCCACCGTCGGTGCCGCACAGGCGATCCCAGAACCGGAAATAAAGGCCATAATTGCACCCGTACCGCTCATGGTGTCGCTGGTGATGACTCGCGGTGATGAGCCAATCCCCCAGTCGTCCCCGCCACATGAACGTCGGGAATATTTCCCAACCCATATGATTGGTGACACCCATAACGGTCATTATCGTCAGCACCAGCGCCAATGCGCCGACATGAATGGGAATGAGGAACACGAGTAGCGGAATTGCCACCGCGCCGGTCAGCGCCTCGATCGGGTGAAACGCCATCGCCGCCCAGGCGGTCGGCGGGCGGCTGGCATGGTGGACGGCATGGGCGAGGCGGAACGGTCGCGGCCAGTGCATCCAGCGATGCGTCCAGTAGAACCATGTATCGTGCGCGAACAGATAGAGCAGCACCGACAGCGGTAGATACCATAACGGCATGGCGTCGACGCCGCGGTAGATCCGCGTCCAGCCATGGTGCTGCCAGCCCCAGGCGACGATGCCGGCGGGCACGCCGTAGATCACGGCGGAGGCGAGGCTCCAGCCGATCTCGCGCCGCATCTGCGCGTCGAGCCCGACATAGAGACCGGGGTGGCGCAACCGCGTCGCCAGCGCGAAGCCGCCCGACGCGGCGAGATACCGCACGCCGACGATCAGCGTCATGGCCAGCGCCGAGGCGGCGAGCGAAAGGGTGATGGCGGCGGCACCGGACATGCACGTCCCTTAGCCCGGCAACGGCGCCCCTGCTAGGCGATCAGCGCGATACAGTCGGCGGCGATCGCCTCGAGCTCGGCCGGCGGCATGCCGGCACGGGCGCGGACACTGAGCGAATGGAGCACCGACATCACCAGCCGCGCCGCGGCGCGCGGCCGCGCGATCCAGGCCTTTTCGAACAGCGCGGTCATGCGCTCGTCCTGCATCGTCAGGAAGGCGAGCAGCGCGGCGCGGATTTGGGCATCGCTTACCGCCTCGGCGGCGGCGGTACTGACCACGATACAGCCCGATGGCGCGCGCTCGCCGGTCAGATAACCGTCGATCGTGTTGGCGAAGATCGCCTCGAGCAATGCGCCCTTGGGCAACTGCGCGGCTTCCAGCCGATCGAAGGTCCGCTCCAGGCGCGCCGACACACGCTCCAGCGCGGCGAGGTACAGCGCACGTTTGTCGCCGAACGCGGCGTACAGGCTCGGCCGGGCAAGGCCGGTCGCCGCGACAAGATCGTCGAGCGTGGTGGCGGCGAATCCCTGGGTGCGGAACCGCTCCCCGGCCGCTTTCAGCGCCTGCTCGGGATCGAAGCCGCGCGGCCGGCCGCGCCCGCGTGACACCTTCTCCTGCTTTTCCCGATCGACGATGCCGCTGTTCAATTTTGTACCAGTTCGCAAAAAATAAACCTTGGTCTGATCATTTATGTGCGAGATAGTATGCAAATCAAGGAGGAGTTGTCATGAAGCTGTATTTCATTCCCTTCGCCTGCTCGCTCGCCGCGCGGATTGCGCTGATCGAGGCTGAGCTGGATAGTGATTTCATCGCGGTGACGCCGGGCGGCGACCTGCCCGATGGCCGCCCGTTCACGGCGGTGAGCCCGATGGGCTATGTTCCCGCGCTGGAGACGCGTGCCGGGCTGGCCTTGTCGGAGGGGCCGGCGGTGTTGACCTATATCGCCGATCTCGCCGCCGAGGGCGTGCTGGCGCCGCCGCCCTATAGCGACGAGCGCTATCAGATGATGCGCTGGCTCAATTTCGTGTCGACCGAGCGTCACAAGGCGGTGTTCGCGCCGCTGATGACGACGCGGTCGAGCGAGGGCGCGCGCGACTGGGCGCGTTCGCTGGCCGAAAAGCGCTTCGCGCTGCTGTCGGATCATCTCGACGGGCAGGATTATCTCGTCGGCTCGTTCAGCGTGGCGGACGCCTATCTGCTCGCCGTGCTCAACTGGTGCAAACATGCCGGCGTGGCGATCGGCGACTGGCCGGTGCTCGCCGCGTGGCGGGCGAAGACGCGGGCCCGGCCGTCGGTCGCGCAGGCGATGCGCGAGGAGATGCCGCTGCGCGACGCGGCATGATCCTTCGTCAGTGGTGGGCGACTGCCGGCTTTGGCGGATCCACTTGCGCAATATGTGCGCCGGCGACGCTCCACATTGCGCCATCCGGGGTCCCGACGAAGATCGGCTGATGGGCGGTCAGCGAGGTGAAGACGTGGATCTCGGTCGGATGCTGATCGAGCAGGTGCGTCACGAAAATCGCGACCGGCTTGCCGCCAGCCGGCGCAGCGCTGTCGCCGACTGTCAGACAGGAGCGGGTGAAATCGCGTTGCGCGGCAACGCTGCCATCGGCGGCGATGTCGATTTCATGATGCCCGCCCATCGGATATTGGTCGTTCACCGTCTCCGGCGTAAGCAGATAGACCGGGATGACACCGTCGGAATCGGGCGGCAGCACGACGGTGTTGAACGCGCGGTCACTGCACTTCAGCAATGCCTTGCCGGCAGTCGCCGCCGCGACGCGTGCCGCGGCAAGGCGCAGGCCGAGCGGCGATAGCGCCCGATCGCTGCCCGCTTCCGGTACGCGCTCGTTCGAGACCGCGCCGTTGCGGTAGTCCGCGACATAGACCGCATAGGGCGTGCCGTCCGCGATGCCGAAATAACTTACCCGCAGCGTGTCGCCCTGCGGCTCGACCACCCAGCCACGAATGGTGCCCATCACCGCGTCGGGCAGCTGCCGCGCGACCATCGTGTCGGTGGTGTGCCATGCCGCCTGGTCGAAGGCGTAGATCGCCGCGCCGCGCGCGCTCACCGTGGCGAGATCGGCGCTCGGGATGGCGTGCTGTGCCGCCGCCGGGCAGGCGATCGTCGCCAGCGAAAAAGCCAGTGCCACGCAGCGCATGTCGCGATCTCCCATGGTACCATCCTAGCTCGCTCCGCACGCGCGACAAGCCCTTTGGGGCGCTTGCAGCGAGCGCTATTTCGGCTAGGGCTATGGCATGCCGTCCACCATCAACTGCGACCTGGCGATCGTCGGCGGCGGGCTCGCCGGATCGCTGATCGCGCTGGCGCTGGCGAGGAAGCGGCCCGATCTCGACGTCCGCATCGTCGAGGCGGCGCGCGCGCTGGGCGGCAACCATATCTGGTCGTTCTTCGCTGCCGATGTCGCGGCGGACGACCGCTGGATCGTCGCGCCGCTGATCAGTTATGGCTGGACGGCGTACGACATCGCCTTTCCCGCCCATGCCCGCACCTTTCGCATGGGCTATTATTCGATCGAATCGGAGCGGCTCGACGCCGTGGTACGCGGCGCCTTGCCCGAACGCGCGCTGATGTTCGGGCGAAAGGTGCTGGCGGCCGGGCCGCGCGCAGTGGTGCTGGCCGATGGCGACCGGATCGAGGCCAGCGGCGTGATCGACGCGCGTGGCCCGGGCGACCTGGGCTCCCTCGAACTCGGCTGGCAGAAATTCCTCGGGCGCGAGTTCCGCCTCGCCGAGCCGCACGACGACCCGCGCCCGATGGTGATGGACGCGACCGTGCCGCAACATGACGGCTATCGCTTCGTCTATTGCCTGCCGCTGGCGGCGACGCGGATGTTTGTCGAGGATACCTATTACAGCGATACGCCGGCGATCGATGCCGATCTGCTGCGCGGCCGTGTTCATGACTATGTCGCCGCGCGCGGCTGGCAGGTCGAGCAAGCGGCGCGCGAGGAAACCGGCGTGCTGCCGGTCGCGCTGGGCGGCGATTTCGCGGCCTATTGGCAGAGTGGCGGCAACAAGGTGGCCAAGGCCGGGATGCGCGCCGGGCTGTTCCACCCGACCACCGGCTATTCACTGCCCGACGCCGTGCGCATGGCGGCGCTGATCGCCGACACGTCCGACCTGTCGGGCGCTGCGCTGCATGACCTTACCTGGCGCGTTGCGTCGCGGACATGGCGCGGACGCGGCTTCTACCGGATGCTCGACAAGATGCTTTTCCGTGCGGCCGAACCCGAAGAGCGCTACCGGGTGCTGGAACGCTTCTATCGCCTCAACCCCCGGCTGATCGGCCGGTTCTATGCGGGACAATCGACGATGTTCGACAAGCTAAGAGTGCTGACCGGCAAACCGCCGGTGCCGATCGGCCGGGCGATCCGCGCGATCCGGGGGCAGTCATGAGCCGCCGCGCGATCGTCATTGGCGCCGGGTTTGGCGGGCTCGCGCTCGCCATCCGCCTGCAGTCCGCCGGGATCGAGACGATTCTGGTCGAGGCGCGCGACAAACCCGGCGGGCGGGCTTATTATTGGGAGAAGGACGGCTTCACCTTCGATGCCGGCCCGACCGTCATCACCGATCCGCCGTGCCTGCAGGAATTATGGGCGCTGTCGGGTCACGACATGGCGGCCGATGTCACGCTCGCGCCGGTGTTGCCCTTCTACCGGCTCAACTGGCCCGACGGCACCAATTTCGACTATACCAATGACGACAATGTGCTGATGGCCGAGATCGCCAAGCTCGATCCCGAGGATGTCGCCGGCTATCGCAAGTTCCTCGAATATTCGGCCGGGGTGTTCCACGAGGGCTATGAGAAGCTCGGCCATGTCGCGTTTCTCGACTTCGCCTCGATGATCAAGGCGGCGCCGGCGCTGGCCAAATACCAGGCGTGGCGTTCGGTCTATTCGATGGTGTCGAGTTTCGTGAAGAGCGAATATCTGCGCCAGGCGCTGTCGTTCCATACCCTGCTGGTCGGCGGCAACCCGTTCACCACCAGCGCGATCTATGCGCTGATCCACAAGCTCGAACGCGATGGCGGCGTGTGGTTCGCGATGGGCGGGACCAACAAGCTGATCGCCGCCATGGTGACGCATTTCGAACGGCTCGGCGGCGTGCTGCGGCTCGGCGATGCGGTGACGCATATCGCCACGCTGGGCGATCGCGCGACCGGCGTGACGACGGCGAGCGGCTGGTCGGCAGAGGCCGACATGGTCGCGGTCAATGGCGACATCATGCATGCCTATCGCGACCTGCTGAAGGACTCGCGCTCGGCGCAACGCAGCCGCGCCAAGCTCGAGCGCAAGCGTTACTCGCCGTCGCTGTTCGTGGTGCATTTCGGCATCAAGGGCACCTGGCCGGGCATTCCGCACCACATGATCCTGTTCGGGCCGCGCTATAAGGGGCTGCTGTCGGACATCTACGATCACGGCGTGCTGTCGGAGGATTTCTCGCTCTATCTGCACCACCCGACCGTCACCGACCCGAGCATGGCGCCCGAGGGGCATTCGACCTTCTACGCGCTCGCCCCGGTACCGCATATGGGGAAGTTCCCGGTCGACTGGGACGAGATCGGGCCGATCCTCGAAAAGCGCATTCTCGACGAGATCGGGCGGCGGCTGATCCCCGACATCCATGAGCGGATCGTGACCAAGTTCCATTATGCGCCGAACGATTTCGCGCACGACCTCAAGGCGCATCTCGGCAGCGCCTTCAGCCTCGAGCCGGTGCTGACGCAAAGCGCATGGTTCCGCGTCCACAATCGCGACGATCAGATTCCCAACCTGTATTTCGTCGGTGCGGGCACGCATCCCGGCGCGGGGATTCCCGGCGTCGTCGGCAGCGCCAAGGCGACTGCCGCGTTGATGCTGGAGGGGCCACGGTGACGACCGCCCTGATCGATGCGGTTCGCGAGGGATGGGGATGGACGGGAATCGATGCGGCTGCTGTAACGGCCGTCAGCCCATTCGGTCATTTGATCGTCCGCGATGGCGGGGGAGCCTTCTGGCATCTCGATCCTGAGATGCGCACCCTCGAACGTGTCGGTGAAGATGAGCCGGCGCTGTTTGCATATATGAGAAAGCCCGACGTTCGCGAGGTTTGGGAAGCTGACGCATTGGTCGAGGCCGCGCGTGCGCTGCTCGGTGAGCCCGGCGACGGACGGTGCTATTCGCTCAAGACGATGGCCTTGTTGAAGGGTGATTACGCCCATGAAAATCTCTGCACGATTCCGATTGCGGAGCTCATCGCCTTTACCGGCGACTTCGAGCGCCAAACCCACGAATTACCAGATGGCGCGCAGGTCCGATTGAAGGTGATCGATTGATGAAGCGTCTCGCGGTCTATTGCGGCTCGGCCACGCCGGGCGACCCGGTCTATATCGATGCCGCGCGCGCCGTCGGGCGCACGCTGGCGGAGCGCGGCATCGGAATCGTCTATGGCGGCGGGCGGCTCGGGCTGATGGGCGCGGTCGCCGACAGCGCGCTGGCGGCGGGCGGCGAGGTGATCGGCATCATCCCCCAGGCGCTGGTCGCGGCCGAGGTCGCGCATCGCGGGCTGACCGAGCTGCATGTCGTCGACACGATGCACCAGCGCAAACAGGCGTTCACCGATCTCAGCGACGGCTTCGTCAACCTGCCCGGCGGCACCGGCACGATGGACGAATTGTGGGAGGCGTTGAGCTGGGCGCAGATCGGCTATCACGCCAAGCCGGTCGGGCTGCTCAACACCGCCGGCTATTATGATCACCTGATCGCCTTCTACGCCAAGATGGGGGAGGTCGGTTTCCTCCGGCCGCAGCATCAGGGCGTGCTGCTGGTCGATACGGCGCTGGACGGGCTGCTGGCGAAAATGGCGGGCTATGTGCCGATCGAGACGATCACCAAAATGAAGGCCAGCGACCTTTGAGGGCACGGTCTGCCACATCACTCTCCCCGTTCGGGCTGAGCTTGTCGAAGCCCTGTTCTTCTTGCACGGAAGAAAGAACAGCCCTTCGACAAGCTCAGGGCGAACGGAGCGAGGGGCAATGACGGCGCTCCCAACCCGCGACGCGATCGTCGCCACCGCGCACGAGTCGATCGCGCGCGGGTCGAAGAGCTTCGCGGCCGCCAGCCTGTTGTTCGATCGCAAGACGCGTGAGCGTTCCTGGCTGCTCTACGCCTGGTGCCGCGCCTGCGACGACATTGCCGACGGGCAGGACCATGGCCACGGCATGACACGTGTCGACGACGCGCCGGCGCGGCTCGTCCGCCTCTCGGCGATGACCGAGGCCGCCCTGGCGGGCCAGGTGGTCGGCGACCCCGCGTTCGACGCGTTGCGTATCGTCGCCGCCGAAACCGCCCTGCCGCCGCGCTATGCGCGCGACCTCATCGCCGGCTTCGCGCTCGACGCGGAGGACTGGCGACCGCGCAGCGAGGACGACCTCTTTCGCTATTGCTATCATGTCGCCGGCGCCGTCGGCTGCATGATGGCGGTGGCGATGGGCGTGTCGCCCGACGACGATGCGACGCTCGACCGTGCCTGCGATCTCGGCATGGCCTTCCAGCTCGCCAATATCGCGCGCGACATCGAGGAGGATGACCGCGTCGGGCGCTGCTACCTGCCGGTCGAATGGCTGGTCGAGATGGATATCCCGCCGGGCGAACACATGAAGCCGCCTTTCCGCCCGCGCCTCGCGGTGCTTGCCGAACGGCTGGCGTCGCGCGCCCGCGCGTTCGAGCAGAGCGCGCGGTATGGCACCCCGGCGCTGTCGTTCCGCTCGGCCTGGGCGGTGCTGTCGGCGGCGGAAATCTACGGCGCGATCGGTCGCGTCGTCGCGGCGCGCGGGTCGCATGCCTGGGATCGCCGCGTGACGACGAGCGCGACCGCCAAGCTCGGCTTTATCGTCCGGGCGGCCGGCAATGCCGCGCGGCGGCATACACTCTATCCGGCCATGCCGCGTGACGGCGATCTGTGGTGCCGCCCGACGTCCTGAAGCGGGCGCTAACCTTTATCGGTCACCAGCCGGTTACCGCGCGGCGCGATGATGGGGAGCAAACTTTTTTCTGACCAAAGGGTCCGGTCCATGACCGTATTGTCCGTCAAATTGTCGCGTGCGTTGTCGGGTGGAAGGCGTACGCCGCTGCCGCCCTCGACCCGCGCGAGCCTGCTCGCGGTGCTGCTGCGCAAGCGCGCCACCGCGCACAATGTCGGTGCCGAGGATCTCGAAGCGTTGCTGCGCGACCAGATCCGCTGGGCGTTACCCATGATCGCGCCCGAGCGCGAAACCGAGCTAACCGAGTAACGGCTCACCCGGATAGGGTTTGGCGTGCAAGCGCGCGCCCAGCCACGCGCCCAGCAGCGGGGCCAGTATCGCGGCGACCTCCATCCATAGCGGTTCGGCGAACTGGAGATTGCGCGCCACCCCGTCCGCGATGACCAGCAGCGCGATGATCCAGCCGCCGTGGCGCCAATCCGAAATCCGCATGCTCAGCCACGCGCCGCAAAAGGTGCCGATGAACCAGCCGCCGACATACAGCAGCCGGACCGGCAGCGGCAACGCAAAGGCATAGGCGGTCATCGCCGCATCGTCCGAAGGATCGAGATCGACCGGGATCGGATAGAGCCAGTGGTTGAGGCCGTCGGCGGCCAGGATAAGCAGATAGCCGATGACGATGCCCGCCACGACGCCCAGAATCTTGCGGATCATCGCGCCCCCGGTGAAATCAAGGCCGGGGTCTTAGCGACAGATCGCGCAGCGGCCTAGAGCGTGCTGCGAATAGGTGGAATCCGGCTATTTGCGATCAAGCACGCGATCACAAGGAATCTGGCGCGGGCCGCGTTTCCATCGAAACGCAGCCCGCTCTAGCCGCGATAACGCTGGTCGTTCTGTTGCTGCGTCAGCAATTGTCCGCTGGCGCGGCAGGCCGCGCTGATCACCGGAAAGGACAGGTCGCTGTTGCGCTGGAGCGCAGCCGGCATCGCCACCTGGCACGCCCGGATCGACTGATAATGCACCGGCTCGACGCGCGCCTGCGCGCATTGGTCGGACCCATCGCCGCAGCCCATGATCGCCATGACGTAGAAGAGCGGTTCCATGTCCTGTCTCCCGATTTCTTACGACTAAAAGCGATGAGATGCCCGCAAGGTTCCACGCAATGCTTTCGGATGGGCTTGACCGCGCCTACATGGCATGGCGATGCCCCCATTGATCGAAACGCCCTCGTCCGACCGCCCGATGTTGCCGACGCTGCGGCGCTTCCTGCCCTATCTGTGGCCGGCCGGCGAAGCCGTGCTCAAGGCGCGGATCGTCGGCGCGATGAGCTTCGTCGTCGCGTCGAAGGTCGTGCAGGTCTATGGCGCGGCCTTCTCGCTCAAATATGCCATCGACCGCATGGCGCATGGCGACCGCAGCGTTGCCTGGCTCGTCGTCGCGCTGGTGCTCGGCTATGCGGCGGCGCGGTTCAGCTCGACGCTGTTCGACAATCTGCGCAACGCCGTGTTCGAGCGCGTCGGGCAGGAGGCGACGCGGCGGCTCGCCTCGAGCGTGTTCCGCCACCTCCACCAGCTTTCGCTGCGCTTCCATCTCGAACGCCGCACCGGCGCGGTCACCAAGGTGGTCGAGCGCGGCACCAAGAGCATCGACACGATGCTCTATTTCATGCTGTTCAACATCGCGCCGACGATCCTCGAGCTCGGCATGGTGCTGCAGATCTTCTGGAGCCACTTCGGCTTCTGGCTGGTCGCCGCGACGCTGGTGATGGTCGCGCTGTACATCACGTTCACGCGCACCGTGACCGACTGGCGCGCCGCGCTGCGCGCGCGGATGAACGACCTCGATACCGGCGCGGTGGCGCATGCGGTCGACTCGCTGCTCAACTTCGAGACGGTCAAATATTTCGGCGCCGAGGAGCGCGAGGGGCGGCGCTACGAGGCGGCGATGATCGCCTATGCCAATGCCGCGGTGAAGAGCGAGAATTCGCTCGCCTGGCTCAATGTCGGCCAGTCGCTGATCACCAACGTCATGCTCGGGCTCGGCATGGGGCTGATCGCCTGGGGTTGGGGTCAGGGGCATTTCTCGGCCGGCGACGTGATCCTGATCTCGACCTTGCTGTCGCAGCTGTTCCGCCCGCTCGACCTGCTCGGCATGGTCTATCGCACGATCCGCCAGGGCGTGATCGACATGGCGGCGATGTTCGACCTGGTCGATACGCCGAGCGAAATCGTTGACCTGCCCGACGCACCGTCGCTCAAGGTCGGGCACGGCCATGTCCGCTTCGAGAATGTCCATTTCGGTTATGATGCCGATCGCGAGATATTGAAGGGCATCGATCTCGATATCCCGGCCGGTAACACGCTGGCGGTGGTCGGGCCGTCGGGCGCGGGCAAGTCGACGCTCGCGCGGCTGATGTATCGTTTCTACGACCTGACCGGCGGGCGCATCACGATCGACGGACAGGACATATCCGGGGTGACGCAGGCGAGCTTGCGCGGTGCGATCGGTATCGTCCCGCAGGATACCGTGCTGTTCAACGACACGATCGGCTACAACATCGCCTATGGCCGCGAGGGCGCCGGCCAGGACGAGGTCGAGCGCGCAGCGAAGGGGGCCGCGATCGCCGGCTTCATCGAAGGCCAGACCCAGGGGTATGAAACGCGCGTCGGCGAGCGCGGGCTGAAGCTTTCGGGCGGCGAGAAGCAGCGCGTGGCGATCGCGCGGACCCTGCTCAAGAACCCGCCGATCCTGATCCTCGACGAGGCGACCTCGGCGCTCGACAGCCGCACCGAGAGCGAAATCCTCGACACGCTGCAGGCGATCGAGCGCGGCCGCACCACGATCGTCATCGCGCACCGCCTGTCGACCGTCGTCCATGCCGACGAAATCGTCGTGCTCGAGGCCGGCCGCGTGGTCGAACGCGGCAGCCACGCCGCGCTGCTGCGCAAGAAAGGCCTCTACGCCGAAATGTGGTCGCGCCAGGCGCAGGAACGTGAACAGGCGCTGGCGGCGGAGTAGTCGCGGCCGGCAAGGTCGGGCGACATCGGCCGTGCCGCCGCCCGCTATCCGTCACCCCGGACTTGTTCCGGGGTCCACTTATCCGCGTAGCCAGCGGCCGATGGGTTTGCGGAACGGTGGATGCCGGAACAAGTCCGGCATGACGGGATGGCAGTAGGTGCCGCGATGTCCGTCACACTTCAGCCCCCCACCCCAACCAGCACGGCTCCGACACCGCAGCGCTACGCCAGCAAGTCCCGCGTCTCGGGATGGCGCTGCATATAGGCCGCGACGAACGGGCATTGCGCCACGACCTTCAGGCCCTGGTCGCGCGCGCTGTCGAGCGCGGCGCGGATCAGCTTGCTCGCGACGCCGCGTCCCTCGATCGCTTTGGGCACGATGGTGTGGGTAAAGACGATCGTGTCTTCCATCTGATAGGCGGCCAGCGCGCGGTGGCCGTCGACCACCAGCTCGAATTCCTGCTCGGCCTTGTTGTCGCGTACGATTTCCATCCGCAACGCTTGCACCGGACCGAGCCGCGCGTGCAAGAGCGCGCGATGTCGCTCGACCCGCTTCCCACGCTGCAATCGACCTTCGGCTTTCCCGATTTCCGCGGTGTGCAGCGCCAGGTGGTCGATCGCGTGCTGGCGGGCGCCAATACGCTGGCGGTGATGCCGACCGGCGCGGGCAAGTCGCTCTGCTACCAATTGCCCTCGGTGGTGCTCGACGGCACCTGCGTCGTGGTCAGTCCGCTGATCGCGCTGATGCACGACCAGTTGCGCGCCGCCGAGGCGATCGGCATCCGCGCGGCGACGCTGACCTCGGTCGACACCAACCAGATGGAGACGATCCGGCGGTTTCGCGCCGGCGAACTCGACCTGCTCTATGTCGCGCCCGAACGCGCCTCGGGCGGCGGCTTTCGCGACATGCTCGGCGAGGCGCGGCTCAGCCTGTTTGCGATCGATGAGGCGCATTGCGTGTCGGAATGGGGTCATGATTTCCGCCCCGATTACCGCCTGTTGCGCCCGCTGCTCGATGCCTTCGGCCATGTGCCGCGGCTCGCGCTGACCGCGACCGCCGACGCCCACACCCGCGCCGACATTCTCGACCAGCTCGGCATCCCGCATGACGGGCTGATCATCGCCGGCTTCGACCGGCCCAATATCCGCTATTTGATCAGCCCGAAGGACAATGTCGCGCGGCAGATCGCCGACCTCATCGCCGAGCAGCCCGGCCCGGGCATCGTCTATGCCCAGACGCGCGCCGCGACCGAGAAGCTCGCCGAGCAGCTTGGCCGCAGCGGTCGCCCGACGCGCGCCTATCATGCCGGGCTCGACCCTGCCGTGCGCGCGCGCAACCAGGCCGATTTCGTCGCTTCGGAAGACATGGTGATCTGCGCCACGGTCGCTTTCGGCATGGGCATCGACAAGCCCGATGTGCGCTTCGTCGCGCATGCCGGCCTGCCCAAGTCGATCGAGTCCTTCTACCAGGAAACCGGCCGCGCCGGGCGCGACGGCGACCCGTCGGTGGCGCATCTCTTCTGGGGCGCGGAGGATTTCGCCAAGGCGCGCCAGCGCATCGGCGAGGTCGAGCCGGGGCGCCAGCCGGGCGAGCGCACACGGCTCAATGCGCTCGGCGCGCTGGTCGAGACGGCCGGCTGCCGGCGCCGTATCCTGCTCAAGCATTTCGGCGAGGACCCGCCGGAGAAGTGCGGCAATTGCGACAATTGCCTCAACCCGCCCGGCGCACTGGCCAACGCGACGGAGGTGGCGAGGAAATTCCTCTCCGCGGTGTTTCGCACGGGGCAGAGCTTTGGCGTCGGCTATATCGAATCGATCCTGACCGGCCAGTCGAGCGAGCGCAGCCTGATGAACGGGCATGAAGCGCTGTCGGTGTTCGGCATCGTCTCGGACGCCGAGGAAGCCGCGCTGATCAAGCCCACCGCGCGCGCGCTGCTGCTGCGCGACGCATTGCGCGCAAACGATTTCGGCGGGCTCGAATTCGGTCCGGCGGCCAGGGCGATCCTCAAGGGCGAATCCGAGGTCGCGCTGATCATCCCGCCAAAGCGCGAACGCCGGCGCGGCAAGGGCACTGCGGGCGCGCCCAACCCGCTCGGCGATCCCCTGTTCGAGGCGTTGCGCAATTGCCGTCGTGAGCTGGCGAAAGAGGCGCAGGTGCCACCCTATGTCATCTTCCACGATTCGGTGCTGCGCGAGATGGCGCAGCTGCGGCCCGGCAATCGCGACGCGCTGTCGCACATCACCGGCGTCGGCGCGCGCAAGCTCGAGGCCTATGGCGACGCGTTCCTTGCGGTGATACGCGAGAATTGATCCCCGATCCGGGCGGATGAGATGCGAGGCGAGCATATGGCTGACATCAGGAAGATCGACGACCGCATCTCGGTCGCGCCGCAAATCACGCCGTGGGACGTCAGCGAGATTGCGCGTCTCGGCTTCGTCGCGATCGTCAACAACCGCCCCGACGACGAGGAACCCGGTCAGCCCGACGGCGCCGAGATTCGCGCGGCGGCCGAGGCGGCGGGGCTAAGCTATACCGCAATTCCGATCACCCATGCCGGCTTCTCGCATCCGCAGGTCGCGGCGATGGTCGCGGCACTCGACGCGGCGGGCGGCCCGGTGCTGGCCTATTGCCGTTCGGGCACGCGCTCGTGCAATCTCTGGGCGCTGGCCACCGCCACCGCCGGCGGCGATCCGGCCGAGCTCGTCGCCAAGGGCGCGGGCGCGGGCTATGATCTGGCGGGGATCAGGCCGCTGCTCGACCAGCTGTCGGGCCAGTCATGAGCGACGCGTTCGACCGTCATGTGTTCCTGCGCACGCAGGAACCCAGAGCCGCAAGCGCCCCGTCCATGACCCTGGGCTCCTGCGTTCGCAGGAGCACGGTCAGGGGTGGAGCGGCATGAACTGGCTGCAACTCGGCGGATCGATCGTCGCGATCCTGCTGCTTGCCGGCGTGGCGCGGATGCTGCGGCTGGGTGAGAGCAAGATCGCCACCGCCGCCGATGCCCGCCGTTTCGCCGAGGAGGCGTTGGCCGGCTTCGAGGCGCGCCATGCGCTGGTCGGGCAGGACGGCAATGCCGCCTTGGTCGCCGGCAACGGCACGATCGCGGTGCTCAAGCGGCACGGCGCGCAAGTCGCGGTGCGCCGGCTGCTGCCGCCGCTGCGGATTCGCGAGGCGATCGAGGGCGTTACCGTCGAAACGGGCGAGCGACTGTTTGGCGCCGTGACCCTGCTCGGCGTGCTGCCGGTCGATGTCGAAACACTGGAAGCGCCACTGACATTGATGTAAGCAAGCCGCGATGACGCTACCCAACCCCGTCGATTATGCCGTGCCCGCCTTCATCTTGCTGGTGCTCGCCGAGATGCTCGTCGCCTGGGCGCGCGACCGCAAACGCTATGAGCCGAAGGACACTTTGGTGTCGCTCGCGCTCGGCACGGGCAGCACCGTCGCGGGTGCGCTGACCGCCGGGTTCGCCTATGCGCTGGCGGTGTGGGTGTGGCAGTATCGCGTGTTCGACATCGGCTATGGCTGGTACTGGTTCATCCTGGCCTTCGTGATCGACGACCTGGCCTATTATGTCTTTCACCGCTCGGCGCACCGCGTTCGCTGGTTCTGGGCGAGTCATGTGATCCACCATTCCAGTCAGCATTATAACCTGTCGACCGCGCTCAGGCAGACCTGGACCGGTTTCTTCTCGCTGTCGTTCCTGTTCCGCCTGCCGCTCGCGCTGATCGGCTTTCCGCCGCCGATGCTGCTGTTCGTCGCCGGCATCAACCTGATCTACCAGTTCTGGATCCACACCGAGGTGATCGGGCGCATGCCGCGCTGGTTCGAGGCGGTGATGAACACGCCGTCGCACCACCGCGTCCACCACGCCACCAACCCGCGCTATCTCGATACCAATTATGCCGGCGTGTTCATCGTCTGGGACCGGCTGTTCGGCACCTTCACGCCCGAACGCGACGACGAGCGGCCGCGCTATGGCATCGTCAGGAATCTCGGCTCGTTCAACCTGTTATGGGCGGCGTTCCACGAATGGGTCGGCATTGCGCGCGACATGTGGGCGGCGCCGGGGTTACGTGCCAAATTGGGTTACCTCGTCATGCCGCCGGGGTGGAGCCATGACGGCAGTCGCGATACATCCGAGACGATCAAGGCGCGCTGGGCCGAGACTCAGCGACGGGGGGAATAACCAGGTGGAAGAAGCGGATATCGTCGTCGTCGGCGGCGGCTCGGGTGGGGCTGCGGCGGCGGGCCGGCTGAGCGAAGGCGGCAAGTACAGCGTCGCCCTGCTCGAGGCCGGTGGACGCAACACGGGGCTGCGCACGCGCGTACCGGCTTTCCTCGCCATGCAGAACGATGCGACCAATTATCGCTTCGAGACGGTGCCGCAGGTCGGGCTCAACGGCCGGCGCAGCTATCAGCCGCGCGGGCGCGGGCTCGGCGGGTCGAGCGCGATCAACGCGATGCTCTATCTGCGCGGCAACAAATGGGATTATGACAATTGGGCGGCGATCGGCTGCCCCGGCTGGTCGTATGACGAGGTGCTGCCGGTGTTCAAACGCGCCGAGCACAATATGCGCGGCGCCGACGACTTCCATGGCGGCGACGGCCCGCTGTTCGTCTCCGACCAGTGCGATCCGCATCCCGGGTCGCTCGAATTCGTCGAATCCGCCCGCCAGTTGCAGATCCCGGCCAATGCCGATTTCAACGGGGCGCGGCAGGAAGGCGTCGGCATCTATCAGGTGACGCAAAAGGGTGGCGAACGCTGGAGTTCGGGCCGCGCCTATATCGAGGGTGCGGCCAAGCGCGAGAACCTCACCGTGCTGACCGGCGTCGTCGCCGAACGCGTGCTGTTCGACGAAGGCCGCGCCTGGGGCGTCGCCTATGTCCAGGACGGTGAATCACGCGAGATCCGCGCGCGCCGCGCGGTGGTGCTCGCCGGCGGGGTGTTCGGCACGCCGCAACTGCTGATGCTGTCGGGCATCGGCCCGGGACGCCATCTGCGCGATCATGGAATCGCGGTGCATATCGACCGCCCGGCGGTCGGCACCAACCTGCAGGACCATCTCGATTACGTCGCGGCGTTCGAGACCAGGGGGCGCTATTTCCTCGGCAGCTCGCTGCTCGGCACGCTCGGCTTTGCCGGTTCGCTGGTACAATGGCTGCGCAAGCGGCGCGGCACGATGACGTCGCCCTTTGCCGAGGCCGGCGGCTTCCTGACGCTCAACCGCGACGCGCCGGCGCCCGACATCCAGATCCATTTCGTGCCGGTGGTGCTCGAGGATCATGGCCGCACCAAGCTCAAGACGCATGGTTTTTCGTGCCATGTCTGCGTGCTGCGGCCGGAAAGCCATGGCACCGTCCGGCTCGCCACGATCGACGCGCGCGATGCGCCGCTGATCGACCCGGCCTTCCTCACCGACCCGCGCGACATGGCGTTGCTCAAGCTCGGCGTGCGCGCCATGTATCGCATCCTCGAGACGCCGCCGCTCAGCAACCACAAGGGCAAGGATCGCTATCCGATCGACCTCGACAATGACGACGCGCTCGAACGGCTGATCCGCGCCCGTGCCGACACGATCTACCACCCGGTCGGCACCGCGCGGATGGGGTCGGACGACCAGGCGGTGTGCGACCCGCGGCTGCGCGTGCGCGGCGTCGACGGGCTCTATGTCGCCGATGCCTCGATCATGCCCAAGCTCGTCTCGGGCAACACCAACGCGCCGTCGATCATGATCGGCGAGCGCTGCGCCGATTTCGTGCTCGCCGATCTGGCGTAACGATCCGCACCGCTCTCCCGGGGTGGAGCGGAAGATCAAGCTGGCGTTCAGCTTTCGCCGCTACAAAGCGAGGCGTGGATAAGAAAACGCTCAACAAGGCCGGCCTCGCCGCCATCGTCGTGCTCGCCCCGGGCGGCCTGATCCTCGGCGGGCTGCTGGCGTACCGCGCCTTTCGCCGGCGTGCCGGCGCCGCGAACGACACCAGCGGGGCCTGACGCCCGCGCCGCAGCCGCACGAAAATCGACGCACAAAAAAAGGGCCGGTGCGTTGCCGCACCGGCTTTAGGTCGTCCGCAGGAGGAACGTCTGGAGGGGGCGGGGTTGGCCCCGCCCCCGAACTTGTCAGTAGTTGTAGGCGTGTTCGCCATGCTCGCCGAGATCGAGGCCTTCGACTTCGACCTCTTCCTTGACGCGCAGACCGGTCAGCAGCTTGGCGACGTAGATTGCGATCACCGTGCCGACGGCTGCCCAGACGATGGTTGCGCCGACCGTCTCGGCCTGCACCAGCATCTGCTCGACCAGCGGCTTGCCGCCATTGGCCGGGC
The DNA here is from genome assembly GCA_038245375.1 of Sphingomonadales bacterium. GTDB lineage: Bacteria > Pseudomonadota > Alphaproteobacteria > Sphingomonadales > Sphingomonadaceae > Sphingomonas. The sequence continues at coordinate 37,326 of JBBRSN010000018.1, read as the reverse complement.
CGCCGAACATCGCGTCGTTGACGATGCCGGTGCCGAGTGCGCCGATCATGCCGCCGATGCCGTGAACGCCGAAGGTGTCGAGCGCATCGTCATAGCCGAGCTTGGGCTTCATCACGGTCACCGCGAAGAAGCAGACGATCGCCGCGACCGCGCCGAGCACGACCGCACCGAACGGGCTGGAATTGCCCGCCGCCGGCGTCACCGCGACGAGGCCGGCGACGATGCCCGAGCAGAAGCCCAGCGCCGAACCCTTGTGACCCATTGCCCGCTCGGCGAGCATCCAGACCAGCCCGGCCGAGGCGGTGGCGACGAAGGTATTGATCATCGCCAGGCCCGCCGAACCATTGGCTTCAAGCGCCGACCCGGCGTTGAAGCCGAACCAGCCGACCCACAGCAGGCCGGTGCCGATGCCCGTCATGGTCAGCGAATGCGGCGCCATGCGCTGCGTCGGATAGCCGATGCGCTTGCCCAGGATGAGGCAGGCGACCAGCGCCGAGACGCCCGAGTTGATGTGCACCACGGTGCCGCCGGCGAAGTCCAGTGCGCCCTTGGCGAAGAAGAAGCCGTTGCCGGCCCAGACCATGTGCGCGACCGGGAAATAGACGATGGTCAGCCACACGATCGCGAACACCATCACCGCCGAGAACTTCATCCGCTCGACGACCGAGCCGAGGACCAGCGCGATGGTGATCGCGGCGAAGGTCATCTGGAAACAGATGAACACATATTCCGGAATGGCGACGCCCGCAGTGAAGGTCGCTGACGTCGTCGACGCGGTAACGCCGCTGAGGAACGCCTTGCCGAAACCGGCGATGAACGGGTTGCCGCCGTCACCGAACGCTTCGGTATAGCCGTACATGATCCAGATGATCATCGCGAGGGCGGCGACCGCGCCGACCTGCGTCATCACCGACAGCATGTTCTTGGTGCGGACCAGGCCGCCATAGAACAATGCCAGGCCCGGGACGATCATCATCAGCACGAGCAGGGTGGAGGTCATCATCCAGGCGGTGTCGCCCTTGTCGACCGTCGGCGCCGCATCGAGCGCCCAGGCCGGTATGGCGGCGGTCAGCGCCGCCATAGCCAGGCCGGCGAAGCCGGCATATTTCAATCCTTGCTTCATTGTCGCCCCTTTCATCACAGCGCGGTTTCGTCGGTCTCGCCGGTGCGGATGCGCACCGCCTGGCCGACGTCGAGCACGAAGATCTTGCCGTCGCCGATCGCGCCGGTGTTGGCTGCGGCCTGGATCGCCTCGACGACCTTGGCGGCGAGGTCGGTCGAACAGACCACCTCGATCTTGATCTTCGGCACCATGTTGGTGGAATATTCCGCACCGCGGTAGATTTCGGTCTGGCCCTTTTGCCGGCCAAAGCCCTTCACCTCGCTGACCGTCATGCCGGCGATACCGACTTCGGTAAGCGCCTCGCGGACTTCGTCGAGCTTGAATGGCTTGATGATGGCGATAACTAGCTTCACCCCGCGCCCCCTTTCATTGTTGCAAGGGGCTACACAGCAATCACCGTGCCAGTTGCGCAACAAATCGGTGACATGCGTGTTTTGGGGCTTCGGGGCGCGAAAGCCTGCCGCCGGAAGTTAGCGAGAGGTAAATTTTTGTGCAGATGCGAAGGTGGTGCCCGATTCTCAGGCAGCGTCGGCGATGATCCTGCTCGCCGCATCGGCATCCTCGTCATCGACCATCACGCGCACCGGAATGAAGAACTGGCTACCGTCGGCGATGCTCGCGCCCTCGTCGAAGGCGATCGCCGGGATACCCTCGGAGTCGAGCCGGCCGATCACGATATTGGCCTCGTTGCGGGAGAAGCGCCCGACCTCCACCAGACTCATGACAGCGGATCGAACGACGGCATGACCTGCTGCACGCGTACCGGCAGCCCGTCGATGCTGCGGGTACGGCCGGCGATCTGGGCGAGCCGTTCCCCGGGCACCTGCTGGGCGTGATATTTGGCCAATGTCAGTCGCTGGCGGTCGAGCGTCATGCGCGGCACGCCCCAGCCGCAACTGGTCTGCAATGATTCGACCGCAATGTCGAATATCTGCCGCGCGCCCGGCAACCGCGGAAAATGTGCGGCGAGCGCGTCATAGCCTGGCTCGCCGGCGATCACGAAGCTGCCCCGGCCATAGAGTCGCAGGATCAGCGCCGGGTTGTCGAACGCGCAGAACATCACGGTGATCCGCCCGTCGGCGACGAGATGCGCCTGGGTCTCGTTGCCCGATCCGCCAAGATCGAGATAGGCGACGCGGTTGGGGCCGAGCACGCGAAACGCGTCCATCCCCTTGGGGCTGAGATTGATCCGCGCATCCGGGGCGGCGGTGGCGACGAAGAACAGCGGCTGCTTCGCGATGAAGGCGCGGTGCTCGTCGGCAATGGCGTCGAAGAACTCCATGGCAGCAGCTTATCGCGCGTCCGCGTCAGGCGATACCCCGTTCGAGCCGACGGAGCAGCGCGGTCGGGTCGGCCAGTCGGATGCCGAAATCCCGCTCGACCACGTCGCACACCGCCGCTGCATCGGCGAGCTGCCGCCGCTCGGTGTCGCCGCCGCGATGATGCACCGCGAGGTCGAAATTGCGCAGCGCCAGCCGCCGGTCGGGCAAGGCGCGCGCGCAGGTCAGGCCATAGACGAGATGCGCTGCCGGGCTGGTCGACATGTACCAGCTGCCCAGTTCCTGATCGGGGCGGTGCTGCGGCTCGAGCGTGAAGCGATAGGTCGGCCGCCATTCCCCGCCGATCGCCACCCATTGCACCCAGTAATCGCCCGCGCGGGTCAGGCGGAAAGCCTCGTGCGGTGTCGGCTGCTCGCGGTCGGCGATGAGGTCGAGCACCCCGGTCAGCGTGTTGCCGCCGAAGCCCGCATCGACGATCACCGGCCCCTCGGGCAGATCGACGCGCAACAGCATATGCGTCAGCGCGCTCGGCACGTCGGGGCCATTGTGCCACAACACCCGCGCGCCGAGCGACGTCACCGCAAAGCCGATCGCCTCGAGCATCGCGCGCAGCAGCAGATTATGTTCGAAGCAGAAGCCGCCGCGCCCGCCATGCACCAGCTTGGCGACCAGCGCCCGGGGGTCGAGATCGACCGGCGTGCCGAGCAGCCCGTCGATTCCCTCGAACGGGATCGCCGCCGGATGCGCCGCCGCGATCCGCGCCAGCGTCGCGCGGTCAGGCGGCACCGCGCCGGCGATGCCGATCCGCGCAAGGTAGGCGGCGAGATCGCCGCTCATACGACGCGCGGCACGCGTGGCTGGCCGAGCGGGCATTCGAGGTTCGCCCGATCCCACGCGCCGAGCGTCGCCGCCGCCTCATAGCTGCTGCGACAAAAGGCGAGCAGCGCGGCATCGGGGTCGGCCGCGCCGCGCGCCGCGTCATAGGGCAGCAGGAACTCGCCCAAATTCGCGTCGAACGCCGCGCCGCCAGGTTCGATCGGCGCTGCGGCGTACCCGGCCGGGGCGGGATAGGCATAGGCATAGAAGGCTGCCTGCGGATAGGCGTCGCTCCCCGGCCAAAAGCCGATGCTCGCTTCCTCATGGCTGTACGCCTCGCACGTCACATCGTCGGGCAGGCCGGGCAGCCCGCCGGGATGGCGCGGCGCGACCCGCCCGGAAAAGCGCGTCGAGGCGAGGTCGAAGCTGCCCCAGAAGAAATGCGTCGGGCTCGCCTTGCCGAGAAAGCCGGTGCGGAATTCGCCCAACACACGCGCCGCCTGGATCAGCGCCCGCCAGAAGCGCCGCACCGCTTCGCCGTCATAGGGTCGCGCGGCAACGTCCCCGGCAAAGGGCAGCGCGTCGGGCATCTCGCTCGGGATCGGGTTGATCGTCACGGCAATGCCGAGCTCGTCGAGCGCGGCCAGCACCGCGCTATGGAAAGCGGCGATGCTCCCCGCCGCCAGCGCGATCTCGCGCACGCCGCCGTCGCTGACCGTCAGGATCAGCCGGTCGGCGAGAAAGTCGAAATCGGCCTGCAGGATGCGGTCGCCGAGCGGGATCGCCGAGGTCGTCAGCCCGCGCGCCGACAGGTAGAAGGGCACGTGCCAGCTATGGTTGAGCCACGGCGTCAGCGCGAGCCGCAGCTTGCCGACGATCTGAGTGCGCAACTGCAACCCGATCGCGGTCTCGCGCCACGCGGGCCAGTCGAGTTCGGGCCATGGCGATACCACGGCTCTAGTCCTTGTGTCCCGCGCGCATAACGGCTTCCACGAGCGCTCGGATACCCGCATCGCCAAGTGCACGTATTTCGTTCCCTGCGGCGTCGCTCGCGATCTTGTCGCCATTTCCTTCGCCATTGATGACATAATGGCCATCCTTCAGCGAAAGGAAGAATATGAATGGGCCGGCAGGGTTGCCTGATTTGGCGACCACGGCGGCACTCGTTCGGTCGCTGCATCCGAGCACCAACCAGCTGTTCGCACCAAAGGTCCGTTCGATCGGACCTGTCTCGCATTTCATCGGTTCGGGTTGCAGTGGCGCCGGGGGCGACACCTGACTGATACCGGCCAGCGCGAGAAGGAGCGCCCCGATCACATCGCCGTCCCGCCGACCGTCAGCCCTTCCATCAGCAGCGTCGGCTGTCCCACGCCCGCCGGGACGCTCTGCCCGCCCTTGCCGCACATGCCGACGCCCTCGTCGAGCGCGAAGTCGTTGCCGATGCCGATCACCTTGGTCAGCGCGGTCGGGCCGTCGCCGATCAGCGTCGCGCCCTTGATCGGTGCGCCGAGCCGGCCATTCTCGATCTTGTACGCCTCGGTGCACGAGAAGACGAACTTGCCCGAGACGATATCGACCTGCCCGCCGCCGAACGACTTGGCGAAGATGCCGTTCTTGACGCGGCTCAGCAGCTCGGCCGGGTCGTCCTTGCCGCCGCGCATGAAGGTGTTGGTCATGCGCGGCATCGGCGCATGCTGGAAGCTCTCGCGCCGGCCATTGCCGGTCGGCGCCACGCCCATCAACCGCGCGTTGAGCCGGTCCTGGATATAGCCCTTCAAAATGCCGTCCTCGATCAGGATGTTCTCCTGCGTCGGCGTGCCCTCGTCGTCGATCGACAGCGAGCCGCGCTTGTCGGCGAGCGATCCGTCGTCGACCACCGTCACGCCCGGCGCGGCGACGCGCTCGCCGACCCGCCCGGAAAAGGCGCTGGTGCCCTTGCGGTTGAAATCGCCTTCGAGCCCGTGGCCGATCGCCTCGTGCAGCAATATGCCCGGCCAGCCCGGTCCGAGCAGCACGGTCATCTCGCCGGCGGGTGCGGCGACCGAATCGAGATTGACCACCGCCTGCGCCAGCGCCTCGTCGATCGCGCGGTTCCACGTCGCCGGCTGCATCAGCTCGTCATAGAGATAGCGCCCGCCCAGCCCGAAGCTGCCGGTCTCGCGCCGGCCGTTCTGCTCGACCACGATCGATACGTTCAACCGCACCAGCGGGCGGATGTCGGTCGCGACGAAGCCGTCGGGGCGGACGATCTCGACCACCTGCCAGCTGCCCGACAGCGAGACCGATACCTGCGCAACGCGCGGGTCGCGCGCCCGCGCGGCGGCGTCGATCGTCTGGCACAAATTCACCTTGTCGGCGAACGGCACCAGGTCGAGCGGATCGGCATCGGTATAGAGGTGGCGGTTGGTGTGCTGCGGCGGCGGCGCCTTGGCCGCGGCCGACGGGTCGATCAGCGCCATCGTCTCGCCGGCGCGGATGATCGCCGCGCCGCTCAGCTCGTTGGCATGGGCAAAGGCGGTCATCTCGCCCGACACCGCGCGCAGCCCGAAGCCCGATTGCGTGTCATAGGCTGCGGTTTTCAGCCGGCCGTCGTCGAAGCCGAAGGATTCGGTCTTGCGATATTGCAGGTAGAGCTCGCCGTCATCGGCCTTGGCCAATGCGGTGGCGGTCAGGCGCTGCGCTTCCTCGGGGGAGAGCAGGCCGTCATGATAGAGATAGGCGCGGGGGTCGGCATGTTGGGTCATGCCCCCGATATAGGCGAGTTAAACGCTGGCGCCAGCCGGATGGTCGGGCAGTGTCGATTGATCGACGCCATCGGCCGGCCCGCCGATCAGCACGAAGCGCCGGTCGCAATAGCCGCAATCGACATAACCATGCTCGTCGATCTGCAGGAACACGCGCGGATGCCCCAGCGCCGAGCCTCCGGGAATGTCGCTCGCGCCGTCACAGGCGATGCGGGCGTGGGAGGTGCGGACGAGTTCGGGTGGCGGCTGCATGGCGGTGGCGATAGCAAGGAGGGCGACGCCGAACAATCCCGGTTCCTCCGGGACGGGCCAATTCCTCCCCGGTACGGGGAGGGGGACCGCCGAAGGCGGTGGAGGGGCTGGTCGGGAGACGCCGCGCGGCAAATCCTGCGGGCGCGACGCTTCCCTCATGCGCTAAACCCCAAGGCGGTCCCTGCGCGCGGCCGGCGGAATCGGTCCCTTGCGTCGATCTCCGCGCGAAGGGCATCGATCGTAGCGGCCTGATTCAACTTTCCGGCAATGCGCGCTTGGCTGTAACCATGTCAGATCTCGCCCGCCTTTCCTGCAACGTCCAACAGCCCGGCCGGGAATTTCCCTGCCGCGCGGTCGAAATTTGTCCGAAATTCCCTGCCAATCGTGGTGTGGCAGGGAAATCACCTTTCCAACGCCGGCGCGCGCCGTCGCCAACCATTGAGCTTGCCCGCGCTCCCGCCTACAGGCCGGACATGACCGAAGCCGCGATCGTGATCGACCAGCTGTGCAAGACCTATGCGGGCGGCAAGCGCGCGCTCGACGATGTCAGTTTCGAGGTGCCGCGCGGCTCGGTGTTCGGGCTGCTCGGGCCGAATGGCGCGGGCAAGTCGACGCTGATCAATATCCTTGCCGGGCTGGTCAACAAGACCAGCGGCAACGCGACGATCTGGGGTTTCGACATCGACGCGCATCCGCGCAACGCCAAGGCGTCGATCGGCATCGTCAACCAGGAGATCCTGTTCGATCCGTTCTTCACCCCGTTCGAAACGCTCGAGATCCAGGCCGGGCTCTACGGCGTGCCCAGGGCCAAGCGCCACACCATGGAACTGCTCCGCGCGGTGCATCTCGAGGACAAGGCCAATGCCTATGCCCGCACGCTGTCGGGCGGCATGAAGCGCCGGCTGATGGTCGCCAAGGCGATGGTCCACCGCCCGCCGGTGCTGGTGCTCGACGAGCCGACCGCCGGCGTCGACATCGAGCTGCGCCAGCAACTCTGGGCCTATGTCCGCAGCCTCAACGAACAGGGCGTCACGGTGGTGCTGACGACGCATTATCTCGAAGAGGCCGAGCAGCTGTGTGATCGCATCGCGATCATCAACCACGGCACCGTCATCGCCAACAAGCCGACCCGCGAGCTCGTCGGCATGGCGCAGGAAAAGCTCGTCGAGGTGACGGTCGACCGCGATGTCGCCACGCTGCCCGCCAATGGCTGTTTCCAGAAGATCGCGCTGAAGGGCGAACGCGTGCTCGAAATCACCTACCGCAAGGACCAGGCCAATGCCGGCCAGGTGCTCGCCGCAGTGCAGGCCGGCGGCTTCGGCATCGTCGAGGTCACGACGAAAGAGCCCGATCTCGAAGACGTGTTCCTCAACCTGACGCGCGCCGCCAATGCGTAGTCCCGGCCTCGCCTGGCGGGCGCTCGCCGCCGCGCTCGTGCTGCTGCTCGGAGGCGTGCTCTATTGGTATGCCGATGCGGTCCGCTGGGAAGCCAATGGCTTCGGCGTCGCCCCGCACATGGCGTGGCTCGGCTTCGCCGCGGTCAATATCGGCACGCTCGTTGCCGTGGCCGCGCTGGTCCTCGGCATCCGCGCTGCGTTGCGCCGCGGCAAGGCTGCCGATCGTCATGGGTGAGATGCGCAGCGCCGACGTGCTGATTGTCGGGTCGGGCGCCGCCGGGCTCACCGCCGCGCTCAACCTCGCCGATCGCTTCACCGTGCTGGTGCTGGCCAAGGGCGCGATGAACGAGGGCTCGACCGCCTGGGCGCAGGGCGGGATCGCCGCGGTGCTCGAACCCGGCGACACCTTCGAGAGCCATATCGAGGACACGATGATCGCCGGCGCCGGGCTCAACGACCGCGCCACGGTCGAGTTCGTCGTCGAGCGCGCACCCGCCGCGATCGCGCGGCTGCAGGAGCTCGGCGTGCCGTTCGCGACCGAGAGCGCCGACAAGGACAGCGCGCTGCACCTGACGCGCGAGGGCGGCCATTCGCATCGCCGCATCGTCCATGTCGCCGATGCGACCGGCTGGGCGGTGCAGGAGGCGCTGCAACGCGCCGCCGAGGCGCACCCCAACATTACGCTCGTGCCCGATCAGGTCGCGATCGACCTCGCCACGTCACGGCATGAGGAGCGCTATTCCGGCGCCGGCAATGTCTGGGGCGTCTATGCGGTCGATCGCACCACCGGCCGCGTCGGCCTCTACACCGCGCGCGCCACGATCCTCGCCACCGGCGGGGCAGGGCGGACCTATCTCTTCTCGACCGCGCCGCGCGGCGCGACCGGCGACGGCATCGCCATGGCGTGGCGCGCCGGCTGCCGCGTGTCGAACATGGAATTCATGCAGTTCCACCCGACCTGCCTGTACAATCTCGACGTCAAGAACTTCCTGATCACCGAGGCGGTGCGCGGCGAGGGCGGCCAGCTCAAAAACCCCGACACCGGCCACCGCTTCATGCCCGAGATCGATCCGCGCGCCGAGCTCGCCCCGCGCGACGTGGTGGCGCGCGCGATCGATCATGAGATCAAGCGCTTCGGGCTCGATTACGTCCATCTCGACATCAGCCACCAGCCGCCCGAATTCGTCCGCGAGCATTTCCCCAATATCTACGAAAAGCTGCTCGGCCTCGGCATCGACATGACCAGGGAGCCGATCCCGGTCGTGCCGGCGCAGCATTATACCTGTGGCGGCATCGTCATCGATCGCGACGGCCGCACCGACCTGCCCGGCCTGTACGCGGCGGGCGAGTGCACCCAGTCCGGCCTGCACGGCGCCAACCGGCTGGCCTCCAACTCGCTGCTGGAATGCTTCGTGTTCGGCGAGGCGTGCGCGCGCGATATCGCCGCGCGCTGGGACAGCTTCCCCCCGGTTCCGCCGATCCATGGCTGGGACGAAAGCCGCGTGACCGATTCCGACGAAGAGGTCGTGATCAAGCAGAACTGGACTGAGATCCGCCGCTTCATGTGGAACTATGTCGGCATCGTCCGCACCACCAAGCGGCTCGAGCGCGCGCAGCACCGCATCAAGCTGCTGACCGCCGAGATCGAGGATTATTACGGCCATTTCCGCGTCACGCCCGACCTGATCGAGTTGCGCAACCTGCTGCAGACCGCCGACCTGATCGTGCGCTCGGCGCTGCACCGCCATGAATCGCGCGGCCTGCACTATACGCTGGATTACCCCGCGCTGCTGCCCAGGGCGGTCGATACTGTGCTGATGCCCTAGGAAATAAGGAAAATCGTGCCGAATCAAAAACCTGTGCGTTCACGTCTCGTCCCGCTTCGGGAGCGGTTCACCGCGACGCGGAACAATACGCTATTTCTCAATCAATCTGTGCGTCTATCATGATCTGAGGGGATGTGGGGACAACAGCGGTGGTGCAGCCTATCTTTCCGATGAATCCATACCGGCCGGTCGCGGCATTGGCCATGGCGACCGCCTTGTGCGCCTGTGGCCATGATACCCGCGTGCACGTCGCTGCCGCCCCGCCGCCGCCGCCCTATCAGGTCGTCATCGCCGTCCCGCCGCCGGTCGTCCGCGCCGCGCCGACCGCGCCGCAACCGCTGGTCGCCAGCATCACCGCGCTCGGCAAGACCTTCAACGGTCGCGTTGGCATCGCCGTGCGCAGCATCGATCAGGGCTGGAGCGTGGACAGCCAGGGCGACCAGCGCATGCCGCAGCAGAGCGTGTCGAAGCTGTGGGTCGCGATGACCGTGCTCGATTTCCGCGACGCCGGCCGCCTCAAGCTCGACGATCCGATCACGCTGACGCGTGAGGACATCACGCTGTTCCACCAGCCGGTCGCCGCGCTGATCAAGGCCGATGGCTACCACACCACCGTCGGCGAGCTGCTCCAGCGCGCGCTGACGATGAGCGACAACACCTGCAACGATCGCCTGCTGCGCTATGTCGGCGGGCCGACGGCGGTGCGCGACTTCATCGTCCGCAAGGGGCTCGGTGATATCCGCTTCGGCCCGGGCGAGCGGCTGTTGCAGAGCAAGACCGCCGGGCTCGAATGGAAGCCCGAATTCGCCTTCGGCAATGCCTTCACCCGCGCCCGCGCGCGGCTCGCGCCATCGGCACGGCTCGACGCGTTCGAGCGCTACATTGCCGATCCGCCCGACGGTGCCGCGCCGCTGGCGATCGCCGGCGCGCTCGCCAAGCTCAAGAACGGCAAGCTGCTGTCGCCGGCCTCGACGCAATATCTGATGGGCACGATGGAGCTGTCGCACACCGGCCGCCAGCGGCTGCGCGGTGCTGTGCCGCCGGGCTGGACCTTCGGCCACAAGACCGGCACCGGGCAGGATCTCGGCGGGCGCACCGCCGGCTACAACGATGTCGGCTTCCTCATCGCGCCCGACGGCAAGGCCTATTCGATCGCGGTGATGATCGGCGACACCCCGCGTCCGATCCCCGAGCGCCAGGCGCTGATGCAGGCGGTGGTCGAAGCCGTCGTGGCCAACCACCGCGCGGCGTGAGTCTCTTCTCCCCTCCCGCTTGCGGGAGGGGCTGGGGGAGGGGCATCTCGACTTTGCGGGCAGCGTTTGCCGCACTCCCCCACCCCAACCCTCCCCTGAAGGGGAGGGAGCAAGGACTGATCAGTCGAACCCGTCCTCGAGGAACTTCGCCGCGACCGCGCAGTGCATTGCGACGCCGCGCGCCATTGTCGCTTCGTCGATCGTCATCTTCGTGTTGTGCAGCGGCGGGTTGGTGTGCGGGTCGCTGCCGGTCTCGGCGACGCCGATGAACGCCATCGCGCCGGGCACGTCGCGCAGCACATAGGCGAAGTCCTCGGCGCCCATCATCGGCGCGGGCATCACCTGCCATGCCGCATCGCCACCCATCGCCACCGCCGCGCCGCGCATCAGGTCATAGGCGCGCGGGTCGTTCATCGTCACCGGATAGCCGCTCTCGAGCCGCACCTCGCCGACAAGGCCGTGCGCCGCGGCGATGTTCTCGACGATGCGCTTGAAGGCGTCGCGCATCAGCTCGCGCGTGCGCTCTGAGAGGGTGCGCAGCGTGCCGGTCATCTCGGCCACCTGCGGCACGATGTTGTGCGCCGAGCCGGCATTGATCTGCGCGATGGTCAGCACCGCCGGGTCGCTCACCGGCACGCGCCGCGCGAGGAAGGTCTGCAGCGCGGTGACGATCTCGCACGCCACCGGGATCGGGTCGAGCGTGTCGTGCGGCATCGCGGCATGGCCGCCACGCCCGCGGATCGTCGCGTAGAGCGTGTCGGTCGAGGCGAGCAGTGGACCCGGGCGGCTGACGAAGGTCCCGGCCGGCGCATTGGGCGAGATGTGCAGCGCGAACGCCGCCTCGGGCTTGGCGATATCGAGCAGTCCGTCCTCGATCATGTAGCGCGCGCCGTGATAGCCCTCCTCGCCAGGCTGGAACATGAACACGACGGTGCCGGGCAGGCTGTCGCGCCGCGCGCACAGCGCGCGGGCGGCACCGACCAGCATCGCCGAGTGCGCGTCATGCCCGCAGGCGTGCATCGCGCCGGCGACCTTGGAGGCGAAGGGCAGGCCGGTCTCTTCCTGCATCGGCAGCGCGTCCATGTCGCCGCGCAGCAGCACGGTGCGGCCATTGTCGCGGCCGCCGCGCAGGATCGCGACGAAGCCGCTGGTCGTCTTGCTGCTGTGAATCTCGAGCGGCAGTCCGGTGATCGCCGCGCGCAGCTTGGCGGTGGTGCGGTCGCAGTGCAGCCCGATCTCGGGGTCGGCGTGGATTGCGCGTCGCAGCTCGACGACGTCGTCGAGTTCGGCCTCGGCTGCCGCACTCCAGTCGGTTCCCGCTTCCATCACCCCGTCCATCATGTCTCTCCTTGCATGGTCGAACGCCTCAGACGATCAAAAGCCCCGCCAGCGCCGCCGACATCAGGTTGGCGAGGCTGCCCGCCGCCAGTGCGCGCAGCCCGAGCCGCGCGATCGTCGGCCGCTGGTTGGGGGCGAGCCCGCCGGTCACCGCCATCTGAATCGCGATCGACGAGAAGTTGGCGAAGCCGCACAGCGCGAAGGTGACGACCGCAATGGTGTGCGGCGACAGCGCCGCCTTGGCACTGCTGAGGTAGCTGAACGCGACGAACTCGTTGATCACCACCTTGGTACCGAACAGCCCGCCGGCGGTAGTCGCTTCGTTCCACGGTACGTTGAGCAGGTACATGACCGGCGCAAAGGCATGGCCGATGATCGCCTGGAAAGTCAGGTCGGGATAGCCGAACCAGGCGCCAATGCCCGACAGGATGCCGTTGGCCAGCGCGACCAGCGCGACGAACGCCAGCACCATCGCGCCGACCGCAACCGCCAGCTTGACGCCGGTCTGCGCGCCCTCGGCTGCCGCCATGATGATATTGGCCGGGCGCTCCTCGCCAAACGGAATGTCACCCTCGACCGCCGGTTCCTTGCCGAAATCGGCCGGGTCGTCGGGCATGATCAGCTTGGCCATCAATATGCCGCCGGGCGCCGACATGAAGCTGGCGGCGAGCAGATAGGGCAGCAATTGCGGGCCGAGCATCGAGGCATAGGCGGCGAGGATCGTGCCCGCCACGCCGGCCATGCCGACGGTCATCACGCAGAACAGCTGCGACGGCGTCAGCGCGGCGAGATAGGGCCGGATGACGAGCGGCGCTTCGCTCTGCCCGACGAAGATGTTGGCCGCCGCACCGAGCGATTCGACCTTGGAGATGCCCGTCACATACTGGATTGCGCCGCCGATCCAGCGGACGATGAACTGCATGATGCGCAGATAATAGAGGATCGAGATCACCGAGGCGAAGAAGATGATCACCGGCAGCGCGGCGAGCGCGAAGCTGTGGCCACCCATGGTCGGGCCGGCGAGCGGGCCGAAGATGAAGTCAATGCCGGCCTGGGCGTAGCCGAGCAGGTTGGTCACGCCGCGCGCCATCGCCTCGATCACGCTCTTGCCGGCGGGGACGTAGAGCACGAGGAAAGCAATACCGGCCTGCAGCGCGAAGGCCGCGCCGACGACGCGAAGGCGGATCGCACGCTTGTTGTTCGACAGCAGGAACGCGATGCCGAGAATGACCGCGATGCCCGCGATACCGATCAATATTCGATTCATCTACGCTTACCGGCCCCCTTGGATAGCCCGCCCGGCCAATGCCGGTGCAGCCGCGCACCATACAGGGCGAAACGCATTGGGCTAGTGTCGGTTTGACGCGCACACATTCTACGCTAGCAACGATGCCATGAACCAAACCGCACCCGCGATCCCGCGCTCGCTCTTCGCCTTCTCGATCTTCTACGGCGGCATGGTATGTATCGCCGGCGTGCTGGGCAACAAGCAGGTCGCGCTCGGGCCACTTTCTGCGCTGGGGCCGGTATTCGGCCTTGGCCCGCTGGCGATCGAGGCGGGCATCTTCGCTTTCCTGTTATTAGTCATCACCTCCAGCGCCATCGCCGAACTCCATGGCGCGAAGACCGCCAACACGCTGGTTCGGTTCGGCTTCGTCCCGTTGATCGTGTCCATCCTGTTGTCGTTGGTCGTGCTGACCATCCCGGCGGCGAGCGACATGGATCCGGTGCGGCGCGACGCGTTCGCCTTGATGATGGGCGCGACGCCGCGCATCTGGATTGCCGGGATCATTTCCTACGGTATCTCGCAGACGCTCAATGTGACGGTATTCTCCTATCTCAAGGGTCGCGAAGGTCAGCAGATGTTGTGGCTGCGCGCGGGGGCGGCGAGCATTCTCAGCCAGATCGTCGACACGCTGTTGTTCGTGAGTATCGCCTTTTACGGCGTTTTCCCGATCCGCGAGATCTTGCTCGGGCAGATGATCGTCAAGGTTGTGTTGTCGGCAGCATTGGTGCCGCCGCTGATCTATCTGATGGTCGCGCTCGGGCGGTGGCTGGACGGCAAGCCCGCCGCTGCGTGAGAGCGCACCGCTCCACCCATCAGCTTGTGTTCTCCGGCGAACGCCGGAGTCCAGAGTTCCAAGCGCCGCACTGTGTGATCCCGGGCTCCGGCGTTCGGCGGAGATCCGTCCTTCGCCTGATTGCCCGGCTATGGAATATCACAGCCATTGCGGCAGGGGGTATAGAACCCTAATGCCGCGCGCATCATGACCGATTACGCCCCCGATCCCGCCTTGCTCAACAAGGCCGAAACGCTGGTCGAGGCGCTGCCCTATATGCAGCGTTACGCCGGCGCGACCTTCGTCGTGAAATATGGCGGCCATGCGATGGGCGATCCCGAGGCGGCGCGGGACTTCGCCGAGGATGTCGTGCTGATGAAGGCGGTCGGCATCAACCCGGTCGTCGTCCATGGCGGCGGGCCGCAGATCGGCGCGATGCTGAAAAGGCTCGGAGTCGAATCGAGCTTCGTCAACGGGCTGCGCGTGACCGATGCCGAGACCGCCAAGATCGCCGAGATGGTCCTCGCCGGCTCGATCAACAAGGAAATCGTCGGCTGGATCGGCCAGGCCGGCGGCCGCGCGGTCGGTATTTCGGGCAAGGACGGCGGCTTCGTCCGCGCCGCCAAGGTCGGGCGCAGCGAGCCCGACCGACTGCAGGGCATCGAGCGCCATGTCGATCTCGGTTTCGTCGGCGAGCCGGTCGGGGTCGACCGGCGCATCATCGACACGCTGTCCGACGCCGGGATCATCCCGGTGGTCGCGCCGATCGCGATCGGCGATGACGGCCACACCTACAACATCAACGCCGACACCATGGCCGGGGCGATCGCCGCCGCGCTTGGCGCGACGCGGCTGTTCATGCTGACCGACGTGGTCGGCGTGCTCGACAAGGCCGGCGCGCTGATCACCGATCTCGACCCGGCCGGCGTGGCCAGCCTGCGCGCCGACGGCACGATCACCGGCGGGATGATCCCCAAGATCGAGACCTGCGTCACGGCGGTCGAGGCCGGGGTCGAGGCGGCGGTGATCCTCGACGGGCGCGTACCGCACGCCATGCTGCTCGAGGTGTTCACCAAGCGCGGTGCGGGCACGCTGATCCGGCGCTGACCGCAAAGGGTGTCGCCGGCCGCGCCTTTCCTATATCGAGGCCGTGAATTCAGCCAAAGCGGAGGCTCCTTTGATCGACGTCGTGTTCCGGATCGTCCAGGTCGTTCTCAACCTGCTGTGGTGGGTGGTGTTCATCCACGCGATCATGAGCTGGTTGATCTCGTTCAACGTGATCAACCATTATAACGACAGCGTCCGCGCCATCTATCAGGCGCTGCAGAAGATCGTCGACCCGATCGAGCGCCCGATCCGCCGCATCCTGCCCGATTTCGGCCCGCTCGACCTGTCGCCGCTGGTCGCGCTGCTGCTCATCTCGATCACCAGCGGGATCATCGTCCCCTATCTCGCATCGGTCGCCCATGGCGGCGCGGTGCTGTGAGGCAAAAATGACCGCACGCATCATCGACGGCAAGGCGTTCGCCGCCGACCTCAGGGACCGTATCGCCGGGCAGGTCGCGACCTTCCGCGCCGCCGCCGGGCGCGCGCCGGGGCTGGCGGTGGTGCTGGTCGGCGAGGACCCCGCTTCGGCGGTCTATGTCCGTTCGAAGCACAAGGCGACGGTCGCCGCCGGCATGGAGAGTTTCGAGTACCGCCTGCCCGCCGATGTGCCGCAACAGGTGCTGCTCGACCTGGTCGACACGCTTAACGGCGATGAAGCGGTCGACGGCATTCTCGTCCAGCTGCCGCTGCCGAAGCATATCGACGAGCAGGTGGTGATCACCCGCATCGACCCCGACAAGGACGTCGATGGCTTCCACCCGGTTAATGCCGGGCGGCTGGCGACCGGGCTCGACGGCTTCGTGCCGTGCACGCCGCTGGGCTGCGTGATGCTGTTGAAGGACGTGCTCGGCGATCTCGCCGGGCTCGACGCGGTGGTGGTCGGGCGGTCGAACATCGTCGGCAAGCCGATGGCGCAATTGCTGATCAGGGAAAGCTGCACCGTCACCGTCGCGCATTCGCGCACGCGCGACCTGTCGAGCGTCGTGCGCCGCGCCGATATCGTCGTCGCGGCGGTCGGCCGGCCTGAAATGATCCGGGGCGAATGGATCAAGCCCGGTGCGACGGTGATCGATGTCGGCATCAACCGCACCGAAGACGGGCTGGTCGGCGATATCGACTTTGCCGGCGCGGCGAGCGTCGCCGGCGCGATCACCCCGGTGCCGGGCGGCGTCGGGCCGATGACCATCGCCGTGCTGCTGCGCAATACCCTGGTGTCGGCGCACCGTCGCGCCGGTGTGGCGTTCGACAGCGACGCGCTGTGATGGTGCCGCCGCTGCTGCTGGCGGCCGCGCCTGTGGCGGCGGTGCAGACACCGATCGATGCCGAGCGTGCCTTCGCCGCCGATGCGCAGGCGCTCGGGCAATGGACCGCCTTCCGCAAATGGGCGGCGGACGAT
Organism: Sphingomonadales bacterium; assembly: GCA_038245375.1. Classification (GTDB taxonomy): domain Bacteria; phylum Pseudomonadota; class Alphaproteobacteria; order Sphingomonadales; family Sphingomonadaceae; genus Sphingomonas. The sequence goes on along the minus strand of JBBRSN010000018.1, from coordinate 20,734 downwards.
GCGACGATGTTCGTGCCGCAGCCGGTGAAGGCGCAGGAATTTCTGAGGGAGCGAAAGGACCCGCCCAAGGCGATCGAATGGTGGCCGACGGCCGCATGGGTATCGTGCGACGGCAATCTGGCGATCGACACGGGCGGTTGGCACCGGCCAGACGGATCGGTGGGCTATTTCACCACCGTCTGGCAGCGGGACACGGGTCGCGCGTGGAAGTGGATCGTCGATAGTGGGGACTCGCTTGCGGCCGCACGCGCAATGCCGAGCAAGCCGTTGGTCAGGCGGGCCTCTTGTGTCAAAATCAATGGCCCGCTGACGATCGTATCGTCGGATATGGCATTCCAGAAATCCGGGGCGGCCGCGGACGAATCGCTTGTTTGGCATTGGTCCGTCGGGAGCGACGGACATCGCCAGGTGATCGCGATGTTCTGGGATGGCAAAGCCTATGTCGGGGTGATCGACGACAAGATCGCCGTGCCCACGCCCTGATGCTCGAACTCTATATCTCCTCGCTGATCACCTTCTTCGTGGTGATCGATCCGCCGGGCTGTGCGCCGATCTATGCCGGTCTGTCCTCCGGCGCGACGCCGGCGCACCGGCGATCGATGGCGATTCGCGCCGTGGTCGTCGCGGCGCTCATCCTGTTCGCCTTCGCCGCGTTCGGCGAGACCCTGCTCAACGCGCTCGGCATCAGCCTGGCGAGCTTCCGCATCGCCGGCGGGATCATGCTGTTCCTGATCGCGCTCGAGATGGTGTTCGAGAAGCGCACCGAACGCCGCGAGGACCGCGCCGCCAAGATCGCCGCGACGCCCGAGGTCGAGGACGTGTCGATCTTCCCGATGGCAATGCCGATGATCGCCGGCCCCGGCTCGATCGCCAGCGTGATGCTGATGATGAGCCGCAACCACGGCCTCGGCAATGTCGCGGTGGTGCTTGCCGCACTGGCGACGATCCTGCTGCTGACACTTGCCGCTTTGCTTGCCGCGGGGCCGATCATGCGGGTGCTCGGCGCCAAGATCGAGGCGGTGATCACGCGCCTGCTCGGTGTGCTGCTAGCCGCGCTGGCGGTGCAACTGGTGATCGAAGGCGTGCGCATCAGCCTGCGGTGACCGGGCTTGTTCCGGATCATCGCAGCGCGGGCATTCGCTGCGTTCGATCGCGATCCGGCCATCCGGCTGGTCCGTCGAACAGCGACGTCAGCGCTGCTCGCCGCCGGCGCCCGGCCACGCACTGTCGCCGACGCGTTTGAGGTTCATCTCGAAGAAGCGTTGCGGCGGCTGGCCCGCCACCACGCGGTCGCCGACCTCGTTCCACACCCCGTCCTTCAGCGTGGCGGTGTAGCGGATCGTCATCGCGCCGAGCGGGATTTCCCAGACATAGCCCGTTGCGGTCGGGGTCAGCGCGAAATCGCCCGCCCGCCCCTGGGCATGGCTGTGCAGCGTATAGCGCTTGCTCGCCGGATCGTACGACACCACGCCGAACGCGTTGAAGTTGCTACTGCCATCGGCATTGAAGGCCTTGCCCTCGAGCAGCTTGATCGTCCCGCCGAGCAGCGGCCCGATCCGCTCGGTCTGGGTGACGCGGTGCGCCCCGCCGGGGCTGTTGGTCACCGCTTCGCCGCGCCAGGTGCCGTCCATCCAGGCGAGACTTGCCATCGCCGCTTGCTCGGCCTGAAGCAAGGCGGGGTCGGCCGACTGGGCCGCGGCCGGGACGGCACCGCCGAGCGACAGGGTGGCGGTGATCATCAGCAGGGGCGGCAGGGAACGACGTGGTGACATGGCGGTACCTCCAACGGTTGCATGGCGACGGTCGCGGTGGCAGCCTGCGCCGCGCGATGCCCCTTTCCTCACTGCCGCGATGACCGTTCGCAACGCCGCTTTCGCGAAGCATGTCCGTCGCTTCGCGGATCGCGCAGCCGCCTTGCCCGGCTTTCCGATGATGCAGATCGTTGCCGTGGCGGCGTCGGCGCTGCTGGTCGTGGCCGGCGCGTTCGGCACCGGCGCGCTGCCGGCGATGACGCGGACCGGCTTCTGGGCGGTGCTGATGGGGTGGAGCGTGGTCAAATGGCAGGCGTGGTTCTTCCTCACCGTGCGGCATCCGCGCGACTGGACGCGCGCCGTGGTGGTCGGCACATTGCTGCTCAATCTGCCCTTGCCGTTCGAGATCAGCCTGGCGTTGCGGCTGTTCGGCGTGGCAGCGACGCCGCGCGACCTGCCGCACGCGTGGATCGATGCGATGGCGATCAGCGCCGTCGTCTTCGCCGTGCTCTATCTCGCCCGGCGGCTGCTGCGCCCGCAGCCCGTGATCGCCGCCGCGCCCGCGATCATCCCCGGCGGCGTCCTCGCCAAGGCCGGGATCGCCAGTCCGGCGGTGCTCAACGCGATCCGCGCCGAGGATCATTATTGCCGGCTGTTCCTCGCCGGTGGTCGCGCGCCGCTCATCCACCACCGCTTCGGCGATGCGCTGGACGAGGTCGCGGGATTCGATGGCCGCCAGATCCACCGCGGCGCCTGGGCGGCCAACGCCGCAGTGGTCGCCGCGGAGCGCGACGGGCGCGCTTGGCGGCTGGTGTTGGCTGACGGCACGCGGCTTGCGGTCAGCGCGCGCTTCGTGCCCGGTTTGCGCGCTAACGGCTGGCTCAACCGGACAGCGTAGCATCCCGCAGTGGCGCAGGCGCTGCCGAATACCACTATGCGACTGCAGCATTTCGCGGCATCTTCGGGTGTCCTTGCACGGGAGGCCTTGTCCTTGATCGCCCAGTTCGTGGTGTCGTCGGTCTTCGCGCCCACCGGTCGCCGTACGGAGCAGCCTTGACGGAACTGGTTCCGCCGCAGTCGCGCGCCGAGCCGGCGCGGCGGTCGTCCGCGACGGTGGCGCACGCGACCGATCGCATCGCTGCGCCGTTCGATCCGCCGGCCGCCGCCGCTCTCGCCACGCACGGCGCGCAGCTCAACGCCAGCCCGACGGTGGCCGGGCTCAGAGCGCAGGCCGCCCGACTCAACGCCGGCGCAACGGTGACGCTGCAGCGCCGCCTGGCCGACACACTTGCCCAGCGCACGCCGCCCGAGAATCGCACCGGCCTGCCCGACCGGCTCAAATCGGGGCTGGAGGCGGAGTCGGGCCTCGGCATGGACGATGTCCGCGTCCATTATAATTCGTCACAGCCCGCGCAACTCGGGGCCCATGCCTTTGCCCAGGGCGCCGACATCCACGTCGCCCCCGGCCAGGAACGCCATCTCGCGCACGAGGCATGGCATGTTGCGCAGCAAAAGCAGGGGCGCGTGCGCCCGACGATGCAGCTCAAGGGCGCCGCGGTGAACGACGAGGCGGCGCTCGAGCATGAGGCCGACGTCATGGGTGCCCGGCTCGTCGCCGGCGGCGCGTCGTCGGTGCCGCAGGCGCCGCCCACGCCGCAAGCGCCGCGCCGCAGCGACACGGTCCAGGCCTATTTCATCATGGCCGGCCGCGCGTTTGTCTATGACGAGGCCAGCGTCGCGAAGATCAATGCCGAAATGGACAGGCGCGGGAAGGATTCGTTCATCCAGAACAATCGCGCGGCAATTCTGAAGCAGATCGAGGACTGGGCGACGTCTGAGGAAGCCGCGACGAATGCCGTCAGTTACAGGGTGCTGGTCGAGCGCGCGCGCCTCGCCGTTGGTGCGACGCTGCTCGCGCAGCAGCCGGCCGAACAGCAGGAGCCGGACGGCCTGATGCCGCTCGACGAGGACGTCGTATCCGACGACGATACCGAGCCCGACACCGACAGCGAGCTCGAAGAACTCGCCGGCTTGCGCCGCACCGCTTCCTTTTCGCTGAACGACATGTCGACATTCCGCGACACCTCGAAGACCGCGCGCTTCACCGCCAGCGACAGCGGGAGCAGCTATTCGATCACGCCGCACGGCAATTTCATGACCGGCGGCGGCATCGGCAGCGGTCTGCCTGACGATTATCAGCTGATCATTGCCCAGCTGAAGGCCATCTACACCACCGATCAGAAGGTCGCCCAGGTGCTGCTCGCCGCGCTGCACGGCACCTTGCCCAAGCCGCCGGCGCTGGGCCTTGCCGACAAGTTCCGCAATCTCATCCTCGGCCCGGAGTTGCGCCGCGCCGGCATCAACCCGGTCGCCGCAGAGGCAGCGCTGCTGCGCGTGAGCGATCACGGCGGCGACCTGTTTGCCGAACTGCGCGCCGGTGTCTTGTTCGTCGCCAGCGAGAAGGAACCGCAACTCGGCACCGGGCAGGGCGGCAGCGGACGATCGCGCTTTCACAACAACGACAAGATCGACCGAAAGAAACCCGATTTCCGCTCGACCGCCAAGCGGGAGAACAGGAACATCAAGCGCGCCGCGCGACGTTTTGGAAAACGTGACGACGTCGACGGCTATGTCAAGCTCCGCACCCGCAAGTTCGCCGCGACGTGGCGCAAGACCTACGCGGGCAAGAGCGAAGGCGCGGAGGGCGCGCCGGTCGAAGACGCCGACGAGATGGTGGACACCTTGCCCACCATCGATGAGGTCGGCGAGGAGGAGGAAGGTTCCCCCGATACCGAGATGGTGCGCGAGGAAACCGCGCCGAGCGGCAATTGCCTCTATGAGGGCGTCAACATCGCGCTCGGCAATCCCGGCGACATGGACGGCGTGCTGCGCCAGTTCGCCACCGACTGGCTGCTCCATCATCCGCAGATCGCCACCGACGGCGGCATCGATGCCGACCGTGTGATCGCGATGCTGTCGCGAAACGGTGCCTGGGCGGGGGACGCCGGCGACCTGGCGCCCTATATCCTCGCCTCGGCGATCGGGCGCACCATCATCGTCCACACCGCCGAGGTTACCTATCACATCGAGCCCGAGGGGGGCGCGCGCGGCGACGACGTCGAGCTCTATTTGTCGGGCGCGCACTATACCGTCAACCCGCCGCCCGGGGTCGACTTCGCATCCTCGATCCGTCACATTTCGGGGCCCGGCGCCTAGTCGACGCGCGTACGGCCGGGGCCGGAGCGCATCGCGCGATGGTGTCGCCGCCACGAATGGGGCACATAGCGGTGTGTGTCAGGACATGTCGCGACAGGCTGGTCAATGGGGGGCACCCGTGTCGCCGTGGCGCCGCTATGGGTGTGGGCGTAAGGCATGGCGCGGACCGGCGATGACCCCGATACCGACCTGCTCGCCGCTGCCGTCGCCGGCGACCGCGCCGCCTTTGCCGCCTTGCTCGAACGCCATTATGATCGCATCCACGGCCTCGCCTGGCAGCTGACCGGCGCGCGCGCCGATGCCGACGACATCGCGCAGGATGTCTGCTGCACGCTCGTCGAAAAGATCTCCAGCTTTCGCGGCGAGGCGAAATTCTCCACCTGGCTGTGCGGCATCGTGTTCAATGCCTGTCGCGACCTGCGCCGCCGCCGCCGCTCGTTCAGCGGCTTCACCGACCGGCTTGCGGTACTGGTCGGCCTGGCGCGCGGCCCCGACGGCCGCGACCTGCACGATGCGATGTGGGTGAAAAGCGCGATTGCCCGGCTCGCCCCGCCCTATCGCGACGCCGCCATCCTCGTTGCCGGCCAGCAGCTCAGCCATGCCGAGGCCGCGGTCATTCTCGGCATCGCCGAGGCGACGGTGTCGTGGCGCATGCGCGAGGTCCGCCGGCTGCTCACGGCGACCCCGGAAAAATAATTTCGCACCGCGCCCAAGGAAATCCCGACCCGGCGCGTCCCAGTGACATGCGGACGATGGTGCGCCGCAGTCATCAGGGAGTTTCTCATGCCCCATGCTCATCGAACGCCGCTCGCCCGGACGTCGCTTCATCGAACCATCGCCACCGGGCTGTCGATGCTGCTCGTCGTGTCGTGCGCGCGCTCCGGCGTCGATCAGCCGGTCAAGGCCGCCGACGGTGCGCCGCCGCCGGTGGTCTCGCCGTCGAACGACATCGTCGTCACCGGTACCGCAGTCGCCCAGGACAGCGTCGCCGAAAGCCGCGCCGCGCGCCGCGCCCGCAACGAGCCGTATGCGCCGCCGCCGCCACCGCCGCCACCGCCGCCGCCGCCGCCCGCTTCGATGGCCGGCCTGGCAAAATTCGCGGCGCCCCGCACCGCCATGCCGGTGGCCGAGCCGCGCCCCTATCCGCCCTATTACCAGGATGCCGGCCGCGATCGCTTCACCGCCACCGCGCAAAACCCCTTCAGGCTGGTGCGCGAGGAACCCGTCTCGACCTTCTCGATCGATGTCGACACGGCGAGCTACGCCTTTGTCCGCGCCTCGCTCAACCGCAACACGCTGCCGCAACCGGCGGCGGTGCGGACCGAGGAACTGGTCAACTATTTTCCCTATGATTACGCTGCGCCGCGCAGTGCGGCGCAACCCTTCAGCACCGATGTCGCGGTCTTCCCCAGCCCGTGGACGGCGGGGCGCAAGCTCGTCCGCATCGGCATCAAGGGCTATGCGATCCAGCAGGCCACGCGGCCGCGCGCCAACCTTGTCTTCCTGATCGACACCTCGGGCTCGATGTACGCGCCCAACAAGCTGCCGCTGGTCAAGCAGTCGCTCGAGCTGCTGCTCGACCAGCTCGACGCCCACGACAGCGTCGCGATCGTTACCTATGCCGGCAGCGCGGGCACCGCGCTCGCGCCGACCTCGGCGAGCGAGAAGGGCCGCATTCGCGCGGTGATCGAGGCGCTCGGCGCGGGTGGCAGCACGGCGGGCGCCGAGGGCATCCGCCAGGCCTATGCGCTGGCCGAGGAAAATCTCGATCCGCACGGCGTCAATCGCGTGATCCTTGCCACCGACGGCGATTTCAACGTCGGCGTCACCAGCGAGAGCGAGCTCAAGGGCTATATCGAGCGTGAGCGGAGCAAGGGCGTGTTCCTCTCGGTGCTCGGTTTCGGCATGGGCAATTACAACGACGCGCTGATGCAGACGCTGGCGCAGAACGGCAACGGCACCGCCGCCTATATCGATACGCTGAACGAGGCGCGGAAGACGCTGGTCGACGAGGCAAGCTCGACGCTGTTCCCGATCGCCAGGGACGTGAAGATCCAGGTCGAGTTCAACCCCGCGACCGTCGCCGAATATCGCCTGCTCGGTTACGAGACGCGTTTGCTCAACCGCGACGATTTCGACAATGACAAGGTCGATGCCGGCGATGTCGGCTCGGGCCAGACCGTCACCGCGCTGTACGAGGTCGTGCCCGTCGGTGGCCCGCGCGCGATCGGCGACTTGCGCTATGCCCGGCCCGCGCCGCGTGCCGTCGCAACGCAAGGGGAAGAGCTCGGTTTCGTCAAGATCCGCTACAAGCTGCCCAAATCGGATACCAGCCGGCTTATCTCGACCCCGATCGGCCACGCATCCGAAGTCGCGACGTTCGCCGCTGCCCCGCAGGACGCGCGCTTCGCCACCGGCGTCGCCGCCTTCGCCGAGCTGCTGCGCGGTGGAAAGTATAACGGCGCGATGAGTTACGACGATGTCCTGCGCATCGCCGCGGCGTCGCGCGGCGCGGACGAGTTCGGCTATCGGTCCGAATTCATCCAGCTGGTCCGAGCCGCCAAAAGCGCCGGCGCGATGGCGTCGCTCGAGCGCTAGGCGGCGCCGGAACGGCCGGTCGGGGGAATGGCCCCCGGCCGGTCGCCCGGCGACCCCTGCCGGGCCTGCCACGTCACCGATCGCGCCTTCGACCCGGACGCAAATGCCGCTATAAGGCCCGCCGATGCCCCGCCCCTCCTCCAGCTGCGCCCGGTGAATGGCGAGCGACGACGACATCGCCCGCTCGCTGCCCGCGCCGCCGCCGCCGCGGCCGGCCGCGCGCGACGCCGCGATCGCGGCGGCGCTGCGTCGCTTCGATGGTGCGGATGAACCGGCAGCGGCGGGGCGTAGCGCAAGCGGGGACCGGCGACCGCGCGTCACGCGCCGCCAGTTCGGCCTGCTCGTCACCGTCGCGCTGATCGCGCTGATCGGTGCCCCCGCCGCGCTGATTACCTTGAACGAACGTTTCCCCACTCCCGCGCCGTCGGCGGCGTCCGTCACCGCGCCGGTCGGGCCGCGTGCCGCGCCGGCCGATACTTCGCTCGCCACCGTCTCAGGCCCCCCGGCACCGAGCACCGCACCGCCGCCTTGCGCCGGCGCCGGCTGCGCAACCGCGGTCAGTGGTCGTGCCGGCGCCGAGCACGATGCCATGGCGGCCCCCGCGATGAAGACGGCGCGCGACGAACCCGCCGCACCGCCACCACCACCTCCTCCTCCTCCTCCTCCTCCTCCTCCTCCTCCTCCGGCGCCACCACCGCCGCCAGCGCCCGCGGCAATCGCTGCGGCACCGGCCGCCGGCCTGCAGGAGGGTCGTGCCGCCGCCGCCGCCGACATCGTCGTGACGGGCTCGGCCATGCGGCGGGCGGCCTTGCCGGCACGCGACGAGCGGGACCGCTGCACGGTCAACGATCCCTACCGCGACCTCGCCGCGTGCCGTCGCTCGACCGGTCGCGACGGCAAGGCCGGCGCCGACACCGCCGCAACCTACCTCGCCCAGGGCCTGTCGCGCGCGTGGGACGGCGACCCCGACGGCGCGATCGCCGCCTTCGACCAGGCGATTGCGCGCGATCCGCGGCTGGCGCGCGCCTGGCTCAATCGCGGCCTGGCCTGGCAACAAAAGGGCGATCTCGACCGCGCGCTGGCCGATCTCGATCGCGCCGTGCGCCTCGCCCCCGGCGAGTCGCGCGGGTATGACCAGCGCGCGCAGTTGTTGCGCCAGCGTGGGGAGGAGCGCCGCGCGGAAGCCGATGAGGCGCGCGCGAACGAGCTCGCGGCGCGTTACGGCGAGTCACCGCGCTGAGCGGCTCATCCCGGTAACTCTACGTATCGATCGCGACCGCGCGCCGTTCCATCACCTCGTCGGAACCGCGCGCGCCGGCGCCGGGGAGAAAAAGGGCTAGCCGTGATGACCAGGTCGATCCTCGCCGTGCTCGACGATGTCGAGAAATCGCAGGGCTTTATCGAAGCGGTGCTCGCCCAGGCCGAATATGCCGGCGCCGATGTCGTGTTCCAGCTGCTCACGCCGGATCCGCTGCTGCTGCCCGAATTTGCCCCGCTCGGCGCGATCTATGTACTCCCCGCCGAGCGCGAGGCGCACGCCGCCGAACAGACCGACAAGCTCCGCGCCGTCATCGGCACGCCACCGGTCGCGGTCGAGCTGCTCGGGCTGCACGACGATGTCGCCTGGCTGGTCGGCGATCTGCGCAAGGCACGCGTCGTTACCGACATCGCGATGATCGGCGCGGTCGAAAGCTGGGCGGTCGCGTGGTTGCACCGCCGCGTCGCCGAGACGCTTGCGCTCGGCTCGGGCACGCCGCTGGTCATCCTCCCGCCGGGCCGCACGCTGCGCCATGTCGGCCACGCCGTGCTCGGCTGGAAACCCACTGCCGCGGCGGTGCGCGCGCTGCACGATCTCGTCGCGCTCGCCACGCCGGGCGCGCGGATCGAACTCGCCTCGGTCGGCGCGGGCCCGGCCACCGTCGACGAGGCGCGCGCGCAGGAACGCGCGCTGCGCTACCTCGCGCAGCACGGCTTCCAGGCCGAGCCGCTGCGGCTCGACCAGGGCGGCGATCCGGCCGACCGGCTCACCGTCCATGCGCTCGACCAGGGCGCCGACCTGCTCGCCATCGGCGCCTTTGCGCATAGCCGGTTGCACGAGCTGGTGCTCGGCGGCGTCACCGCATCGCTGATCAAGGATACCCATTTGCCGGTGATGCTGTCACACTGATCGCCGATGAACATCGCCGCCACGCCCCCTGACGGCACGACGCTCGGCGCGCTGCTGCCGCTCGGTTATGCGCTCGCCATCGGCCTGCTCGTCGGGCTCGAGCGCGGCTGGGACGAACGCGACCAGCCCGACGGCGCGCGCGTCGCCGGCATCCGCACCTTCGGGCTGCTCGGGCTGGCCGGCGGGGTCGGCGCGCTGCTGCCATGGTGGCTCGGCGGCATCGTCGTCGCGGCCGCCGCATTGCTGCTGTTCGTCGGTTATCTCCGCCAGAGCCGCGCGCCGACCGGGCGCAGCGCGACCAGCGCGGTCGCCGGGCTGCTCGTGCTCGGGCTCGGCGTGCTCGCCGCGCGCGGCCAGCCGACCGTCGCCGTCGCCGCCGCTGCCGCGACGATGTTCCTGCTCTCGGCGCGCCAGCCGCTCCACGGCATGCTCAGGGGCATCACGCGCGCCGAGCTGCGCGCCGCCGCGCGCTTCGCCTTGCTTGCGCTGGTGCTGCTGCCGCTCGCGCCCGATCGCGATCTCGGCCCCTATCACGCGCTCAACCCGCGTTACCTGCTGCTCGTCGTCGTGCTGGTCAGCGGGCTGTCGTTCATCGCCTATCTGCTCGCGCGGCGCACGCGCGGGCGCGGCGGCACGCTGATCGCCGCGATGTGCGGCGCGGTGGTGTCGTCGACCGCCGTCACCGGCGCCTTCGTCCGCCGGCTCGGCGACGCGCCGGGCGACGATGGCGCGCTGGAAATCGGCATCGTGCTCGCCTCGGCGGTCAGCGTCGGGCGCGTGCTGCTGCTCGTCGCGCTGCTCGCGCCGGGCTGGTTCTTCGCCATCGCCACGCCGCTCGGGCCGGCGTTGCTCGTGCTGCTCGCCGCCGCCGGCTGGGCATGGCGCCGCCCGCGCGGGGAGACGCGCAGCTACCGCGCCGGGCTTGGCAACCCGCTCGAACTCGGCGGTGCGCTGACGCTTGCCGGGCTCACCGCACTGGCGATCGTCGCCTCGCGCTGGGGCATCGAACGCTTCGGCCATTTCGGTGCCGCACCGGTGCTCACGTTGATCGGCCTGGTCGATGTCGATGCCGCCGTGCTGGCCTTTTCCGCCATGCCGGTCGCCGACCAGGGCGCGCTCGCCGGTGCCGCTCTGGCGCTGCCGGTCGCCGGCAACCTCGTGCTGAAAAGCGTGCTGACCGTCGTCCTCGCGCGCAACGCCGCCGGTGTTCGCGCCGCTGCGCCGGTCGGGCTTGCCGCCATCACCGCCACGGCGCTGCTCGTGCTGGTCAATCTCGGCTAGGCGCGCGCCAATGGATCAGGCCTCGGCCGTCCGCACGATCCGCGCCGTCGCGCCGATATCGCGCGCCGCGACGCGCCGGCTGACGCCGATCCGCGTGCCGGTGATGCTCGTCACCATCGTCTCGATCTGCCCCTCGTCAAAGCCCGCCGCGACGAAGCGGTCGATCTCCGCCATCGGCAGCGCAAAGCCATAGCGCCAGGCGTGCACCGCCATACGCCGCAATGCCTCGAGCTTCGGGTCGGCCAGCTTCGATGTCGTGCCCAGCCCGAACACGCTGCCCAGCGCGCGCGACAGCCGGCTCGGCGTACCGAGACTGGCCAGCGTGTCGCGTTTCGCCAACGCGATCACGCTCCATTCCAGCGCGCTGAAGCCCGGCAGGTCGGCGACCAGCGTGGCGCTGCGCTGCGCGATGCGTGCACCGGCCGGCGCGGCGAAGGGATATTCGAGATCGAGATAGGCCATCGGATATTCCTTGGAGGACGGGGCAGCAGCGGCGAAGGCGGGGCGCAACCGGCCGCGCGCGCCCGTGTCGGGGCGTGACGAAACCGGCAACAGTTCTTGTTCTTCTTGTCCCCCTCCCGTGATGGGAGGAGCTGGGGGAGGGTGAGGAGCCGCAAGACCGCCTCTCTCTCCACCTCGCCGCCCGCTCGAAAGCGAAGCAGCACCTTCAATACCAGTCGGTATATAACCGGCCGCCGCACCCAGTCAACAGCTTTTTGTAACGCCCGGTATCGTTTTCGTCGCGACCCGGCGAAGGATCGTCGACCGTGGTACTGATCGCTGCCGGTAGCCACGATGCCGTCGCGGGAATGCCGTCGTCGGCCCTGTTCTTATTGACGTGCCATCGAGGTCCGACATGCCTCGTGCACGCAGTTCCGAAGCCAGCGATGCGCAGGATCCCCGTCAAGGCGCGGGTGCCACAAGAGCGAGATCGTGAATTCCGCCGTTGCCAGCGGAAGGGGAAAGCTGAACATGCCTTGGCGAAGTGCCGCGGTGTGCTTGTCCGGCACGGTCGCGATGAGATCGGAGCCCCGTGCCAACGCGAGCGCCGCAGCGAAGCCGTCGACCGTCGCCATGATGTTGCGTTCGACACCCGCATCCCGCAGCATCTCGTCGATGCCGCCGAGATCGATACCCTGGCGCCACGCGACCACATGGTTCCATGCGGCGTAGTCCGTCAGGTTCACGTCCATGCGCGCAAGCGGATGATCGCGGCGCACCACGCCGATATAGCGATCGGCGAACAGCGCCTGTGCGCGCACTTCCGGCCCGGCGGTACGCGCGACCACGCCGGTTTCGAGATCGACCGTGCCGTCGCGGAGCCCCTCGCTGCCCTTGTCGAGCTTGCGCACGAAGCGAAGCCGCACGCGCGGTGCCTCTTGTTGTACGCGCTCGATCAGCGGCGGGCCTAAGGTTTCGGCCAAGCCGTCGCTCATCCTTAAGGTGAAGCTGCGCGCAAGCGTCGCCAGTTCCAGTCGGTCGGCGGGACGGAGAAGCACCCGAGCTTCCTCGACCAGGTCGTGTACCGCCTGCCGCATCTCCGTCGCGCGTGGCGTGGCGACCAGGCCGCGCCCGGCGCGCACCAGCAATGGGTCGCCCGTCACGACGCGCAGGCGGGTCAACTGCCGGCTCATCGCCGAAGGACTAAGCTGGAGCCTGGATGCCGCGCGCGTGACGCTGCCTTCGCTGAGCAGCACGTCAAGCGTGTGGAGCAGATTGAGGTCGGGCGGCAGCATATCGGTCCCTCGGTCAACGCGGCACGATATAGCGCGTCAAATGCAATATTAACATGCAAACGATGCGTCTTCTGCACTGATCTGCACTACCATAGGACATCTCCATCGCTTCACACACGAGGAGATCGGACCGTGACCCAGACCAGCCTGGACAAATTCGTCGCCGCCGCACGCGCCGATTGGGGCCCGATCAGTTCGGCGCTGGTTGCCCGATGCCGCGCCTGGCTCGACGCGCTGACCGCCGGCGCCGAGACCGAGGAGTGGCTCGCGAGCTTGCTCGCCGAACGCCCGGCGACACGCGAACTGCATCGCGAGCCGGATGGCTTCATGCTGCTTGCCCATGGCGAGCGTCGTGACCTGTATCGGCCGCCCCACGACCATGGCCGCGCCTGGGTCGTCTATGGCGTGCAATCAGGCGAGCTCGAGATCGGGAGTTATGTCAAGGTCACCGATCCCCGGGGCGAGCGGCTGGTACGGCGCGAGACCATCGTGCTTCGTCCCGGTGCGGCGCGTGCCTATCTGCCCGGGGACATCCATGACACGCGCTGCCTGACCGATGACGCACTGGTATTCCGCTTTACCGAGCGCGATCTGCGGCACGAGGATCAGGTCGAGCGCCGTGTTACCCGCTTCGTCGAGCGCGACGGCGGATGGTTCGCGCCGGTCGCATGAGCCGCGCCAAGGCAGGTGAGCGGGCGAGCATCATCGCCGTGCTCTCGGCAATGGCGCTGGTCGTGCTCGATGCGGGCCTGGTCAACGTCGCGCTGCCGACGATCGGCGCTGCACTGAAGGTGACACCGGCCGACGCGATTCTCGCGGTCAGTGCCTACCAGACCGCACTGGTGATGGGCCTGCTTCCCGGCGCGCATATCGCCGACCGGGTCGGCTATCGCCGGCTGTTCGTCGGCGGGCTTGCGCTGTTCAGTGCCGCCTCCCTTGCATGCGCCTTCGCGACCACCCTGCCGATGCTGGTGGCGGCGCGCATGGCGCAGGGACTGGGCGGCGCGGGGATCATGTCGCTGGGGATCGCGCTGCTGCGTTTCGCGCTGGGGCCGGCGCGGCTGGGCAAGGCCATCGGCTGGAACGCGCTGACCGTGGCCTTGTGCTCGGCCGCTGGTCCGATCGTCGGCGCGCTCATCCTTGCGGTGGCGCCATGGCCCTGGCTGTTCCTGGCCAAGCTGCCGGTCATCATGGTCGCACTGTTTGCGGCAAGGGAACTGCCCGAGGTCGCGCCGACCCGAAGCTCGGTCGATATGGGCAGCATTGCGTTGCACGGTTCGGTTGCGGCACTGATCCTCGTCGCGGCGACGATGGCGATTTCGCAGCCGCTGCCGGCGGTGCTGCTCGCTGCTGGCGCCATCGCGCTCGCCAGCGCACTCATCCGGCGTCAGAAGCCGGGGGAGGCGCCACTATGGCCTGTGGACTTGCTGGCGCTCCGTCCCTTCCGCATCTCGGTGATCGCCTCGATCTGCTGCTTCACCGGCCAATCCGTCGGGATACTGGCGCTGCCCTTTTATCTCGAACTTGGCCTGGGCCAAGGGCCGACAGTCGCGGGGCTGGTCATGACCTGCTGGCCGCTGACCGTCGCCGTCACCAGCGCGCTGGCGAACCGGCTGGCGGAGCGCTTTGGTTCGGCATTGCCGTGCGTCGCGGGAGGGCTGGTGCTTGGATCGGGACTCATGCTGTCGGCGCTGTGGCCGGCGGAAGACAGTATCGTGCCGCTCGCGATCGGCGCCGCCCTTAGTGGACTTGGTTTCGGGCTGTTCCAGGTGCCGAACAACCGCACCCTGTTTCTCACCGCCCCACCGGAGCGGAGCGCTGCGGCGGGCGGGATGCAGGGCAGCGCGCGGCTGATCGGGCAAGCGCTGGGCGCGCTCATCATGGGGGTGCTGCTTGCCTGCGCGCCGGCCATGCTCGCGCCGCGCATCGGTTTTGCTTTGGCTTCGCTTTTTGCGGTCGCCGCCGCATGGGTCAGTGCCGTGGAGGTGCCGCGAGCCTCAAGGTTCTGGCGTCGCGCCGCGGACGCCCGCTAATGCTTTTCAACCATCGCGAAAGGATGGGTCCGGTAAAATTGCGGCATGCCGCTCACGCACAGAAACAGGGCCGCACTCCCGCACGGCCCCGTTCCCCTTCAATCACTCAGGCGTAACCGCCCGCCTCAACGGCGATAATAACCGCCATCGCGATACTCGTCGCGCTGGTCGTGCCCGCGCCGGTCGTCGCGATAACCGTCGCGGCGGTCATTGTCATAGCCCCAGCCGCGCTGTTCGTGGTGGCGGTGGTGGCGGCGCCATTCGCGCTCGCGGCGATCATGGTCGCGGTCGCGATATTGATAGCCCTGGTTGTAACCCTGGCCATAGCCATAGCCGTCATAGCCGCGGCTCTGGGCCGAGGCGGGGGCGGCGGCAAGGCCGGTCATGGCGACACCGGCCAGCGCGGCGGCAGTCAGGAATTTCTTGATCATCGCTCATCTCCCGATGGAAGTGCTTGGTGTCGCCCTTCTGGGCCCCGCGCCGTGCATCGGGTCTGAACGCGTCGTTATGTCGCGTTCATCGCCGGGTCGTCTTGGCGGCGCCGGCACGATGCCGGCTGCCCGGTCAAGGTCCGGGTCATCAGCCTGATTCACTCCGCCGGACCAATCGGCCAAACCTCCCGCCGGCGCGCCGCGAAACGCTCGCATCGCCCCACGTCATGGTTGGATTCGCCGGCATCGTCGCCGGCGCAAGGAGGCAGTAAAGATGACGAACAACGCCACGCGCCGGCATAAGTATTTCTTGGCCGCCATGACATCGTCTCGCCGCCGCGCGCCGCCCACCCCTGTAAAGCCGCAGCATGCCGTGTTGGGTTCGGCGCCGTCTGCCTTTTCGCATCTGGCGCCGGCCGTCCAACATCCGGCGGCGAAGCGACCCCCCGTCGGTCGTCAAAACGCTTTTGTTCTTGCGCGTGTCTTGCCCGCCCCGCGCACCGATACTCGCCCGTCATTTGCCGACCGCGTACAGCGAAATCCTCTTTTGCCGCCCCCAAAGGGGTCTCGTGCCCCATGGCAATTCGCCGAGGCTTTGCGTAAAGGCCGCCCGTCCACGCCATTAACCGGGAACCGCGCCCAGCCATGCGCATCGCCATCGCTTCGGATCACGCCGCCTTCGCGCTCAAGGCCGTGCTGGCCGGGTGGCTGCGCGGGCAGGGGCATGACGTGCTCGATCTCGGCCCCGACAGCGATGCGCGCGTCGATTATCCCGATTACGGTTTCGCGCTCGCCCGCGCCGTCGCCGATGGCCGGGCGGAACGCGGCGTCGCTTTGTGCGGCTCGGGAATCGGCATCTCGATCGCGGTCAACCGCCACCCCGCGCTGCGCTGCGCCTTGGTCGACAATCCCTATGCCGCCACGCTCGCGCGCCAGCATAACGACGCCAACGCCATCGCGCTCGGCGCCCGCCTTATCGGCGAGGACATGGCCACCGCCTGCCTCGCCGCCTTCCTCTCGGCCGATTTCGACGGCGGCCGCCACGCCGCCCGCATCGACAAACTCGGCCAACCCCCTTTCCCGACCAGCGTGAAGGATCCCGCATGAGCACCAGCCCCTCGACGCTCCACGACGTCCAGCCCGACGGCTTCTTCACCCGCGGCCTCGCCGAGGCCGATCCCGCGATCTTCGCCGGCATCCGTCATGAGCTGCGCCGCGAGCAGACGCAGATCGAGCTGATCGCCAGCGAGAATATCGTCTCACGCGCCGTGCTGGAGGCGCAAGGGTCGGTCCTCACCAACAAATATGCCGAGGGCTATCCCGGCAAGCGCTATTATCAGGGCTGCGAACCCTCGGACGAGGTCGAGACGCTGGCGATCGAGCGCGCCAAACAGCTGTTCGATTGCGGCTTCGCCAACGTCCAGCCGCACTCCGGCGCGCAGGCCAATGGCGCGGTGATGCTCGCGCTGGTCAAGCCCGGCGAGACGATCATGGGGCTCAGCCTCGATGCCGGCGGCCATCTCACCCACGGCGCCAAGGCGGCGATGTCGGGCAAGTGGTTCAACGCCGTGCAATATGGCGTCACGCCCGACACCCATCTGATCGACTATGACGAGGTCGCCCGCCTCGCCCGCGCGCACAAGCCCAAGCTGATCATCACCGGCGGCTCGGCCTATCCGCGCCAGATCGACTTTGCGCGCTTCCGCGCCATCGCCGATGAGGTCGGGGCGTATTTCATGGTCGACATGGCGCATTTCGCCGGCATCGTCGCCGGTGGGCTGCACCCTTCGCCGCTGCCGCACGCCCATGTCGTTACCACCACCACGCACAAGACGCTGCGCGGCCCGCGCGGCGGCATGGTGCTGACCAATGACGAAGCCATCGCCAAGAAGATCAACTCGGCGGTGTTCCCGGGGCTGCAGGGCGGTCCACTGATGCACGTCATCGCCGCCAAGGCGGTCGCCTTTGGCGAGGCGCTGCGCCCCGAATATCGCAGCTACATCGCCGCCGTGGTCGAGAATGCCAAGATACTCGCCGCCACGCTCAAGGAACGCGGCGCGGAGATCGTCTCGGGCGGCACCGACACGCATCTCGCGCTGGTCGACCTGTCGCCGCTCGGCGTGACCGGCAAGGACGCCGACGAGGCGCTGGAGCGCGCCGGCATCACCTGCAACAAGAACGGCATCCCCAACGATCCGCTGCCGCCGACCAAGACCAGCGGCATCCGCGTCGGCTCGCCCGCCGGCACCACGCGCGGCTTCGGCCCGGCCGAGTTCCGCGAGATCGGCAACATGGTCGCCGACGTGCTCGATGGCCTGCGCAAGAATGGCGAGGCCGGCGACGGCCAGGTCGAAGCCGCCGTCCGCGAACGCGTCGCCGCCCTCTGCGCCCGCTTCCCGATCTACGCGGAGGGGTTTTGAGATGAAGAGCCAACTTTCTCCCTCTCCCCAATGGGGAGAGGGCCGGGGAGAGGGGCAGTGAGTCCCCCTTGCCAGGCCTGCGGCCACAACCTCGAATCCGGCGCTAACTTCTGCTCCGCCTGCGGCGCAAAGCAGAGCGAGTCCGCCACGCACTGGCGCACGACCGCCGATGACGACCGCCGCGCCGCCCGCACCTTCTCGCAAGACGCCCGCGACGATGCGCCCGGCACGCTCGGCAAGCGCATGGCCAAGGGCGCCGCGATCGGCGCCGTCATCGCCCTGCCGGTCCCGTTCGTCGGCCCGATCACCGGCGCCATCGTCGGCGCCGGCATCGCCGCCTATACCAAGCTGTCGAAGGGCTAGGCCGTTGCGTTGCCCCTTTTGCGGCCATGAAGACAGCCAGGTGAAGGACAGCCGTCCCACCGAGGACGGCGCCGCGATCCGTCGCCGCCGCCAGTGCGAGGGTTGCGCCGCGCGCTTCACCACCTTCGAGCGCATCCAGCTGCGCGAGCTCGTCGTGATGAAGAGCGAGGATCGGCGCGAGCCGTTCGACCGCGACAAGCTGCTCCGCTCGGTGTCGATCGCCGCGCGCAAGCGGCCGATCGACGCGCTGCGGCTGGAGAAGCTCGTCTCGGGCATCCAGCGCCAGCTCGAGACATTGGGCGAAGGCGAGGTGTCGTCGCAACGCATCGGCGAGATGGTGATGGACGGCCTCAAGGGGCTCGATTCGGTCGCTTATATCCGCTTCGCCAGCGTCTATCGCGACTTTAGCGAGGCGCGCGACTTCGAGGAGTTCGCCGGCTCGGTCACCGCCGTCGCCGGCGCCGCCGAAGCGGGCCCCAAGGAAGCCGGGAGGGGTTGATCGCCCCGCCGCCCGTCATCGTCCTCGTCCGCCCGCAGCTCGGTGAGAATATCGGCAAGGCGGCGCGGGCGATGCTCAACTTCGGGCTGACCGAGCTGCGCCTCGTTACCCCGCGCGATGGCTGGCCCAACCCCTCGGCCGGCCCCGCCGCGAGCGGCGCCGACGCGGTGCTCGACAAGGCCGTGGTGTTCGACAGCGTCGCCGCCGCCGTCGCCGATTGCCCGCACGTCTACGCCACCACGGTGCGCAAGCGCGGCGTGACCAAGCCGGTGCTCACCCCGGAAGGAGCCGCGCGCGCGATCCACGCCGCCCCGGCGCGCGCCGCGATCCTGTTCGGTGCCGAACGCTCGGGTCTCGCCACCGACGACGTCGCGCTCGCCCGCGCGATCGTCACCGTGCCGATCAACCCCGCCTTCAGCAGCCTCAACCTCGCCCAGGCGGTGATCCTCGTCGCGTACGAATGGTCGAAGGGCATGGGCCTCGCCTCGCCGCCCGAAACCGCGCTGCCCGATCCCGCCCCGCATGCCGAGCTCGAGGGCATGATCGCCCAGCTCGAGGGCATGCTCGCCGAGACCGGTTACTACTTCCCGCCCGATCGTGCGCCGACCGCGCGCCGCACGCTGCGCACGCTGCTCACCAAGCCCGGCTGGTCGAGCATGGAAATCCGCACGCTGCGCGGCGTGCTCTCGGCACTCGCCGGCAAGAAGCGGCCACGCTGAACGCATCGATCGCGCGCTGTTGACCTTTTGGAGTCTTTCTGCGAGAGGCCGCCCCTTCGCGAATGGCCCCGCACCCCGGTGAAGCGGTGGCCCTGTCCTTGCGGGCAGGCGATGACCGGGTATCGATCGGCTCATGCCCATGGCGTGGGCCGGTCTTGTTGTTGGCACTTGCACGAAGGTTATTACGATGTCGAAGCGCTCCAGCGCCAAGTACAAGCTCGATCGCCGTATGGGCGAGAACATCTGGGGTCGTCCCAAGTCCCCGGTGAACAAGCGCGAATACGGCCCCGGCCAGCACGGCCAGCGCCGCAAGGGCAAGGTCTCGGATTTCGGTATCCAGCTGCGCGCCAAGCAGAAGCTCAAGGGCTATTATGGCGACGTGACCGAGAAGCAGTTCCGCGCCTGCTACCATGAGGCCGCCCGCATGAAGGGCGATACCAGCCAGAACCTGATCGGCCTGCTCGAGCAGCGCCTCGACATCATCGTCTATCGCGCCAAGTTCGCGCCGACGGTGTTCGCCGCGCGCCAGCTCGTCAGCCACGGCCATGTCCGCGTCAACGGCGTGAAGTGCAACATCGCCTCGCGCCGCGTCTTCCCGGGTCAGGAGATCACGCTCGGCGCCAAGGCGCAGGAGATGGCGCTGGTGATGGAAGCGCAGAGCCTCGCCGAGCGCGACATCCCCGATTACGTCGCCCCCGACGGCGCCGCCAAGATCACCTTCACGCGCGTGCCGACGCTCGACGAGGTGCCCTATCCGGTGAAGATGGAACCGAACCTGGTCGTCGAGTTCTACTCGCGCTGATCTTCGGGTCTTACGAACAGCAAGGGGCGGCCGGCAACGGCCGCCCCTTTTCGTTTACGGTGCTGGCGGCAGGTGCAGCGACGCGCGAAGGAAGCCGTCCATCTTGTCGAGCATCTGGGCGCGCACGGTGCTGTCGTCGAGTTGGTGTGCGAGGTGGTGATACTCGACCAGTTCCACGGCCTTGCCTGCCGCCTTGAGTCGCGATGCCATCAAGCGCGATTCGCCGATGTCGACGTTCTGATCGATGTCGCCGTGGAACAGCAGTACCGGTGCGACGAAGCGTGCGGCATTCTGCGCCGGAGATCCGGCGCGGACATGCGGACCGTGGCCGATTTGCGCATCGACGATCTTGTAGTCGGTGAAGTTGAGATGTTCCCCGCGCAGCGTCTCCAGATCGGTCACCGGGGCCACCGCGATGACGGCCTTGAAGAGGGTCGGATCGACCACGTTGGATTGCAACGCCGCATAGCCACCATAGGACCAGCCGACGATCGCCAGCCTGGAGGGGTCGGCAATGCCCTGTTTGACGAGCCATCGGCCGCCATCGGTGACGTCGCCGATGGCGGTTTGCCACGACTGATACCAACGGCCTTAAAGATCGACCTGTGCCCAGCTTCGGGTTGTTATGGAAGCGACGCGGGCGGTGTCGTTGGCAAAGAAATTCCATGCGTCGCAACATGTCGAGACGATATGATCATAGTCATCGAAGACGGTGTTG
>JBBRSN010000017.1:0-61674 GCA_038245375.1 Sphingomonadales bacterium | reverse complement strand
GGACTCTACATGATGAGCAACAGCTCGAATAATATGGCGTTGCCGTTTTACACCATCGCGGCATACGCTCTGCTGCCGTACAAGATATGGCGCGGCATGCGCACGCGGGCGCAGAACGAGGAGACGGAAGAGGCGCTAGGCGAAGTTTTCGATTAGACGCCTGCTAAATTCAAACTGAGACACTACCCAAGGCTTGGGCCAATCGCTCGACGCTGCTATCTGCCGCGCGATGCCACATCTCTATCTTGTCGACGGCTCGGGCTATATCTTCCGCGCCTATCACCAGCTTCCGCCGCTGACGAACCGCCACGGCACGCCGGCGGGTGCGGTCTATGGCTATACCGCCATGCTGTGGAAGCTCGCCGACGCGCTCGACAAGGCCGAGGGACCGACGCATCTCGCCGTCGTGCTCGACAAGGGATCGCACACCTTCCGCAACGATCTCTACGACAGGTACAAGGCGCAGCGCCCGCCGCCGCCCGAGGATTTGATCCCGCAATTCCCGCTGATCCGCGAGGCGACCCGCGCCTTCTCGCTGCCGTGCATCGAGGAGGAGGGGTTCGAGGCCGACGACATCATCGCCACCTATACCTGCCGCGCGGTCGAGGCAGGCTGGGACGTGACCATCGTCAGTTCCGACAAGGACCTGATGCAGCTCATCCAGCCGGGCGTCGACATGCTCGACACGATGAAGAACGAACGGCGCGGCGCGGACTATGTCGAGGCGAAATTCGGCGTGCGGCCCGATCAATTGGGCGACGTGCTCGCGCTGATGGGCGATGCGGTGGACAACATCCCCGGCGTGCCCGGCATCGGCGCCAAGACCGCGGCCAAGCTGATCGTCGAACATGACAATCTCGACGCCGTGCTCGCCGCCGCGCCCGCGATGAAGCCGAGCAAGATGCGCGACAATTTGATCGAGCATGAGGCCATGGCCCGGCTCTCGCGCCGGCTCGTCGCGCTGCACAGCGATACGGCGGTGCCGCACACGCTGGACGAGCTCAAGCTCGACGGCATTCCGCCCGAGCCCTTGCGCGCGTTCCTCGAGGACCAGGGCTTCAAGACCCTGCTGTCGCGGATGGCGGCGCATGCGCCGGGCCGCGACCAGCCCGATCCGGTCGCCGCGGCCGCGGCGACGGCCGGGCCGGTCACGACCGATTTCGTCGAGTTGCCCCCGATCGACTGCAATGCCTATGAAACCGTGACGAGCATCGATCGGCTGGAGGCGTGGATCGCCGAAAGCCATGCCAGCGGCACGATCGCGATCGACACCGAGACCGACTCGCTCGACAGCATGGCGGCCAATCTGGTCGGCATCTGCCTTGCCACCGCGCCGGGGCGGGCCTGCTATATCCCGATCGGGCACAAGAGCAGCGACGACATGTTTGGTGAGGTGCCGCCACAATTGCCGCTCGCCGAGATCGTCAGGCGGCTGCAGCCCTTGTTGACCGACGCGAGCGTGCTCAAGATCGGTCACAACATCAAATACGACATCAACGTCCTCATCCGCCACGGCCTGTCGGTCGCGCCGATCGACGATACGATGGTGATGAGCTTCGATCTCGATGCCGGGCAGTCGCTTGCCGGGCACGGCATGGACGATGCCGCGCACGCGACCCTCGAACACACGTGCATCAGCTTCAAGGACGTGACCGGCACCGGCAAGAAGGCGATCAGCTTCGCTCAGGTGCCGCTCGACCAGGCGACCCGCTATGGTGGCGAAGACGCCGATGTGACGTGGCGGCTGTGGACCCGGTTCAAGCCGCGGCTCGCTTATGAAGGCGCGACGCGGGTGTACGAGATGGTCGATCGCCCGATCATCGCGGTCGTCGCCGGCATGGAACGCGCCGGGATCAAGGTCGATCGCGACCAGCTGTCGCGCCTGTCGAGCCGGTTCGCGCAGGAAATGGCGCGGCTCGAGGAAGAGATCCAGGCCGCGGCCGGGCAGCCGTTCCAGATCGGCTCGACCCAGCAGCTCGGCGCGATCCTGTTCGACAAGATGGGGCTGAAGGGCGGCAAGAAGGGCAAGTCCGGCGCCTATTCGACCGACGTCACCGTGCTCGAGAAGATGAAGGCCGAAGGCGTGGCGATCGCCGGGCTGGTACTCGAATGGCGCCAGCTGTCGAAGCTCAAATCGACCTATACCGATGCGCTGCAGCAGCAGATCGATCGCGACACGGGGCGCGTCCATACCAGCTATTCGTTGACCGGCGCACAGACCGGGCGGCTTTCGTCGACCGATCCGAATCTTCAGAACATCCCGATCCGCACCGAGATCGGGCGGCAGATCCGCGATGCCTTTATCGCCGAGCCGGGCAATGTCATCCTCGCCGCCGACTATTCGCAGATCGAATTGCGGCTGGCGGCGCACATGGCCGACGTGCCCGCCTTGCGCGACGCCTTGCTGCGCGGCGAGGACATTCATGCCGCGACCGCCAAGGAATTGTTCGGCGAGGTCAATCGCGACACGCGCGGGCGCGCCAAGACGATCAATTTCGCGATCCTTTACGGCATCTCGCGCTGGGGCCTCGCCGCGCGGCTGGAGATCGACGCCGACGAGGCGCAGGCGATGATCTCGCGCTATTTCGACCGTTTCCCCGGCATCTCGGCCTATATCAACGAGACGCTCGAGGGCGTGCGACACAAGGGCTATACGCAAACCCTGTTCGGCCGGAAGACGTGGTTCCCGCAGATCCGGGCGTCGGTTCAGCACGTCCGCCAGGGTGCCGAGCGCGCCGCGATCAACGCGCCGATCCAGGGCACCAGCGCCGACATCATCAAGCGCGCCATGGCGCGGATGGGGCCCGCGTTACTCGATGCCGGGCTGCCGAACGTGCGGATGCTGCTGCAGGTGCATGACGAACTGGTGTTCGAACTGCCCGAGGGCGATGTCGCCGCGGCCAGGCCGGTGATCGAACGCGTCATGGCCAGGGCGGCCGAGCCGGCATTGGTCCTGAGCGTGCCGCTGGCGATCGAGATCGGCACCGGCGCCAGCTGGGCGGCGGCACATTGAGGGTCAGCATGATGCGGCTTACCCAGGCTCTGGCTGCGTTCTCGATTCCTGCAATGGCAATCGCGGCGCCCGTTGCCGACGTCGAGGCCTCGCCGGCACTGGTCAAATCGGCGCGACAGTTCGCCAACATTACCGTCCGTCTAAAGGTCGGCCAGGGAAACACCGACAAAGTCGTTTTCTTGAGCGGCACAGCAGAGGACCTACGTGTCATCTCGATCGAAGTAATGCCCTCGACGGACAACAGTGAGATCGAAAAGCCCGATGCCGTGGCGATCCTGCGCACGCGGTCACGGCGCGTCGAGCGTCCCACCGAGGGTGACCGCCTTTTCGCCGAACAACGAGGCGTCAGTATCTTCATCGTCGGTGAATGGGCGTCGCCTGCGCCGATGTGGGAGGTTGGTCGACGCGACGGCAAAATGGTATTCAGGACGGTAGATCGGGACGGCATCGCCGGGGCGTGGCAGCCTTGGTCGTGACCACCGACGCCGCCGAGCAGGACATCGCCGCGCTGGCCAAGGGTGGGCGGACCAACGTCACCGGCTTTGCGCTGCGGCTGATCGCCCGCCTGCCGTTCCTGTTCATCGCCGGCCGGATCTATGGCCCGGACCTGGTCGGGCGCTTCGCGCTCGCCGTGGTGGTGGTCGAGCTGGCCGCGCTGCTGGCGACACTGGGGCTCAAGCGCGGTCTTGCGCAGGCCCTGTCGGCCGACGACCGGCCGGCGGCGCATGTCGTGTGGGATGCGCTGATCGTCACCTTTCTGGCCGCACTGGTCGCCAGCGGCGTGCTGCTGCTGGTGCCGCAGATCATGTATCCCAACAGCGGCATTTCGGGTGCCGAGCCGTGGCTCGCGACGATCGTGTTCGCCGGGGCGATGTCCGATGTCAGCCTGGCGGCGCTGGCCTATCGCCGCAACGTCAAGGCGACGGTGACCGCGCGGGCGGTGGTCGAGCCGTGGACGATCAGCATCGGCGCGTGGATATTCTCCTATTTCTCGCTGCATGACGGGCTGATCCTCGCCTATATGGCGTCGATGTTCGCCGCGCTGGTTGCGTCGATCGTGCCGTTCGTGAAGAGCTTCGGCCTGCCGCATGGCTGGCGGCCGCACCCCGGACGGCTGGCCGCGCTGGCCCGGCGCAACGTGCCGCTGGCCGGTGCCGACGCGATCGAATGGGCGACGCGCAATGTCGATCGCTTCATCCTCGGCGTGATGTTCGAGCCCAAGGTCGTCGGCATCTATTACATGGCCCAGCAGGTCGCTTCGCTGCCGGGCAAGCTCAAGACCAGTTTCGACCCGATCCTCGGCCCGGTCATCACCGAGAGCCTGGCGCGCGACGACAGGCCGGCGATCGCGCAGCAGGTGCGACAGGTCGCCTTCTGGATCATCGCGGCGCAGGCGTGCCTCGCGCTGATGGGATCGATCCCGGGCGAAGCGGTAATGGGGCTGGTCGGCCCGCAATTCGTCGCCGGGACCGCGGCGCTGGGTTTTCTGCTGACCGCCGAGGTGCTCGCCTCGACCGGCGCGGTGTGCGAATCGGCACTGGTCTATATCGCGCGGCACCTCAACCTGACGATCTCGATCACGATGCTGACGATCCAGGTCGGCCTCAGCTTCGCGCTGATCTTCATCATGCGCGCGCTCGGCTGGCCGGCCAGTTACCAGGCAGCGGGACCGGCCGTCGCGCTGCTGCTGTCGGTCGCGCTGTCGTCGCTGGTCAAGGCGACCTTGCTGTCGCACCTGCTCAAGGCACGCGTGTCACCGTTGCGATGGCAGCTTTTGTGGGCGGTATTGATCAGCATCGCGGTGGGCTCTGCGTTCACCGCGCTGCCGCATCGGCTCGAATGGGCCGAACTGGTGTTCGGGCTGCCGGCGATCTTTGCGGTCTATTGGTTCGTGTTGTGGCGCTGGGCGTTCGGCCCCGAGGACCGGGCCTTGTTCTCAACCTTTCCCAAGGCCAGCGAGGCGACATTGCCGGTGGAATAAGACGCGTGGAGATGCGGCGCTCGCATGGGCGGCGCTGTTGCATAAGAGCGCACGCGCACCGCATTGCCATCGGTGATCGCTACGGGCGCGGCACTTCGCACTGTAGCTACGGTTCCGTAACCGCGCCCCGGCTTCCGCCAGCGGCGCATCAATGCCGAAAGTGGCGCACGCCGGTGAACACCATGGCGAGGCCGGCTTCGTCCGCTGCCGCGATCACGTCGTCGTCACGGATCGAGCCGCCCGGCTGGATCACCGCCGTGGCGCCGGCCTCGACCGCCGCCAGCAACCCGTCGGCGAAGGGAAAGAAGGCATCCGACGCCACCGCCGAGCCGATCGTGCGCGGCGTCGTCCAGCCGGCCTTGTCGGCGGCATCCCTGGCCTTCCACGCCGCGATGCGGGCGGATTCGAGCCGGTTCATCTGCCCGGCGCCGATGCCGGCGGTGGCGCCGTCCTTGGCATAGACGATCGCGTTGGACTTGACGTGTTTGGCGACCGTCCAGGCGAAGCGGCAATCCGCCAGTTCCTGCGGGGTCGGCTGACGCCTGGTCACCACCTTCAGGTCGGGGTTCGCGCCATTGTCGCGGGTCTGCACCAGCCAGCCGCCGGCGATCGTCTTGGCGGTCAGGCCGGGGCGCGCCGGATCGGGCAACGCACCGGTCAGCAGCAGACGGAGATTCTTCTTGGCGGCGAACAGCGCGATCGCTTCCTCGTCGGCATCGGGCGCGACGACGACCTCGGTGAAGATGCCGGTGATGGCGCGTGCGGTCGCTGCGTCGAGCGGGCGGTTGAGCGCGATGATGCCGCCAAAGGCCGACACGGTGTCGCAGGCGAAGGCCTCGACATAGGCCTGTTCGAGCGTGGTCGCCGTGGCGACACCGCACGGATTGGCATGCTTGACGATAACGCAGCTCGGGGCGGCGTCGCGGAATTCGGCGATCAGCTCGAGCGCGGCGTCCGCATCATTGTAATTATTGTAGCTGAGCTCCTTGCCCTGGACCTGGCGTGCCTGGCCGATGCCGCGAACGTGCGGGCCGGCGGGGATGTAGAAGGCGGCTGCCTGATGCGGATTCTCGCCATAGCGCAGCGTCGTGCCGAGTTTGAGGATGAGCGGCAGCGTCTCGGGAAAGCGCTCGCCCTGATCGGCAAAGGCGAACCAGCTGGCGATCATCGCATCATAGGCGGCGGTGGCGGCAAAGGCCTTGGCGGCGAGCAGCCTGCGATCCGCGAGCGTCGTGCTGCCGCCGGCGACCAACGCATAGTCGGCCGGATCGGTGACGATCGCGACGAACGCGTGGTTCTTGGCGGCCGAGCGAACCATCGACGGGCCGCCGATATCGATATTTTCGATGACCTCGTCGCGTTCGGCACCCTTTGCGACGGTGGCCTCGAACGGGTAGAGATTGACCACCACAAGGTCGATCGCGCCGATCTCATGCTCGGCCATCGACGCGATGTGCGCCGGATCGTCGCGCACCGCGAGCAGACCGCCATGGACCTTGGGGTGGAGCGTCTTGACGCGCCCATCCATCATTTCGGGAAAGCCGGTCAGTTCGCTGATATCGCGCACCGCGAGCCCGGCATCGCGCAACGCCTTGGCGGTGCCTCCGGTCGAGACCAGTTCGACGCCCGTCCCGGCGAGCGCGCGGCCAAGCTCGACGATGCCGGTCTTGTCGGACACCGACAACAGGGCGCGGCGGATCGTGATATCGGTCATTACAGGCTCCAGTTTGTGGTCGCATCGTGAAAAGCTGAAAACCGGATTCGACTTTCAGCACGATGCTCCTCGGGCGAGACCGCGCCCCCTTGGCCTGTCAGGTCGCGCGCTTCAAGGCCCAGCTGACACTCGCACCGCCGGCCGGCGATTCACCGGTGACGACGAGCTGGCTGGTCGATTGCGGACGACCCTCGCCATCGATCCACAGGCTTTCCTCGATCGCCATCGAACCGCCGCGGCAGCGAAATTGCCACAGCAAATTGCCGGGCAAGCGCAGCAATGCGGCCTGGCCGTCGGCCGTTGGCGTAACACTCACACCGGCGCCGAGATGGAAACGGATCGCAAAAGGCGTTGCGCCGAGCTTGCGGCGCTTCGAGGCGGGCAACAGCGAATCCTCGCCGCGCAGTTCACGCCCATCGCTGCCCAGAACCAGCTGGCGACGGTGGAGAAAGCCGTAGCGCCGGACATAACCGTCATGGCTTGCCTCGAGCCGGCTCGAGGCCTCGTTTTCCTGGCGCGCGAGCTCGACCTCGCCGACGCCGCGCCCGAGCGTGCCGTCGGCATGGATCGCGGTCGAATTCGAATCGCCGACGATCAGCGTCGAATGCGCTGCGGTGGTGCGCAGGCCATCGGCCAGGGTCGCGGGGATCTGTGCGAGCGCGGCACGCGCACCGCCGCAATTGACCACCAGCCGGTGCGGACCATCGGACATTTCGAACGCCAGCGTCGACGCGCAGCCGCCCTCGACCAGCCGCGCGACCGGCGGCGGCGCGGCATCGACGATGACCACCGTCTCGGCGGCGGCGAGCCGTTGATAGCCCCAGTCGCGCGCCTGACGCAGCGGACGGGTGCGCACGCCGGTCGCGTTGACGACCTGCGCGACGACTTCCGCGGTCAGCGGGCCGCCGCCCTGCCAGCTCGACAGCGCACCATCGCCGAGCGTGACGCCGAGCAGCGCCGGGACGAGGCGCGCGAGCGTCTCGGCGATGATCGCAGGTGGCTCGAGCCGCCGCGCGACATAGGTTTCGCGCAGCATCGTCAGCAACATGACGATGTCGAGCTGCGCAACCGGCGAGCGTGCGACGCTGCCGCCATCCTCGAATACCGAGGCGGCAATGGCCTTGACCAGTGCGGCTTCGGTCGCACCGCGGCGCGCGTCGCCGCCGGGGATCAGCAGCCCCGCCGCAACGACGCCGCAGATCGCCGCGATGCGCGGCACGCCCGGCGCCATCTTTTCCGCGCCGCGGTCGATATGGCGCGCGCCGCGCGCCAGCGTGTTGAGCACGCGCGAGCGATAGACCAGGTCGGTGCTCGACAGGATCAGCGGAGCATGTGCGGTCCACAACAGGATGCGGCGCCCCCACAGGTCGGCCCGCCAAGCCGGCTCGCTGACGCTATCGGCATGGGCGTCGAGCCAGCGGCGCATGAGCTGCTCGGCGATCGGCGTGGCCTGCGTGCGCGTCGCCACGGTCGACAGGTCGCGCAGCCACGAAAAACCCTGCACATATTCGGCCAGGGCTCGGTTGGTCTCGCGCTTGCCGAGATCGAGCGCGTCGATCGCACGTTGCTCGCCGCGAAAGCTGATCATGCCGTCGAGCAGGGCGCGACCCCGCGCGACGTCGCCGGCGAAGGGATCGTCCGGCACGGCGATGAGCTTGAGCGGATGTCGCCCCTTGAGCCGCAGGCCGTGGATCGGGGTACGCCAGGTCAGGCGGTGAAAGCGCTCCGCAACGCGCTCCGCCAACGACAAGCCCTTGTCCCCTCCCAGCCGAACCATCCGCTTGCCCTCGTCGATGCCGTCGGGGCCGGCATCGTCGCCTTTGTCCGTCACGCGCCGCGCAATGCCGCGATATTGCGCGCATAGCCCGCCGGCCCATCGCGGAAGACGGCGGTGCCGGCGACCAGCGCATCCGCGCCGGCGTCGATCGCGCGGCGCGACGTCACCGGATCGATGCCGCCATCGACCTCGAGATCGACGACCAGCCCGGCCTTGTCGATCATCTTGCGGATGCTCTCGATCTTGCGCACCGCGCTGGGGATGAAGCCCTGGCCGCCAAAGCCGGGATTGACGCTCATCACCAGCACGAGATCGACTTCCTCGAGCAGATAGTCGAGCGCCTTGGCCGGCGTCTGCGGCGTCAGCACGACGCCCGCGCGCTTGCCGAGCTTGCGG
Organism: Sphingomonadales bacterium; assembly: GCA_038245375.1. Lineage (GTDB taxonomy): Bacteria > Pseudomonadota > Alphaproteobacteria > Sphingomonadales > Sphingomonadaceae > Sphingomonas. Next base: position 52,793 of record JBBRSN010000017.1, on the reverse strand, counting down.
ATGAACTGAAGGCTGCGATGCGTATGCGGCCCCGCCTCGACATGGATGCTGATCGTGTCGGCGCCCGCCTCCGCGAAAGCTTCGAGATAGGGGTCGACCGGGGCGATCATCAGATGGACGTCGAGCGGCTTGCTGGTGTGCGGGCGGATCGCCTTCACCACGGCCGGGCCGATCGTGATGTTGGGGACGAAATGGCCGTCCATCACGTCGACATGGATCCAGTCGGCGCCGGCAACGTCGATCGCACGGACTTCCTCGCCCAGTTTGGCGAAATCGGCCGAGAGGATCGAGGGCGCGATGCGGACAGGCTGTTGCATGATGCCCTGTAGCACGGCCGCCCCCGCTATCAACCCGGCGCTAGCCGTGGCGACGCAACCGCGCGATAAAGAAGCCGTCGCAATCGTCGGGCACGATCATGCCCGGCAGCGTGCGCACCTGCCCTTGCGCGTCGGGGACGACGCCGGCGGGTAGTTCGTCCGCGCGCACCGGGTCGATCGCATAGTCGCTCCGCGCGGCGAGCAGCGCGGCGATCTGCGCTTCACCCTCGGCCGGCTCAAGCGAACATGTGGCGTAGACGAGCAGGCCGCCGGGCTTCACCCAATCGGCCGCCCGGGCGAGGAGCTTCGCCTGCAGCGCGGCCATTTCGGAGATCCGCGAGGGGAGGACGCGGTGGATGACGTCGGGGTGGCGGCGGAAGATGCCGGTTGCGGTGCACGGCGCGTCGAGCAGCACGGCGTCGACGGGGGCCTTGGGCTTCCACGTCAGCAGGTCGGCGGCGATCACCTCGGCCGTGAGGTCGGTGCGCTCGAGATTTTCGGAAAGTCGCGCCAGACGACTTTGCGAGGCATCGATTGCCGTCACCGACCAGCCGGCGCTGGCGAGCTGCATCGTCTTGCCCCCCGGCGCAGCGCACAGGTCGAGCGCCGTGCCGGTGCCGCGCCCGATCAACCGCGCGGGAAGCGATGCGGCGATATCCTGCACCCACCAGCGACCCTCGCCGAAGCCGGGCAGTTCGGTCACGCCACCGGCGTCGCGGCGGATGTGGCCGGGAAGCAGCGAGACGCCGTCGAGTTCGGCGGCCATCGCGTCGGTTTCGGCCGCATCAAGCAAGGTGAGGTCGAGCGGCGGCGGGTCGGTGATGGCGCGGGCGGCGGCGGCGACCATCTCGTCGCCCCAGGCGGCGCGCCAGCGTTCCGCCACCGCCGTCGGCAGTGCCGCCACCTCGGGCAGCGTCGCGCCGCCGCGCATCAGCGTACCGAACACGCCGTGGACGAGCTTGCGCGGGCCGCCATCGACCAACGGCAAGGCGGTAGTGATCGCGGCGTGCGGCGGGGTCGCGAGCACCAGCACCTGGGCAAGCGCGATCCGCAGCGCAAAGCGCGCCTTGGCGTCATCGGGCAGGTTCTGCTTGGTCGCCGAGTCGATCAGCGCATCGAGATCGGGCAGGCGGCGCAACGTCGCGGCGGCGATCGCATGGGCGAGCGCGCGATCATCGGGGCGATCGATGCCGGCGGTCGCGCGATTGAGCGCGGCTTCGAGCGGCAGGCCCTGGCGCAGCACCGCATCGAGCAGCTTGAGCGCGGCACGGCGCGCGGCGAGGCCGGGCGCATCGTCGCGGGATTGATCGCGCCGCCGCTGGAGCGCAGAGAGCTCCTGACCATATCGGAGATCAACCATGGGTCGTCGCCCTGCACATGTTAAGCCGCCCGCCTATCTCTCGAAGAACCCGCCGCTGCCGAAGCCCGCGCCAGCCAAGGCCGAAGACGGCGATCCGCTCGGCGAGGATCCGACGCGCTATGGCGACTGGACGCTGAAAGGCATCGCGGTCGATTTCTAGGGTAGCGCGGGCGCAGGAAATTTTCTTCGTAATGCCGGACTTGTTCGGGCATCCACGGTCCCCCGTCTCCGCCGGCCGCCAAATTTGCGGCACCGTGGCCCCCGGAACAAATCCGCGGTGACGGGAGGGTGATTGGGTCATGCCGTAAGCTCTACGAGCTTGAGCACGGAATTCCAGTTGCGCGCGGTAACGAGCGCGGGGAATTTGGCCCTGGCCATCGCCTGGGGCAGTTTCGAATGGCCGATATCGTCGGGATAATCGACGTACAACTCGCGGCCCAGCGCACTTAACGTTTCCGGCCCGTCATGAACCAGCGCGTCCAGCAGGGCGAGGGGCACGGGGTCGCGATGGAAATGGACCAGCAGATGGCTGGGATGCGCCACGGCGGCATCGGCGAAGGGGTTGGCACGCACGATCGCAGTGAGGTCGGCATGGGTGCGGAGCAGCCACGCGGTATCGAGCCCGAGTTGCGCCTTCGCCGCTCGTTGAAGATGCGCTTCGAGCGCATCGGCATCGGCTTCGTCCGCATCGAACACCGCGTTGCCGGAGGCGAGCAGCGTCTTGACGCCGCCATAACCGAGATCGGCCAGGAAGTGGCGCAGATCGGCCATCGGCAGCTTGCGGTTGCCACCGACATTGACGCCCTTGAGCAAGGCGGCCCAGCGCATCAGCCGTGCTCGCGCGCGAGCGGCCGGGACAGCAGCGCGCCGACCACCTCGCGCACATCGGCACCGTCGAGCAGGGCGCACACCGCGTCGGTCACTGGCATGTCGATCTCCGCGGCCCGGGCCGCCTCGCGCAGCACCGGCGCGGTGAAGGCGCCCTCGGCGACGGTGCGACGATCGGCGAGCAGGTCGCGTGCGGCACGACCCTGGCCCAGCCCGACCCCGAGCGAAAAGTTGCGCGAGCTGGTCGAGGAGCAGGTCAGCACGAGATCGCCCAGCCCCGACAGGCCGGCGAGTGTCTCGGCGCGCGCGCCGCGTGCCAGGCCGAAGCGCGTCATCTCGGCAAAGCCGCGCGCGATCAGCGCGGCGCGTGCATTCTGGCCGAGCCCGGCGCCCTCGACCACGCCGCAGGCGATGGCGAGCACGTTCTTGACCGCGCCGCCGATCTCGGCACCGATCACGTCGGTGGAGAAATAGGGCCGGAAGGCGGGAAAGGCGAGCCGGTCGGCGAGCGCCATGCCGATCGCCTCGTCGGCGCAGGCCAGCGTGATCGCGGTCGGCAGGCCGGCGGCGACCTCATGAGCGAAGGTCGGGCCGGACAGGACGGCGATCGGCGCGGCGGGCTGGATCGCTGCGGCGACCTCGCTGACGAGAAGGCGCGTGCCGGCCTCGATCCCCTTGGCGCACAGCACCAGCGGGGTATCGCCAACCGGCGTCTCCGCGAGCACGGCGCGGACATGCTGCGCGGGCACGACGACGAGCAGCGCGTCGCATGACGCCAGATCGGCCAGCGCGCCGGTCGCGCGCACCGCCGGCGAGAGGCTGACACCGGCGAGAAACAGCGGGTTTTCATGGCTCGTATTGATCGCCGCAACGACCTCGGGCTCGCGCGCCCACAGCATGACCGGATCGCCGCGCTGCGCAGCGACCTGTGCCAGCGCGGTGCCCCAGGCGCCGCCGCCGATGACGCCGATCTTCATGCCTTCACCCCGGCGCCGCGCACGGCCTCGGCGCCCGGATCGAGCGGCCAGCGCGGCCGGGCGGGAAAATCGAGCGCGTCGGTCAGACCGGCGGCGAAGCGTTCGGCGCCAGCCCAGCCGATCATCGCGGCATTGTCGGTGCACAGCCACAGCGGCGGGGCGACGAAGCGCAGGTCGTTAGCCTGCGCGACATCCCGCAGCGCTGTGCGTACGGCGCCGTTGGCGGCGACGCCGCCCGCCACCACCAGCGCGGTGATCCCGCGTACCTGCGCGACCTGGCGTTTGGTACGATCGACCAGGCAATCGACCACCGCCTGCTGGAACGACGCGGCGATATCTTCGGCGCTGTATTTGTCGGTGTCGCGCGCGCGCAGCACCGCGCTCTTCAGCCCGGCAAAGGAGAAGTGCGGCTCGGCCGTGCCGAGCAATGGCCGTGGCAGTGGTACGGCGCGCGGGTCGCCGAGCATGGCGGCACGTTCGACCGCCGGGCCACCGGGAAAGCCGAGGCCAAGCAGCTTGGCGGTCTTGTCGAACGCTTCGCCGGCGGCATCGTCGATCGTCGTCGCGAGGCGGCGATAATCGTCGACACCGCGCACCTCGAGCAACTGGCAATGCCCGCCCGAGACGAGCAGCAGCAGATAGGGAAAGGCGAGATCGGGATCGGCGAGACGCGGGCTGAGCGCATGGCCTTCGAGATGGTTGACCGCGATCAGCGGCTTGCCGGCGGCATGCGCCAGCGCCTTGCCGGTAACCAGCCCGACCATGACGCCACCGATCAGCCCCGGCCCCGCCGTCGCTGCGACTGCATCGACATCGGCGAGCGTGACGCCGGCATCGGCGAGCGCGCCCTCGACCAGCGGAATCAGCGCGTCGACATGCGCGCGCGCGGCGATTTCGGGCACGACGCCGCCGAACGGACGATGCGCCGCCTCCTGCCCCGCGAGGCGGTGGGCCAGCACCCGTCGATCCGAGGTGACCAGAGCCGCCGCGGTTTCGTCGCATGAGGATTCGAGGCCGAGGATCAACACCATTGCGTGGCATCTAGGGATTCGCAGGCGTCTTGTCGAAGGGCGGTTCTGCTTTACTATCGGCAAGATAAATACGGAGACGGGCTTGAACGACATTATCCGCATCGGCACGCGTGGTTCGCCGCTGGCATTGGTCCAGGCGAACATGGTCAAGGACCTGCTCGCCGCGGCGCACGGGCTGGCCGGCGAGATCGTCATCATCAAGACGACCGGCGACAAGGTGCAGGATCGCGCGCTGGCCGAGATCGGTGGCAAGGCGCTGTGGACCAAGGAGCTCGACCGGGCCTTGCTCGACGGCGAGATCGATTGTGCGGTGCATTCGATGAAGGATGTCGAGACGATCCGCCCCGCGGCGATCGTCATCGCGGCGATGTTGCCGCGCGCCGATGTGCGCGACCGGATGATCGGTGCCGACAGCATCAGCGCGCTGCCGCAAGATGCCGTGGTCGGGACCAGCTCGCCGCGCCGCGCCGCACAGCTGCGCCGGCTGCGACCCGATGTGAAGCCGGTGCTGTTTCGCGGCAATGTCGATACGCGGCTGGCAAAGCTGGCGGCGGGCGAGGTCGATGCGACGCTGCTTGCGGCCGCAGGACTTGACCGGCTCGATCGCCCGGATATCGGGGTCGCGATCGAAAGCGACGTCATGTTGCCGGCGCCGGCACAAGGCGCGGTCGGGATCGAGGCGCGGACCGACGATGCCGGGGTGCGCGGCTGGCTAAAGGCGATCGACGATGGGGCGACGCATCGCTGTGTCCTGCTCGAGCGCGCGCTGCTCGCCGCGCTCGAAGCAGATTGCCATTCGCCGGTCGCGGCGCTGGCCCGCGAGGAGGGCGACCGGGTGACGATCCGTGGAGAGTTGCTCGCCGAGGATGGCAGCGACCATGTCACGGGTGAGCGTAGCGGTGCCGTCGGCGATTTCGGTGTCGCCGAGGCGCTCGCCGCCGACCTGCTGACGCGCGCCGCGCCCGACATCCGGCGGCTGTTCGCGGCGTGACCCGCGGGATCGCGGTACTGCGACCCGAGCCGGGCAATGCAGCAACCGTGGTACGGATTAAGGCGGCGGGCGGTCGCGCGGTCGCGCTGCCGCTGTTCGCGATACGCCCGCTCGACTGGACCGTGCCCGACGCGGCTGACTTCGATGCCATTTTGTTGACCAGTGCCAACGCCGCACGTCACGGCGGACAAGCGCTCGCCCAGCTAGCCGGGTTGCCCGCCTTCGCAGTCGGCGAGAAAACCGCCGCAGCGGCGCGCGGTGCCGGGTTCGACGTCAAGGCGTCGGGCGAGACGGACGTCGCAGCCATCGTCGCCGCGGCCAGCGCGCAAGGCTTCCGGCGGCTGCTCCATCTCGGCGGGCGCGAGCGTTCGATCGCGGTCGGCGGAGCGATCGGCGCCGCGATCGCCGTCTATGCCAATGAAGCGCGCGAGATCGATCCCACCGCACTCGCGGCGCTGGCCGGCACGGTCGCACTGCTCCATTCCGCCCGCGCCGCGCGGCGATTGGGTGAACTGGTCGATGCCGCCGGGATAGCGCGCGGTGATATCGCCCTTGCCGCGATCAGCGCAACGGTGGCCGGATCCGCCGGCCTGGGCTGGTCGGCCGTCGCGATTGCCGCGACACCGCGTGACGAAACGCTGATCGACGCCGCCCTTGCGTTGATCGATTGACCGGCCCGCCGGGCGCGGAGATAAGGCGGTCATGGATCTCGACCAACCGAGCCCACCGCTCGTCGCGACGCCAGTGCCGAAGGCGGCGCCACCAGGCTTTTCGGCGGCGGCCACCGTGCCGCGGCGGCGCATGCCGTGGCTCCTGATCGGCCTTGCCTTCGCGGCCGGCCTCGTGGCGATGGCATTGGCGGTGCATTATTACGATCGCTGGGCGCACCCGGCACAGCCGGTCGCCACGACCGACGCCAGCCCGATCGGCGCGGCGGCACCGGCGCCCGTCGCTCCCTTGGCGACAGTCCCCACCGGCACGACGGTCGACGCGCTGGCGATACGCGAGAATGAACTGGGCGGACGGCTCGCCGTGCTCGAGGCCCGCGCGGCGGCGATCGACAGCGATTCGCGCGCCGCGGCCGGCAACGCCGCGCGCGCCGAGGCGTTGCTGCTTGCGCTCGGCACGCGGCGGGCACTCGATCGCGGGCAGCCGCTGGGATATCTGGAAGAGCAATTGCGCGCGCGCTTCGGCGCCCGCCAGCCGGCGGCGGTCGGTGCGATCCAGCAGGCGGCACGCGCGCCGGTCACGCTCGAGGATCTGCGCGCGAGCCTCGACGGCGTCGCGCCGCTGCTGACCACTGCCGCCGCGAAGGACGGCTGGCTGGCGAGTTTTCGCCGCGAAATGGGCGGCCTGATCGTCATCCGCCACGCCGGCACACCGACGACCATGCCCAATGACCGGTTGGCGCGCGCGCGCCGGGCGCTGGATGCCGGACAGGTCGAGGCGGCCCTGGCCGAGGTATCGCAAATGCCCGGCGCGGCGAGTGCCGACGCGTGGATCGCGGCGGCGCGGCGCTATGTCGGCGCGCGCCAGGCGCTCGACGTGCTGGAGAGCGCCGCATTGCAGGGCGACGCTGCCCGCAACTAGCGCCCGACGCGCGCGATCAGCGCCATCGCTCCGGCCGGCGCCCGCACCTTGGCACCGTTGATGAAGAAGACGAATGTCTCGCGCGGCCGATCCGCCGGTGGTGAGGCATCCACATAAGGCAGGCCGTCAGGCACCGCGCCAGCCGCCCAGACCTTCGCCGCCCGTGCCCAGCGATCGAGTTCGGCCGGCGTGTATCCGGCGGGCTCGTCCTCGACGGCGTGTTCCAGCCGGGCATAGACGAAATCGCCGGTGACATCGGCGATCGCCGGATAGTCGGCCGAATCGGCATAGACGATCGCCACCCCGGCGGCGCGGCACAGCGCGACGAATTCGGGCGTCGCGAAGCTCTCGTGGCGAACCTGGACGGCATGGCGTAGTGCAACGCCCTCATGGCTCGCGGGCAGCAGGTCGAGAAAGGCGCCGAAATCGGCAGCATCGAATTTCTTGGTCGCCATGAACTGCCACAGGATCGGCCCGAGCCGGTCGCCAAGCTCGACAATGCCCTGCCCAACGAAACGCGCGACCGATTCGCCCGCCTCGGCCAGCACCTTGCGGTTGGTGCAGAAGCGCGATGCCTTCAAGGTGAAGACGAAACCGTCGGGCACGGCGGCAGCCCAGCCGGCAAAGGTCGCCGGCTTGAAACCGGAATAATAGGTGCCGTTGACCTCGATCGCGGTCAGCTTCGACGCGGCAAATTCGAGCTCGCGTTTCTGCGGCCATTTCTCGGGGAAGAAGGTGCCGCGCCATGGCTCGTAGGTCCAGCCGCCGATGCCGATGCGAATCGCTGATCTGGTCATGGGAGGTGAATAGCGCGGGCCGGGTGATTCGTCTGCCTGGGGTTGCAACACGGTGGCCAACGCACGCGAGAGCAAGCGCGGCCGGGCGCGGGAAACCTGTGGCGTTCATGCGCCTTCGCTCGCAGCCTCCCTTTCAGCTCGCGCTACCCGGCGGATATGCCGCCGGTACCCTGGCGCGCGCCGGGCGCGGGTGGCGGTGCGGGACATGGGCCACCAGACGCGCAATCGCGACGATCGTCGCCGAAAGATAGATCAGGCCCGCCGGGACCCACATCAGCAGGCCGGCAATCTGCTGGTCCAGCAGCGGCTGAGCCGCATAGCTCGAATATAGCGGAACGGGTGCCAGCGTGATCAGCGCGGCGAGCAAATTGCCCTGAAGACCGACGAGCGTGACCAACACGATCGCGGTTCCCGCATCCAGCCGTCGGTTCCCGCTCGTCGCGACCATCCGCCAGAAGACCGCGGCCGTGATCAGGAAAGTCAGGTGCTCGAGCGTGTGAAGCTGTTCGTTCTCCAGCGCTTCCTCATAGAGGCGCGGCGCATGCCACAGCCACAGGCCCAGCGCGAACAGCAGGGCGGCGACGATCGGCGCCAGGCGGTTCGATCCGCCCGCCCTGACGCCCGGGGTGCGACTGACGATCCGACCGGCATGGCGCCGTTGCCCGCGCGGCAGGGCGAACAGCGCCACGAGATGCGTGTTGGAAAGCGCGAGCAGCGGCGCGGCACCAAGCATCAGCAACAGATGCTGCGCCATGTGCCAGGCAAAGCTCTTGTCGGCGCGTGCGTCGATCGGCGAAAACAGCGCGGCGACGAGCACCGCCACCGCGCCGGCATAGGCCAGCAGGCGCGGTGGCGGGGCAATCGCCGAGCGCTGGATCGGACTCATCCGCCACCGGCCGAGCGCATAGGTCAGGATCGATATGAGCAACAGGCCGAGTGCGACCGGCTCCACGCTCCAGCCATCATATGCCTCGCTGCCGTGCGCCGACGTCGTGGCTGGCACGCCCGCAAGTCCGAGGACGATCAGGTATAGGAAGCGACGCCGAGACATGCCGAAAGCATCAGGATGGAGGTCAGTTGCACGATCACCGCAAGCCCGAAAATCGCGCTGGCGCACAGACCGCAATAAGCAAGGAAGCGTGTTCGTCCCTCGCCGATTTCCTGGACTGCCTGATGGCTGCCCGTCTTCTCGCCGCGTGTCGCACGGAAATTGGCGATCGCCACGGCCAGCCCGATCACCACCGCAGCGAGCGCCACGAGGTTGATCGCGACCAGCCAGAAGTCGGGGGCATCGCCGCTGCCGCAACGCAGGGCCGCCACGACGTAGCTCGCGACCACTTGCAACGAGAAAGCAGCGGGCGCCAGTGTCACGCCGGCGATCATGCGCCACGGCGGCAGATCGCCTTTGGCCGGCGAGGGATGGCTGACCGCGCTGGCGAGTGGATGAAGTTCTGTCATGCCAGCCTCGGCGAGAGGTAGATGGTGGCGAACACGAACAGCCAGACGGCATCGACGAAGTGCCAGTAGAGTGTGGCAAGGGTGCGATGCTGTTCGTGGCCAGGACCGACGCGGCCGGTCAGGCTCCAGAACAACAGGACGATCAAGGCCAGCAATCCGATCGCGACGTGCGCCAGATGCGTGCCGGTCAGGACGAAATAGATCGAACTGTAGCTGTCGGTCGACAGCATGAACGGCTTGTCGCGCCACTCCTGCAGACTCAGCGCCACGAAACCGGCGCCCATCAATATGCCGAGCCCGAGTGCCCAGCGTGCGATAACCAGCCTTCCCGCCCTGGCGCGGTTCTTCGCCCATTCGAGCACGAAGCTTGAGCCAACCAGCAGGATCGTTGCCGGCAGCGCGAGTTTCAGCGCGGGTGGTCCCCCGGTCGGTGGCCATGATTGATAGCCCTGGCTGCCGAGATAGGCATAGGAGAAGATGAGATAGGCGAACAGGATGCCTTCGGTCGCGAACAGGCACAGCATTCCCCACCACGGCGTACCGACCAGGCCCATGCCGTGGACGGGGAGGCGCTCGTCGAGTGTCCTTGCCTCAGCCATAGACTCGCACCGCCTCATCTTCGACCGTCGCGGGGTGGGGCGCGAACCACAGGATCAGAATGACCAGCACCGCCAGCGCCCCGATTGCGGCCAGCACGACCGAATGCGCGAGCAGCCCACCGAACAGTGGCATGAGCGACACCGACAGGCAGAACGGCAGCCAGCTGTCGCCGGGTATCTTCAGGATCACATCCGGCTCGCCGTCGAGCGGCGTGACCGCCAGCGTCTCCTTGCCCTGGTCGAGCAGGAAGCCCTCGGCGAACAGGCTGCGTTCGTCGGTATCGCCGAGCCGCTCCTCCCATAAGGGGTGGCGGGACGCCACGAGCGGGATCACCGCGAAATTATAGACCGGCGGCGGCGAGGCGACCGCCCATTCGAGGGTCGGTCCGTCCCACGGATTGGGTCCGGCGATCCGGCCAGTGCGTGCGCCCCGCCAGATGTTGATGAAGAACAGCAACAGGCCGAACGCGAACAGAAATGCCCCGATGGAGATGATCATGTTGGTGGTCGAAAAGCCCATGTCCGCGCCATAGGTCCAGACCCGTCGCGGCATGCCGGCGAGCCCCAGCCAGTGCATCGGCAGAAAGGCGAGGTTGAAGCCAATGAACATCAACCCGAACACCCAGCGGCCGAGCCGTTCGTCCATCATGCGGCCGCTCATCTTGGGGAACCAGTGGTAGACAGCACCGACCACCGCGAACAGATTGATGCCGATGAGCACGTAATGAAGGTGCGCGACGATGAAATAGGTGTCGGTCAACTGCCAGTCGAGCACCAGGCTTGCCGTCATCACGCCCGAGACGCCGCCGATTACGAACAGCAGGATGACGCTGGTGAAGAACAGGAACGGGACAGTGATGCGCGCGCGTCCGGTCCAGATCGTCGCAATCCAGGCAAACACGGAAACTGCCGACGGGATGGCGATGACGAAACTCGCCGCCGAAAAGAAACTCAAAGCCAGCGTCGGCACGCCGGTCGCAAACATGTGGTGCAACCAAACGCCGAACCCGACCACCATCGTCGCGACCGTCGCCATCGCGACCAGTGTGTAGCCGACCAGCGGGCGGCGGCAGTGCACCGGTAGTGCGTCGGACACCATCCCCATCGCCGGCAGCACGATGGCATAGACCCAGGGATGACCGAAGATCCAGAACAGGTGCTGCCACAGCAGCGGCTGCCCGCCACCCGACACTTCGAAGAAGTGCGTGCCGAGATTACGGTCGAACCATAGGAAAAGGCAGGCAAGGCTGACCGCCGGGACGGCGAAGAGATTGGCGATGCTAGCGGTCAGCGTGCCCCACACGATGATCGGCAGCCGGTTGATCGACATGCCGGGCGCGCGCATCCTCAAAAGCGTCACGACGAAGTTCGCGGAGCCGACCGTGGTCGAAATGCCAAGGAAGATCAGGCCGAGGCAGTAGACGTCGATATTGGGACCCGGCGAGAATTCCGACGCGGTGTTCGGGACATAGGCAAACCAGCCACCATCCGGCGCGGCGCCGAACGGGAAGCTCAGATAGAGGAATATACCGGCGGCAAGGAACAGCCAGTAGCTGAGCGCATTCAGGCGCGGGAATGCCATGTCGCGGCTGCCGAGCATGAGCGGCCACAGGAAATTGGAGAAACCCGACAGGATCGGCAGTGCGTAGAGAAAGATCATCGTCACGCCGTGCATCGAGAACAGCTGGTTATACTGCTCCGGCGTCAGCACGGTCGCGTCCGGCCGGGCGAGCTGGATGCGCATCACCAACGCCTCGCAACCCCCGACGACGAGAAATACGAAGGCGGTGAACAAATAGCGGATGCCGATCACCTTGTGATCGACGCTCCCGAACCAGCCTTTAAGGCCCGGCGACGCGCGCCACGCCGCCTCGAGGCGTTCGGCGATCTCGGGTGGATTGGGCGAAAGTGGCGGCTGCGGATCTACCGGCCCGGCCTTTCCCTCATTTCTCGGCAACGCTGCCTGGTCGAAAGTGGTGCTCATCGCAGCGACCCCAGATACCGCACGACGGCATGGCGATCCGCGTCGCCAAGCTCGACCTGGGGCATGAGTGCACCGGGCTTCACGCTTTGCGTCCTGGCGAGCCACAGCTCGCGCGCCGCAACGGTGTTGGGCAGAAGCCCTGCGGCAATCGATGGCCGGCGGGCAAAATGGGTAAGATCGGGGCCGTAGATGCCGGCGGCATCGGTACCTCGGACCGAATGACAGACAGCGCAGCTCGACGCGAAGATTTGCTGCCCGCGGCTTTGGTCGGCCAAGGCCGGCGCGCGCTCGGCTTCGATCCAGCGAGCGAATTCGCCTGGGGGCATGGCGGAAACCTCGAAAGCCATGCGGGCATGTTCGAGCCCGCAATATTCGGCGCATTGCCCGCGATACGTCCCGGGGTCGCGCGCCTCGAGCCAGGTCACGTTGGTCCGGCCCGGGATCATGTCCATCTTCGGACCGAGCTTGGGCACCCAGAAATCGTGGATGACGTCGCCACTGGTCAGTTCGATGCGAACAGGCACGCCTGTCGGAATGACGAGTTGGTTGGCGGTCGTGACGACGCGGTCGGGATGGTTGGCGTCGCTGTAGCGGATCTCCCACCACCAACGGTGCCCGGTCACCGCCACGGTCAGGGCCGGCGCCGAAGGCGGCTGGGCGACGGCTCTGGTCGCGACGAAATTCCACACCGCCATCGCGACCAGAACCGGCATCGACAGCCCGACCCCCCAATAGATGAAGCGAAGCCCGCCGGCTTCGCGCTCAACCCGGGCATCCGGCTCGAGTCGCGCGCGCCGAACCGATACGCGGATTGCCATCCCGATCAGGAGGATGATGATCAGCGTTACGGCAATCGCAATGGCGGAAAAGCCCCAGGCGATCTGCTGCAGGATGTCGCCGCTGGCACTGCCGCTGCCCGTCATATAGCCGAGCGGGGTACCCGAACAGCCGCCGAGGGCGAAAGTGCCTGCCAGGCCAAGACGGCGTGCGCGGATCATTGACCCTCGATCGCGCTGCCGCCCTCGGCCGCGTTCGTCTGCGATTTGGCATCGGTCGAGGGCCGTCGGTCGCCGCGCAACGCAGCCACCGCATCCCCCGGCGCCACGCCGCCGCCAAGCGAGCTGACATAGGCGGTGATCTTCCACAACTGATCCGCCGGCAAGGCATGGCCCCAGGCAGGCATACCCTGCGGGCGGCCTTCGTAGAGTGTCTTGTAGATCTGCGCCGGCGCGCCGCCATAGCGCCAGTAGGAATCGTTGAGCGCAGGCCCCATGTTGCCGGCGCCGCTATAGCCGTGGCAACCCGCGCAATTCATCGCCTCGTAAAGTCGTTTGCCGTCGGCGATTGCCTGCGGCGCCGTGCCATAGGGATTGGGCATGCTGATCGCGCCATCGGGAACGGCCGCCCCGGCAAGATCGCCGAGCGGGACGGACGCAGGCCCGCGATAGCCGACATTTGTCGGGACGACGCCGTCCCGCTGCCCTCGATCATTGTGCGAGAGGATCCAGCCCGACGCGCTCGCGCCCAGCGCCGCGGCGGCGACGGCGATTGCGACGATGCCAACGGGCTTCATGTTAGCGGCCTCCCGCACCGGCAGGCGCCGTCTCGGCGACATCCTGCCCGTCGACCGAAAAGACATACAGCGTGGAGCCGCGCGCGGGCAGGCCCGGCCGCCCCGACTGGACCATCGCGGCGCCACCGATTCCGCTCGCCACCGCGACATATTGGCGGCCATCGGGGCCAAGATAGGTCATCGGCTGCCCGATCACGCCGGAAGACAGCTTCTGCTTCCACAACAGCTTGCCCGAGCGCGCATCGATCGCCTTGAACCAGCCATCGGTCGTGCCGTAGAAAACGACATCGCCTGCCGTCGCGATCGTGCCCGACATCACCATGAATTTTTCGGGGATCCGCCAGGCCACCTTGCCGGCGACCGGGTCCCAGGCGATCAGCGCGCCCCAATCGCCGTCCTTGCCGTCGACCGAGTGGCGGGTCATCTCCATCCCGTCATAGGGCGTGCCGGCGATATAGCTGACCTTGTGGTTGGTCAGGTCCATGCAGATGTTGAAGATGCCGACATAGATGAGGCCCGTGCGCGGGCTGAACGATGGCGGCTCCCAGTCCTTCTGGCCGATATCCGGTGGGCAGATATGCTCGACCTTCTCGCCGATCTTGGGGGTCTTGGCGGGATTGATGATCGGGCGCTTCGTCTTCCAGTCGAACCCGGTCGACCAGTTCTGCGGCGCGAAATTGTCGGCCTTGAGCACCTCGCCGGTCTCGCGGTCGAGCACATAGGCATAGGTGTTGCGGTCGAAATGGACGATGGTGTGGCGCAGCTTGCCGCCGATCGGCAGGTCGAGCAGCATCATCTCGTTGACGCCGTCATAGTCCCACTGGTCATGCGGCGTGAACTGATAGGCCCAGACCGCCTCGCCGGTCGTCGCGTCGCGTGCGAACACCGCGCTGGTCCACAGATTGTCGCCCGGGCGCTGGGCCGGCACGCGTGGGCCCGGGTTGGACGTGCCGTAATAGATCAGGTTCAGCGTCGGATCATAACTTATAAACCCCCAGACCGCGCCGGTGCCATGGATTGCCATGCCGGCGGGCCAGGTCTTCAACCCGAGATCCTTGCCCCGATATTGCGGATAGAGCGGCTTGAAGCGCGGGCCGATCTTCACGCCGTGGTCCGACCCGGTCGAATAGGCGCGCCACAATTCCTTGCCGCTATGGATGTCGAGTGCCGCAATCCAGCCGGACACACCAAGCTCACCGCCCGAATTGCCGACATAGACCTTGTCGCCCGCGACGAACGCCGACATCGTCATCGTTACGCCATGCGAGACGTCGGCCATCGTCGTGCGCCAGACTTCCTTGCCGGTCTTGAGATCGACCGCAACGGTATGCGCGTCGAGCAGATTGTAGATCAGCTTTCCATCGCCGATCGCCCAGCCGCGCAGCACCGGATCGCAGCAAGCCTTGCCGATCGCCATGGGCGAGGGCTTGGGATCGTAAACCCACTTGATCGGCCCGCCGGGCCTGGTGAGGTCAAGCGCGAACGCCCGGTCGGGGAAAGGCGACACGACATACATCGTGTCGCCCGTCACGAGCGGCGCGCCTTCATGGCCGTAAAGTGCGCCATCGGAAAAGGTCCAGGCGACTTTCAGCCGGCCGACATTGCCCGTGTTGATCTGGTCGAGCGCACTGTAACGGCTATTGGCAAAATCGCGCGCCTGACTCGTCCAGTCGCCAACCTTCCCGCCCGGCGCGGTGTTGAACGAGCCCCGCTGGCCCGACGCCGCAGCGCCGGACGCGGTCGCTGTGTTGCCGCCGGAAGATGACGTAGGACCGGAACAGCCCGAGAGCGATACCAGCGCAAGGGCAGCGGCTGTAGCGGCGAACCGCATTCTGCTCCGGGCGATCACGCGGCCATCTGCATGGCTGAAGTCATTTACCACTCCTCTAGCCATGCAACGGCCTTCCACCGCAGATGGTTCCCGCCTGTCGAAGGAAGGCTGGGCGCGATCCATCACTCCCGCAACGCAAATGCCCAAGATGAAAGATTTGTCACCGAAAGGCGGGGCTGAAGCGGCGCCCTGGTCGTTAAAGCGGTTGATCCGCTTCGGCAGTCGGACATCAGGAGAATTGAAATGCGATGGATGCTCGTCAGCGCCGGCGCCGCTCTGCTGGCGAGTTGCGCTCAGACCCGGCCCGCACCGCTCACCTGCCCCCGGCCCGAAACAGGCGCGCTCAAGAATAGCCTGCCCGAATCACGCGATCAGATCGCCAGTGCCGGGAAGCGACTCGGTCGCGCGAGCGAAAACGAGATCGCCGAACTGGCCGGCGCGCTGCGGAAGGTTCATCCTCAGGCGTCCGCGGGTGCGATCGTGAATTATATGGTCACGGCCTATTGCCCGGTCATCGATCGGCGCGCCGATCTCGACGCTGCCGCCAAAGCCAAGGCATTGAGCGCATTTTCCCGTCGAGCCGATCGCATCGTCACTGCTGCGAAACCGGCGCAATGAAAGTTGTGCTTGCCTCGCTCTGACGTACCCGAAGGAAAATATTTCGTGATCTCAAAGGGAAAGCTGGAGCGGGCGAAGGGACCGGGCAAGGCCGTGCTTTTACGATCTTCCGAAGCATCTTCAAACGCTGCCGCCTGAAGCTCGCGGCACCCATCGGCGGCAAGCACCTGTTCTTCGATCTTGCCTGCCGCCGGTTCAAAGCTGACTCGCCAATCGTCATCAAATTGGAAGGCGTTGAACCGCCTCTCAGCCATGATGCTCGCAATCGAGGCCTGGAAATCTTTGCCGGTTTGCTCGTCGAAAACCGATACCTGTCCCTTGTCCTCCACTGCAAGAAAATGCCGCAGGATGAATTTGGGATCGTAGTGCTGATTTTGGGCGGCGTTCTTTCTCGCCTTTGTCGCATGATTCATCGAATCCACATACAACCCCCACGATCAGATTGGGGCACCCGTCCACGCCAAAAGGCGTAAAGCGAGGGTTGGAGCGGATTTCCTACCCAAAGGCCCCAATCGGGTTCCCTGCCGAAATCCCTTCCGCAGCAAGTTTCGGATTTCCCTCGTTAGGGACTGGTGCCGCCTACAGGACTCGAACCTGTGACCCCCGCATTACGAATGCGATGCTCTACCAACTGAGCTAAGGCGGCATGCGTCCCGACCTGGCGGTCTGGACGAGGGCGGGCGCTTATCAGGTCGCTCGCGGGCTGACAAGCCGGCGACAACTCCGCAATCCGCGCTTTACGCATCGTTTACCATGGGGGGTGCACAAGGTCCCGGTAACCACGGCGCCACGGGCCAGCAGGGGCAAACCGACTCATGGACAATGTTCGCGGCTTCGACGACGAGGATCGAACCGACACCGGCTATCACGACGATGCCGGCGAGAGCGGCGACTCGCCGCAGATCGAGATCGGCGGCGACGAGCGCCGCATGCATGTGCGCGCCTATAATCACTGGGTCTCGCTTCTGCGCGGCCGCGCCTATCCGCTGATCGAGGATCTCGACCCCGACAATATCAGCGATTTCGGCCCGCACAGCGTGCTGCTCGACTTCTCGCGCGGCATCGAGAATCCGGCGATCGCCTTTCTCGGCCGCGCGCTGCGCGAGGAATGCGCGCTCGAGGCCGGCGTCACGCACATCGCCGACGTGCCGGCGCGCTCGCTGCTGTCGCGGCTGACCGACCATTACCTGCAGATCATCGCCAACCGCGCGCCGATCGGCTTCGAGGCCGAGTTCGTCAGCACGCGCGGCCACAACACCATGTATCGCGGCATCCTGATGCCTTTCTCGTCCGACGATGATTCGATCGACTTCATCTATGGCGTGATCAACTGGAAGGAACTGGTCGACGCCGAGACGCAGGCGCGGCTCGCCGCCGAGCTCGACGCCGCCGTCCGCACCGCGCCCCGTCCGAGCGCTGCAGCAACCGTCTGGGCCGACGGCCCCAGCGCCGGATTCGATACGCCGGCCCCCGACGCTGGCGCTGACGCTGACGTCGCCGATATCGATCTCGATGACGAGCCCGTCCCCGCGCCGTCCGCCGCCGTCACCAGCCTGCCCGACCGGCTGATGCTCGCGCAGCAGACCGCCGCCGCGGTGCGCGCCGCCGACACCCGCACCCGCGCCACGCTCTACCGCGCGCTCGAACGCGCGCACGATTTCGCCGCCGCCGCCGATGGCGATCCCGCCGGCTATGAGGCGCTGCTCGACCAGGCCGGCATCGCCGTCCAGCTGCGCGCGCCGATGACGCCGGTGGTCAAGCTCGTCTTCGGCGCCGATTATGACAAGACGCGCCTCACCGAATATGCCGCCGTGCTTGCTCATGCCCGGCGCCACGGCGTGCCGGCCGGTGGGCTGGGCGACTTCCTCGAACGGACCGAGGGCGGGATCAAGGGCGTGGTCAAGGCCGAGCGCGCCGCGCGCGCCCCAGCCGCGCCCGCCCGACCCGACGCCGCGACGCGCTTCGAAACCTCCCCCGCACTCGCCACGGTGACGCTCGACACGCACAGCGCCGCCGGAGACTTCGTCGTGCTGCTGGCGCGCGCCGGCACTGCCGGCACCCTCGACATCGTTGCCGCGCTCGGCGGTGATTCGGCGTTGACCCAGCGCGTCATGCGCCAGGCAGCGATGTAACAAAGCTGCCGGTCCGGTGCCGCCGGGCCGGCAGATTTTTTCACGGAACAGCCGCTGCGGCGCAGCATTGTTTCTTACCTGCCACAAGCCTTGAGCCGCGCGATGGGCGGGCGCATAGAACGGCGCATGGCTAAAACCACCATCGCTTCGCTATCGGATGCGCTCGCCGCCCGGCTGACCAAAGGTGCGCTTCCGGGCGAGTTGCAGGGCTTCGGCAAGGCCGAGCGGATCGAGGCCGCGCGCTTCCTTGCCGCGACCGGCGCACGCCGCGCCGCCAACACCGCCGTGGTAGCGATCGAGGCGATGAGCGGAACCGACCCGCACCGCCGCATGCGCCTCGCGATCATCAATGACGACATGCCCTTCCTGGTCGATTCGATCGCCGGGACGATCGGCGCGCACGGCATCGGCATCGATCGCATCATCCATCCGGTGATCGACGTGGCGCGCGACGCGGCCGGCGCGCTGACCCAGGTCGGCGCCGGCGGGGTGACCGAATCGATGATCTATATCGAGATGGACCGCGCCGACGCGCGCGAGCGCCGCGAGCTGGTCGCCGCGCTGGAAGAAAATCTCGCCGACGTCCGCGCTGCGGTGACCGATTGGCCGGCGCTGCAGGAGGTGCTCGCCGCCGACATCGCCACGCTTGCCGACGCCGGGGGTGATGGCGAGGGCGTCGCGCTGCTGCGCTGGTTCCTCGACGGTAACCTCACGCTGCTCGGTCATGAGCGCTGGCTCGGCGACAGCTGTGCGACGACGCTGGGCATCGCGCGCCACGCGCACGCCGTGCCGATCCTCGCCGAGGCATCGCGTGCGCTGGCGATGGCGTGGTTCGAACAGGGCGGCGAGGCACCGCTGCTGCTCAAGTCCAACCTGATCGCCACCGTCCATCGCCATGTCCCGCTCGATCTCGTCCTGCTGCCGGTGTTCGCCGGCAAGAAGGTCGTCGGCCTGTCGCTTCATGCCGGGCTGTGGACCAGCGCGGCGCTGACCGCGGCGCCGGAGGACGTGCCGTTGCTGCGCACCCGGCTCGCCGCGCTCGAGGCGAAGTTCGGTTTCGACCCGAGGGGCCATACCGGCAAGGCGCTGACCCATGCGCTGGCCGCGCTGCCGCATGACCTCGTCACCGGCTTCACCGCCGAGGCGCTGGAGGACGTCGCGCTGACCGCGATGTCGCTGGCCGACCGCCCGCGCCCCAAGCTGGTGCTGGTACGCTCGATCCTCGGGCGGCACCTGTTCGCCTTTGTGTGGTTGCCGCGCGACGACCTGTCGACCGCGCGCCGCATCGCGATCGGCGACATGCTCGCCGAGGCGGCCAATGCCAGCCTGCTCAGCTGGTCGCTGGCGCTGGAAGACGGCGTGCTGGCGATGCTGCGCTTCACGCTCGACCTGCGCGGCGCCGGCGTGCTGCCCGATACCGCCCCGCTCGACGCGCGGATCGCGCGGATGGTGCGCGGCTGGGTGCCGGCGGTCGAGGCTGCGCTGGGCGACCTTGGCGAGGCGGCGCGCGCGACGCGGCTCGCGCTGCGCCACGCGGCGACCTTCCCCAACACCTACCGCGCCGCCAATGCGGCGGATGAGGCGGCGCGCGACATCCTGTGCATCGCGCGGCTCGACAGTCCCGCCAACCGCACCGTGCGGCTGTATCTCGACGCGGCCGGCGCGGCGCGGCTCAAAATCTACCGCCTCGGCGGCGCGCTGGCGCTGTCCGACGCGGTGCCGGTGCTGGAGAATTTCGGCTTTCGCGTGATCGAGGAGGTGCCGACCGCGCTGACCGACGATGCGCGCGGCTATATCCACGACTTCCTGATCGAGGCGAGCGGCGGGGTCGCCAACATCTTCGACGGCGACACCCAGGTGCTCGAAGCGGCGATCGCCGCGGTGCTCGAGGGCAGCGCCGAGAATGACGCGTTCAACGGGCTGATCCTCGACGTCAACATGGCGCCCGCCGGCGTCGTGCTGTTCCGCGCCTGGTTCCGTTACCTGCGCCAGGCCGGGATGACCTATGGCCTGGTCACCGTGGTCGATGCGCTGCGCCGCGCGCCCAAGGTCGCCGCGGCGCTGATCGCGCGCTTCGGCGCGGCGCATGATCCGGCGAAAAAGGCCAAGGCCAAGGCGGCGATCGCCGCCGCCGATGCCGCGATCGACGCCGGGCTCGACGGCGTCTCGGCGATCGACGACGACCGCATCCTGCGCGCGCTGCGCAACGTCATCGCCGCCACGCTGCGCACCAACGCCTTTGCGCCCGCGGGCGAGACGGCGCTGGCCTTCAAGCTCGATTCGCGCCTGATCCTCGGCCTGCCCGCGCCGGTGCCGTGGCGCGAGATCTGGGTCTACAGCCCGCGCGTCGAGGGCATCCATCTGCGCGCCGGCCCGGTCGCGCGCGGCGGCCTGCGCTGGTCCGACCGGCGCGACGACTTCCGCACCGAGATCCTCGGGCTGATGAAGGCGCAGCGCGTCAAGAACGCGGTGATCGTGCCGACCGGCGCCAAGGGCGGTTTCTACCCGAAGCAATTGCCGCCGCCGTCGAACCGCGACGCGTGGCTGGCGGAAGGGACCGAAAGCTACCGTATCTTCATCCGCACGCTGCTGTCGATCACTGACAATATCGTCGCCGGCAACGTCGTCCATCCCGCGGGGATCGTCGTGCATGACGGCGACGATCCCTATTTCGTCGTCGCCGCCGACAAGGGTACCGCGACCTTCTCCGACATCGCCAATGCGATTGCGCTGGAATATGACTTCTGGCTCGGCGACGCCTTCGCCAGCGGCGGCTCGGTCGGTTACGATCACAAGGCGATGGCGATCACCGCGCGCGGTGCGTGGGTCAGCGTGCAGCGCCACTTCGCCGAGCGCGGCGTGGACGTGCAGAGCCAGTCGATCCGCGTCGTCGGGTGCGGCGACATGTCGGGCGATGTGTTCGGCAACGGCATGCTGTTGTCGAAGACGTTGAAGATCGTCGCGGTGTTCGACCATCGCCATATCTTCCTCGATCCCGATCCCGATCCGGCGGCGAGCTGGGAGGAGCGCGCGCGGATGTTCGCGCTGCCGCGCTCGTCCTGGGCGGATTACAATCCGGCGCTGATCTCCAGGGGCGGCGGGGTGTTCCCGCGCACCGACAAGGTCATCAAGCTCGCCAAGCAGGTGCGCGAGGCGCTCGACCTCGACGTCGCCGAGATCGACCCGACGGGGTTGATCACCGCGATCCTCAAGAGCCCGGTCGACCTGATCTGGTTCGGCGGCATCGGCACCTATGTGAAGGCGCGCGCCGAAAACAATATCGCGGTCGGCGACCCGGCCAATGACCGGCTGCGCGTCGACGGCGAGGATCTCCGCGCGACGGCGATCGGCGAGGGCGCCAATCTCGGCGTGACGCAGGCCGGGCGCATCGCCTTTGCCACGCGCGGCGGGCGCATCAACACCGACTTCATCGACAATTCGGCCGGCGTCGATTGCTCGGACAACGAGGTCAACATCAAGATCGCGCTCAACCGCGAGATGATCGAGGGGCGCCTCGCCTATGAGAAGCGCAACAAGCTGCTGGTCGAGATGACCGACGACGTCGCGCACCTCGTGCTGGAGGACAACCGGCTCCAGACGCTGGCGCTGTCGATCATGGAGAAGGACGGTGCGCGCGCCGTGCCGAGCTATGTCCGCGCGATCGAGATTTTCGAAAGCGGCGGGCATCTCGACCGCGCCGTCGAGGGGCTGGCCGCCAATGACGATCTGCTGCGCCGCGCGCAGGAGGGCAGGGGGCTGACCCGGCCCGAGCTCGCCGTGCTGCTGGCGACCGCCAAGCTCGCGCTGCAGGCGGCGATCGAACATGGCCGGCTCGGGCTCGACCGCGATCTCGCGCCCGACCTGCACGCCGCCTTCCCCAAGGCGATGCGCAGGAAATTCGCCAGCGCGATCGACGAGCATCGGCTGCGCGGCGAGATCGTCGCGACCAAGCTGGCCAATCGCGTGATCAACCGGCTGGGCGTGCTCCACCCGTTCGAGCTGGCCGAGGAGGAAGGCGCGGCGATGGCCGACATCGCGGCGATGTTCGTCGTGGTCGAGCGGCTGTTCGACCTGCCGGCCTTGTGGGCCGAGATCGAAAGCGTGGCGATGCCCGAGGCGGCGCGGCTTGCGCTGTTCGACGAGGTGGCGGTGGCGACGCGCTCGCAGATCGCCGACCTGCTGCGCGTGACGCGCACCGGCAGCAGCCCGGGCGCGACCTATGCCCGGCTCGCCAAGGGCGTGAGCCAGCTCGACCGCCAGACCAAGATACTGCTGCTCGAGGAGGCAAGCTCGCATTCGGCGCGGATCGCCGCGATGCTCGAGGCGGCCGGCGCTCCGCGCAAGCTGGTGCAACGCGTGGTGCGGCTGTTCGAGCTGGACGGCGCGATCGGTCTTGCCGATCTCGGCGTGCAGCGCGGCCTCGACGAGGTCGTGCTGACGCGCGCCTTCACCCGGCTCGGCCAGGCATTGGGGCTCGACTGGGCGCAGGCCAATGCCGCGCGGATCAACTCGAGCGACCCGTGGGAGCGGCTGCTGATCGCCGGGCTGGCGCGCGACTTCCAGCAATTGCGGCTCGAATTCCTCGCCCGCGGCGAGGGCGACCCGCAGGCGCAGGTCGATGCGTGGCTGGCCGCCAACGCCGGGCGCGTCGCGCAGTTCAAGGCGGTGGTCGACCGGGCGCGCATGGTGCCCTCGCCCAATGCCGCGATGCTGGCGCAGATCGCCGGGCAGGCGCGAGTGCTGCTCGGGCGTTGAGCCTTCGCCGCCGATTTTGGCGCGCAGCCGAAATTCCCTGCCACGGACCGTTTGGCAGGGAATTTTTGTGTTTTTCGCACCCGCTGGCAGGGAATTCCCAACAGCGTGCACGATGACGTGCGGGGCCGGTCGCGCCGCCGGGGCGGGCGATGGTGAGGGCAGGCGTTGATGGTCGGGAGTGGCGGTGCGCATGCCGCCAGCCATGCGCGGGTGGCGGAAGATGTGAATCGGGGTGGTGTTGGAGTTGGGTGCTCGCGGGGAAGCAGGGAGGTGTTGCCGGGATCAGGTGCGAGTCGCAAAGCAGTCGGACGGCAATGCGCCCTATATCGGTCATTCGCGGCAGTTTCGTCGATCCCCGAAAGCTGCTGTTCTTGCTTGCCCCTCAGACTGCGCCGACAAACGTGCACGATTAGTGACTTATTCAGTCGATGGCCCGGCCAAGGTCATCTGGTTTGCGCCGAGAGCGTGATTGGCTTGACGTCCGCGTTATCGCGATTGGCCTGTGAGCACTAACGGGAACCGGCCAACCCCGGTCAAATATCACCCGCTCTACGCGCCGAGCGGTGCGGTGCTACGGGCATCGGACGCGGCGCGCGTCCACCCCAAGCCACGCCCTCGAACCCCAGCTGTCTTTACGCCTTTCTTACGCCGGAAAATCGTATTCCGTCTCGATCCTTAATGTCGATCGGGTGTCTTGGACGGGCTTCTTGACGGAGGCTGGCGATGCAGGACGTGATGTGGTTGGGCGCAGGGATCGGCCTGTTCGGGATCGGCCTGTTGGCGATCGCCCTGCTGGCGAAAGCCTGAGCCATGACATTCGACCTGTGGCTCGCCGGGATCGCGGCGCTGGGCGTGCTCGGCTATCTGATCGCCGTCCTCTTCGTCCCCGAAAAGTTCTGAAAGGGCTCCCCGTGACGATCCAGGGATGGGCGCTGATCGCGCTTTATATCGCACTCACCGTCGCGCTGGCATGGCCGGTCGGACGGTGGCTGTTCGCGCTGTACGAAGGGCGGGTCGGGCGGCTCGGCGTGGTCGAGCGCGGATTCTATGCGGTCGCGGGTATCGATCCCGCGAAGGAGCGGGGCTGGCGCGGTTATGCGCTGTCGGTGGTGATGTTCAACTTTGCCGGGTTCGTCCTGCTGTACGCGATCCTGCGGTTGCAGGCGTTTCTGCCGCTCAACCCGCAGGGGTTCGCCGGGATGCCGTCGGGGCTCGCGTTCAATAGCGCGATCAGCTTCGTCACCAACACCAACTGGCAGAATTACGCCGGCGAGACGACCCTGTCGCCGCTGTCGCAGATGGTCGGGCTGACGGTGCAGAATTTCCTGTCCGCCGCCACCGGAATCGCGGTCGCCTTTGCGCTGATCCGCGGCTTCGCCCGGCGCGAAGCCAGCGGCATCGGCAATTTCTGGGCAGACGTGACGCGGATCACGCTGTGGCTGCTGCTGCCGGCCTGCATCGTGCTGACGCTGGTCTATGTCGCGCTCGGCGTGCCGCAGACGCTGACCACCGCGATCGCCGCGACGACGCTGGAGGGCGCCCACCAGACGATCGCGATCGGGCCGGTCGCCTCGCAGCTGGCGATCAAGATGCTCGGCACCAATGGCGGCGGTTATTTCAACGTCAATTCGGCGCACCCGTTCGAAAATCCGAGCGCGATCAGCAATTTCATCCAGATGCTGACGATCTTCGCGATCGGTTCGGGGCTGACCTGGACCTTCGGCAAGGCGGTCGGCAACACGCGCCAGGGCTGGGCGATCCTCGCCGCGATGCTGGTGCTGTTCGGGCTGGGCGTGTCGCTGCTCTATTGGGCCGACGCTGCGGGCAACCCGATCCTGTCGGCGCATGGCGTCTCCGCGGCGCTGGGCAACATGGAGGGCAAGGAGGTGCGCTTCGGCGCCGCCGCCAGCGCGCTGTTCGCGGCGGTCACGACATCGGCGTCGTGCGGTGCGGTCATTTCGATGCATGACAGCCTGATGCCGCTGGCGAGCATCACGCCGCTGGCCAACATGCAGGTCGGCGAGGTCGTGATCGGCGGCGTCGGCGCGGGGCTTTACGGCATGATGCTGTTCGCCATCCTCGCGGTGTTCGTCGCCGGGCTGATGGTCGGGCGGACGCCCGAATATGTCGGCAAGAAGATCGAGGCGCGCGAAGTGAAGCTCGCGATGTTCGCGGTCGCCGCCCTGCCGCTGCTGATCCTCGGGCTGACGGCGCTGGCCAGCGTCGTGCCGGCCGGGCTGGCCGGGCCACTCGCCAGGGGGCCGCACGGCTTTTCGGAAATCCTCTACGCCTTTTCGAGTGCGGTGGCGAACAATGGCAGCGCGTTCGCCGGGCTGTCGGGCAACAGCGATTTCTACAATGCGCTGCTGGCGATCGCGATGTTCGGCGGCCGGTTCTTCGTGATCCTGCCGGTGCTGGCGATCGCCGGAAGCCTGGCGGGAAAGCGCCATGTTCCGGAAGGCGCCGGCTCGTTCCCGACCACGGGCCCGCTGTGGATCGGGCTGCTCGCCGCGATCGTGCTGGTCGTCGGTGGCCTTACCTTCATGCCGGCGCTGGTGCTCGGGCCCGGCGCCGAACAGGCCGCGCTCGTCGCCGGCAAGACCTTTTAGGAGTTCGAACGATGGCAGCCGTCGCCGCTTCGCTGTTTACCCGTGCGCTTGTCCTAGACGCGATCAAGGGTGCACTGATCAAGCTCGATCCCCGCACGCTGGTGCGCAATCCGGTGATGTTCGTCACCGGCATCGCGGCGAGCGTCTCGACGATCCTGTGGCTCAAGCACCAGACCGCGTTCGAGGGGCAGATCGTGTTCTGGCTGTGGCTGACGGTGATCTTCGGCAATTTCGCCGAAGCGCTCGCCGAAGGTCGCGGCAAGGCGCAGGCCGCATCGCTGCGCGCGACCAAGGCCGATCTCCAGGCCAAGCGCCTGATCGGGGTCGGCAAGGCGTGGGGCATGGTCGGCGCGGCGCGGCTCGAGGTCGACGACCTCGTGCTGGTCGAGACCGGCGACCTGATCCCCGCCGATGGCGAGATCGTCGCGGGCGTCGCCTCGGTCAACGAGGCCGCGATCACCGGCGAGAGCGCGCCGGTGATCCGCGAGGCGGGCGGCGACCGCTCGGCGGTGACCGCCGGCACGCGTGTCATCTCCGACGAGATCACGGTGCGCGTCACCGCCGCGGCGGGGCAGGGTTTTCTCGACCGGATGATCGCGCTGGTCGAAGGCGCGAGCCGCCAGAAGACGCCGAACGAGATCGCGCTGACGATCCTGCTGGTCGGGCTGACGATCATCTTCGTCATCGCTGTCGGCACCTTGCCGGCGTTCGCCAGCTATGCCGGCGGGGCGATCGCGGTGCCGGTGCTGGTCGCGCTGTTCATCACGCTGATCCCGACGACGATCTCGGCGCTGCTCTCGGCGATCGGCATTGCCGGGATGGACCGGCTCGTGCGCTTCAACGTGCTGGCCAAATCGGGGCGCGCGGTGGAGGCGGCGGGCGATATCGACACCTTGCTGCTCGACAAGACCGGCACGATCACGATCGGCGACCGCCAGGCGAGCGAGTTCATCGCGCTTCCCGGCATATCGAAGGAGGCGCTGGTCGATGTCGCGCGGCTCGCCAGCCTGGCCGACGGGACGCCCGAGGGCCGCTCGGTCGTCGTGCTGGCGGGCGGCGCGGTGCCGATGCCCGCGGGTGCCGTGGTCGTGCCCTTCACCGCGCAGAGCCGCGTCAGCGGGCTCGATGTCGGCGACCGGCGGATCCGCAAGGGCGCGGTCGATGCGCTGATTCGGCTGCTTGGCGACGCCGCCGATCCCGCCGCGACCGGGGAATTGCGCCGGATTACCGACGAGATCGCGCGCTCGGGCGGCACGCCGCTCGGCGTCGCGGATGGCAGCCGGCTGCTCGGTGCGGTGCATCTCAAGGATGTGGTCAAGACCGGGGTGCGCGAACGCTTTGCCGAATTGCGCCGGATGGGCATCCGCACCGTGATGATCACCGGCGACAACCCGCTGACCGCCGCGTCGATCGCCGCCGAGGCGGGGGTCGACGATTTCCTTGCCGAGGCGACGCCGGAGGACAAGCTCGCGCTGATCCGCAAGGAGCAGCAGGGCGGCACGCTCGTCGCGATGTGCGGCGACGGCACCAACGACGCCCCGGCGCTCGCCCAGTCGGATGTCGGCGTGGCGATGAACACCGGCACGCAGGCGGCGCGCGAGGCCGGCAACATGATCGATCTCGACAGCGACCCGACCAAGCTGATCGAGATCGTCGGGCTGGGCAAGCAGTTGCTGATGACGCGCGGGGCGCTGACGACCTTCTCGATCGCCAACGACGTCGCGAAATATTTCGCGATCCTGCCGGCGATCTTCGTGGTGCTCTACCCGGGGCTCGGCGCGATGAACCTGATGCATCTCGCGACGCCGAAAAGCGCGATCCTGTCGGCGATCATCTTCAACGCGCTGATCATTCCGGCGCTCGTGCCGCTGGCGCTGAAAGGGGTGAAGTATCGCCCGGCGCCGGCCGGCGAGCTGCTCGCGCGCAACCTGTCGGTCTACGGCGTCGGCGGCCTCGTTGCGCCGTTCGTCGGGATCAAGATCATCGACCTTCTCGTCAGCACATTCGGCCTCGCCTGAACGGCGCGCAAAGGAGCAGCATCATGCGCATCATCGACACCCTCCGCCCCGCCTTCGCGCTGCTCGTCGCGCTGACCTTGCTCACCGGGCTCGCCTATCCGCTCGCGATGACCGGTGTCGCGCAGATCGTCCTGCCCGATCAGGCCAATGGCAGCCTGGTCCGCGATGGCGGGCGGATCGTCGGGTCGCGGCTGATCGGCCAGAGCTTCGCCAGTGCGCGCTATTTCTCGTCGCGACCCTCGGCGGCGGGCACGGGCTATGACGCAAGCAGTTCGGCCGCGTCGAACCTTGCGCCCACGGCCAGCGCGCTCGTTGCGCGCGTCGACGGCGATGTCGCCCGGCTGCGCGCGAGCGGCGTGACGGCGCGCGCGATTCCCGCCGACCTCGTCACCAGCTCGGCCTCGGGACTCGATCCCGATCTCAGTCCCGAGGCGGCGTTGGTCCAGATCCCGCGCATCGCCGCCGCGCGGGGAATTGCGCCGGCGCGGCTCCGCGATCTCGTCGAGCGGGTTCGGCAAGGACCGGTGCTGGGGCTGATCGGCGAACCGCGCGTCAATCTGCTCGACCTCAATCGACAGCTCGACCGGCTTTCCGCTACGCCGGGTCGGTGACCCCGACCGACCCTCCCCGGCCATCCCCCGACGCGCTGCTGCGGCAAGCGACGCTGGAAGCGCGCGGGCGGCTGAAGATATTCCTCGGCGCGTCGCCGGGTGTCGGCAAGACCTATGAGATGCTGCTGCAGGGCGCCGCGCGACAGCGCGACGGGATCGACGTCGTCGTCGCGATCGTCGAGACGCATGGCCGCGCCGAAACCGAAGCGCTGGTCGCGCCGTTCGAGGTCATCGCGCGATCCCCGATCGCCTATCACGGCCGCGTCCTGTCCGAACTCGATCTCGATGCGGTGCTCGCGCGCCGACCCGCGCTGGTGCTGGTCGACGAGCTGGCGCACAGCAATGCGCCCGGCGCGCGCCACCCCAAGAGGTGGCAGGATATCGAGGAACTCCGCGACGCCGGGATCGACGTCTTCACCACGGTCAACATCCAGCATATCGAGAGCCTCAACGATGTCGTAGCGGGCTTCACCCATGTCCGGGTGCGCGAAACCGTGCCCGACCACGTGCTCGAAAGCGCCGAGATCGAGATTGTCGACCTGCCGCCCGACGAGCTGATCGAGCGCCTGAAGGCCGGCAAGGTCTATATCCGCGAAGAGGCGGCGCGCGCGCTGCACCATTTCTTCTCGAAGTCGAACCTGTCGGCACTGCGCGAACTGGCGCTGCGCCGCGCCGCGCAGACGGTCGATGCGCAGATGCTCGATCACCTCAAGGCGCATGCGCTGGGCGGCACCTATGCGGGAAGCGAACGGATCCTGGTCGCGGTCAGCGAACTGCCGGGCGCGGACATGCTGGTGCGCACCGCCAAGCGATTGGCGGACGCGTTGCACGCGCCGTGGACCGCGCTGCATGTCGAAACGCCGCGCGATGCGCGATTGACGCTGGCGGACCGCGAGCGGCTCGGCGCGACGCTGGCGCTCGCCGCCGGGCTGGGCGCGACGATCGTGACGGTGCCCGCCGTCTCTGTAATCGAGGGCATGCGCGAACAGCTCGCCGACATGCATGCGACGCAGGTCGTGATCGGCAAGTCGCAGCGCAGCTGGTGGTTCGAACTGCGTCACGGATCGGTCGTCGACCGCCTGGTGCGCGCCTCGCCCGGCGTCGCCGTCCACGTCATCCCGGCGGGGCAGGATGCCGTCGCCGGCGCGCCGCGCCGTCCCGCTTCGCGCTTCGGCATGGGGCATTGGCAGGACTATGCGATCCCGCTCGCGGCGGTCGCGCTGCTGACCGGCTTTGCGTCGCTGATCAATCCCTGGATCGGGTATCAGAGCATCGACCTGCTCTACCTCATCCCGGTGGTCGCCTGCGCCAGCCTGCTCGGTCTTCGCGCGGGTATCGTGGCGGGGGTGGTGGCGGGGCTTGCCTTCAACTGGTTCTTCCTGCCGCCGATCCACACCTTCACCGTCTACGACCCGCAGAATTTGATCACGGTGGTCGTGCTGATCGGGGTTGCGGTGGTGACCAGCCAGCTCGCCGGGCGGGTGCGCGCCCAGGCGCTGCTGGGCGGGCGCAGCGCGCGCGAGAATGCCGCGATCGCCGGCTTCGCCAAGACGCTGGGCACGTTGTCGGACGAATCCGAAACGGCGCACGCCGTCTGCGGCGAGGTGTCGCGGATGCTCGATGTCGACACGGTGCTGCTGCTGCGCGACGCCGATGGCTCCAATCGACTGGTTGCGGCCTCCCCCCCTGAAAATCGCCTGAGTGCGATCGAAATGGCGGCGGTCGACTGGGCGTTCGATCGCGGCGAGGCGACCGGGCGCGGTACCAACACGCTGACCGCGTCCGAATGGCAATTTCGCCCACTCAAGACCTCGCTCGGCGTGCTCGCGGTGATCGGCCTTGCGCGCGGCGATGCCAGCGAACCCGTCGCGGCGGATCGCATGCTGCTGTTGATGAGCCTGATCGACCAGGCCGCGCTCGCGCAGGAACGGCTGCGGCTCGAAGCGGAGATGCGGCAGGTGGCGAGCGTGCGCGAACGCGACGATCTGCGCGCGACGCTGCTGTCGTCGATCGGCCACGATCTGCGCACCCCGCTGACCGCGATCAGCGCCGCCGCCGATGCGCTCGACGCCGAGCATGGCGGCAACGCGCTGGTCGCGACAATCCGCACCGAAGCGCAGCGGCTGGGCCGGTTCTTCGAGGACCTGATCGAGATCACGCGGATCGAATCCGGCGCGCTCGCGGTCCGCGCCGAGCCGATCGACCTGACCGACGCGGTTGCCAGCGCGGTTCACGACATGCGCACGACGCTCGGCGGCCGCGCCATCGAGCTCGACGTGCCGCCCAACCTGCCGCTGGTGCGTGCCGACCCGCGGCTGCTCGGCCATATCCTGATCAACCTGATCGACAATGCCGCCAAGTTCGGCACGCCGGCGAGCCCGATCCGGTTCGAGGGCCGCCGGGAACGCGACGGAGTCGTGCTGTCGGTGATCGATCATGGGCCGGGGCTGCCGCCCGGCCTGGAGGCGCGGGTGTTCGATCGCTTTCATCGGCTGGAAGGGTCGGATCGGACCGGCGGGACCGGGCTCGGCCTCGCCATCGTCAAGGGATTTGCCAACGCGATGCAGCTATCGGTCACCGCCGCCAATCGCGAGGATCTGGGGGGCGCGCGCTTCTCGATCCTGTTCCCCGCAGCGCTGCTGCTGGACGACGCGGCGTGACGGGCGACGCCGACATCCTGGTGGTCGACGACGAGCCCGCGATCCGAACGCTGGTGGCGCGCGCGCTCACCCGCGGCGGTTATTGCGTGCGCGAGGCGGCGGATGCGCGCGAGGTGCTCGCGGCGATTGCGGTGCGCGCGCCCGAACTCCTCCTGCTCGACCTCGGCCTGCCCGATCGCGATGGACTGGAACTGATTCCGGCGATCCATGCGCAGGGCATCGCGATCCTGGTGCTGACCGCGCGCGACGACAGTGCCGAGAAGGTGGCCGCGCTCGATCTTGGCGCCGACGATTATGTCACCAAGCCGTTCGATACCGACGAGATGCTGGCCCGGGTGCGCACCTGCCTGCGGCACCGGCGCGTAGCGGCCGGGGAGCAGCGGCGGATCGTGATCGGCGATCGCGTGATCGACCTCGATCGCCGGACCGTGCAACGTGGCGGGGCGGAGGTCCACCTGACCCCCAAGGAGTTCGCGCTGCTGGCGATGCTCGCGCGGCATCCGGGCCGGGTGATCACGCACCGCGCGCTGCTCCGCGACATCTGGGGCGAGGCGCATGTCGCCGATGTCGAATATCTTCGCGTCGCGGTCCGCGCGCTCAGGCTGAAGATCGAAACCGATCCGGCCAACCCCAGCCTGATTCGGAACGAGCCCGGTGTCGGCTATCGATTGCACGATCGCGACTGACCAAGGATCGAAACTCCTCGGCGCCGGGCGCGATCCGCCCGATCACTCTCGCCGCCACTCCGCTCAGATATTGATGCTGGTCGGGATCAGGCTCGGCTGGAGGAACGGATAGGGGAACATGCGGTTGGCGTTGCGCGCGACGATCTGTTGTTCGACCTGCGCCAGCACCGCCTGGAAGCGCGGCAGCGGGGCTTCGGGGCCGGTCACCGCCGGATCCTGGAACCAGTGCGGATAGGGGAAGGAACGGCAGCGATAATCGCCGAGCGGGCGGTAATAGAGCGAACCGAGCAGATAGAGCGTGTCGAGCTGTTCGAGCGCGGGCGACAGCGGCGGCATCATCGCGAGCCAGCCGGCCTTGTCGTGCCCGCTGCGCTCGACCGGTTCGGCCGCCCAGCCGGCGCCGGTGATGGCGGGCGCGAAATCCATGATCGCGCGCTGCGGGAAATTGACCGCGGCATGCTGCGCGCTGGCGGTGAAGATCGCCATCGTGCAGACCTGCGCCAGCGCGTGGCGCGTGGTGATGGCGGGGAGGCCCTTGATCCGCCCCTCATCGCCGAGCGTCGCGGCCCACGCGGCAAGCTCGCTGTCGCCGGTCACCGCGGCATCATCGGCGTAATAGAGCGCGACATAACCCTCGACCCATTCATGGATCGCCTGCCGCACCAGCAGCGCATCGTCGCGATAGGGATAGTCGGGTAGCGCGCTGGTGTCGGCGACGCCTCGCGCGACGAGCTCGGCCGGGACCATCGATGCGCTGAAATCGAAGGCGAGGCGATCGTCCGAGGCGGCAAGCTGGCTGGAGACGATGGTGCCGGCGAAGATATGGTCGATCGGCCCGTTGGCGCCGATCGACAACGTCAAACACCGCGCGATTGCGTATCGCGCGGCGGGCGTGCCACAAGGCCGGCATGCTGATCTCATTCATCGCCTTGCTCGCCGCCGTCCAGGCCGCGCCGCCCGCCGCGCCGCTGCCCTCGGATCCGATCGCCAGCGACTGGAGACCGATCCCCGACGATGAACTGCTGGTCGTCACGCTGGCCGGCAATCGCACCATCGTGATCCGCCTCGCGCCCGGTTTCGCGCCGGAGCACGTCGCCAATGTCCGCCGGCTGGCGCAGGCGAGATGGTGGGACGGCGAGAGCGTCTACCGCGTTCAGGAAGGCTGGGTCGCGCAATGGGGCGATCCGACGGAGAAGAAGCCGCTGCCCGGCAATGTCGTGAAGGTGCCGGCCGCGGAATACGACATCGCGTCCTTCGCGCCGGCCCAGCGCCTGGCCCGCGCCGACGCTTATTCGACCGCCGCCGGTATCACCGCCGATGGCTGGCCCATCGCCACCGATGGCGCGGCCTCATGGATCACGCATTGCTACGGCACGGTTGGCGTGGCGCGCGACGTTGCGCCCGATACAGGCAGCGGGTCGGAGCTGTTCACGCCGATCGGCCAGGCGGCACGCCGGCTCGACCGCAACTACACGATCGTCGGCCGCATCGTTGAAGGCATGCAGTATCTCTCGGCGCTGCCGCGCAGCGACGCGCCGCTTGGTTTCTACGCCACCGCCGGGGAGCGTACGCCGATCCTGTCGGTGCGCCTCGCCAGCGATATCCCCGCGGCGCAACGCCCGCATTTCGAATATCGCGCCGCCGACAATCAGCGCTTCGCCGCGATGCTCGACCTCAAGCTGCACCCCAAAGGGCTCGTCGCACTCGGTGGTATTGATGTGTGCGACGTGCCGCTCGCCGTTCGGCGCGCCGACACGCCTTAGAGCGGGATGCGATTAAGCTGAACTGGATCCCGCTCTATAATTCTTTGTTGTCGCGTGATTTATTGCGAAAAACCGGTTCCCACTTTTTCGCATCACGCTCTGGAGCGCAATGCGCGTTACTTGCCGATCCACTCGGCGACTTCGCCCGCTACCTGGTTCGCGGCCTGGTTGAGGCCGATCCCGACATTGGCGGCGTCGACCTTGGGCAGCGGTGCCGTCGCCATGAACCGGCGCTTCTCGATGACATGCCCTTCGCTGCGCATCAGCGCGGCGTCGTACACCACCACCACCTGATGGTTCCCGGCATCGACCCCGAACTGGCGCAATTCGCCGGTCAGCCGAGCGCCCGGATCGGCGAAGGACTGCGCGCCCGACAGCACGACGCGCCCGGTCTTGGCCGCGATCGTGTCCGACATCAGCCGCGCGAACAGCCGCGCGGGCGGCTCGACCCACTGTGCGTCCTTGACATAGGCGATCGCGGTCTCGTTTTCGGAAACGGGTACGCGCTGCGTCGCCAGCGCCCCGCCGACCGCTGGCACCGAAATGGTGATCGTCGGGCTGGTCGCGGAGGACTGCGTCTGCCCGGCCGGCAGGGCGGTGGCCGAGGTCAGCGTCAGCAACGAGGCCGGGGGCTTGGCGCCGAAGCTGATACATGCCGACAGCGGCGCGAGCGCGGCCAGCGCGAGCGCGGCCTTGAGTGGGGCAGGGCGCATCATGGTCCTCACTTGCTGGGCTTGTAATCGGGCAGGCGCGGCGCGCCGATGATCGAACCGGCACCCTGCTGGTCGACCTTCTCGGCCACCGCACTCAGCGCCTGTGACATCTGGCGCAGGTCGTGCACCAGCTGGCCGACCTCGGGCATGGTCTGCTTGGAGAAGGCCTGCAGGCCCGGCCGCACGTCGGTGATCGCGGCGTTGAGTGAATCCGCGCTGGTCCGCGCCGATTTGATCGCCGCATTGAGATTGGCCATCGCCGGCCGCACGTCATCGGTCATCACGCCGTTGGTGGTCTGCGCCAGCTGCCCGATCTGCTCGGCGGCAAGGCCGGCCTTCTGGATCGTCTGGCGCGTCTCGGCCAGCGTCGCGGCGATTTCCGGCCCGCGATCGGCCAGCGCCTTGGTCAGCCGGTTGGTGTTGTTCAGGATCCCGGTGATCGAGGCCTGGTTCTTGTCCGACAGCATTTCGGTCAGCCGCTCGGTCAACGTCGAGATGCGTTCGAGCAACTTCGGCGCCGAACTGAGCAACGCGCCCAGCCCGCCCGCGCGTGGCGGGATGACAGGGACACCGAACGGGCAGCTGCTCTTCGGCTTGTCGGCCGGGCAGCTGAGCGGCGCGGCACCCTTGACCGCTCCGTCGAGCTGGATCGTGCTGGTCCCGGTAAAGCTGCCCTGCATCGTCGCGGTGGTGCCTTCCAGCACCGGGGTCTCGTCCCTGACGACGATGCGCACGCGAACGAACTCGGGGTCGTCCTTGAACAGCGCGATCTCCTTGACCTGGCCGGAAGGGACGCCGGAGAAGGTTACCGCCGAACCCTTGGCGAGGCCGTCGACCGACTGCTTGAAGAAGATGTCATATTCCTTTTCGTCGGTCGCGCCGAAGCGCGTGATCCAGACGAGGAACAGCGCCAGCACGGCGAGCAGGATCAACACCACGCTGCCGACAAGGACATGGTTGGAACGGGTTTCCATCAGACGCTAGCCCCTGCCAGTTTCGCCTCGGCCCGGTCGAGCGTGGCGATCGCCGCGCGCCCGCGCGGTCCCTTGAAATATTCCTCGATCCACGGATGATCGAGCGCGAGCAATTCGTCGATCGTGCCGACCGCGATCACCTTCCTGTCGGCGATCACCGCGACACGGTCACAGATCGCGTAGAGGCTGTCGAGATCATGCGTGATCAGGAAGACGGTCAGCCCGAGCGTCTTCTGCAGCGACTTGGTCAGCTCGTCGAATGCCGCTGCACCGATCGGGTCGAGGCCGGCGGTCGGCTCGTCGAGGAACAGCAGTTCCGGGTCGAGCGCGAGCGCGCGCGCCAGCCCGGCGCGCTTGCGCATGCCGCCCGACAGCTCGGCCGGGTATTTCGGTCCCGCCTCGGGCGACAGGCCCGTCATGACGACCTTGTACGCGGCGATCTCGTCGAGCAGCGCGCGGTCGAGATGGGGATAGAATTCCTGCAGCGGCACCTGGGTGTTTTCGGCCACGGTCAAGGTCGAGAACAACGCACCGCCCTGGAACAACACGCCCCAACGCCGCCGGATATCCTCGGTTGCGGGCGTGCTGTCGCCGAGCATCGATTCGCCGAACACTTCGATCTCGCCTTCAACGGGGGTCTGCAGCCCGATGATCGACCGCATCAGCACCGACTTGCCGGTGCCCGATCCGCCGACGACGCCGATGATCTCGCCGCGCCTCACCTCGAGGTCCAGTCCCTCATGGACGACCTGCTCGCCGAAGCTGTTCTTCAGTCCGCGCACGCTGATGACGATGTCGTCCTTGTCGCCGCGCATGCTTACTTCCAGCCGATATGGGTGAAGAACACCGCGAAGAACGCATCGACCACGATCACCAGAAAGATCGCCTGGACCACCGCGGCGGTGGTGCGCGTGCCGACCTGCTCGGCGTCCCCTTCGACCTGCATGCCCTGGAAGCAGCCGGCGATGGCGATGATCGCACCGAACACCGGTGCCTTGATCAGGCCGATCCACACATCGGTCAGCGGCACGACCTCGCGGATGCGCTGGACATAGGTGATCGGTGGAATGTCGAGCACCGCCCAGCACATCAGGCCGCCGCCGATGATAGAGATCAGCGACGCATAAAAGCCCAGCAGCGGCATCATCACCACGGCGGCGATCACCCGCGGCAGCACCAGCGCCTCCATCGGCGAGACGCCGATCGTACGCATCGCGTCGACTTCCTCGGTCAGCTTCATCGTGCCGAGCTGCGCGGCAAAGGCAGATCCCGATCGTCCGGCGACCATGATCGCCGTCATCAGCACCCCGAGTTCGCGCATCGTGATGCGGCCGACCAGGTTGATCGTCAGCACCTGCGCACCGAACTGCTCCAGCTGGACCGAACCCTGCTGCGCAATGACGATGCCGATCAGGAAGCTCATCAACCCGATGATCCCGAGCGCGGTCACCCCGACCACCTCGAAGCGCCGCACCGTCGCGTTGAAGCGGAAGCGCGACGGGTGGCGCAGGACGTTGCCGAAGGCCAGCGTGGTCGCACCGAGAAAGGCGAGCAGCCCAAGCATCGTACCCAGCGCCGTGACGGTCGCCTCGCCGATCTCGCCGACGATGCGTACGATGCTGCCGACATGCGCCGGGCGCATCGCGACCGGCTGGTCGGCCTGCTCGACCTGCGACAGCAGATGCTCGCCGTCGAGATCCAGTCCCTCGATCGTCGCGCCCTTTTCGGCGGCGAAGCGGTGGACGATCCACGCCCCGATCGTGTCGATATGGTCTATGCCGCTCAGGTCGATTTTCGCGACCGCGCCATCGAAGGCGCGCAGCCGGTCGGGCACGTCGCCGAGCTTGGCGAGCGCGAGCACGCCGCTGAACCGCAAAACGTCGCCATCCGTGGCGCGCTCCAGCGCAAAGTCGGCATTTTCGGTCATAGCCGCCAACCTTGGTGCAAAGCCGCTGGATCGGCAAGCGCCACCATGCCTAAGGTGACCCGATGCAAGACCTTGCGATCTACGACATGGACCGGACCATCACCCACGCGCCGACCTGGACCGCGTTTCTGGTCGCCACCGCACGCGGGCGTGCGCCGTGGCGGCTCGCGCTGTTCCCGCTCGCCGGAGTCGCGACCGGCGCCTATGCAGCGAAACTGATCGATCGCGGGCGGCTCAAGCAATGGACGCAGCGCCTGATTCTCGGCGGCAAGCTGCATGCCGACGCGGCGCGCGATGCGGCCGCGCGTTTTGCCGAGCAGGTCGTCGCCTCGGGTGTTTTTACCGGCGCGCGCGCGCAGATCGCCGCCGACAAGGCGGAGGGGCGCCGGCTGGTCATGGCCACCGCGTCGTACGGCTTCTACGCCAGCGCGATCGCCGAACGCCTCGGCTTCGACGACGTCGTCGCGACAGGCGTGCGAAAGGATGTCCATGGCCGGTTGTTGGCGCATATCGAGGGCGAGAATTGCTACGGTCCGGCCAAGCTCAGGATGATCGAGGCGTGGATGGCGCGCGAAGGCATCGTGCGCGACGACGTCCATGTGCGCTTCTATTCGGATCACGTCTCCGACGCTCCGACCTTTGTCTGGGCGGACGAGGCGGTCGCGGTAAACGCGCACGGGCCGCTGCGCACC
The DNA here is from genome assembly GCA_038245375.1 of Sphingomonadales bacterium. Taxonomy (GTDB): domain Bacteria; phylum Pseudomonadota; class Alphaproteobacteria; order Sphingomonadales; family Sphingomonadaceae; genus Sphingomonas. The sequence goes on along the minus strand of JBBRSN010000017.1, from coordinate 15,299 downwards.
CTTGCCCGTGCAAAGGGCTGGCAGATCGAGGACTGGGAGCACTGACCGCGACGCCGGCCGGTGTCAGAGCAGGACATCGACGGCGTGGATGGCAAGCCCGACCAGCCCGCCGACAAGGGTTCCGTTGACGCGGATATATTGCAGGTCGCGACCGACGGCATTTTCCAGCCGTCGCGTTATCGTATCGGCATCCCAGCCGCGGACCGTTTCCGATACCAGCCGGACGATGCCGTCGCCATAATCCGCCGCCATGCCGACCACCGCGCGGCGCACGAAGCGGTTGATCGTCTCGCCGAGCAAGCGGTCCTTCTGGAGTGTCTCGCCAAGCTGGTTCAGTGCCTCGCCGAATTGCCCGGCCAGCGCCGCATCGGGGTCGCGTGCCATCCGCAGCATTGCCGCGCGCGCCTGCTCCCACACGCCGTCGAGCCAGCGCTGCATCGCCGGGTTGTCGATGATCTCGGCCTTCACCCGTTCGACCCGCGCCTGCATCTCGGGGTCATGCTGCAGGTCGTGCGCCAGCGTGCTCAACCCTTCCTCGGCCTTTTCGCGCAAGGGATGGTCGGGGTCGTGCGCCATGTCGAACAGCAGATTGTCGAGCCCGTCGATGATCTTGTTGGCCAGCGTCTCATCGAGCCCGGTCCAGCGCATCACCGATCCGGCGCGCTCATGCACCATCGCGCGGATCAGATGGTCGTTGGCGGCGAGGATCTTCGCCGCCCAGCGGATGATGCCGTCAAGCAGCGGGAGATGCCGCCCCTCCGCCATCGCCGCGCTGAGCGCCTGGCCGAGCAACGGCGCCAGGTCGAGCGCGCGCAGCCGTTGCCCCATCGCGCCACGCACCATCCCGCCGAGCCGCTTCTGGTCGAGTGCGGCGAGGATGTCAGCCGCCAGCCGCGATGCGCCGACGCGCAAACGGCCCTGGCCGCCACCCGGGCCGGCGAGCCAGCGCCCTGCGGCGCCGGCGACGTCGACGCCCAGCATGCGTCGTGCGACGACGGCCGGAATGAGGAAATTGTCGCGCAGGAACGCCGCCAGCGTCGTGCCGATGCGATCCTTGTTGCGCGGGATGATCGCGGTGTGCGGAATCGGCAGGCCGAGCGGATGACGGAACAGCGCGGTGACGGCGAACCAATCGGCCAGCCCGCCGACCATTGCCGCCTCGGCAAAGGCGCGGACATAGCCGAACGCGGGATGCTGGTCGGCCAGCGCGCGCGTCATCAGATAGGTCGCCGCCATCGCGACGAGCAGCCCCGTCGCCACCCATCGCATGCGTCGCAAGCCGGGCGGGGGGGCCTCGGCGACGATGGTGGGGCGGCGAAACAGGTTCATCGTGACGACAATCCCTGAAAACGGGGATTGTTCAAGCATTCGTCGTACCCGGCCACACTTTGCGGCGCGGGCGCGCGGTCACGTGGCCGGATGAGGGTCCTCGCCACGATAGCCGATCGTGCCCGGACGACCGGCGATCCGACCGGGCTCGGGCGCGTTGTCGATCACCGGCTTGCCATCGTCGCCAGGTCGATAGGTCAGCAGGCGCCTGCCCAGCTTCGGGCCGATCCAGCGCTCGATTCCCACCGCCAGGCTGAAGCTTGCCGGTACGATCAACAATGTCAGCACCGTCGACAGCAACAGCCCGCCGATCACGGTGATGCCCATCGGCGCACGCCACGACCCGTCGCCGCCGAGCGAAAGCGCCGTCGGCACCATGCCGGCGACCATCGCCACCGTGGTCATGACGATCGGCTGGGCGCGCTTGTGGCCGGCGTCGATGATCGCGGTGAACGGATCGACGCCCTTGTTCATTTCCTCGAGCGCAAAATCGATCAGCAGGATCGAATTCTTGGCGACGATGCCGAGCAGCATGAGCAGGCCGATGAAGACCGGCATCGAGATCGGATTGCCGGTAATCAGCAGCGCAAGCAGCCCACCCAGCGGTGCGAGCATCAAGGACCCCATGTTGACGAATGGCGGCAGGAACCGGCGATAGAGCAGCACCAGCACCGCGAACACCAGGAACACGCCGGCGGCGACGGCGACGAGGAAGTTGTTGACCATCTCGGCCTGCCATTTGGCCTGGCCAAGCGTCAGTTTCGACACGCCGGTCGGCAGGCTCTTCATGACCGGCAACTGGTCGATCGCGGCCATCGCGGTGCCACTGACCACGGCGGGTGCCCGGTCGGCGCCGATGGTGATCTGGCGTTGCTGCGCGACGCGCTCGATCTTGGTCGGCCCGGCACCGAAGCTGACCTCGGCGACCAGGCTGAGCGGAACCGATCCGCCACTGGCGGTCTGCACCGGCAGGTTCTGGATCGTCGAAAGTCGCTGGCGCGCATTCTGGTCGAGCGCGACGCGGATCGGTATCTGGCGATCGCTCAATGAGAATTTCGCACTGTTCTGGTCGATATCGCCCAGCGTCGCGATGCGGATCGCCGAGGACAGCGCCTGCGTCGTCACGCCGAGATTGGCCGCGAGGTCCATATGTGGCTTGATGACGATCTCGGGCCGCTGCAGATCGCCGGTGATGCGCGGTGCGACGACATTGCGCAGGTGCGACATCTGCTCGACCAGCGTGATCGCGGTCTGCGTCAGTACCCGGGGGTCGTCGCCGCCCAGCGTGATCGTCAGATCGCGCCCGCTGCTGCCCCAGCCATTGCTCGAGCGGAACGACACACGCGCATCGGCGATCTGCGCGAGCTGCGGTGCGAGCGCACGCTCGAATTCGTTGCTGGTCTGCGTCTTCTTTTCCTTGAAGATCGCGGTCACCCGGCCGTTGCCGACAAAGGAGCGTGCATAGACGTTCTGGACCTCGGGCTGCTTGCGCAGGAAATCGGCGACATAATCGACCACCGCCTCGGTCTGCGCCAGCGTCGTGCCCGGTACCATCTCGATCGTGGCGACGCTCGAATCCTGGTCCTGATCGGGCTGGAAGGTCATCGGCAGGTTCATTGCGCAGACGACCGTCAGTGCCATTGCAGCGGCGCTGCCGACGACCGCCGACCAGCGATGGCTGAGCGTCCAGTGCAGGACCTTCATATAGACGTCCATCATCCGCCCCTCGCCGTGCAACTGATGGCCCTTGGCCTTGAGAAAATAGGCCGCGATCATCGGCGTCAGCAGGCGTGCGACCGCGAGGCTCATCAGCACCGAGACAACGACGGTGAGGCCGAAATTCTTGAAGAACTGCCCCGATATGCCGGGCATCAGGCCTACGGGCAGGAACACCGCGACGATCGACATGGTCGTGGCGAGCACTGCGAGACCGATCTCGTCGGCGGCGTCGATCGCCGCCTGATAGGCGGTCTTGCCCATCCGCATGTGTCGAACGATGTTTTCGATCTCGACGATCGCGTCGTCGACCAGCACGCCGGCGACCAGGCTCAGCGCGAGCAGCGTCATCTGGTTGAGGTTGAACCCCATCAATTCCATGAACCAGAAGGTCGGGATCGCCGACAGCGGGATCGCCAGTGCCGAGATGATCGTCGAGCGCCAGTCGCGCAGGAACAGCAGCACGACGAGAACCGCGAGCACGGCGCCCTCGACCATCGCTTCGAGCGCCGAATTATATTGCTGCTCGGTATATTTGACGTTGTTGAAAATGAGCTGGAAATGAACCTTGGGATTGCGCTTCTCGAGCGCGGCGAGCTTTGCCTCCGCGCCGTGGAACACGGTCACGTCGGAGCCGCCCTTCGAACGCTGGAAGTCGAAACTCAGTACCTGGCGACCGTTGAGCGACGAGGACGAGCGCTGCTCGGCATAGAGGTCGCGGACATCGGCGATGTCGCTCAGCTTGACCGTGCGCCCGCCGCCGACCGAAATCTGCGTCTGGCCGAGATCATAGGCCGTACCGGCGTTACCCAGCACGCGCACCGACTGCTCCGACCCGGCGATCTCGGCGCGGCCGCCGGCGGCGTTGAGATTGACCTGGCGCAGCTGCTGGTTGACCTGGCTCGCGGTCAACCCGTGCGACTGCAAGCGAATGGGATCGAGAATGACGCGGATTTCGCGACTGACCCCACCGTTGCGATCGATATGGGCCATGCCGGGAACCGACAGCAGTTCCTTCGAGACGGTGTTGTCGATGTACCAGCTGAGCTGTTCGATCGTCATGTCGGTGCTGACCGCGGCATAGCTGGCGAGGTCGTTATTGGTGGTGTTCTCGCGCTCGATCTGCGGTTCGAGAATGCCGTCGGGGAGGTCGCTGCGCACCTGTTGGACCGCGCTGCGCACATCCTCGACCGCGCGGTCGATCGGCGTGCCGATCGCCAGCTGGACGATGGTGAGCGATTGCCCCTCGGTCACGCGCGAGTCGATCTCGTCGATGCCTTGCAGGCTGCGCACTGCCGCCTCGATCTTCTGCGTGACCTGGGTTTCCAGCTCGCTTGGCGCAGCGCCCGGCTGGCCAACCGAAACGATCACCACCGGAAAATCGATGTCGGGGCTGTCGTTGACCTGCATCGAGTGGAAGCTGAAGATTCCCGCCACGGTCAGCATGAAGAACAGGACGAGCGACGGAACCGGGTTACGGATCGACCAGGCCGAGATGTTACGGAAACCCATGATGTCAGCTCCTGGTCTTCGACAGGATCGGCTTCACCTTCTGGCCCGGATTGAGGAATGCGCCAGCAGCCAGCACGACCCGCTCGTTGCCGATCAGCCCCGAGGCGATCGATACACCGCTGTCGGATACTTCGCCGATCGTCACGGCGCGCCGCGCGACCTTGTCGTCGGCACCGACGACATAGACGAAATTGCCCTTTTCATCGCTCTGGATCGCCGAGTTGGGCAGCTGCGGGGCGTCGCTCGTCCCGCTGCGGATCGACACCGCGGCAAAACCGCCCGGGCGCAGTGCCGGGTCGAAGGACAGCGCGATCTTGGCGATTCCCTGGCGGCTCTGGGGATCGATGACCGGCGACACCTGCCAGATATGGCCGGCGAAGTGCCTGTCGCTCCCGACCGGGGTGACATCGGCGCTGTCGCCGACCTTGAGCGTCGCGATATCGGCCTCGCTCAGCTGCGCGCGCAGCTCGAGCTGGCCGCTCTTTGCGATGCGGAACAGCATGCCCGACCCGGCACTGACGATCTGACCCGGCTCGACGGCGCGCATTAGCACCAGCCCGGCGGCCGGCGCGCGAATGTCGAGGCGGCCGTTCGAGGCGCGCTGCTGGGCTAGCGTCGCCTGGGCAACGCGGACCCGGGCGTTGGCGGCATCGCGCGTTGCCGACTTGGTTTCGAGGTCGGCGCGCGAGATGAAGCCCTTGTCGACCAGCGACTGGGCGCGGTCGAGATTGGACTGGGCGATCTTGGCGTCGGCCTGCGCCACCGCGACCTGCGCGGCGAGCGAGGCGGCGGTCTGGCTCTGCACCGAGCGATCGACCGTCGCGAGGACCTGGCCGGCCTCGACCCATTGACCCGGCTGGACCAGCACCTGCGTCACGCGGCCACCCTCGCCGGCAACGCCGACCGGCATGTCGACCTGCGCGGCGAGCGACCCGGTCGCCGCGATCACCCGCGCCACCGCTTGCCGGCCGGGGGAAGCGACGCTCACGGTAGGCAACTGCTCGACCGGCTTGGCCTGCTCGGGCTTTTTGTGGAACATGAACCAGCCGACGACCAGCGCGACCACCACCGCGACCACCACGCCGATGATCAGGCCTCGGCGTGAGCGCTCGGAACCGTCCGGCAAGGCGCGTTGATCGTCCTTGCTCCACGCCGGCGAATCATAGTTCATGTGCGTCACTTTCCCCGTCGCGGCCGACCGCCGCAGCATCTTGCTAGAGCTGTATTAGCTGAATATATCACCGACCTCAAGAGGGTCATCGGTCAACGCGCCGCCATGGCTCGTTTTACGCTAATTCGCAAGGATGGCGGGGTGGTTCGGTCCGTAATGGGTTGCAATTGTTTCGCTGTAGCGCAAGGTTCGCGCGCCAGCCATTGGGGGGCGGGCGACACTGGAGTGGCGCGATGCTGACGCACAACACCTTCCTTGGCTGGATCCTGATTGGTCTGGTCGCCGGGATCCTCGGAAAGATCATCATGCCCGGCAAGGATCCGGGCGGGATTATCGTGACGATCCTGATCGGCATCGCCGGTGCATTGCTCGCCGGTTATGTCTCGCCTTATCTCGGCTTGCACGTCGAAGGCGGCTGGCAGAGCTATGGCGCAGCGACCGCCGGGGCGGTGGTACTTCTCGCGCTTTACCGCCTCGTCACCTCGCGCCGCGGGCGGTAGGTCAGGCGATCATCTTCGAGCGCCATCCCGGCCTGGCCAAGGGGGTCGTGATCCGCGGTTTCCTCCGTGTGCGTGGCGCGGGCACTGATTCGTTCATCGCCGGTTTGTCTGGAAGGTGCCAATAGGGTGCGACCAGACGATTCCGGGAGAATGACATGCGCAAGATATTGTTGGTGATGGCACTGGTCGCGGTGCCGCTGGCCGGCCCGGCCGCGGCGCAGATGCCGATGATGTCGCCGATGCTTCCCGACGGCACGCTGCTCGACGTCACCGCGGAAGGGAAGACGACGCGCGTGCCCGACGTCGCGACGATTCGTTCGGGCGTCGTGACGCAAGGCGCCACTGCCGCTGCGGCGCTGGCCGACAATGCATCGCGCATGGCACGCGTGCTCGCGGCGATCAGGCGCGCCGGGGTCCAGCCGCGCGACGTACAGACCGCCAACGTCTCGCTCAGTCCGCAATACCGTTATGCCGATGGCAAGCCGCCTGAGGTGACCGGCTATCAGGCGAGCAACGCCGTCTCGATTCGCTTCCGCGACATTGCCCGTTCCGGCGCGATTCTCGATGCGCTGGTCGGCGAAGGTGCGAATCAGATCGACGGCCCGAACCTTTCGATCGACAACCCCGAATCAGCGCTCGACGAGGCGCGTACCGATGCGGTCAAGCGCGCCCGCGCCCGCGCCGAACTTTATGCGCGCGCCGCCGGGCTTACGGTCTCGCGGATCCTGTCGATTTCCGAGGCCGGCCAGAATGACGGTGGGTCACCACCGCCGCGCGTCTTCGCCATGGCGGCAAGGGCCGAAAAGGCATCGACCGATATCGCCGCCGGCGAAACCGATGTCACCGTCAGCCTGTCGGTGCGCTTCCTGCTGAAATGACGCAAAAAAGGGCCGCCCGGTGACCCGGGCGACCCCTTTTCCTACGCGTTACTGGCGGTTCAGCGTACCGAACCGCGACGAATCAAATTGACGATCGCGAGCAAAATGATGGCGCCGACCAATGAATAGACGAACGTCATCACCGTGATCGCCTGATTGATTCCTGCACCGAAGATGAAAGACGCAATCACAGAGCCGACAATGCCGACGACGATATTGAGAATGATCCCCTGCTGACCATCGGTACGCATGACCATACTTGCCAGCCAGCCACAAATGCCGCCGACGACGAGCCATACGATAAGACCGGTGAGACCCATTTTCTTCCCTCCATTAGCTACCCGACGCAGCGGGTACGGAGAACAAGACTCGTAACGGGTGCAAAAGGTTCCTTGCGGCGGCGCTGGTTGCGCCAGAGCCCGCCGCCGGGCTTCCGCCCGATATCTCGGCTAGCATCCGGCCTGAACGGTATCGGGCCAGCGCACTGTCCGAATGCGCTGGCCCGAAAGGTGATGAGTTTCTTCGAAGTCGCTGCGCCGCCGGCGCCGCCGTCAGTATTTCTGCTGGCGATCGTACAGCGAGCGATAATGCTGGATCCGCGTCACGCGCAGGCCCGGCATACCCGAGCGATCGATCGCGCGCTGCCAGCCAGCGAATTCCTCGACCGTGAGGTTGTAGCGGTCGCAAACCTCGTCGACCGACAACAGTCCGCCATTGACCGCGGCGACGACCTCGGCCTTGCGGCGGACCACCCACCGCGTTGTTTCGGGCGGCGGCAAGGTGTCGAGCGTCAACGGCTCGCCGAGCGGGCCAATCACTTTTGCGGGTCGAATCTTCTGGTTCTCGATCATTCTCAACCTCGATCGGGGCGGGGGGCCCCCTCTCATTCCTGTAACGGCCAATACGGCCCGGACTTGAACGCCGGCTAAAGCGGCGCGGTAAACGACAGGTTCATTCCTGTTTCCACAATGTTAGCAGTTGTGCCATTGCGAGATTGAAAGCGCCGTGCGGTGGCGCAAACCACGGTGCAGCAGCGGCGGGGACAAGGCGGGCATGGAGCATCGCCGTCGGGCTCGCCGCCTGGCGCGCCCCGACCCCGACGAGCATCACCGCCAGATCGGGCGGTAGCGCGATGACCCGCGCGTCGGGTTCGAAACGGTGAAAACTCAGATCCACATGCGCCCTTTCGAAGCGTCAGAGACTCGATCAAGCGTCTGCTTTAGCGAGACGTAGTGAAGGCGCGGTAAAGCCCGCTGAAATGGGTTGGTAACGCCGGTAAATTTTACTCTGGGCGCGACAGCCGCTATGCGCCCGCCGATCATGGACTCGGTCGATTTCCAGTTTGGCGGCGCTCTCAAGGGCAAGCGCATCGTCGTTGCCATGTCCGGCGGCGTCGACAGCTCGGTCGTGGCGGCGCTCGCCGCGCGCTCCGGCGCGGAGACGATCGGCATCACGCTCCAGCTTTACGACCATGGTGAAGCGGTCGGTCGCGCCGGCTCGTGCTGCGCGGGCCGCGACATTCGCGATGCGCGCGCGGTGTGTGACCGGCTCGGCATCGCACACTATGTCTTCGATCATGAAAGCAGCTTCCGCGATCAGGTGATCGATGATTTTGCCGACGAATATATCGCCGGCCGCACGCCGATCCCATGCATCCGCTGCAACATGGGGCCGAAATTTACCGACCTGTTCGGCATGGCGCGCGATCTGGGTGCCGATGCGCTGGCGACCGGACATTATGTCCGCCGCATGCTCGGCCGCGACGGTGCGGAACTCCACCGTGCCACCGATCCGGCGCGCGACCAGAGCTATTTCCTGTTCGCCACCACCCAGGCGCAGCTCGATTACCTGCGATTTCCGCTCGGCGACCTGCCCAAGCCGCGCGTCCGCGAACTCGCGGCGGAACTCGGGCTCGGCGTCGCTGCCAAGCCCGACAGCCAGGACATCTGCTTCGTTCCCGACGGCGACTACGCCTCGCTCGTGAAGAAACTCCGGCCGGACGCCGATATCGGCGGCGAGATCGTCGATGCGGCCGGCATCGTGCTCGGCCGGCATCGCGGGCTGATCCACTTCACCGTCGGTCAGCGCCGCGGCCTCGAGATCGGCGGTACGCCCGAGCCGCTCTATGTCGTCCGGCTCGAACCCGCGACACGCCGCGTCGTGGTCGGCCCGCGTAGCGCGCTCGCGGTCGGCGCGGCGCACCTGTCGGGGATAAACTGGATCGGCGGCGACCATGTCGGCCCGCTGACCGCGAAGGTCCGCTCGCTCGCCAAGCCCGTCCCGGCGCGCCGCGTCGGCGACAGCGTGCTGTTCGACGCGCCCGAATATGGCGTCGCCCCCGGCCAGGCTGTCGTGCTCTATGCCGGTGACCGGGTGCTTGGCGGCGGCTGGATCGAGGCCACCGAGCGCTGGACGATGGCCGACGCGGCGTAGCGCATCGCGCTGAGAGACCTGTCAACGCAAAGGCGGGGACCGGTCCCGGCTTTCAGCTTTTCGCGATGCGATCACAGGCAAGCTACAGGAAGAACGTCCCCTCGATCACCGTCACGCAACGCCCGCCCAGCACGACGCGCTCGCGGTCAAGGCGGCAGGTGAGTTGCCCGCCGCGTGCGCTCGCCTGATAGGCGGTGAAACGGTCGCGCCCGAGGCGTTTGGTCCAATAGGGCACCATCACCGCGTGCGCCGATCCCGTCACCGGGTCCTCGTCGATCCCGGTACCGGGGGCGAACACGCGGCTGATCACGTCGCTGTCCTCGCCTGGCGCGGTGACGATCGTCAGCACGTCGCCCTGCGCGGCCAGCTTGCGGAAATCGGGTGCGAGTGCACGGATTGCCGCTGCATTCTCGACCACGACCAGGCCGTAACGATGCGGATGCCACAGCGTCTCGACCACCGACGCGAGGCCCAGTCCGGCGACGATCTCGGGCAGCGGCTTCGGGCTCGGCGCCCATGCCGGCAGCGCCAGTTCATAGCCGTCACCGGCGCGCGTCACCGACAGTTCGCCGGCCTTGCGCGTCAGGAAACGCACGCTGTCGCGCGCCGGATCGGACGACAGCATGAAGTGCCCGCTGGCGAGCGTCGCATGGCCGCACAGCACGACCTCGGACGTCGGCGTGAACCAGCGCAGTTCGAAGTCCGGGCCCTCGCCACCATCGTCATCGCTCGCGGCGATCGGCACGGTGAACGCGGTCTCGCTGAGATTGTTCTCGGTGGCGATCGCCTGCAGCACGTCGTCGGCCAGCCACCCGGCGAGCGGCATGACCGCCGCCGGATTGCCCGCGAACGGCTTGTCGGCAAAGGCGTCGATCTGGACGAAGGGGATTCTCATAGCCGTTTCCCGAACCAATGAGGGGTGACATCCGCCTCGATCAGCGGATTGTCGGTGTCGATATGCCCCTCCGGGTCGAGATGGATCAACACCTCGGCCTTGGGAAAGGCGATGCGCAACTCGTTTTCGACCGTTTCCATCACCTTGTGCGCCTGGGCCACGGTCATCTCCGGCGCGACATACATGTGGAACTGCGCGAAGTCGTGCGCGCCCGAGCGTCGCGTGCGGAAGTCGTGAATCCCGCGCAACTCCGGGTGGCAGGCCGCGGCGTCAAGAAAGCGCTTACGCTCCTCCTCGGGCCATTCCTTGTCCATCAACTGGTCGATCGCTTCGGACGACGCGCGGAACGCGCCGAACGCCAGCCACAAGGCGATGGCGATGCCGAACAGCGCATCGGCGCCGTGCAGGCCGAACCGCTGGTCGAGCAGCAGCGCGGCGATCACCGATCCGTTGAGCAATACGTCGGACTGGTAGTGGACATTGTCGGCGCGAATCGCGACCGAGCCGGTCTGGCGGATCACGCGCCGCTGGTAGGCGAGCAACGCCAATGTCGCGAGGATAGCGGCGACCGATACGCCGATGCCGAGGTCGCCCTTCTGCGTCGCGGTCGCTCCGCCAAGCGCGACGACCGCGCGCCACCCGATGCCGGCCGCCGATGCGGTAATCAGCATGACCTGGAACAAGGCGGCGAGCGCCTCGGCCTTGCCGTGGCCGAAGCGGTGGTCATGGTCGGCCGGGGTTGCGGCAAGGCGTACGCCGTACAGCGTCACCAGGCTTGCGAGCAGATCGAGCGCGGTGTCGGCCAGCGAGGCGAGCATCGCCACCGAGTCGGTCGCCCAGGCAGCATAGGCCTTGAGCACCAGCAGCGACACCGCCATCGCCACGCTGGCCAGCGCGGCGCGCACCACGGGGGAAAAGGCGCGGCGCTGTTCCTCGGTCATGGGTAGAGCAACCCTTCCTCCCAGCCGACACCGTCGCGCACGAACAGGCGGCGCTCATGGAGGCGGTGCGCGCGATCCTGCCAGAATTCGATCCGGTCGGGTACCACGCGGTAGCCGCCCCAATGCGGCGGGCGCGGCACATCCTGCCCGGCGAAGCGTGCTTCGGTTTCGGCAAAGCGCGCCTCGAAGGTGACGCGCGCGTCGAGCGGCCGCGACTGTTCCGAGGCCCAGGCGCCGAGCTGCGAATCGCGCCCACGCGACGCGAAATAGGCGTCGCTCTCGGCGTCGCTGGCCAGCGTGACCGCCCCCTCGATCCGCACCTGGCGGCGCAGCGACTTCCAGTGGAACAGCAAGGCGGCCTTGGCGTTTTCGGCCAGCGCGGTGGCCTTGCGGCTTTCGCGGTTGGTGTAGAACACGAAACCGCGCTGGTCATGGCCCTTGAGCAGCACCATGCGCACCGCCGGTTGCCCCGAGGCATCGGCGGTGGCCAGCGCCATCGCGTTCGAGTCGTTGATCTCGCTCTGGCGCGCCTCGGCGTACCACGCGTCGAACAGCAGGTGGGGATCGTCGGCCATGCCGCGCGGCATATTGCGCCGCGGCCGCCAAGTCGAGCAACGACCTGCGCTGCAATGACCCCAGGACGACGATTGCCGGCATGGTCGGCGCCATCTTGCTGTAATTTCACGATAGCGCTGGCCTCGTTCCCGCCGCCAAGGCATGGTTCGCCTGACCGGGGAACAGGGGCGACGTGTGCGATCGATCATTCGGCGAGCCATGACGGTGCTTGCACCCCTCGCGCTGCTGGCCTTGCTCGCGCCGGGCGCCCCGGCGGCCGAAACGGTGCCGATGGTCCGCGCGCCAGCGCCCGCCGGGATCGATTGGGCGCCGATCCCCGCCGCCAACCCCGCACGGCTGCGCGCGGTCGAGGACGGCAGCTATGACTTGCTGGAAGATACCCAGGTAGACGCGACCGGCGATTTCGCGACCACCTTTCGTCGCCAGGCGATCAAGGTGGTCGACCGGCAGGGGCTGGAGGGTGCCGCCCAGAGCAAGATCACCTTCGATCCTGCGATCCAGCGACTGATTGTCCACCGCATCGCGATCTGGCGCGGCGGTCGCATGATCGACCAGACCGCCAGCGCCGCGATCGATCTGCTGCGCCAGGAGGATGAGCTCGACAACGGCATCATCACGGGCGAGCGCACCGCGCTGATCAGACTAGGTGACGTGCGCGTCGGCGACGTGGTTGATATCGCATGGAGCTGGCAGGATCTCGCCGGCGCGTGGCGCGGCAACTTCTTCGATACGGCCAGTCTTGGCTGGTCGGTACCGACCGGGCTGACCCGCTACCGCTTGAGCATGCCGGCCAGTCGCCCGCTGGTTGCGCGTTCGTTCGAGCATGCACCGGCACCGACCGTGCGTCGCGTCGGAAACGTCGTCGTGCGCGAGTGGCGCGTAATGGATCCGGATCCGGTGGCGGATTCGACCGGTTCGCCGAAATGGTGGAGCCCATGGGCACGCGTAAGCCTGTCGACGATGGCCGATTGGGACACGATCGATCGCTGGTCGCAGCCCTTCTATGCGCAGGATCCGCGCCTGCCGGCCGACTTTATCGCGCGGGTCGACGCGATTGCCGCCGCGACGCCCGACCTAAAGCGCCGTACGATCGCCGCGCTGCGGCTGGTACAGGATTCGATCCGCTATACCAGCCTGTCGATCGGGCCGGGCTCGTTCGTGCCGCGGGCGCCGGCGGTCACCGTCCGCAATGGCTTTGGCGATTGCAAGGACAAGACGCTGCTGCTCGTCACGGTGTTGCGGCGCCTCGGGGTCGCGGCGTGGCCGGCGCTGACCGACAGCGAACAGGGGCCCGCGCTCGATCGCTTCCTGCCTGCCGCCAATGTCTTCGACCATGTCATCACGCTCGTAACGATCGCCGGGCGGAATTACTGGCTCGACGCGACGATGGATCATCAGGGCGGGCAGCTCGATACACTGGCACCCCTGCCCTATGGATTCGCCTTGCCGATCCGCCGGGGCCAGGACCGGCTCGTTGCGATTCCCAACCCCGTCCCGGCCGCACCGACGATGGCGACAACGGAAAGCTATCGGCTCGACGCGAGTGGCATGACGCTCGACGTCCGCACCGTTTTCACCAGCGACGAGGCCGATATCGAGCGCGCCAGTCTTGCCAAGAAGGGGTTGGCGAAGACCGAAACGGACAAGCTCGATTTCTATCGCGGTATCTATCCCGGTCTCCAGAGCAGCGGATCGGTAGGGGTCGCCGACGATCGCGAGGCGGACCGCATCGTGCTGCGTCAGCGCTTCATGCTGCCCGCCGATGCCGATGACTATCTGCGCACCACCCGCAGCCTCGAGATCGTCGCCGGTACGGTCCGCGATCTGTTCACCCGGCCCGGCGGTCCCGTGCGCGCGGCGCCGGTCGCGATGACCTTCTCGATCAACCGTACCCACCGGATGATCCTCGACGTCGCCGATTTCCGGCCATCCTTGTCGGGGCTGGAGTCGAGCCATGGCCCCGGCTTCGATTTCGACGCGTCGTCGCGTCACGATGGCGACAAGCTGGTGCTCAATTTTGTGCTGATCGCCAAGGCGCCGTTCATCGACGGAAAACATGCGCCGGCGATCGCCCGTCAGATCGATACGGTGCAGCAGAACAGCGACTGGCTGATCGATACGGTCGACCGCCCGGCGACAGCCGAGCAACGGCGCGCCAGTATAGGCTTTGCGAGCCTGACCGCGGTGCTGGGATTTTTCGGTGGCTGGCTCGCCCGCTCGCGCCGGCGCGGCCGTGGGCGGCGCGCGCCCGGTCCGTGGGAAACGCCCGCGCGCTGATACGCGACGGAACGACTCCACCGCCCATGAATTGAATCGGCTTCGTAACGAGGGAGTCCGGAAACATGGCGGCACGTGCTTATTGGCAGGGGCAGATCAGGCTCGCGCTGGTGTCAATTCCGGTCGAGATCTACAGCGCCACCAAATCGGGCGCGCAGATCAGCTTCAAGCAGATCCACGGGCCGTCGGGCAAGCCGATCCATTACGAGAAGGTCGTCACCGGCCTCGGGCCCGTCGATACCGACGAAATCATGAAGGGCTTCGAATATGAGAAGGGCAATTTCGTGCTGCTTGAACAGGACGAAATCGACGCGGTGAAGCTCGAGTCGAAGAAGACGCTCGAACTCACCCAGTTCGTCGATGCGAGCGAGATCGACGTGCTCTATTACGAGAAACCCTATTTCGTCGTCCCGGCCGACGACCTGGCGGAGGAAGCGTTCATCGTGCTGCGCGAGGCGCTTCGGCGCACCAGGAAGGTCGGGCTCGGCCAGCTGGCGATGCGTGGGCGCGAATATATCGTCAGCCTGAAACCCTGCGGGCGCGGCATGGTGCTGGAGACGCTGCGCTACGCCGACGAGGTCAACAAGGCGCAGGGCTATTTTCGCGATATTCCCGGCGACAAGCCCGACGATGAACTGCTCGATCTCGCCGAGGCGCTGATTGCGAAGAAGACCGCGAAGTTCGATCCCGCGACCTTCCACGACCGCTATGTCGATGCGCTGAAGGGCCTGGTCGAGCGCAAGCGCAAGGCCAAGGGGCGCAAGATCATCGAGGATGACAGCGACGAGCCGGTCGGCAAGGGCGCGTCGAACGTCGTCGACCTGATGGCCGCGTTGAAGAAATCGATGGGCGGCGCTGCGACGAGCACCCCGAAGAGGCCGGCGGCGGAGAAGAAGGCGCCCGCCAGGCGCGCACCGGCGAAGAAGCGTGTCTGAGTGTCTGACTCAGAAGCCCCTGTTTCTCGATTAAAGTCTTGATATTCGTCGAGTTAGGAGTTGGACCGAAGCGAGAAAGAGCCAGGCGGTGGCGCTTTCGACCATGCGCTCGAAGTCCTTGGCGAGGCGGCGGTTG